>JAJZVW010000016.1 GCA_021847015.1 Pseudomonadota bacterium | reverse complement strand
CATTTTTCGCTGTCATCCCGAGCCGATGGCGAGGGATCTTTCCGGCACTTTCGCGTGAAGGATCCCTCAGTCGCTCCGCTCCCTCGGGATGACAACATGCCCTGATGCCGCATAATGAGAACCGCTGCGGCCACTGCCGGCGGCTCGACGCCCCCGGCGGGATCGGCTACCGTTCCACGTCTCCGTCCGAGCCAAGGCCATGACCACGACCCAAGACATCCAATCGCTGATGACCGACCTTGGCGCCCGCGCCCGGACCGCCGCCCGCGCGCTGGCGCGGTCTCCCGGCGCGGCCAAGGACCGCGCCCTGGCCGAGGCGGCCCGGGCGCTGCGGGCCGCCAAGGGCGACATTCTGGCGGCCAATGCCAAGGACATGGAAGCGGGCGGGAAAAAGGGCCTGTCCAAGGCCATGCTCGACCGGCTGATGCTGGACGACAAGCGGGTCGAGGCCATGGCCAAGGGCCTCGAGGACATCGCCGCCCTGCCCGATCCGGTCGGCCGCATCCTGGCGGAATGGACCCGGCCCAACGGCCTGGTGATCCAGCGCGTGGCCGTGCCGCTCGGCGTCATCGGCATCATCTACGAAAGCCGTCCCAACGTGACCGCCGACGCCGCGGGCCTGTGCCTCAAATCGGGCAACGCAGCGATCCTGCGGGGGGGATCGGAGAGCTTCCACTCCTCGTCGGCGATCATGGCGGCGCTGCGCCGGGGGATCGAGGCCGCCGGCCTGCCCGGCGACGCGGTGCAGATGGTGCCGACCATCGACCGGGCGGCGGTGGGGGCGATGCTGGGCATGACGGGCGTCATCGACGTCATCGTTCCCCGCGGCGGCAAGTCCCTGATCCAACGGGTGGTGGCCGAAAGCAAGGTGCCTCTGTTCCAGCATCTGGAAGGCATCTGCCACACCTATGTGGACGGGGCCGCCGATCTGGAGATGGCGCGCAAGGTGGTGATGAACGCCAAGATGCGCCGGACCGGCGTTTGCGGCGCGACCGAGACGCTGCTGGTGGACCGCCGCGTCGCCGCGAGCCATCTGCCCGTGCTTGTCCGCGACCTCCTCGAGGCCGGCTGCGAGGTCCGGGGCGACGCCGCCACCAGAGAGGTCGATTCCCGTGTGGTGCCGGCCACCGACGAGGATTGGCGCACCGAATACCTCGACGCCGTCATTTCGGTGAAGGTGGTCGATGGCGTCGGCGAGGCGATCCGCCACATCAATGCCTACGGCAGTTCCCATACCGAGGCCATCGTCACCGACGATGCGGCGGCGGCCGAAGATTTCCTCCAGGGCTGCGATTCCGCCATCTGCCTGTGGAACGCCTCGACCCAGTTCGCCGACGGCGGCGAATTCGGCATGGGGGCGGAGATCGGCATTTCCACCGGCAAGCTGCACGCCCGCGGGCCGGTCGGCGTCGAGCAGTTGTGCACCTTCAAATACGTGGTCCGGGGCGATGGGCAGATCCGTCCGGGGTGACGCCGCGGCGCGGTCGTCCCGCACCGCGCTCCCCCCAAACCCCTGGGGAGGACGGCGGCGCGCGCGCGTCGGCCTGCTCGGCGGATCCTTCAATCCGGCCCACGAGGGCCATCGCCATATCGCGCTGCTGGCGTTGAAGCTGCTGGCGCTGGACGAAATCTGGTGCTTGGTCAGCCCTCAGAACCCGATGAAGCCGCGCTCGGGGATGGCGGGGCTGGCCGAGCGTCTGGCCGGCGCCCGTGCCGTCGCCCGGGGACATCCCCGCATCCGCGTGACCGCCATCGAGCGGAATCTCGGCACCCGCTATACCGCGGATACCGTCGCGGCGTTGCGGCGGCGGTTCCCCAATATCCGGTTCGTGTGGCTGATGGGGGCCGACAATCTGGTGCAGATCTCGCGCTGGAATCGCTGGACGCGGATTTTCCAGTTGCTGCCGGTTGCGGTTCTGGACCGCAGCCCTTATTCTGAAAGGGCGTTGGCCGCCAAGGCCGCCCGCCGTTTCGCGCGTTTCCGGCAGCCGCCGCAAGCATCGCGCCGATTGGTGGAACGGGCGCCGCCGGCATGGGTCTTCCTCCATACCCGGCTTCATCCGGCTTCGGCGACCGCCATACGCACGCGGCGGCGCGGTCGCCGTCCGTGACCCCGTGACGACGGATGAAAGAAGGAGTGCCGCCATAACATTACGAACCTTGCCCGCCCCGCCGCGGGCGGAAGATTTGGTCGATCTGGTCGTCGCCTCGCTGGAGGACGACAAGGCCGAGGACATCACGGTGATCGACCTGCGCGGCAAGGCCAGCTTCGCCGACCATATGGTGATCGCCAACGGGCGTTCCGCGCGGCAGGTGGGCGCCATGGCCGAGCATCTGGTGGAGAAGCTGAAAGCCGCCGGCGACCATACCTCGGTGGAGGGGATGCCGCAGTGCGACTGGGTGCTGATCGACGGCGGCGATATCGTCGTCCATCTGTTCCGGCCGGAGGTTCGCGGCTTCTACAATCTCGAAAAGATGTGGGGCGGACCGCCGGAGGCCTCCGCTTCCAAGGCCCGCGTGCGCAAGACCGCCGCCGGCATGCCCGCCTGAGGCGGGCCGATGCAGTTGTGGCTGGCTGCCGTGGGCCGGGCCAAACCCGGCCCCGAGCGCGACCTTTACCGCCAATACGCGGGGCGATTGCAGCCGCCGCTTCAGCTTCGCGAGGTCGAGGAAAAGCGCCCGTTGCCCGTGCCCGAGCGCAAGGAGCGCGAATCGGATCTGTTGCTGTCGGCCGTCCCGGCCGGCGCGACGCTGGTCGTCCTCGACGAGCGGGGCCGCGCGATGGGCTCCGAGCCGTTCGCGGAGCGCGTCGGGCGCTGGCGCGATGACGGGGTGGGCGATCTGGTCTTCCTCATCGGCGGGGCCGATGGGCACGCCGACACGGTGCGCGCCCGCGCCGACCTGCTGCTGTCCTTCGGCCCCATGACCTGGCCGCACATGCTGGTCCGGGTGCTGGTCGCCGAGCAGCTCTGGCGGGCCCAGGCCATTCTCGCCGGCCACCCATACCATCGACGGTGAGAGTCCGCTTGCAACCGCGGTCTTCGCGCGCGAGGATCGGAGCATGGCATCGGGAGACGGAACAGTGGACGGAATCCCGCCGGAGGAACGGCCGGGTTACGAGGAATACCGCGCCAAAGTCGAAGGGACCAACATCAGCACGCAGACGCTGCTGGCAACGGATTACCTCAATCACTTCAATGAAATCGTCATGCTGATCGATATGCTTCCGGACATGCCGGAACTGGTCGGGGAATGCAAGGGATGGCTGCCCAAAAGCTATACCGAGCATTTCGCGCAATCGAGCTTTTCCGACCGCCAGTTGGCCATCGAATCCTACAGCCGGGTGCCGGCCCGCTACCGGAGGCCGTTCGAGGAAACCATCGCCCAACTCAATACCCTGATCACCGGCGGCATCGCCAGGCTCGACGGCGATATCGCCGCGGGCGGCGATCCCGAATTGCTTCGGCAAACCTGCATCGGCATTTCGCGCGCCGCCCAGGCGTTGATGGATTGCGCTTCGGCGATCATCCACGGTTCGGACAGGGCCATGGCCCAGATCGAGATCGACAGCCTGCTGCGGGGCTGAATTTTTCAGCCGACCAGGGCGCGAACGCGTTGGCGCACGTCGGGCAGAAGCTCGGCCTCGAACCAGGGGTTGCGGCGCTGCCAGGCGGTGGTGCGCCAGCTCGGATGGGGCAGGGGCAGGAATTCCGGCAGATACTCGCGCCACGCCCGCACCGTTTCGGTGACGGTGGCCTTGCGCCGTGGGCCGAGGTGGTAGGCCTGGGCATATCCCCCCACCAGCAGCGTCAAGCGTATCCCGGGCAGCAGCGGCCGCAGGAGGGGGAACCAGGCTGGCGCGCATTCCGGTCGGGGCGGACGGTCGCCGCCGCCTTCGGCCCGGCCTGGATAGCACAGGCCGGTGGGGACGATGGCGATGCGCGCGGCGTCATAGAAGGTGTCGCGGTCGAGGTCCAGCCACTGGCGCAGCCGGTCGCCGGAGCGGTCGTTCCAGGGGATGCCGGTCTCGTGGACCCGGGTGCCGGGCGCCTGGCCCACGATCAGAAGCCGCGCGGTCGCGGAAACCCGAAAGACCGGCCTCGGACCCAGAGGCAGGTGGGGCTCGCACAGGCGGCAGGCGCGGATGCGGGCGGCGAGGCTGTCGAGGGGGTCGGCCATGGGCCCATGGTGACTCGCTTCCGAGCCCCAGGACATCATCCGAAAAAGGGGGAGGCCGCCGCGGTTGCCCGCGGCGGCCTGGGGGGGGTCCGAGGTCGGCCCATGGGGATTGGGGGGTGAGCCTCCTCGAAAATTGCCGCCGTGGGGGCCGGCGGCAAACCCGTCCGATGTGAAAAGTATGCCTGTTTCGTGCAGACCCAGGTACCGTTCAGAAGGCGTAGCACCGAACGATGCAAAGTTTAGTACCAAGGTATCAGCGGCCCTTCATTCGCCGGGGCGGTCGGAGGATCATGAGAAAAATATAAAAACGATATTCATCAAAGCATATCCAAATCAAATACTGAAATTGCTGCATTGCGTCGTAATATATACCGTAGACGGCGCCCGGTCATAATAGTCACACATGTGTGTGTTTTCTGTATAGCGCCGACGGGCTCCCGCATCGGGTGACCCGCTATCCTTCCTTTGGGTGGGGTATATTTTTTCCTCGCCATTTATGCTGTTTGACAGTGAAGATTTAGCGTTTCGGGGCTGGATTCATCGGGGCGAGTGTGCAATATGGTTCCTCGTCATCTCGGCAGGCCCTACGCCCATCATGCTCTGTGCTCCGGCCGGCCCGAGCCTTTCGTCGGGGTTGGCCTGCTTCGCCGTGTCGCACCAAGTGGAGGAACAATATGGCAGTTCGCGTGTCCATCAACGGTTTCGGCCGAATCGGTCGCATGGTGTTCCGCGCCGTCGCGAAAGATTTCCCGGGCATCGAGATCGTCGCCATCAACGATCTGCTCGACCCTCAATATCTCGCCTACATGCTGAAGTACGACTCGGTCCATGGCCGCTTCAACGGTGACATCTCCGTCGATGGCAACACGCTGGTCGTCAATGGCAAGAAGATCCGTCTGACCGCCGTCAAGGATCCGGCCGAGCTGAAGTGGGGCGACGTCGGCACGGACATCGTGATCGAATCCACCGGCCTGTTCCTGACCAAGGAAACCTGCGAGAAGCACCTCGCCGCCGGCGCCAAGAAGGTCGTGCAGTCCGCTCCGTCCAAGGACGACACGCCGATGTTCGTTTACGGCGTCAACCACGCCAAGTACGCCGGCGAGAAGATCGTCTCCGCCGCGTCCTGCACCACCAACTGCCTGGCTCCGGTGGCCAAGGTGCTGCACGACAATTTCGGCATCAAGCGCGGCCTGATGAGCACCGTGCATGCCGCCACCGCTACCCAGAAGACCGTTGACGGCCCGTCCTCGAAGGATTGGCGCGGCGGCCGCGGCATCCTCGAGAACATCATCCCGTCCTCGACCGGCGCAGCCAAGGCCGTGGGCAAGGTCATCCCCGAGCTGAACAAGAAGCTCACCGGCATGGCCTTCCGCGTGCCGACCTCCGACGTGTCGGTGGTCGATCTCACCGTCGAGCTGAACAAGGGCACCAGCTACGAGGACATCTGCAAGGCGATGAAGGCCGCTTCGGAAGGCGCTCTCAAGGGCGTTCTCGCCTACACCGACGAGAAGGTGGTTTCCACCGACTTCCGCGGCTGCAGCGCCCCGTCCGTGTTCGACGCCGAAGCCGGCATCGCGCTCGACGACACCTTCGTCAAGGTCGTGTCCTGGTACGACAACGAATACGGCTACACCTGCAACATGCTGCGCTTCGTGCAGCACGTCGCGGCCAACTGAGGACGGAAGAAGCGCCCATGTTCCGCACCATCGACGCCCTCGACGTCAAGGGTAAGCGGGTTTTGGTCCGCGCCGACCTGAACGTCCCGGCCAAGGACGGCAAGGTCACGGACACGACCCGCATCGACCGCTCGGCGGCGACTCTGAAGGATTTGGCCGCCAAGGGGGCCAAGGTCGTCATCCTCACCCATTTCGGCCGTCCGAAGGGGCGTGAGGAGAAGTACTCGCAGAAGCTCCTGCTGGAGCCGCTGGCCAAGGCCGTCGGCAAGCCGGTGGGTTGGGCTGACGACTGCGTTGGTCCGGCGGCGGAAAAAGCCATCGCCGGGATGAAGGATGGGGACGTGGTTCTGTTGGAGAACGTCCGCTTCCATCCCGAGGAGGAGAAGAACGATCCGGCCTTCGCCAAGGCGCTGGCCGCGAACGGCGACGTCTACGTCAACGACGCCTTCTCGACCGCCCACCGCGCCCATGCCTCGACGGAAGGGCTTGCCCACGTCCTGCCCGCCGCGGCGGGCCGGCTGATGCAGGCCGAACTCGACGCGTTGGGCAAGGCGCTGGGGAAGCCGGAGAAGCCTGTGGCCGCCGTGGTCGGCGGCGCCAAGGTGTCGACCAAGCTGGATCTCCTGGGCAACCTGGTCAGCAAGGTCGACTATCTGGTGATCGGCGGCGGCATGGCCAACACCTTCCTGTTCGCGCAGGGCAAGGCGGTGGGCAAGTCGCTGTGCGAGAAGGAGATGGCCGACACCGCACGGGCCATCATGGAGAAGGCGAAGGCGGCCAAGTGCCACATCGTTCTTCCCACCGACGTGGTGGTCGCCACCGAGTTCGCCGAGAACGCCCCCAACACGGTGGTGTCGGTCGACGCGGTGCCGGGCGACACGATGATCCTCGACGCGGGCCCCGCGTCGGTGGAAGCCATCATCGACCGGCTGGGCGGCTGCAAGACCCTGGTGTGGAACGGCCCGATGGGCGCGTTCGAAATCGCCCCGTTCGACAAGGCCACCAACGCGGTGGCCCAGGCGGCGGCGGAACGCACCAAGCAAGGCAAGCTGCTGACCGTTGCCGGCGGCGGCGACACGGTGGCCGCTCTCGCCAAGGCGGGCGTGGAGGACAAGTTCTCCTACGTCTCGACCGCGGGCGGCGCGTTTCTCGAATGGCTTGAAGGCAAGGTGCTTCCCGGCGTGGCCGCGCTCGAAAAGCACTGAGGTCTTCGTTTCCCCGTCGCGGCGGCGGCGGGCAAACGCGATGGAAGGGAGGAAACCGCGGTTTCCTCCCTTCCATCTCATCCGCCGACGTTTCCTCCGTTTCCTCCCCCCATCCATTTTCCCAATTGGGCCTCCAGAGGTCTCAGCAGGACTCCCAGCATGGTGTGGGTCCCGGTGACGATGCTGACCTCGGCGGGGGCATCGGGATAGATTCCGGCGGTCGCAGGTCCTCCCTCGATCCGGACAAGGGCGAGCGCGCCGCTCGGGTCGGAATCCCGCACGTCGACGACCTTGCCGGCCACGGGCGCTGCGCCGGTGCCCGCAACGAGAAGGCGCACCGTGGCGCGCTGGCCGGGCTCCACGTTCACCGGCCCATCGGGTATGCGGGCTTCGACGATGACGGGTCCGTCCTTCGGCATCACGGTCAGGATGGTCTGGCCCGCCCTCACGACCTGGCCGGCGGCCAGTTTTCCCAATCCGAAGACGGTCCCCGATTCGGCCGCGCGGATGGTGGTGCGGTCCAGGGCCTCGTGGGCGTGGCGCAATTGGCCGCGCAGGTCGTCGATCGCGGTCTGGTTGGCGGCCATCTCGTCTTCGACCTGCTTGCGCCGGGCCGCCGGAAGGTCGCGCAACTGAAGCTGGGTCGCCGCGATCTGGCTGAGCGCCTGGGCGATCATGGTCTGGTTGCGGATGACCGCGGCGTGTTCCCCGACCACGGTGTCGTCCAGGGTCAGGAGCTGATTCCGCGTCGCCAGCCCTTTCGCGAGCAGGGTCCGGATCGCCGCGCGTTCGTCGGCGAGCAGCGCCAGGCGCCGGCGGTGCGCCGCGTTCTCGCCCTGGTAGCCGGCGATCTCGTCGCGGATCGCGGTGATGCGGCCGTTCAGAAGGGCGGCCTGATTGCCGACCTCCTGGCGATGGGAGGCCATCAGGTGGCGCTGGCCCTCCAGCGCGGCCCCGATTCCGGCGGCCGAGGAACGTAGTTCCTCGGGCAGGGCGATGGTGTCGGTTCCGTCCCGCTCCGCCTCCAGGCGGGCCTGGGTCAGCAACGCTTCGCGCAACCTTGCGCGGATCGCGTCCACATCGGCTTGCGCCCGGGCGGAGTCCAGAAGGACAAGCGCCTGTCCGGCGCGCACCGCGGCCCCATCGGCGGCCAGCACCGCCTGCACGCGGGCGCCGCCGGGCGCGTCCGGGATGCGGCCGCGGTGGCCCGGAACGACCGATCCGCGAGACGTGATCGTGCTGTCGAGCGGAACCATCGCCGCCCCCGCCCCCAGAATGGCTGCGGAAAGTCCGGCGGCGGCGGCCGCCCGGCGAATTGGGCTGTGACGCCACCGGCCCAGAGGCGCCATTCCGTCACCCCAGCCGCCAGCGCCGTCAAACGTCACCTGGGTGTCGATTTCCGGCTCGCCGATTTCCCGCGATCCCCCTGGGGCGGATGCGACGGCGGACGGTCGGGGGCGCTCCGGCGGCGCCAAGTGGCGCATGCTCGTCCTCCACCTGCTCGGCCACCTTGGGAATGGCCCACGCGCAAAAGATCGGCCGGGAGCATCGGCGGCGCAACGCGTCGTTCGCGCTAGGCCGAAGCGCAAGGGGATGGAGCCGCTACCCTTTCACGCAGACGAAGGGCGCCAATCGCGCCACTTTTCCGGCAAGACCGGCGGTTTCCGCGGCATCGACGACCGCGCGCACGTTCTTGTAGGCTCCGGGTGCTTCCTCGGCGACACCCCGGAGCGACGAACTACGGATGAGGATGCCCCGTTCCGCCAGCGCATCGACCACCGCCCGTCCCTGCCACTGCCGCAGCGCGGCATGGCGGCTGAGGGCGCGTCCGGCGCCGTGACAGGCGGATGCGAACGCCTTGTCCTCGGCCTCCGGCAACCCGCACAGGACATAGGATTCCGTCCCCATGCTGCCGCCGATCAGCACCGGCTGGCCGACCGCCCGGTAGCGCTCGGGCAGGTCGGGATGGCCGGGTCCGAAGGCCCGGGTTGCCCCCTTGCGGTGGACGAAAAGTGTCCTTGGCCGGCCGTCCAGCCTGTGCTCCTCGACCTTGCAGGTGTTGTGCGACACGTCGAAAATCAGCCGGAGGCGGGCCTCGGGAAAGATCTGGGCGAAGGTCTGGCGGGCCAGGTGCCCCAGGATTTCGCGGTTGGCCAGCGCGCAATTGGTGGCCGCGCGCATGGCCCCGAGATAGCGCCAGCCGATTTCGGACTCGATCGGGGCGCAGGCCAGCTCGCGGTCGGGCAGCACGATGCCGAACCGGCCGGCCGTGTGGGCCATTTCGCCCAGATAATCGGTTCCCACCTGATGGCCGAGCCCGCGCGAGCCGCTGTGGATGGTAACGACCACGTCACCGGCGCGCAGGCCGAACGTCTCGGCCACGGAGGGGCGGAAGATTTCCACCACCTCCTGCAATTCCAGGTAATGGTTTCCGGAACCCAGCGTGCCCATCTCGTCGCGCTGGCGAATCTTGGCCTTGTCCGACACGAATTCGGGCCGGGCGTCGGGGACGCAGCCGCCTTCCTCGATGGTCTCGGCGTCCTCGGCCAGTCCGTAGCCGTTGTCGATCGCCCACACCGCCCCCTTGGTCAGCACGCCATCGAGCTGCGCGGGCGTGAGATGGATGCGTCCCACCCGTCCCATGCCGGCGGGAATGCGCTGGAACAGCAGTTCGGCCAACCGTTCCTTGTGCGGTTCGACCGCTGTCCGGGCAAGGCCGGTGGCCATGGTCCGGACGCCGCAGGAAATGTCGAAGCCGACACCGCCGGCCGAAATGACGCCGCCATCCTCGGGATCGAAGGCGGCGACGCCGCCGATGGGAAAGCCGTATCCCCAATGGGCATCGGGCATGGCGTAGGCGGCGCGGACGATCCCCGGCAGCGCGGCGACGTTGCAAAGCTGTTCAAGCACCTTGTCGTCCATGTCGCGGACAAGATCCTGGTCGGCGTACAGCACGCCGGGTACCCGCATGGCGCCCCGGCGGGGGGCGCGCCATTCACAGGGGCCAATCCGTTCCAGGACCGAAATGTCCATGGTGAACCTCGGTTGTCATAAGAGGGATCAGACGTCGACGACGCATTGCGCCACCCATTCGCCGCCGTCCCGGCGCCTGGCCGACAACGCCGTGTAAGTGGCGCCCTTGGGTTCGGCGCGGGGCTGGTGGCGGGCGGAATCGAAGGGTTCCCCCCAGGCTCGGCCAATCATGCCGCCGTTTTGGCGGGATACGGAAAAACGCCCCAGCACCAGGCGGCGCGCGGCCATCTCGTAGATCAGCCCGTTGAGCCACTGGTACAGAATGTCATCGTCGTCACCGCCGGGGCAGGAGATGCGGATTTCCTGGTCCGGCCGGACGAGGTCGGGATTGGCGACGATGGCCGCCAGGGCCAGCGCCGCCTGCTCCAGCGCGCTCTCGAAGGTGGGGCCGATGCCGCGCACCCCGATATCGGCACCGTGAGGAAAATGTTCCCAGCGGGCCGAGGATGGCGACTGTGCCGAGGCCTGCGGCTCCGGCACCGCGCCGGGCACCCACCGCAGGCCCTGGTCGACCTGTTCGGTCAGGAGATGGAGGCGCCAGGACGGCCGCACCGGATAGGGCGGTGCCGGCTGGAGGCCGCGCAGGGCCGGCGGCAAGCGCCTCAACTGCTCGGCCGTCCGCGCCCGGATCGCCGACAGGCTTTCCGGCGGTGCCAGCCGCCGCCCCGCCCGCATGACCGCTTGCAGCAGAGGCTCCCCCGCGGCGGCATCGTCGGCGAGGGTGAGCACGTCGTCGGCCATCACCCCGGCGGGGTCGAGCGTCCGGAAGACCTGCTTGCGCCCCGGCCACGTGGCCTTGTCTTCCGACAATTTGCGCCGGGGCACCCCGTCGTATTCCTGGAGCTTGTAGGCGCAATCCAGGGCGGGCGCGTCGGCCGAGGTGGCGAGGCTGGAGCCCACGCCGAAGGCGTCGATGGGGGCGCCGGCGCCGATCAGGGCGGCGATGGCGTTTTCGTCCAGCCCGCCGCTGGCGAAGATGCTCACCCCCGTTTGGCCCGCCCGATCCAGAATGGTCCGTACCCGGGAGGCATGCATCCCCAGATCGCCGCTGTCGATCCGCACGCCCTGGACGGCGATGCCCTCGGCGGCGAGGGTGGGGGCGACGCCGGCCACGATGTGGGCGGCCCGCTCGGTGTCGTAGGTGTCGATGAGCAGGACGAGGTTTTCCGGGCGCGAGCGGGCGAACGAAAGAAACGCAGCCTCTTCGCTGGCGTGGGCCTGGATGAAGGAATGGGTCATCGCGCCGGACAAAGGGATGCCGAAGGCGATTCCGGCCTCCGTGGTGGCGGTGTCGGAGAAGCCCGCCACGTAGGCCGCCCGCGCCGCCAGAAGCGCGGCTTCCGTCCCATGGGCGCGGCGACAGCCCAGATCAGCCAGCCGCCGTCCGCGGGCAGCCAGCACCATCCGCGCCGCCTTGGACGCGATCAGCGTCTGGAAATGGAGAAGGTTGACGAGCTGGGTCTCGACCACTTGTGCCACCGGCAGGGGCGCGGCCACCCGCAGGATCGGTTCCCCGGGGAAGACGGCGGTTCCCTCCGGCATCGCGTCCACATCGCCATCGAAATGAATGGTGGCGAGATCGGCGAGATCGGCCGCGTCGAACTGTCCCGATGCCGCCAGCCGTTCCATCTCGGCCGGGCCGAGGGACAGGTTTTCCAGGAAATCGAGGCATTGCTCAAGGCCGGCGGCGATCAGGAAATTCCGGGTCGGGGGCAGCCTGCGGACGAAGAACTCGAAGACCGCCATCCCGGTCAGGCCTTCCCGCAGGTAGGCCCGCATCATCGTCAGCTGATCCTGGTCCGTTCGGAAAACGCCCGCCGGCCGAAGCGACATGCGGGACCTCCCTCAACCGCCCCAATAGTCGGCAGGTAAGGGGTGGGCCCGGCCGGCACAATCCCCCGACCGGGAACCGCGCCCGCCAATCGGCGGCAGGGGATCGCGGTGCCGGCCCCGGTTCAGCCGTTATCGCGGAGAACGGTTCCTGCCAGGTAGAGCGATCCGCAGATCAGGATGCGGGCGGGGCCGGGCTGCGACGCGGTCAGCTCGGCGACGGCGGCGGCGACGGATTCGGCCGGCTTCGTGTCGATGACGAAATGCTCCCTGGCCTTGGCGGCGACCGCTTCCGCCGGCAGCGTGTTCCCTTCGCCGGGGATGGCGACGCCGCGCAAGGACTTGAAGCGGGCGCCCATGCTGTCGAGGTAGCCGTCGACATCCTTGCTCGACAGCATGCCGAGGATTCCATAGAGCGGCTTGTCCCGCCACGAGCGGACATAGCGCGCCAGCGCCTCGGCGGCATGGGGATTGTGGCCGCCGTCCAGCCACAGTTCCCAATCGGGAGGCAGTGCGTCCACGAGCGCGCCCTTCTTCAGGCGTTGAAGCCGCGCCGGCCACTCCACCGTCTTCATGCCCAGCGCCAAGGCGGCGGGGCGGAACTCGGCGAAGACCGGCGGCGCTTCCAGCCGCGTCAGCCGCTCGATGGCGGCAAGCGCGAGGGCGGCGTTGCGGAGCTGGAAACCGCCGGCCAGCGCGGGGGCCGGCAGCGACCATTCGACCGCCTTGCCCCGGTACAGCAGGCCGCCGTCGGGGGTGGCGCGGGTGAAGAAATCCTCGCCCTCCTTCATCAGCGGCACGCCGTATTCCAGCGATCGGGCCTCGATCACCTTGGCCACCTTGCGTCCCTGGTCGGCGACCACGCACGGTACGCCGCGCTTCATGATGGCGGCCTTCTCGGCGGCGATGGACTCGATGCGCCCCCCCAGGAACTGCTCATGGTCCATGGCGATGGGGGTGAGGATGGCCAAGGCCGGCCGCTCGACCACGTTGGTGGCGTCCAAGCGCCCGCCCAGGCCCGTCTCCAGCAGGCAGACGTCGGCGGGCGTGCGGGAGAACGCCAGCAGCGCGGCGGCGGTGGTGATTTCGAAGAAGGTGATGGGCTCGCCCGCGTTGGCGGCCTCGACCTCTTCGAGCAGGCGCAGAAGCTCGTCGTCGTCCATCAGGCGCCCGGCGACGCGGATGCGCTCGGCGAAGCGCACCAGATGGGGCGACGTGTAGACATGGGCGCGCAGGCCGGCGGCCTCGAAGAAGGCGCGCAGATAGGCGATCGTCGAGCCCTTGCCGTTGGTCCCGGCCACGTGGATCACGGGCGGCAGCCGGCGTTCCGGATTGCCCAGCCGCGCCAGCAGGCGCTCGATGCGCTCCAGGGAAAGGTCGATGGATTTCGGATGGAGTCCGGTCAAACGGTCGAGAACGGCGTCGATCATGCGATATGTCCCGAAGCGGCCAATCCGGTCAGACCGTCCCCTCCTCGGGGACCGGATCGGGTATGTCCAGCGGCAGAGCGAGAAGGTCGGCCGCCGGCGAGCGATTGCGCAACAGCGACAGCACGCGGATCAGGGTGGCGCGAAGCTCGGCGCGCGGCACCACCATGTCCACCATGCCCTTGTCGAGGAGGTATTCCGAACGCTGGAATCCCTCGGGCAGCTTTTCGCGGATGGTGCTTTCGATCACGCGGGCTCCGGCGAAACCGATCACCGCCCCGGGCTCGGCGATGGCGATGTCGCCCAGCATGGCGAAGCTGGCGGACACGCCGCCGGTGGTGGGGTCGGTGAGCAGCACCACGTAGGGCAGGCGCTTTTCCTTGACGCGGTCCACGGCCACCGTCGTGCGCGCCATCTGCATCAGCGACAGGATGCCTTCCTGCATGCGGGCGCCGCCCGAGGCGGGGATGACGATCAGGGGCGAGTCCTGCAACACGGCCAGTTCGGCCGCGGCGACAATGCCTTCGCCCACCGCCATGCCCATCGAACCGCCCTGGAACTCGAAGTTGAAGGCGGCGACGACGACGTTGATGCCGCCCATGCGCCCATGGGCCACGGCGATGGCGTCGTGCTCGCCGGTTTTCGCGCGGGTGTCCCTGAGGCGGTCGGCGTAGCGCTTCTGATCGCGGAACTTGAGCGGATCGTCCGCGATCTTCGGCAGCTCGATGCGCTGATACTTGCCGTCGTCGAACAGCATCTCCAGGCGCTTCTGCACCGGCAGCCGAAGATGATGGCCGCAGTGCTGGCAGACGTTGAGCGTCTTTTCCAGATCCCGGTGGAAGATCAGGTGGTCGCAGGACGGGCACTTCTTCCACAGATTCTCCGGCACCTCCTTGGGACGGACCAGGGCCTGGAGCTTGGGACGGACGTAATTGGTCAACCAGTTCATCGCGCTTCGACCCTTTCGCAGGCCAGGATCATCGTCAAACGGCCGCCGCGGCCGTACGCCCGCTTGCGCGCGCCGCGCGGATTCCGGCGGCCAGCGCCCGGACCAGGTCCAGCGGCGCGGACACCGATGCCGCCGTACCGGCGTTGTCGGCCACGGCCTGGACGATGGCCGAGCCGACCACCACCCCGTCGGCCACACGGGCGACTTCGGCCGCCTGCTCCGGCGTCTTGATGCCAAAACCGACGCAGACCGGCAAGCTGGTGTGACGGCGGATGCGCGCGACAGCCTCTTCGATGGCCTGCCGGCTGGCCGAACGGGTGCCGGTGATGCCGGTAATGGAAACGTAATAGACGAAGCCCGACGCATTGCCCACCACGGTGGGCAGGCGGGCGTCGTCGCTGGTGGGGGTGGTGAGGAAGATGAAATCGATGCCGTTCGCGCGAGCGTGGGGCAGCAGCTCGTCCACTTCCTCGGGCGGCAGGTCCACCAGGATCAGCCCATCCACCCCGGCGGCGGCGGCGGCCCGGCAAAAGGATTCGGGGCCCCAGGCATAGACGGGGTTGTAATAGCCCATCAGCACTACCGGCGTGTCGGCGTCCCTCTCGCGGAACCGCGCGACCATCTCGAGCGTCAGGCGCAGGCTTCCCCCGGCGGCCAGGGCGCGGCCCGCCGCCGACTGGATGGCGGCGCCGTCGGCCATGGGATCGGTGAAGGGAATGCCGAACTCGACGATGTCGGCCCCGGCGGCGGGAAGCCCGTCGAGAATGGCCTGGCTGGTGGCGCGGTCGGGGTCGCAGGCCATCACGTAGGTGACCAGCGCCGGGCGGCCTTCGGCGGCGAGCTTGGCGAAGCGGGCGGCGATGCGGCTCATCCGACCAGCCCTCCCATGGTGTCGTCGCCGAGCGCGCGGGCGACCGTGTTGACGTCCTTGTCGCCCCGGCCGGACAGGTTGACCACCATCAGGTGGTCCTTGGGCAGGGTGCCGGCGATCTTGGCGGCATGGGCGAGCGCATGGCTGGATTCCAGCGCCGGAATGATCCCCTCCAGACGGGTGCATTGCTGGAAGGCCGCCAGGGCCTCGTCGTCGGTGATCGAGACGTATTCCACCCGGCCGGTGTCCCGCAGCCACGAATGCTCGGGCCCGATGCCGGGATAATCCAGGCCGGCGGAGATGGAATGGGCTTCCTGGATCTGGCCGTCGGCGTCCTGGAGCAGATAGGTGCGGTTGCCGTGCAGCACGCCGGGACGCCCGCCGGCCAGCGATGCCGCGTGCTCGCCGCTGTCCAGTCCATGGCCGGCCGCCTCCACGCCGATGATGCGGACGGAACGGTCGTCGAGGAAGGGATGGAACAGGCCCATCGCGTTCGATCCGCCGCCGATGGCGGCGACCAGGGAATCCGGCAGCCGCCCTTCGGCGGCGATGATCTGCTTGCGCACTTCCTTGCCGATGACCGATTGGAAATCGCGCACCATGGCCGGATAGGGATGGGGACCCGCCACGGTGCCGATCAGGTAATAGGTGCTGTCGACGTTGGCCACCCAGTCGCGCAGCGCGTCGTTCATGGCGTCCTTCAGGGTCGCCCGGCCCGAGGTGACCGGCCTGACCTCGGCCCCGAGCAGCTTCATGCGGTAGACGTTGGGCGCCTGCCGGGCGATGTCGGTGGCGCCCATGTAGACCACGCAGTCCAAGCCGAACAGCGCGCACACCGTGGCGGTGGCGACACCGTGCTGGCCGGCGCCGGTTTCGGCGATGATGCGCTTCTTGCCCATGCGGCGGGCCAGGAGAATCTGGCCGATGCAGTTGTTGATCTTGTGGGCGCCGGTATGGTTGAGATCTTCCCGTTTGAGATAGACCTTGGCGCCGCCCCAGGCCTCCGTCAGCCGGCGCGCGTGATAAAGCGGGTTGGGACGGCCGACGTAGTTGGTCAGCCAGTAATGGAATTCGTCGAGGAAGTGGGGGTCGGCCTTGGCCGCGTTGTATGCCTTTTCCACTTCGAGGATGAGGGGCATCAGGGTTTCGGCGACATAGCGGCCGCCGAAAAGGCCGAAATGGCCGCGTTCGTCCGGCCCCGTGCGGTAAGTGTTCAAGCTGTGCATGCGTCCTTCCAAACCCTCGGCGCGTCCCGAAAGGTCCGGTAATAAAGCATGAAGTCCGGGGGTTGGGGAGACTTTTCGTGGACGGCCCGGGGGCGTGCGTCCGTCAGTCCCAGCGGTAGGCGTCCAGACGCAGGACGCCATGGTCGGTGCTGGCATGGATGCGCCGGCCGGGGGTGCCGGGCGTGGCCGCGCCGAGGGCCGCGAACAGGGGCAGAAGATGCTCGTCGGTGGGGTGGTTGCGCGCCGCCGCCGGGGCGCGGGCCCGATAGTCCAGCAAGGCGTCGGTGGAGCCGGCCTCGACGTTCTCCGCCAGCCATTCGGCGAAGTCGCGGGCCCAGGATGGCTCGGGGCTGGCCGCGTCCCCGTATTCGGCGAGGTTGTGGGTGGCCGCCCCGCTGCCCATGACCAGGATATTCTCCCGGCGCAACGGCGCCAGCGCCCGCCCGAGCCGCAGGTGGTGGGCAGGGCCCAGACCGGGCTGCACGGAAACCTGCACCACCGGGATATCGGCGGCGGGATACATCAGCAGGAGCGGCACCCAGGTGCCATGATCCAGCCCCCGGGACTCGTCGATATCGGCCTCCAGGCCGGCCGTGCGCAACCGCCCGGCCGCCAGCCGGGCGAGGCCGGGCGCTCCGGGCGCGGGATAGAGCAGGGTGTAGAGGTCCGGCGGAAACCCCCGGAAGTCATGGATGGTGGCGGGGTGTGCGCCGGCCGAAAGGCTGGGCTGGCGGGTGGTCCAATGGGCGGTGACGACGACGATGGCTTCCGGGCGGCCCAACCGGGCGCCCAGGGCGGACAGGAACGCCCGCGCCGGATGGTCCCCGGTGGCGAGCGTGGGTGCGCCATGGGACACGAACAGGCCGGGAAAAGCGGTCATCGGGGGGCTGCCTCGTGTCGCCGTCGCATCTCCCGTCGGTGCTCTCCCGCGGGGCTCGTGTCAAGAGCCGCGTCTGCGGCGCATATGAGTTAAATGGCGCGCCGACGCGCGCCCCCCTCACCGGCTCGTTTCGCTCGCCACCCTCTCCCACGAGGGGAGAGGGTTATTTAGAACCGTTCGACCGGATTGCCCTGGTGCGACAGCGGTTCTCATTATGCATTTTTCGCTGTCATCCCGAGCCGACGGCGAGGGATCTTTCCGGCACTTTCGCGTGAAAGATCCCTCAGTCGCCCCGCTCCCTCGGGATGACAACATGCCCTGACGCCGCATAATGAGAACCGCTGCTGGTGCGACTCTTGACAGGAATCGTGGTCGTGCCGTAGCTTATGAAAGCCGCAGAAGGCAGTTTTGAAAAAGGGCGACATCGCAAAGCGATGCCGTTCGTTCGCAAGAAAGCGAGACCGGTCATGAAGAGCGTGGAACCAGCGACACTCGGTCGGACTCCGCCTGCCGCGACACAGAGCGATCCGGCCGCGGTTTCCGCCCCCGCATCCCTCACGCCATCCGCCGCCGACGCCAAGGACGCTCAGCAGCACCGGCATCCGTCGGGTCCGCAATATTTGAGCCCCGTCACCCAGATCGATCCGCAGACCGGTGTCGCCGTGCTGGCGATACGCGACGTTCAGAGCGGAAAGATCCTGGGGGAGAGTCCATCGCGCCAGGTCATCGAGGAGTATCGGCGGCTGACGAAGGATCACAATCCCGGAAATTCACCTGCGGTCGGAAGCGCCGCAACGGGAAGTTCCGCGGGCAACACGGGATCGCAAGGGACGGGTGGCGGCGCATCGGGCACGGGCGCCGATGGCCAGGGAGGCGCGAACGGCGGCCACCGGCGGTCAGCCTGACGCCACCGTGGCCAAGTTCGTCGGCAACGGCCAAAGCACCCATCCGGCCGGACAATGCCGCAACGGTGTGAGCCGATCACCCCGGGGCATATCGTTTTTGCCGCGTTCCCGCTGACGCGGCGCGGCTATTCCGCGCCGTCCTGGGGGCCGGAAATACGGGTGAAGAACTCGGAATCGAAAAGAAGGTCGGCCGCGACCGTCATGGCCCGGCTCTTGTGCCGTTCCACCAGGCGCACGTGCGGTGGAATGTCGGGATATTCGAAGACGCGTTCGACCACCCATACGCCTCCATACGTACCGGCTTTGCGGAACACGTCACCCTGATGGACGTTATCACCCCGCGAGCGGCGGTGGAACAGCATGAGGAAATCCCTTTCGCAAACCGATGACCCCGATGCGCAATTTATACGGGGCGGTCGCGGGGCTTGTCGAGGGTCAACGAGGGAGAACCTACCTTCGGATGACTGTTCCGAAGGATGTATCGGCTCGGCCTATCACCTCCGCCGGATGGCGGTTGCGCGGGGTCGCCGAGGCGGGGATCACGCCGGCCGGAACCGCGTCAGGATATCGTGGACGCTGCCGAAAATCAGGGTTCTGGGGTCCAGGTCGGACAGCAACCGGTCGGCCGGAACGTGCGGAAACTTCTCCGCCAGATGCTCGGTGAGCTCGTCATATTTGTGGTTGATGGCCCGGAGCACGGCGACCTTCTGCTGAAGGGACGCTTTCGGCGTCATCCCCACGTGCAGGAGCAGCAATCCCGACACCGCGTTGCCCGAGGGGGCGTGCAGGGGCACCACCACCAGGCTTTCGGTGCCGTGGCTGCCCGACGCGGTAACGGCGGCGCCGGTCCGCAGCGCCTTGCGCTTGCTGCCTTCGGCCAGCCGGGGCGTCCGGTAACGGGACTTCTCGACGCTGGAATTGCCCACGCCGCGCGCCGCCTGGATGTCCCAGGCCGGGTGGGCGGGGTCCTCGCCGCGGCCGGTCACGTCGTAGACGACCGCGCCTTGCACCTCCGTCACCAGCGGGGAAAGCATTTCCAGCATTTCGCGGTCGCGGTCGGCGATGCGGCTGAACGGGACTTCGAGGTTGGCGAGGACGTCCAGGATCAGCGGCGAGACCTCCTGCTGCGGGCGGGAGATGCCCACGGTCACCGTCTTGGCCTGATGGCGGATGGTGTCGATCGGCCGGGTGAGGTCGTCGATGACGGCGTTGAGGGTGGATCGCAATTGGTCCAGCCGGGCCTCGGCAGGGGCGAGAGCGTCCGGCTGGCGTTCCAGCCAGGCATGGTAGCGGGCCAGGGAGGCGATCAGCCGGGCCGAGAGGGCGGAATCGGTCACGCCGGTTTCGACCGTGGCGATGGCGCGATCCAGGGCCGCCGCCAGCTCGGCCTTGGCGAAGCCGTCGGTGCCGCGCGACAGGATGGCGCGGACGTCCCGGAACGGCAGGCACGAATGGTCGATGGCCTGGGCGGCGGCGATGCCGAACAGGTGGCCGGCGACGGTGGCGACGACGAAATTGAGTCCGCCGCCGACCGTGGGCAGGGCGAACGTCGCCTCGGCCACGGGATCGAACCGGTCCTCGCCTTCGGCGCACAGGACCAGGGGGCGGCCGTTGTGGGCCTTGAAGATCGACACTTCCTTGACGGTGTCCGAGACCACCATTTCCGGCAAATCGTTGGCGACGACGATGGTCAGCGGCTCGGTGGACAGGTCGATGTGCTTCTTGTCTTCGGTGACGTCGCAGGGAATACCCTTGTAGCACAGCTCGCTCAGCTTGATGCGGATCTCCTCGGCGGCGATGCGGTTGGCGCCGTTGCCGACGATCGCCCAGTTGCGGGTGTAGGGCGCGGTGCGGGCGGCCATGGCGGCCACCTGCTCGCGGCGGTCCAGCACCGTCTGGATGCACCCGGGCAAGGCTTCCAGCGCCTCGACGTCGTCGAGGATCTGGCGTTCGTTCAGGGTCCCGAGCTGGTTGGCGAGCAGAAGGCCCAGCAGCTTGCCGGCGGTGACCTGGGAATAATACGCCTTGGTGGAGGCGACGCTCATCTCCACGTCGCGGCCGTCCGAGGTGTAGAGGAACGAATGGGCCTTTTGCACCAGGGCGGAATTGCGCCGGTTGACGATGGCGTGAATCCAGGCGCCGCGCGCCTTCGCCAGGTCGACGATGCGGTTGGTGTCGGTCGTGGTTCCCGATTGCGAGACGGCCACCACCATGGCGTCGTCGAAGCGGCCGTCGGCCATGAAGCCGAACAGTTCCGACGCCTTGCCGGCCTCGACGGCGATCCCCGCCGGGGCCACGGCGCGGCGGATCAGATGGGCCACGCCCATGGCGGCCACCGCCGCCGTGCCCTGGCCGCAGACGATGATCCGGCGCACCGGCGGCTGGTCGCGGCTGACCAGCCGGCGCATCAGCAATTCGCCGTTGCCGAAGCCCTGGACCAGGAAGCGGACGCGGCCCTCCTCCTTGCGGTACTTGCCGGCCAGGGTCTTGCGCACGCTGGCGGGTGCCTCGCTCACTTCCTTCTCGATGTAGGTGGGGAAGTCGCCGCGGAAGATGTCGCGGGCGAAGATCTGGATCGCTTCCGGGGCGGGCGTCCAGGCCGCGGAACCGGCCAGGGTATGCCCGGAGAACCGCGGATTCCCCCGCGCATCCAGTTCCACCGCGACGCCCAAATCCCCGCCCGCGTTCATCGGCCAGTACGAGCGGCACAAGGCGGCGATGCCGTAGACTTCGGAGGCGACCACGAAGCCGTCCGGCACTTGTCCGATGTAGAGGGCCTGGCCGCTGCCCTTCTGTCCCACCATCAGCCGGCGCGGATGGCCGAGATGCTGGAGGATGATGGCGAACGAGCCCTGGCAGCGCCGCATGACGCCGAGGAAGCGGCTGTCCAGGGGATCGTCGAGGGGCGTGTCCAGGGAGAAGACGACGGGCAGGATCTTGGCGTCGGTGTTGACCGCCGGGTTGATGGCCAGTCCGCGGGACTGCACCGAGGTGGCCAACAGGGTGGGGTAATTGTCCACGTCCCCGTTCAGCACGAAGCTGCTGGCGCAGGCGTCGCCGTTTTCCCCCTCGATCCCGTCGCGGGTGATGCGGCCGTCGATGGGGTGGCAGTTGGGCACGTTGATGAGGCCGTTGGACGCCCAGCGGGTGTGGCTGATGATGCTGACGGCCTTGAGGCGCGGCGCAATCGCCCACAGCAGGTCGTCGCCGTTGATGACCGAGCGCAGCGCGGCGCCGTTCTCGCCCAGGCGGCCGACCAGATTGGCCACCTTGTAGGTGGCCCGCACCGCCCAGCGCCCCTCGGCGGTCCGCTGCACCAGCATCTGCGTGGCGGCGGCCTCGTCGAGGGCAAGGCGGCGTGTCAGCTCGGCCCGCAGTTCCGGGGCCAGCGCGGCCTCGACGGGGGCGTCGCCGTCAAGCTCCAGGGCGATGCCGATCCCGGCCGAGTCCCGGCCGCGCACCTCCAGCTTGTCGAGACCCTGGAGGACCGCTTCGACGGACCAGGCGAGAAAATGGCTGGCGCGGTCCGCCTGCCCGAACGGCACCGGCAGCAGCCGGCCGACCCGGCCGACATTCCCCAGAACCTCGGTCTCCACCTGCCACAGATAGTCCGACAGCCGTTCCTTGGCCTGTTCCACCAGATCGGTGCGCCCCTGGGCGGCGATCTCGTCCTCGGCGCGCTGGCGCAAGGCGCCCAGGCTGGCGGCGATGGAGGCGAAGAGGGCGCGCGCCTCGGCCCGGCCGGCGATCTCGGCATGGACGGAAAAGCCGTTGAGCGGAAGGAACTCCCCGGCCAGCCGGTCCAGCGCGGCGATGACCGGGGGCCATCCGCCCGGCTGGGCCGTTGCCAATAGCCTGTCGATCTCGCGAAAGGCGGTTAAGTCACACGGAGAGGTCCAGGCCTCGTTGCTTAGGAAAGCGGCTATTCCACACATGTATTTCGGCCTGGCGGGAAGCTGTCGCGGCGGGATCGGCGGAGGAATGGAAGAAACGGGGCCGGACCGCCCCCAGCCTCGTCGATGGGCATTTCACCTTGTCTTCGCCGGTCGGAGTGTAGGCAAACCCCCCTCACCCGTCAACGCCGATCGGGAGAAGGAAAGCGCGGGAATGCGGCTGTTTTATGGGGTACGACGCATGGACCCTATCCCCCAGGCAGGCTTGTCCGCCGCCGATGGGTGAGGGATATCCTTATGCGCTTTTCGCCCCACCGTCAGGAGATTACGGTCCATGCTCCGCGCCCCGCTCGCCCTGGGGGTCATAGCCGCCCTCGGCCTGTCCCCGGTCCTTCCCGCGTCCGCCGCCAACCGCCGCGAAAAGCCGCCCGCCTGCTCGGCGGTGTCCTTCCATCCGTTCGCCGGGCCGCTCACCGCCAGTCCGGTCACGGCGGGCCACTATTCCTCGCGTTTCGGCACCATCGACGTTCTGGGCGCCGAGGAAAACGGCCAGCCCAACTACCGGGTCCAGATGGATCGGCAGGCCCTTGCGCCGCTGGAGGGCGACATCCCGAAATCGGCCTATGCGTGCCTGCGTTCCAAGCACGTCAAGACCCCGCCCGAGAAGATCGCGGGGTCCTGCAACGGCGGCCGTTTCCGGGTCGTGATCGACAGCAGCACGGGCAGGAAGCTGGTGATGCTCTACGCGCTCCAGGGGGACGACTGGAAACTGTGCGAAGCCGGCCATCCGGCCGCCGCCAAATAGCCGGAAGCGCGGGGAGGCGGCGCGGCCGGCCTCCCCGCGACGGCGCTTTGTTCGGGGGCCGGCCGGTGCTATAACGCCCTTCGCCGTCCGCGGCATGCGTCCCGGTAGCTCAGCAGGATAGAGCAACAGTTTCCTAAACTGTGGGTCGGAGGTTCGAGTCCTCTCCGGGACGCCATATTCTGAGCAAAACAGGGCACCTTCGCTTGCTTTCATTGAAGGCAGTGCCCGCGAGATGGCTGTGTTCCTTCAGGTCAGTCGAGTTGACACAGCGCGGGAACGGTCAACTGACCGCGCTATTCTTTTTGCGGATGCTCTCCCCTTCCTGTATCAGCAGGGACAGGAAGGCATCGGCGGTGGGGCCCAGTTGCCTCCCGTTAGGCTGAACGGCGAACCATGTGCGCCGCAGGGGAAATCCTTCGACCTTCAATAACGCGATTCGTCCGCTTGCTAGTTCAAAATCCAGACTCGACAGCGAAAGGACGGAGACTCCCAGGCCGGCGATCACGGCCCGTTTGATGGCTTCGGTGGAGCCCAATTCCATGGTGGTGGTGATGGCGAGTCCCTGTTCGGACATGGTGCGCTCCACCGCCTGGCGGGTGCCTGACCCCGGTTCCCGCATCAGAAACGGTTCGGCGGCCAGGGCTTCCAGAGGCAGTATCCGGTGGCCCGCCAATGGATGACCCGCCGGAGCGATGGGAACCAGCAGGTTCTCCATGACGGCATGGGCGACGAGATCCAGGCCTTCGGGGACCTGGCCCATGATGCAGAAATCATCGCGCCGCGCGGTCAGTCGCTCCAGGATGTGGGCGCGATTGGCAACGGTCAGTTGCGGCTGGACGTTGGGGTGCAGACGCAGAAATTTCACCAGGATTTCGGGCATGAAGTACTTGGCGGACGTCACTACCGCCACCTGGAGCGGTCCACCCACCGTGCCTTTCAGCCGGGCCATGGTTCCGGATAGAAGTCTCAGGCGGGCCAGCACCTCGGTCGCCGCCGCCATGGTTTCCTCGCCGGCGTGGGTCGGCACGATGCGGCGCCCTACCGTCTCGAACAGGGGCAGTCCCACCGCCTCCTCCAGCCGCCGCACCTGGATATAGACCGCCGGCTGGGTCAGGTTCAGTTCTTCCGCCGCACGGGTGTAGCTGCGGTGCCGCGCCACCGCCTCGAAAATCCGGAACTGCTGCAGGGTCCATCGATCCATATACAAGAGTATATTTATGGCCACATTATTATCAAGTTACGTTTATTCCAATATCTCGCCAAGGTTTCTCCCGATGAACGCGTCGTGCCGCCGGCCGACGAAGTACCTGGAGGAAACCATATGGGCAAGACGTACCAAGCGGGCGTGAAGGAGTACCGCGAAGCCTACTGGGAGCCGACCTATACGCCGAAGGACTCGGACGTCCTGGCGGTATTCAAGATCGTGCCCCAGCCCGGCGTGCCGCGCGAAGAGGCCGCCGCGGCCGTGGCCGCCGAATCATCGACGGCCACCTGGACCACGGTGTGGACCGACCTTCTCACCGACCTCTACTATTACAAGGGCCGCGCCTACGCGATCGAGGACGTGCCGGGCGACGACGAGTCCTTCTACGCCTTCATCGCCTATCCCATGGGCCTGTTCGAGGAAGGCTCGATCGTCAACATGTTCACGTCGCTGGTGGGCAACGTGTTCGGCTTCAAGGCGGTTCGCTCCCTACGCCTCGAAGACGTGCGGATGCCGCTCTGGTTCGTGACCACCTGCGACGGCCCACCGCACGGCATCCAGGTCGAGCGCGACCACCTCAATAAATACGGCCGCCCGCTCCTGGGCTGCACCATCAAGCCGAAGCTGGGCCTGTCGGCCAAGAACTACGGCCGCGCGGTCTACGAATGCCTGCGCGGTGGCCTGGACTTCACCAAGGACGACGAGAACGTCAATTCCCAGCCCTTCATGCGGTGGCGCGACCGTTTCCTGTTCTGTCAGGAGGCCATCCAAAAGGCCGAGGCGGAAACCGGCGAGCGCAAGGGCCACTACCTCAACGTCACCGCGCCCAACGTCGAAGAGATGTACAAGCGTGCCGAATTCGCCAAGGAGATCGGCTCGCCGATCGTCATGAGCGACTTCCTAACCATGGGCTGGGCGGCGCATTCCTCCCTGTCGCGGTGGTGCCGGGACAACGGCATGCTCCTGCACGTCCATCGCGCCATGCACGGCGTGATCGACCGCAATCCCAAGCACGGCATCAACTTCCGCGTTCTCACCAAGATCCTGCGCCTGCTGGGCGGCGACCATCTGCACTCGGGCACCGTGGTCGGCAAGCTGGAAGGCGACCGCGCGGCAACACTGGGGTGGGTCGACCTGATGCGCGAACGCTACGTCAAGGCCGACCGCGACCGCGGCATCTTCTTCGACCAGGATTGGGGCCAGATGCCCGGCGTCATGCCGGTGGCCTCGGGCGGCATCCACGTCTGGCACATGCCGGCGCTGGTGTCGATCTTCGGTGACGACGCGGTGCTGCAGTTCGGCGGCGGCACGCTGGGCCACCCGTGGGGCAACGCCGCCGGCGCGGCCGCCAACCGTGTCGCCTTGGAAGCGTGCGTCAAAGCCCGCAACGAAGGACGCCAACTGGAGCGCGAGGGCAAGGAGATCCTGACCCAGGCCGCCAAGTCCAGCCCTGAACTGAAGGTCGCCATGGAGACCTGGAAGGAGATCAAGTTCGAGTTCGAGACCGTCGACAAGCTCGACACCGTTCACCGGTGATCCCCTCGCATCTCTCAATTCACCAAGGAAAGCAGAAATGAGCGAGATCCAGGACTATCAGTCGCGCCTGTCCGACCCGGCCAGCCGCAAGTTCGGCACCTTCTCCTACCTGCCGCCTATGACCCCCGAGGACATCCGCAAGCAGGTCGAATACATCGTTTCCAAGGGCTGGAACCCCGGCATTGAGCATACCGAGCCGGCTCACGCCACCAGCCACTACTGGTACATGTGGAAGCTGCCGTTGTTCGGCGAGACCGACGTCGACCGCATCCTGGCCGAGTGCGAGGCCTGCCATAAGGCCAATCCCGGCCACCATGTCCGCCTGGTGGGATACGACAATTTCAAGCAGACCAAAGGCGCTGAAATGGTGATCTATCGCGGCGCCGCCGTCTGATCGCCACCGTTCCTTCCCGTCCGGGATGCGGCCACCGGCCGCGTCCCGGATCCTCCCGCCGCAGAGGAGCGTTCCATGCTCGATACCAGCGACCACATCGCCGCTCAGTACCGTGTCAAAGCCGAGCCCTATTACCGCCCCACCGGCCGCGAGGTCGAGGAATACGAAGCCGCCTATGACGCCCGCCTGCCGATGATGCTGAAAGGGCCAACCGGCTGCGGCAAGTCCCGGTTCATCGAACACATGGCCTGGAGGCTGGGCAAGCCCCTGATCACAGTGGCATGCAACGAGGACATGACCGCCGCCGACCTGATCGGCCGTTTCCTTTTGGACCGCGACGGCACCCGCTGGCAGGACGGTCCCCTCACGCGCGCCGCCCGCATCGGGGCTATCTGCTACCTCGACGAGGTGGTGGAAGCGCGGCAGGACACGACGGTGGTGATTCACCCCCTGACCGACCACCGCCGGGTCCTGCCGTTGGATAAGAAGGGGGAATCGGTGGAAGCCCACTCGGACTTCCAATTGGTGATCTCGTACAACCCCGGCTATCAGTCCCTGATGAAGGACCTGAAGCAATCGACCAAGCAGCGCTTCGCGGCCATGGACTTCTCCTACCCCGCGCCCGAGGTCGAGGCCGAGATCGTCGCCCATGAATCCGGCGTGGAGCGTTCGGTCGCCGACAAGCTGACCCAGATCGCCGCCCGGTCGCGCAATCTCAAGGGTCACGGGCTCGACGAGGGCATGTCCACCCGCCTGCTGGTCTATGCTGGCACCCTGATCGCCCGCGGCATCCCCGCGCCCGACGCCTGCCGTCTGGCGCTGGTGCGGCCTTTGACCGACGACCCCGACATGCGCGAGGCGCTGGACGCTGCCGTGTCCACCTTCTTCGCGTAGATCCTTCACCCGCCTGGGGGCAGCCATGAGCGTCAGCCTGGACTCGTATCGGGAATATTTCGATCAGATCTCGCCCGAGGTGCAGCCGATCCTGGAAACCTGCTTCCACGAGGCGGCCCGGGTGATGACGCCCACCGGTTTGCGGCATTGGCTGGAGGGCGCCAAGGGTTTGGGCAGTCTTGGCCGGGGCCGCGACCTGGTGGCCACCTGGCTGGAAACCATGCCGCAGGTGGCGCGCGAGGTAGGGGAGGAGGCCGTTTCCGAATCCATCGGCGCCGCCCTCAAGCTGGCCTCGATGACCTCGGGCGAGGTGATCGGCCTGTTCTTCGCCACCCTGCCCGTCGCGGCGCGGCGGCTGGGGGACATCGGCCTGTTCCGCGGCTATCTTCTGTTCCTGCACCAGCTTTCGGCCCGCGCGCCGCGCGGGCTGCGCCCCATGTTCGGGGTGCTGGACGAGCTTCTGACCAAGCTGACCCTGGGCGGGTTGCGGCGCTGGGCGTTCTTCGGGGCCGACGCCCACCGCACCGACGTCAGGACCCAGCTCGCGTATTTCGCCCTTCAGACCCCCGACAGCCAAGCGATGCTCCAGAAGGAGCGCAAAGGCATCCTGTTCGTGAACCACCAGCGCAAGCTGTCGGCCACCTTGCGGGCCCTGTGGGGCCGGGACTTCTGGCTACGGCCGGCTGCGGCCGATCGCAGCGAGTTCAAGCCCTACCTGGACGGATTCGTGATACATCTGCCCGATGCCGTTGACGACGTTCCCGGTTCCCAAGTCAAAGGGCTGGATCTGTTCCGCGCCATCGCCGCGCACATGGCGGCTCACATCGCCTATACCAACGCGCCCATCTCCGCGCAGGAGCTGAATCCGGCCCAGATCAACCTGATCGGATTCATGGAGGATGCCCGGGTCGAATACAATGCGGTTCGGGAATTGCCCGGTCTGAAGGGGTTGTGGCGTGCGCTGCTGGCGCTGCCAAAGGCTGTTCCGGCCGAGCACGAGGCCATGGTGAGGCTGGAGCAACTGGCGCTGCACCTGCTTGATCCCGCCAGTCCCACCGGCGACGGCGAGTTTGACGCCCTGGCCGCCAAATTTCACGCCAACATCGAAGCCAACCGGCTGGACAATGCCTTTTCCTGGCACATGGGCATGGAACTGTACCATTTGCTCGCCGTCCGCCGGGCCTTGCCGTCCCTTCGGGTGCTGGAGGGAGTGCGCATCCCGTACCGCGACGACAACCGCTTCGTTTGGGCTTTCGAGGAATTCTCGTGGGAACGCGGGGTTGAGGTGCTGGAGGGCCGCAGCCAAGTCCGCCGCCGCGTCTCGCTGATGGAGTTCGTCAACGAAGTGGAGGTCGAGACCGCGGGTGACGACGCCCAGGAAATCTGGGTTCTGGATGGCGAGCTTTATGACGATGACGGCACCACCTTCAACGAAAAGGAAGGCAAGCCGCCGGTCTCGGATCCGTTCCCCTATCACGAATGGGATTACCAGATTCAACTGCACCGGCCGGATTGGGCGACGGTCTTCGAGCACCGTCCCCAAACCGGCGACCCCGGTCAAATCGACGCCATCCTTGGCGCCAACAAGCCCATCACCCAGCGGCTACGTCAGATCGTCGATCGTCTGCGGCCCCAGGGGGTGGTCCGCGAGCGCAAGCTGGAGGACGGCGACGAGTTGGATATCAACGCCGCCATCGACGCCATAGTCAGCCTGCGCGCCGGTTTGGATCACGACCCGCGCATCACCATGCGTTATGTGCTGAACCGGCGCGACCTTGCCGTTCTCGTCCTGCTCGACCTGTCTCAGTCGACCAACGATCTGGTGCGCGGCACCGACAAGACCATCATCGACCTGACTCGCGAGGCCGCCGCCCTGGTGGGTTCGGCGGTCCAGGCTATCGGGGATCCCTTCGCCATCCACGGCTTCCGCTCGAAGGGGCGGCACGACGTCGAATATTTGCGCTTCAAGGATTTCGACGGGCGCATGGACGACATGGCCAAGGCTCGGTTGGCTGGTATGACCGGCGGTTATTCGACCCGCATGGGCGCGGCACTTCGCCATGCCGGAGCGCACCTGCTTCACCAGCCTCAGCGGCGCAAGCTGCTGCTGCTGGTGACGGACGGCGAGCCCGCCGACATCGACGAACGGGATCCGCAGTACCTGCGCCACGACGCCAAGAAAGCGGTGGAAGAACTGGCGACCCGCGGCGTCCACACCTTCTGCCTTACCCTCGATCCCGAAGCAGACCGCTACGTCGAACGCATCTTCGGTGCGACTGGATACACCATCGTCGACAAGGTCGAACGCCTGCCGGAACGGTTGCCGGCGCTGTTCGTCGAGCTGACGGCATGAACGTGAAAAGGATCCGCTGATGGAGGAGATGGACAAACTGGTGGCCGGTTTCCGCGCCTTCCGAGCCACCTATTTCGACAAGCGTCCCGAATTGTACCGGGATCTGGTGGCGCGCGGCCAGCATCCCAAGGTGCTGGTCATCGCCTGCTCCGATTCCCGCGTGGACCCCGCCTTGCTGCTCAACGCCGAACCCGGCGAACTGTTCGTGGTCCGCAACGTCGCCAATTTAGTCCCGCCCCATCAGCCGGACGGGCACTATCACGGCACCAGTGCCGCCATCGAGTTCGCGGTGCGGGACCTGAAGGTTCGCCACATCCTTGTCCTCGGCCATTCCCTTTGCGGTGGCATCCAGGCCCTGTGCCGCTCGCGGATGGGACAGAAGCTGGAGCGGGAATACGTCGCCCAGTGGATCTCCCTCGCCGCCTGCGCCTGCCACGCCGGCCCTGAAACCGGAGAGGAGGCCCTAGGCGAAACCACCCGCGCCACCGAACGCGCCTCCATCGTCCAGTCACTGAGCAACCTGGAAACCTTTCCCTGGATCAGGGAGCGCGTGGACACTGGCGAACTGACCCTGGAGGCTTGGTGGTTCGATATAGAGAAAGGGGAATTGTGGGCCTATGACTCGGGCCGCGAACAATTCGAAATTTTGAAAATATAAAGTCTCTGCTCGGGGGCGATGGCACCAGTGATGGCTGTCTGGATCACCAGGAAGGTAGAGAGCGGCGCCACGCAGCTGGTGCTGGTGCGGTATTCCGGCGGCAGAAGGCATGGAAGGAACCGGCCAGAAGCTCTCACCTTCCTGCGCGTCCCCCCCGAGCGGTGGCGCTAACGTCTCGTCACCGGCGCGGACGGTGGCTTCCTGCAATCCCGCAGAACGAAAAAGTTAGGGGCAGAGCCGCGCCGACCAGTTATCATCTTCAACCACTGCGGGACGCCACGCGCCCCTCGAATGGAGGTGGGTAGCATGCGGAACAGAGTCTTGTTCGCGGCCATCGCATTGGGGCTCGGCTTGGCCGCGGCCCGGCCGGTGTCGGCCGCCGAGCCCGACCCGGCGCACGGGCGGGTGCTGGCCCAGCGTCTCTGCGTGTCCTGCCACGTGGTCGAGGGGGCGGGCACGGACGCCGCGCCCACCTTGGCGGCGCTCGCGCGGGAAAAGTCCGACGCGTCCCTGCGGCTGGCGACCGCCAGTCCCCACCATGCCTACATGCCTCCGCTCGATCTCAGCCAGCCGGACATCGGGGACCTCGTGGCGTATCTCCGCACCCTTCGGCGACATCCGTAAGCCAGGGTGGTTTTGGAAACATGACAATATTATGATATTCACGGTGGCGCGAAAGGGGGAACGGCGCTATCTTCCCGCGCGCCGCAGATTGAGCGGCGTTCGACCAGCCCGTGAAGCGCCAATGAAATGAGACGACTCCCTTACGATAATTTCAAACCCCACGAATTCATCGTCCGCGACTGGCTTGCGCTGGACCGCACCGTGCTGGCCAACGAACGGACCTTCCTCGCCTATGGGCGCACCGCGCTCGGGTTGATCCTGTCCGGCCTGACCATCGTCAAGCTGTTCAACATCTCCCACGATGCCGTCATGAGCGGGTGGGGCTTCGTCGCCTTGGGCCTGCTCGTGTTCGTGGTCGGCGTGCGGCGCTTCCTGAAGATGCAGGGCCATTACCGCGCCCTCTCCGCGATCGAGGAAGAGGCTCTGCCGGCCGAACTGGCCCGGGAATTCGGCCGGGAAATATCGGCGCACGGGCACGGTTCCCGATAATCGCCGCCGCGGCCGCCTGCGCGGCCGCGGCTAGGGTTGCGTCGGAGTGATCCGTATCTCCGGTGCCGTAGGCGCCGGGCCCTCCATCGGAGGCGGTGGCGTCGCTACCGCTGGCGGCGGCGGTGCCGGCGCTCGCGGGGCAATGCCGGGTTCCGGCGCCGGCGGATAGGCTGGCGGCGCGGGCGGTGTCACCATAATCGTCGGCGCGGTGGGGGCGGGCGCAATGGGCGGCGGCCCCCCGACATTGGGCGCGTTCCCCCCAGAGGCTTGGCCCCGGGCATAGGCGAAGGGCGTCTGCCCCCAGGCGTAGGGGTGGGCGTACGACATCCCCCCGCGGGCGTCCGCTTGGCGCGCACACGGTCCGGGTGCGGCCGCGGAAGCGCCTTGGCACCCCGCCAGGGCTACGGATAGCGCCGCCGCCGGGGGTATGATCCGGGACCATCTCATGGGCGTGTCCTGAAAATTGGCCTCGTCGGGCAAAAGGCGATGTGGGGAGCGGCGCCGTTCGGCATCAGGTGGCCGCGCCGGGGATTCCCGCGGCTTCTGCGGCATTGCGCGGCGTCCATCCGAATTCGCGGCCGGCGAGGGTGGCGGCGGTCAAAAAGAAAAACGGATCGGACTTATACTTTTTAGTAACGGAACTGCAACCACGTCATGGCTTGACGTCAAGATGTCCGGAGGCTTCATTAGCGAAATCTTTTGCTGCGGAGGTCAGGATGGTCGAAGATTGGGATGAAATGGCGGCAGGTCTCGGCCGTCTGGTCGGGCAGGTTCGCGGCGGTATACCCGAGGTGATGAAGGGCTTTTCCGCCATGGCGAAGGCCGCCACCGCGGCCGGGGCCTTGGATACCAAGACCAAGGAGCTCATCGCCCTGGCGATCGGCATTGCCGTCCGCTGCCACGGCTGTCTCGCCTTCCATTGCCGCACCCTGGCCGAACTGGGCGCCACCCGGGAGGAGGTGATGGAGGTCATCGGCATGGCGGTTTACATGGGCGGCGGTCCGTCGCTGATGTACGGCGCCCTGGCGCTGGAAGCCTACGACCAGAACGTCGCCGAGTGACGCGCCCGGCATTTGGAAAAGGGGGGAATGGCGATGGGCCGCCGTGCTTTCGGTGGCCCTTTGGCCCTTATGGGGGCGCTCCCTCCGAGACCGTTCCCCTGGCCCGAATGTTCGCCATGTAACATCCTCCAACAGTGCGGAGCGGATTAGCCGGCGCTCCGTCCCGCGGGGAGGCAGGCGTGAACGCGGACGTGATCGAACTGTCGCGGCTGCAATTCGCACTGACCGCGATGTACCATTTCCTTTTCGTGCCGCTGACGCTGGGGCTGTCGTTCCTGCTGGCGATCATGGAAAGCGTATGGGTGATGACCGGCCGCACCGTATGGCGGGACATGACCCGCTTCTGGGGCAAGCTGTTCGGCATCAATTTCGCCATGGGGGTGGCCACCGGCATCACCATGGAATTCCAGTTCGGCACGAACTGGGCCTATTACTCCCACTTCGTCGGGGATATTTTCGGGGCGCCGCTGGCGCTCGAAGGGCTCACCGCCTTCTTTCTCGAATCCACGTTCGTCGGTCTGTTCTTCTTCGGATGGGACCGCCTCAGGCCGGTGACCCATCTGGCGGTGACGTGGCTGGTGGCCTTCGGCTCCAGCCTGTCGGCGGTGTGGATCCTGATCGCCAACGGCTGGATGCAGAACCCGGTGGGCTCGGCGTTCAATCCCGACACGGTGCGGATGGAGCTGACGTCACTGTGGGACGTGATCTTCAATCCTGTGGCGCAGGCCAAATTCGTCCATACCGCCAGCGCCGGCTACGTGACCGGCTCGGTATTCGTGCTGGCCATCAGCGCCTGGTATCTCTTGCGCGGACGGGACGTGGCCTTCGCCAAGCGTTCATTCGCCGTTGCCGCCGCGTTCGGCCTGGCTTCGGCCCTGTCGGTGGTGGTGCTGGGCGACGAGAGCGGCTATGTCGCCACCGAACATCAGAAAATGAAGATCGCCGGCATCGAGGCCATGTGGGACACCGAATCGGCTCCCGCCGCCTTCACTTTGTTCGGCATTCCCGATACCGAGGCGCGGATCACCCGTTACGCCGTCAGGATCCCCTGGGTGCTGGGGCTGATCGCCACCCGCTCCCTCGATCAGCAATTGCCGGGGATTCGGGAACTGGTCGCCCACGACCGCGAGCGGGTCGCCAGCGGGCTGATCGCCTGGGACGCCGTCCGCCGGCTGCGTCATGATCCGGCGGACCCGCAGGCAAGGGAACAATTGGCCCGCCACGTCCACGATCTGGGCTACGGCTTCCTGCTGCGCCGCTGGATCGACGATCCCCGCGCCGCCACGCCGGAACTGATCGACAAGGCCGCCCAATCCACCGTTCCCGGCGTGCTGCCGCTGTTCTTCGCCTTCCGCGTCATGGTGCTGTTCGGCGCGTGGTTCATCGTCCTGTTCGCCATGGCGGTGTGGGCGGCGAGCGTGCGGGCGTTCGACCGGCGCTGGCTGTTGTGGGCGGCGCTGCTCAGCCTGCCGCTGCCGTGGCTGGCGTCCGAGTTGGGCTGGTTCGTCGCCGAATACGGCCGCCAGCCGTGGGTGATCGAAGGGGTGATGCCGACCTTCCTGGGCGGGTCCACCGTGGGGCCGGCGCGGGTGTGGACCAGCCTCGCCGTCTTCGTCGCCTTCTACAGCGCCCTGCTCGTCATCGAGCTCTTCCTGATGGTCAAATTCGCTCGTCTGGGGCCGTCCGCGACCGGAGAACCGCCCGCCGCCCGGGCCCGGCGCGCCGGCGCCGACGCGCTGATGCCGGAGCAAGAGTGATGGCGGTTCCCATCCCCTACGAGATCCTGCGCCTGGCTTGGTGGCTGCTGCTGGGGCTGGTGCTGATCGGGTTCGCGGTGATGGACGGGTTCGATCTGGGCGTGGCCATCCTGCTGCCGTTCGTCGCGCGCGGGGACGTGGAGAGGCGGGTCGTGATCAACAGCATCGGGCCGGTCTGGGACGGCAACCAAGTGTGGCTCATCCTGGGCGGCGGCGCCGCCTTCGCCGCCTTTCCGCCGCTCTACGCCGCCGCCTTTTCCGGCTTCTACATCCCGCTTCTGCTGGTGCTGGCGGCATTGATCCTGCGGCCGGTGGGCTTCGACTTCCGCAACAAGGTCGCCAGTCCGGTCTGGCGCCTGGGCTGGGACGTGGCGCTGTTCCTCGGCGGGCTGGTTCCCACGCTGGTGTTCGGGGTGGCCATCGGCAACCTTCTCCTGGGCGTGCCGTTCCGCCTGAGTGAGGAATTGCGCCCCATCTACACGGGCGGCGCCCTGTTCGACCTGCTGACGCCGTTCCCGCTTCTGGTCGGGCTGGTCAGCCTGGCGATGCTGGTCATGCATGGCGCCGCCTATCTGGGACTGAAGACCGAGGGGGCCGTCGAGCGCCGGTCCCGGCTGGCCGTGTATGGCGGGGCGGCGGCGGTGATCGTGCTGTTCTCGTTGGCCGGCTGGCTGGTGGCGACCGCCATCGACGGCTACGCCGTGGTCGCGGCGCCGCCCCACGACGCCCCGTCCAACCCTTTGACCAAGGAGGTCGTCCTGCGGGCGGGCGCCTGGCTGGAGAATTACCGCATCCACCCCTGGATGATCGCCGGCCCCGCGCTCGGCTACGCCGGGTCCCTGGCCGCGGCCGGCTTCACCGTCCTCGGCCGGCGAGGGCTGGCGTTCCTGGGCAGCGCGGCGGCCGTGTTCGGGATCGTGTCCACCGCGGGATTGTCGCTGTTCCCGTTCCTCCTGCCGTCGCGGGACGTGCCCTCCGACAGCCTGACGCTTTGGGATGCGTCGTCGAGCCAGTTGACTCTGTTCATCATGCTGGTGGCGACGGTGGTGGTGCTGCCCATCGTCGCCAGCTACACGGTCTTCGTCTACCGCACGCTGCGGGGCAAGGTGACGGCGGGGCACATCGAGCGGCACGGGCAGAGCATGTACTGAGGGACGCACCATGTGGTATTTCGCCTGGGCGCTGGGAGTCAGCTTGGCCTGCACCGCCGGAATCCTCAACGGCATGTGGCTGGAGATGCACATGGACGACGAGGCGCAGGGACGCCGGTCCGGCGAAACCGGGCCGCCTTGAACGGCCGAAAAAAAACGCGGGCGACCCGTTGACAGCGCGCCCGGCCTCGTATATCCCTCACCGCCTCGGACGGAACCCCGTCCGGTCACCTGCCCAGGTGGCGGAATTGGTAGACGCGCTAGATTCAGGTTCTAGTGGCCGCAAGGCCGTGGAAGTTCGAGTCTTCTCCTGGGCACCATCTTCCCTTCCCGCGTGGACCTGACGCGCGGGGAATTGCGGGGAGGGACGGTTTGTCGGTTTTCTATCATCGCTACGATCTTCCCGACGGTGTCGCGTTCGGCCAAGTCGTAGCGGTCGATACCGAGACCATGGGGCTTAGCCTCCAGCGCGACCGGCTTTGCGTCGTGCAATTGTCGGCCGGCGACGGCGACGCCCATCTCGTCCATTTCCCCGAACCCCGTTACGACGCGCCGAACCTGAAGCGGCTCTTCGCCGATCCGGGCGTGGTCAAGCTGTTCCATTTCGCCCGTTTCGACGTCGCCATGGTCCAACGGCACCTCGGTGTCCGCTGCGCGCCGGTGTGGTGCACCAAGATCGCCTCGAAACTGACGCGGACCAACACGGACCGGCACGGCCTCAAGGATCTTTGCCGCGATCTGATCGGCGTGGAAATTTCCAAGCAGCAGCAGACGTCGGATTGGGGCGCGGCGGATCTCAGCGCCGACCAGCAGGCCTACGCCGCCTCCGACGTTCTCCACCTCCATCAGCTCAAGGCCAGGCTGGAGGGGCTTCTGGACCGGGAAGGCCGCCGCGATCTGGCCGAGGCGTGCTTCCGGTTCCTTCCCGTCCGCGCCGCGCTCGACCTCGCGGGCTGGGAAAACGAGGACGTCTTCGCGCACTGATCGCGGTGCCCCCAGGGCGCGGCCCTGCGCATTTTGCCTTCCGATCACCACACTGTTTCGTATAGTAATGCTTCCGCGCCGGGTGGAGCGGAATTTGCAAAAGTGCAGCAGGACGAACCCATGACCATCGACGTCCGCGCCGGCAGGTCCGCCGCGTCCGACATCGCTTCCGCCCGCCGGGTCTTGACCACCGAGGCCGAAGCGCTGACGGCGCTGGCCCAGTCGCTGGGCGACGATTTCGGCCAGGCGGTGGAACGGCTTGCCTCGGCGCCCGGCCGCGTCATCGTCACCGGCATGGGCAAGAGCGGGCATGTGGCGCGCAAGATCGCCGCGACCTTGGCGTCCACCGGACGCCCCGCCTTTTTCGTCCATCCCGGCGAGGCCAGCCATGGCGACCTCGGCATGATCACGGCCGACGATGCCGTGGTCGCGCTGTCCAATTCCGGGGAGACGTCGGAACTCGGCGACATCGTCGCCTATACCCGGCGCTTCGCCATCCCCCTGGTGGCGATGACCTCCCGGCCGGGAAGCGCGTTGGCGCAGGCGGCCGACGTGGCGCTTATCCTGCCGCCCATCGCCGAAGCCTGCCCCATGGGTCTGGCGCCCACCACCTCGACCACCATGATGCTGGCCTTGGGCGACGCCCTGGCGGTGGCGCTGCTCGAGCGCAAGAATTTTTCCGCGGCCGACTTCAAGGTCTTTCATCCCGGCGGCAAGCTCGGCACGCAGCTCCTCAAGGTCGGCGACCTGATGCATGGCGGCGATTCCCTGCCGCTGGTCGGGAGTGGCGCCCCCATGGCCGAGGTCATTCTGGTGATGACCGCCAAGAGCCTGGGGTGTGCCGGCGTGGTGGGGACGGACGGAGCGCTCGCGGGCATCATCACCGACGGCGATTTGCGCCGTCACATGCGGGCGGACCTGCTTGCCCTTGCCGCATGCGACGTGATGACCAAAAACCCCAAGACCGTGCCCCCCAACATGCTGGCCGCCGAGGCGGTGCGGATCATGAACGCCAAGAGCATCACCAGCGTGTTCGTGGTCGAGGACCGGGTTCCGGTGGGGGTGGTGCATGTCCACGACTGCCTGCGCGCCGGGGTGGCTTGAGGAGTTCGTCGACCCGATGGAATTCGCGGTGGGCCAAGTGAAGCTCCTGCGCAGCCTTTGGCATCAGCATCTGGCGTTGCCCGCCTACCGGCGTTATTCGCGATTCGTCCGGCTGATGAAGGTGCTGTTGCCGTCGCTCGCGGCGGTCCTGCTTGTGCTGGTGGTGATCTGGCCCCGGCTGGCGATGCACGACGACCGTTTCTCCATAGGCTTCGCCAAACTCTCGCCCGAAGCCGTGCAGACCCTGTCGATGATCAATGCCCGCTACTTCGGGGTGGACCAGAACAACCATCCCTACACGGTGACCGCCGATGTCGCCACCCAGGAGGATTCCCAAACGGGGATAATCGATTTGCAGGCCCCCAAGGCGGACTTCACCAGCAAGGACGGCGCGACCGTGATGGTCGATGCCGATCTTGGCTATTTCCACCAGAAGGAACAGTTCCTGGACCTGTATGGACACGTGGACCTGTACCACGAGAACGGCTACGAGATGCACACCGACGAGGCCCATGTGGATCTGAAGACCGACAGCGCCCACGGCGAGCGGCCGGTTCAGGGCCAGGGGCCCCAGGGCCATCTGGAGGGGGCCGGTTTCGTGCTCACCGACAAGGGCGGCGACATAACGGTCACCGGGAAGTCGACTCTGGTGCTGCGGGGTGCCTCGGCGGCCCAGGGAAGTGGGGGCGCCGATCGGAAAAAGGCGGGTCCCTAGATGCGTGCGGTCCTGGTCGCGCTCGTGTGTGCGCTGGTCTTGCTGACGGCGATGCGGCCGGCCGCCGCCCAGGGCTTCAATATGGCCGGCGGGGGCGACACGCCCATCCAGATATACGCCGACAACGGCATCGAGTGGGCATCGCAATCCAGCCGGGTGATCGCCCGGGGCAACGCCAAGGCCGTGCGCGGGGACATGACGGTGACGGCCGACACTCTGACCGCCTATTATCGCCAAGGTCCAGGCGGTTCTAACGAGATTTGGAGGATCGACGCCGACGGAAACGTCACCATCTCCAATCCGACCGACACGGCGACCGGATACAAGGGCATCTACGACCTCGACAAAGCGATCTTCATCCTTCACGGGACGCCTGCGCGCCTGGTGACGCCCACCGAGACGTTCACCGCCGACGACACCCTCGAATACTGGGAACTCCAGCACATGGCGGTGCTGCGCGGCAACGCCGTGGCGATCCAGAAGGAGAAGAAGCTGCAAGGCGATGTCTTGACCGCCCATTTCAAGGAAAGGGACGATTCCACCGGGACCAATGGTGGAGGCAAGGGGGCCTCCGGGGCCAAAGCGGGAGCCAAAGAGGCCCCGGCGAAAAAGACCGCCGCTCCCGCCAGCGGCGACCAGGGCAACCTCGACCTGCAATACACCGACGCCTACGGTCACGTCATCCTGACCACGGAAACGGAGGTCGTCACGGGCGACCGGGGCCATTACGATGTCGATACCGGTATCGCCACGATCTCGGGTGCGGTTAAGATCGTCAGACAGGGGAATGAACTCAACGGCGGCTACGCGCACGTGAACCTCAACACCGGCATCAGCACCCTTTTCGGAAATCCGCCCGGCGACGTTCCCGACAGCCGCAGGGTCACCGGCACCTTCGTGCCCCAGAAGAAGGACATGGACCAGCAGCGAGCCGTCTTCCGGGGTACCGCGCCGACGCATCCGGACTCCGCGTCCGATGCCGGCGAGGGCGCGAAATGAGCATGAAGCCGATGGCCTACAGCGCGGTCGCGGCCGGCGACGATCCTCTGCGCGCGACGCCCCTGCCGGGTCCGGCGGCCGGGTTGGCGGCGCACGGAATCGGCAAGCGGTTCAAGCGCCGCACGGTTCTGCGCGATGTGTCCATTTCGGTGCAGCGGGGCGAGGCGGTGGGGCTTTTGGGGCCGAACGGGGCGGGCAAGACCACCTGCTTCTACTGCATCACCGGCCTGATCGACCCCGATTTCGGCACCATCACCCTGGACGGCCACGACATCACCGGCCTGCCCATGTACCGACGCGCCCGCATGGGCATCGGCTATCTGCCGCAGGAGGCCTCGATCTTCCGGGGGCTGACGGTCGAAGGCAACATCATGGCCGTGTTGGAGGTCGTCGAGACCGATCCCGATAAGCGGGAACACACGCTGGAAAGCCTCCTCGCCGAGTTCTCCATCACCCATCTGCGGCGCGCTCCGGCGATGGCGCTGTCGGGCGGGGAGCGTCGGCGTTGCGAGATCGCCCGCGCCCTTGCCAGCCGGCCGCACTTCGTCCTGCTCGACGAACCGCTGGCGGGCATCGATCCCATCGCGGTGGCCGACATCCGCGATCTGGTCGCCCATCTGAAGCATCGCGACATCGGTGTGCTGATCACCGACCACAACGTGCGTGAAACCCTCGAGATCATCGACCGCGCCTACATCCTGCATGACGGCAAGGTCCTGATGGAGGGCAATCCCGAAGAGATCGTCGCCCACGAAGGCGTGCGGCGGGTCTATTTGGGCGAGCGCTTCAGTCTGTAGCGGCGGCTGGGGTTCCGACAATGGCGCTCGCACCCCGGTTGGATCTTCGGCAGACACAGTCTTTGGTGATGACGCCGCAATTGCAGCAGGCGATCAAGCTGCTGCAATTGTCCAATCTGGAACTGGCGGTATTCATCGACCAGGAGCTTGAACGCAATCCCCTTCTCGAACGCGAGGATTCCTACCGGTTCGATGCTCCCGAAGGGGAAGCGCCGGCCGCCGCGCCGGCCGCCGAGGCCGAGGGGACGGTGCTCGACGGCATGGGCAACGGCGACGCCGCCGAGGCATTGGATGCCGATTACGGCGATGTCTACGACGGCGACGGCCCTTCCGATTCGGCGGAGGGCGATGCCGCGGGCCAGTGGAACCGGTCCGCCGGCGGCAGCCACGATTTCGACGACGGCGAATCCAATCTGGAGCAAACGCTGGCCGAGGTCGTGAACCTGCGGGAACACCTTTTGGCCCAGCTCAACATGGACATCGCCGATCCCGCGGACCGCCTGATCGGCCTGCACCTGATGGCCTTGCTGGACGAGTCGGGTTATCTGGCCGGCGATCCGGCCGACGTGGCGGCGACGCTGGGCTGTTCCCCCGACAGGGTGGAAACGGTGCTGCGCCGCATGCAGCGCTTCGACCCCGTGGGCATTTTCGCCCGGTCGCTGAAAGAGTGCCTGGCCTTGCAGCTCGCCGAGCGCAACCGCCTCGATCCCGCCATGCAGGCGCTTCTGGACAACCTGCCGATGCTGGCGCGGCGGGACCTTGCCGGCCTCATGCGGGTGTGCGGCGTGGATGCCGAGGATCTCGGCGACATGATCGGGGAGATCAAGGCTCTCGACCCCAAGCCGGCGCTGCGGTTCGAGTCGGTGGTCGCCCAGACCGTCGTGCCGGACGTGCTGATGCGCCGTGGGCAGGACGGCGGCTGGCTGGTGGAGCTCAATTCCGAGACCCTGCCAAGGGTGCTGATCGATACCCGCTATTACGCCAAGATCGCCGGCGTCGCGAAAACCCGCGAGGACAAGACCTACATTTCCGACCGCCTTCAATCCGCCAACTGGCTGGTCAAATCCCTTCACCAGCGGGCCACCACCATCCTGAAGGTGGCGACCGAACTGGTGCGTCAGCAGGACGCCTTCTTCCGCCACGGCATCCGGCAATTGAAGCCGCTGGTCTTGCGCGACATCGCCTCGGCCATCGGCATGCACGAAAGCACGGTCAGCCGGGTCACCTCGAACAAATACATCGCCACGCCGAGGGGCATCTACGAGCTGAAATATTTCTTCACCCAGGCGATCGGCTCGGCCGGAGGCGGCGACGCCCATTCCGCCGAAGCGGTGCGCCACCGCATCAAGGCCCTGATCGAGGCGGAGGGGCGCGATGTGCTTTCCGACGACCGGCTGGTCGATATCTTGAAAGCGGAAGGGATCGACATCGCCCGACGAACGGTGGCAAAGTACCGGGAGGGGATGAACATACCCTCCTCGGTTCAGCGCCGCCGCGAACGATCGCTCGGCCTGTGACATGCCGGGGCCGTGTCCTGGGCGCCGGGCCATGGGCGTGCTTGACTTGGTTCCGAACCGGAACTATGTTCCGGCCCTCCCTTGGGCCGGTTGCGAAGGGGACTCTCAAGGGGTGGGAGCCGATCGCATTGACCGAGAGGCGGACATGGATCCGCCCGTTACGGGCCGATTACGGGGCGGGCACAAGCCTCGGCAGGCCAGGCTCCGCAACACAGGGTTTGATCTCCATGGAAATCGCCGATCTCATCACGCCTGCCGCGGTTATTCCCAACCTGAGGGCCACGTCGAAGAAGCAGGCATTGCAGGAAATGGCGAAACGGGCGGCTGAGCTGACCGGTCTTCAAGAGCGCGGCGTCTTCGACGTTCTGCTCGAGCGCGAGCGCCTGGGAACCACCGGCGTGGGCAACGGCATCGCCATCCCTCACGGCAAGCTGGCCAGCCTCGATCGCCTGTATGGACTGTTCGCCCGGCTGGAACGGCCCATCGGCTTCGAATCCATCGACGAGCAGCCGGTCGATCTCATCTTCCTGCTCCTTGCCCCCGAATCCGCCGGGGCCGATCATCTGAAGGCATTGGCCCGGGTCTCGCGCCTCCTGAGGGACAAAGGTGTCTGCGAGAAACTGCGCGGCAGCGACAGCGCCGACGCCCTCTATGCGCTGCTCACCGAATCCCCCGCCAGCCGTGCCGCCTGATCCTTCGGACAGGTTCCGCCCGACGGTCTGCCCCCTGTCCCCGCGCGGCAAAACACGTTAGAAAGGGCGCATGAGGACACTTTACCATCACCCGCTCTGCCCCTACTCGCGCAAGTTGCGCATCCTCCTGGCCGAAAAGAAGCTGGATTTCGAGGCTTCCGTCGAACGCTTCTGGGAGGCGCGGCCCGAATTCCTGGCGATGAACCCCGCCGGCGAGGTTCCGGTGCTGGTCGAAGAGCGCGGCACGGTCCTGGCCGATTCCTGCGCCATCGCCGAATATCTTGAAGAGCTGTACCGCGATCCGCCGCTGTTCCCGCAAGACCCCGCGGGACGGGCGGAAGTCCGCCGGCTGGTGGGCTGGTTCGACGGGAAGTTCCACCGCGAGGTGACGGCCTGCCTGGTGGGCGAGAAGGTGTTCAAGCGGCTGTCCGGCGGCCAGGCCGAGCCCGATTCGCGCATGATCCGCTCGGGTTACGCGGCCATTCACGCCCATCTCGACTATATCGGCTGGCTCACGGAACGGCGCACCTGGCTGGCGGGGTCCGGCTACACCCTGGCCGACATTGCCGCCGCGGCGCAAATCTCGTGCGTCGATTATATCGGCGACGTGCCCTGGGAAGGTCATCCGGCGGCCAAGGACTGGTATGCGCGGGTCAAGTCGCGTCCGTCCTTCCGCACCCTGCTGGCCGACCATCTGCCGGGCGTGCCGCCCCCCAGGCATTACGCCGACCTGGATTTCTGACATGGCCGCGATGCGGACGGTGCTTGCGGCGGTGCTGGGCTTGGCGTTCTGGGCGCTGCCGGTCTCCGCGCAAGTGGTGACCAAGCTGCCGACCTCGGACAAGGTCGTGGCCCTGACCTTCGACGCCTGCGAGGCGCCCAACAAGGCGGCCTATTTCGACCATACGATCCTGGACTACCTGGAAAAGGAAGGTCTGCCTTTCACCATGTTCCCGACCGGGCTGTTCGCCCGCCGCAACGCGCAGGAGCTGGCCCGGGTTTCCCGCTCGCCCCTGGTCGAGGTGGAGAATCATTCCTTCAGCCACCCCATGCACATGGAGCGGCTGCCTCCCGACCGCGTCGCCAGCGAGATCGCGGCCACGGACCGGCTGATCCAGTCCATCACCGGCCGCAAGCCCATCTTCTTCCGGTTTCCCGCCGGCAATTACGACGCCGCGACCCTGGCCGAGGTGGAAGCCTCCGGTCACCGGGTGGTCCATTGGACCTTCGCCTCGGGCGATCCGATCAGGGGGCTTTCCCCCCAGCACCTTGAGGAATGGGTATTGAGCAAGGTGCGCCCCGGCGACATCCTGATTTTTCACATCAACGGCCGGGCTCCGGCCACCGGCACGGCGTTGCCGGTCATCGTCGCCCGCCTCAAGGCGCGGGGTTACCGCTTCGTGCGGCTGGACGAGATGCTCAAATGACCGGGGCGCCCTTCGCCCGCCAGCCTCACGCCATCGGTTCCGACCGGTTGCGGCCGCTGGACGAGGGCGAATGCGCGTCCCTGGCCGGAATCCTCGTCACCCTCGATCCCTGGCAGACGCTCGGCTTCCAGGCGGACGCCCTGGCCCGCTATCTCGCCCGCGGCGACGATGCGCTGGCGCGCTTCGTCCTGGAAAGCGGCGGGGCGCCGGCCGGAATCCTGGCAGTGCGGTCGCCGTGGCTGCGCGGTCCCTATATCGAATTGCTGGCGGTGCTGCCCGGTGCGCAAGGCTCCGGCTTGGGCCGGCGGATGGTGGAATGGGCGGCCGGCCAGGCCGCGGCCACCTCGTCCAATCTCTGGGCGTGCGTATCGGCGTTCAACGCCCGCGCCCGCGCGTTCTACGGCCGGGTGGGCTTCATCGAGACCGCGACGCTGCCCGATCTGGTGACGGCCGGCTTCGACGAAGTGCTGTTGCGCCGGCGCCTCTGACGTCCTACCGGAACGGCAGCAGCAGGCTGCCCAAGGCCGCCGCGCCGAAGATCATCAGCAGCGCGCCCGATACGTGGTTGAAGAAACGCATCCGCTCGGGCGTGAGGCGGGCCCGAGCGGCCGAAGCCAGGGTGGACAGCACCAGCCACCACAGGACCGATCCCGAAAAGATGCCCACCACCAGCAGCCAGGATTGCGCCAAATCCGCCGGATGCGCCGCCGCCCCCATGGCGGCGAAAACCCCCATGACCCCCAGGATGGTGCCGGGATTGGTGATGGTGATGACGAAGGTGGAGACGAAATCCCGCCACAGGCCGGGGCCGGCGCCTTTGTGCGCGTCGATGGCGAAGGCGGCGGCCATCCAGGTGCGCAGGCCGAGCGCCGCCATGAAGGTTCCTCCGACGAGCTTCAGCGCGGTCTGATGGCCGGTAAGGAAATGGGACACCGCGCCCAGGCCCAACCCGACCACGGCGCCGAAGATGGTGTCGGCGCAGGCCGCGCCCAGTCCCGCGACGACGGCGGCGAACCGCCCGTCCGCCAGGGCCCTGCGGATGCACAGGATGCCGACCGGCCCGATGGGGGCGGCGATCGCGAATCCGATGGCTAAGCCGCGCACGTACAGGAAATCCACCGGCCCGCTCTCCATCATCCCCCGGTTCGTGGCGAGCGCAGAAGAAATCAGAAAGCGCGAGGTGGGACAACACCCTTGGTCAAGGTGGATTGCCCTTTCCGCTCTGCGCCATGGGGTGTTGGTAACATCTGAAATCGCACGCGCCTCCCGTCCGAACGAATGTTGCGCGTCACCCTTGCCGCATTGCGGCGGAGTTGATAGGCTTCCCCGCCTCCAAGCCTGGGAGGGATGACATGGCCGCGCTCGCCCGTCCTCGCCGCAGCGTGCTCTACATGCCGGGGTCCAATGCCCGCGCTCTGGAAAAAGCCAGGACCCTGGCGGCCGATGCCCTGATCCTCGATCTGGAGGACGCCGTGGCGCTGGACGCCAAGGACACGGCGCGGCGCATGGTCTGCGATGCGGCGACGGCCGGCGGTTACGGGCGCCGCGAGGTGCTGATCCGCGTCAATGCCCTGGCCACGCCCTGGGGCCATGCCGATGTGGCGGCGGCCGCCCGGACCGGGGCGGACGCCATTCTCATCCCCAAGGTCGAAAGCGCCGACGCGGTCCGCCAGGTCGAAGCGGTGATGGCGGCGGCGGGTGCCGCCGACACCATGGCGCTGTGGTGCATGATGGAAACGCCGCGCGGAATCCTGGCCGCGTCCGAGATCGCCCAGGCCACGCCCCGGCTGGCGGGTTTCGTCATGGGCACGTCCGATCTCGCCAAGGACCTCCACGCCCGGCACACTCCTTTGCGCCTGCCGATGCTCGCCCCGCTGTCGCTGTGTCTGCTGGCGGCGCGGGCCTTTGGGCTGGCCATCGTCGATGGCGTCCATCTCGATCTCGACGACACGGAGGGGTTCGAAGCCGCCTGCCGCCAGGGGCTGGACCTCGGGTTCGACGGCAAGACCCTGATCCACCCCAAGACCATCGATGCCGCGAACCGCATCTTCGCTCCGTCGGACGAGGAGGTGGCGTGGTCGCGAAAGATCATCGCCGCCCATGCCGATGCCGCGCGCGAGGGCAAGGGGGTGGTGGTGGTGGACGGCAAATTGGTGGAAAATCTCCATGTCGCCAACGCCCGGCGCCTGGTCGCTCTCGCCGAGCAGATTCGCGCGCTGGAGGCCGATCTGGCCAAGGGAGGGCCCACGGCATGACCAAGACCGCGGTGGGGAATTTTTTCGAGGATTTCCGCCTGGGCCAGGACATCCGCCATGCCACGCCGCGCACGGTGACGGTGGGGGATGCGGCCCTTTATACCAGCCTGTACGGCAGCCGCTTCGCCTTCCACGCATCGGACGCCTTCGCGCAGAGCCTGGGCCTGGCGGCCGCGCCGCTCGACGATTTCATCGTCTTTCACGTCGTCTTCGGCAAGACCGTCCCCGACATTTCCCTGAATGCGGTGGCCAATCTGGGCTATGCGGACGGCTGCTTCGGCGTACCCGTTTTTCCCGGCGACACCCTGAGCGCGGCATCGACGGTCATCGGCCTCAAGGAGAACTCCAGCCGGCAGACCGGCGTGGTGTGGGTGCGGACGGTCGGCACCAATCAGCGGGGCGAGATGGTGGTCGAGTACGTGCGCTGGGTGATGGTGCGTAAGCGCGATCCCGAGGCGCGCGTGCCGGCCCAGGACGTCCCCCAACTTCCCCCGGCCGTGGCGGCCGGCGATCTGGTCGTGCCCTATCCCATCGATTTCGCCGGTTACGACGATGTCCTCGCCGGTTCGCCCCACCGCTGGGAGGATTATGCGGTCGGCGAAAGGATCGACCATGTCGACGGGGTGACCATCGAGGAGGCGGAGCACATGATGGCCACCCGCCTGTGGCAGAACACCGCCCGGGTCCATTTCAACCGGCACGCCGAGGCCCAAGGCCGGTTCGGGCGGCGGCTGGTCTATGGCGGCCATGTCATCAGCCTGGCGCGGTCGCTGTCCTTCAATGGTCTCGCCAACACCTTCAAGGTGGCCGCCATCAACGGCGGGCGGCACGCCAACCCGGTCTTCGCCGGAGATACGATCTACGCATGGTCCGAGGTTCTGGACAGGATCGCGATTCCCGACCGGCGCGACGTCGGAGCGCTGCGGCTGCGCCTAGTGGCCGTCAAGAACCGCTCGGCCGCCGGATTTCCGCTCAAGACGGCCGACGGCAAGGAATACGAAGGGGACGTGGTCCTGGATTTCGACTACACCGCGCTGATGCCGCGCCGGCTGCCGTCGCTTTAAGCGGCAACCCCTCCCAGCCGGCACAGCAGCGCCCAGGACTCATGGTCGATGGGCATGACCGACAGGCGGGATTGGCGGATCAGCGGCAGATCGGCCAGGCGCGGGTCGGCCTTGATGTCGGCCAGGGTGACCGGACGGCGCAGCGGACGCACCGCCCGGACGTCGACCGCCACCCAGCGCCCGCCGGCATCGGTGGGGTCGGGATAGGCCTCGCGGATCACCTCGACGATGCCGACGATCCGCTTTTCCTCGACCGAATGGTAGAAGAACGCGGTATCTCCCCGCCGCATGCCCTTCAGGAATTTTGCGGCCTGGTGGTTGCGGACGCCCGACCATGGTTCGCTGTCGGTGCGGGTCTGGTCGTCCCACGACCAGGCCGACGGTTCGGATTTGATCAGCCAATGGGCCATCAGGGCAGAACCTTGCGGAAGGGAAGCACCGTGACGCTTTCGAACAGGTCCGCCTGGGCATAGGGGTCGCCCGCGAGGAAAGCGTCGAGTTCGGCGCGGCCGGCGACGTCGAGCACCAGCAGGCTGCCCAGCATGGCTTGCCCGTCGTCGTCCAGCACCGGCCCGGCCATCACCACCTTGTCGCTGTTGGCCTTCAGATAGGCCAGATGGCGTGCCCGGTTGTCGGCCCGCACCGATTGCGCACCCGGGCGGTCCTTGCAATGGACGGCGAACATCGTCTAGTCCCTCCTCGCGTTCCGTTCGTCGTGATGCCGCCGGGACGTCATATCCCCTCGGTGCGGAAGGGCCGTGACAGCAGCGCCTGAATGGCGTCGTCGATGCTGGCGCCCTGGTCGATCACCGAGTCCACGGCGGCGCAGATGGGCATCTCGATGCCCATCCGTTCGGCGGCGCGCACGACGATGCCGGCCGTCCACACGCCTTCGGTCACGCTCTTGCGGCTGCCCAGAACCTCGGCCAGCGTCCGTCCTTCGCCGAGCGCGAAGCCCAGCGAGTAGTTGCGCGACTGCGCCGACGAAGCCGTGAGGATCAAATCGCCGAGGCCCGACAGGCCCATCAGCGTCTCGGCCTTGCCGCCCTTGGCGGCGGCGAAGCGCATCAATTCGGCAAGGCCGCGGGTGATCAGCGCCGCGCGGGCGTTGTCGCCGAGGCGGCGTCCCTCGACGATGCCGCAGCCGATGGCGAGCACGTTCTTGACCGCGCCGCCCACCTGCGCGCCGATCAGATCGTCCGACAGGTAGGGGCGGAAGGTGGTGGTGCCGATGGCATCGACGAGGGCGCGGCCGATGTCGGCGTCGGCGCAGGCCAGCGTCACGGCGGTCGGCAGGCCGTTGGCGACCTCGATGGCGAAAGTCGGCCCCGAAAGCACGGCGAGAACCGCGCCCGGCAGTTCCTCGGCGACCACCTCGGCCATCAGGGCGCCGGTGGCGACCTCGATGCCCTTGGCGCAGATCACCGCCGGAGTCCCGGGCCGCCACGAGGGGGCGAGTTGGCGGCAGACCGCGCGCAGATGCTGGGCGGGCGTGACCAGCAGGACGGCGTCGGCCTCGGCCGCCTGGGACACGTCGATGGTGGCCCGCACGCAGCAATCCAGGCGCACACCGGGAAGATAGGCCGCGTTTTCGCGCATCGCGGTGATGGCGCCCGCCACGTCGGGCTCGTGCGCCCACAGCACCACGTCGCGGCCTGCGCGGCGTGCCGTAACCGCCAGCGCGGTGCCCCATGCGCCGGCGCCGACGATACCGATCCTGTTCATGCCCGGCATCTTGTTTCCCATGGTCCCAAGCTCATAACCGGCCTCGGCGTCAGCGGCAACCCCCTCGGCATCTCCCGTCGCCATCGTCGCCCGGTTTCCCGCCACAGCCGACGCGACAAACCGGTCCCGCGCGTCTATCCTTCATGGGGTGTCGCCCGCGGATGGGAGGGAGCCATGACTGCCTTTACCGCTTTCGTGCTGGCCGTGGTCGTTCTCGGATTCCTGTCCGTCGCCCTCGGGGTGAAGGTGGTGCCGCAAGGCCACGAATACACCGTCGAACGCTTCGGCCGCTACATCCGCACCTTGACGCCCGGGCTGCACCTGATCATCCCCGGCATGGACCAGGTGGGGCGGCGTCTCAACATGATGGAACAGGTGCTGGCGGTTCCCAGCCAGGAGATCATCACCCGCGACAACGCCATGGTGACCGTGGACGGGGTGGTGTTCTTCCAGGTGATCGACGCCCCCCAGGCGGCCTACGAGGTGGCCAATCTCCAGCTCGCCATCCTCAATCTCACCATGACCAACATCCGCACGGTGATGGGCGGCATGGACCTGGACGAATTGCTGTCCCAGCGCGACCGCATCAACGCCCAATTGCTGGCGGTCGTGGACGAGGCCACCCAGGCGTGGGGCATCAAATGCACCCGCATCGAGATCAAGGACATCGCGCCGCCGCGCGACCTGATCGACGCCATGGCCCGGCAGATGAAGGCCGAGCGCGACAAGCGCGCGGCGATCCTGGAGGCCGAGGGGCTGAAACAGGCGCAGGTCCTGAAGGCCGAAGGCGAAAAGCAGAGCCTGATCCTGGTCGCCGAAGGGCACAGGGAGGCGGCCTTCCGGGCCGCCGAGGCCCGCGAGCGGCAGGCCGCCGCCGAGGCCAAGGCGGTTCAGGTGGTGTCCGAAGCGGTCGCCGGGGGCGAGATCGCCGCCGTCAATTACTTCGTCGCCCAGCGCTATGTGGACGCGTTGCAGGCCGTCGCGTCCGCCCCCAACCAGAAGCTGGTGATGATGCCGCTGGACGCGGCCGGGGTCATCGGCGCCATCGGCGGCATCGCCCAGATCGCCCGCGACGCGCTGGCATCGGGCGATCATCCGCCGTCGGGCCGGAAAGCGGGCAGCGTCCCGTCGGCGGGCTAGGAACGGGGCTGCCACCATGGTCTTCTGGCATTGGCTCACCCTGGGCATCCTTCTGATCGCCTTCGAAATCATGGTGCCGGGAAGCTTTTTGCTGTGGCCGGGCATCGCCGCGGTGCTTACCGGCATGCTCGCCTATATGGCTCCCGGCCTGGGCTGGGAAACCCATGCGCTGGTGTTCGCCGGCCTCACGGTGGCGTCGGCCATCCTCGGCCGCAGGGTCTATTCCCGTCTGCGCGTGCCTTCCGACGAGCCGGACCTCAATCGGCGAGCGCGGAGTTACATCGGCACCGTTCACGCCCTGGCGACCCCCATCGTCGGGGGATCGGGGCGGGTGACGGTGGGAGACACCACGTGGAAGGTGGCCGGTCCCGATCTGGCGGCGGGGACGAAGGTGATCGTGACGGGCGCCGAGGGCATCGTCCTCACCGTCGAGAAAGCGGAGGAACCATGACGGAGCCGGCTTCGCGGCCGCGGCTGCGCCTGTTCGTGGGCGCCGATCTCGGACCGGACGCCGCCGTCCTGCTGCCGCGCGAGCAGGCCCATTACCTCGGCGCGGTCATGCGGGCCGAGCCGGGCGAGGCGGTGCTTCTGTTCAATGGCCGCGACGGCGAATGGCGCGCGATCATCCGCGCCATCGCCAAGAACGGGGCGACGCTGGTGGCCGAGACGCGCACCCGCCCGCAGGCGCCCGAACCCGACCTTTGGCTGCTGGCCGCGCCCATCAAGCGGGAGCGCATCGATCTGGTCGCCGAAAAGGCCGCGGAACTGGGGGTCTCGGCCCTGTGGCCGGTCTTTACCCGCCGCACGGCGATGAGCCGGGTCAACACCGACCGGCTGGCGGCCCACATGGTCGAAGCCGCCGAGCAATGCGAGCGCCTGAGCGTGCCGGTGCTGCGCGAGCCGATGCCGTTGGAGAGGGCGCTGGGGGATTGGGATGCGCGCCGCCGGCTGCTTTTCCTCGACGAGACGGGCGGCGGGATGCCGATCGCCGCGGCGTTGTCCGCCCTGGCGGACGAGGCCCAGGGGAGCGTGCCGCCGCTCGCCGTCCTGGTCGGCCCCGAGGGCGGCTTCGCGCCCGAGGAACAGCGGATGTTGGCTGCCCTTCCCTTCGTTCGGCCGGTCTCCATGGGTCCGCGCATCCTGCGTGCGGAAACCGCGGCCATCGCCGCCCTGGCGGTGGCGCAGGCGCTGCTCGGCGACGGCCGGGAACGCCCGCGGGGGGCGTGCGCAAAAGAATGACAATCTATTGCCCAAAGAGGGGCAAGCCGCTGCTATTGGGCGGCCGCCATGCCCGGCATGGGTAGGAGATGAAGGTTTTTTCCTGCCAGAAGGGGTGGGGCCGCCGCATTGACTTGTTGCGGCCAACGGGATAAGAAATTTTTTGCACTGCCGCAAACCGCGCCCATGTCCGCAGCGGGGAGTCGTCGCCAATGTCACCGCGCAACCGGCCGCTGTCGCCGCACCTCCAGGTTTACCGCCTTCCGCTTCTGGCGCTGATGTCCATCGCCCACCGCGGGGCCGGCGTGGCGCTGGCGCTGGGCATCGTCCTTCTGGCCTGGTGGCTGGGCGCCATCGCCACCGGTCCCGATGCCTACGCCGCCGTGCAGGGATTCCTCGGTTCCGTCATCGGCCGGCTGGTGCTGCTGGGCTTCACCGTGGCGCTGTTCTATCACCTCGCCAACGGCATCCGTCATCTGCTGTGGGATGCCGGGTGGGGGTATGAACTGCCGCGGGCCTACCGTTCGGGGCGCGTCGTGCTGGCTGCCACCGTGATCCTGACCATCGCCGCCTGGATCGCGGCTTCCGTGTGGGGAGGTCGATGATGGAACTGCGCACTCCTCTTGGCCGCGCGCGTGGATTGGGTTCCGCCAAAACCGGGGTCGGCCATTTCTGGCAGCAGCGGATCACCGCCATCGCCCTGGTGCCGCTGGCGCTCTGGTTCGCCGTATCGGTGATCCGCCTGAGCGGGGTCGATTACGCCGTGGCCAAGGCGTGGATGGCCAAGCCCCTCAACGCCACCATGATGCTGCTGACGGTCAGCGTCGCCCTGTGGCACGGCGTGCTGGGCGTCCAGGTGGTGATCGAGGATTACGTCCTCGGGTCGGTCGGCAAATGGATCGGGCTGATCGGCACCCGCCTGCTGGGCGCGTTTCTGGCCGTCTTCATGGCGGTGTCGGTCCTCAAAGTCGCCTTCGGAGGCTGAGCGCCATGCCTGGCTACAAGATCGTCGACCACACCTACGACGTGGTCATCGTCGGCGCCGGCGGCGCCGGCCTGCGCGCCACGCTGGGGATGGGGGCGGCGGGGTTCAAGACGGCCTGCGTCACCAAGGTCTTTCCCACCCGCAGCCACACGGTGGCGGCCCAGGGCGGCATCGGCGCGGCGCTCGGCAACATGGCCGAGGACAGCTGGCAATGGCACATGTACGACACCGTCAAGGGGTCGGACTGGCTGGGCGACCAGGACGCCATCGAATACATGTGCCGCGAGGCGATTCCCGCCGTCTACGAGCTGGAGCATTTCGGCGTGCCCTTCTCGCGGACCAAGGAGGGCAAGATCTACCAGCGCCCCTTCGGGGGGCACATGCGCAACTATGGCGAGGCGCCGGTCCAGCGCGCCTGCGCGGCGGCCGACCGCACCGGCCACGCCATTCTCCACGCGCTTTACCAGCAAAGCCTCAAGCACAACTGCGAATTCTTCGTGGAATACGTCGCCCTCGACCTGATCATGGATGCCGACGGGTCGTGCCGCGGGATCGTGGCCTGGAACCTGGAGGACGGCACCCTGCACCGGTTCCGCGCCCACCGGGTGGTGCTGGCCACCGGCGGCTATGGACGCGCCTATTTTTCCTGCACGTCGGCGCATACCTGCACCGGCGACGGCCACGGCATGGTGGCGCGCGCAGGGCTGCCCTTGCAGGACATGGAGTTCGTGCAGTTCCACCCCACCGGCGTCTACGGCTCCGGCTGCCTGATCACCGAGGGCGCGCGCGGCGAGGGCGGGTATCTGACCAATTCGGCCGGCGAGCGGTTCATGGAACGCTATGCGCCGAACGCTAAGGATCTGGCCAGCCGCGACGTGGTCTCGCGCGCCATGACCATGGAAATCCGCGAAGGCCGCGGAATCGGCCCCGAGCGCGACCACATCGAATTGCATCTCGAACATCTGGGGGTGGAAACGCTGGAATCGCGGCTGCCCGGCATCACCGAGACCGCGCGGATTTTCGCCGGCGTCGACGTGACGCGGGAACCGATCCCGGTTCTGCCCACCGCCCATTACAACATGGGCGGCATTCCCACCAACCTCCACGGCGAGGTGCTGCGCCCAACCGCCGACGATCCCGACGCCGTCGTGCCCGGATTGATGGCCATCGGCGAGGCCGCCTGCGTGTCGGTCCACGGGGCCAACCGGCTGGGCACGAATTCGCTGCTCGACATCGTCGTCTTCGGCCGGGCCGCCGCGCTCAGGGCCGCCGAGACCCTGCACCCCGGCGCGGCCCATCGGCCGCTTCCCAAGGACGGGGGCGAGCGCGCCATCGCCCGTCTCGACCGGCTGCGCCATGCCGACGGCCGCCTGCGGACCGCCGACATCCGTCTGGCGATGCAAAAGACCATGCAGGGCGACGCCGCGGTCTTCCGCACCTCGAAATCCCTGGAGGACGGCGTGCGCAAGATGGGCGAGATCGCCGGTTCCCTGGCCGAGATCCGCCTCAGCGACCGTTCGATGATCTGGAATTCGGACCTGGTGGAGGCCCTGGAACTGGAGAACCTGATGGATTGCGCCCTGGCCACCATCACCTCCGCCGAGGCGCGCGAGGAAAGCCGGGGCGCCCACGCCCACGAGGACCATCCCCAGCGGGACGATGCCAACTGGATGAAGCATACCCTGGCCTGGGTCGATTCGGGGCGTGTGCGCCTCGATTACCGGCCCGTGCATACCTACACGCTCACCAGCGACGTGGAATACATCACGCCGCGAAAGCGCGTGTACTGAGCCGGGCCGGGGAAGGAGGACAGACATGGTCGAATTCGCGCTGCCGGCCAATTCCCGCGTGCAGCCCGGCACGTTCCATCCGGCGCCATCCGGGGCCACCAACGTCAAGCGGTTCAAGATCTACCGCTACGATCCCGACGCGGAGGGCAATCCCCGGCTCGACACCTACGAGGTCGATCTCGACACCTGTGGGCCGATGGTTCTGGACGCCCTCATCAAGATCAAGAACGAGATGGATTCGACGCTCACCTTCCGGCGGTCGTGCCGCGAGGGCATCTGCGGCTCGTGTTCCATGAATATCGACGGGACCAACACGCTGGCGTGTCTCAAACCCATCGCCGACATTCCGGGCGACGTGAAGATCTACCCTCTGCCCCACATGCCCGTGATCAAGGACCTCGTCCCCGACCTCAGCCTGCCCTATGCGCAACTCCAGTCCGTCGAGCCGTGGCTCCAGACCAAATCACCCACGCCCCCGGACAGCGAACGCCTGCAATCGCCGGAGGAGCGGGAGGCATTGGACGGGCTGTGGGAGTGCATCCTGTGCTTCTGCTGCCAGACCGGTTGTCCGAGCTACTGGTGGAACGGCGAGCGCTATCTGGGCCCCGCCATCCTGTTGCAGGCGGCACGCTGGATCCACGACAGTCGCGACGAGTTCACCGGCGAGCGGCTCGACGCCTTGGAGGACCCGTTCAAGCTCTACCGCTGCCACACCATCATGAACTGCACCTCCACCTGCCCGAAAGGCCTCAACCCGGCCAAGGCTATCGGCAGCATCAAGGAGATGCTGCTCCAGAGGCGGTTCTGACCGTCTGCGGTTCCGCCGAGCGGTGTTGCGCGCTTTCGTCAGGGCGCGGGCGATTCGGGGAGCGTTGCCGGTACCGGCGCCGGGGGCGGAGCCCCCAATACCGAAGCCGGGGGCGGCGCGACGGCGGTTGGCGATCCCTGGCCGTCCGGCATCTGGCCGGTGGCCCTTTTCCAGGCCAGCACCTGCTGGGGATTCAAGGGATTGATGTAGGTGCCGTCCGGCATGCGCTTGTTGGGGTCGATGCACGAATAGTTCGCCTGATGCGGCGCCGTCAGCCGGCATTGGTAGCGAAGCGTGGATATGACCTTCGCCTGTAGCCCGTAGCGATTGCAGGTTTCCTGCGCCAGGCCCGGCACCTCGGCGGCGTCCCGATCCGCATAGCATATGGTGAAGTGTCCGGTCTGGCGCACCACATCGGGCTGCTTCATGACCGTGTAGCCGAGGGGGGCGGGGGGCAGGTCGACGAAGGGCTTCTCCGGGCTGCACGCCGCGACGGCGGCGAGCGGAGCGAGGAGGATGAGGCGGCGCATGAACGTCCTCTCGGCAGAGGCTGACCGGGTCCCTGTTTATCCCAGGGGGCTTCGGCAGGAAAGCGCATACTCCTGGCCGCATTGTCTCTTACGATCCGCACCGCTATCCTTTCGGTGGAAACGGGAGGCAGGATCATGCCTGGCAGGAAATACCGTCTGGTGACGCGCAGCGACTTCGATGGGTTGGTGTGCGCGGTGCTGCTCAAGCAGCTCGACATGATCGACGAGATAAAATTCGTCCATCCCAAGGACATGCAGGATGGTCTGATCGCGGTCGGCGACGGCGACATCACCACCAACCTTCCTTATGTGGACGGTGTCCATCTCGCCTTCGACCACCATCTTTCCGAGACCGTGCGGGTCGGAAAGCGCGAGAACCATGTGATCGACCCCGAGGCGCCGTCGGCGGCGCGCGTGGTTTACGATTATTTCGGCGGCGCGGTGCGCTTTCCCGCCGCCTGGGACGGCATGATGGCGGCGGTGGACCAGGGCGATTCCGCCCGGTACACCCTGGACGACATCCTCGATCCCAAGGGATGGACTTTGCTGAACTACCTCATGGACGCGCGGACGGGCCTCGGCCGCTTTCGCGAGTTCCGGGTGTCGAACTACCAGTTGATGATGGACCTCATCGACTACTGCCGAAACCACACCATCGCGGACATCCTCGCCCTGCCGGACGTGAAGGAACGGGTGGATCTCTATTTCGAGCACCACGAGAAGTTCAAGGAGCAGTTGCGCCGGTGCGCGACCGTCCGCCGGAATCTGGTGGTCCTCGACCTGAGGAATGAGGAAACCATCTTCGCCGGCAACCGGTTCATGATCTACGCGCTGTTCCCGGACCAGAACATCTCGATCCATGTGATGTGGGGCCTGAAGCGGCAGAACACCGTGTTCGCCATCGGCAAGTCCATCGTCAACCGGACATCGAGGACCAATGTCGGCCTGCTGTGCCTGGAGCATGGCGGTGGCGGCCACGAGAAGGCGGGTACCTGCCAGGTCGGCAACGACGATGCCGAGCGGCTGCTGGGGGAGCTCGCGGACCGCATCGTCGCCGACGGCTGATCTTACGGGCGAGCCGCTCCGGGATGCTTGGCGCGGCGGAACGGTTGGATTATGCTGCGCCGCACCATGCCTGAAGGACCTCTCTACGCGTACCGCGCCAAGGTGGCCGCCGGCGAACTCAGGCCGGACCCCGCGCAGAATCTGGCGGTCGAGAAGTTGCAGAGCCTGTCCAACGCGGTGGCCGGTTACCGGCCCGCGCACGGGCGCGCCGGTTGGCTGGCGCGATTCGGTTTCGGGACGAAATCCAACCGGGGCGGGTGGGCGGCCATGGCCGAGGACGGCCTGCATCCGCTGCCCCGCCATGGGCTTTACATTTTCGGCCAGGTCGGGCGCGGCAAATCCATGCTGATGGACATGTTCTTCACCACCGCGCCGATCGAGGCCAAGCGGCGGGTTCACTTCCACCAGTTCATGCAAGGCATCCATGCCGCGCTGCACGACTGGCGCACCGAACATCCCAGACAGGCCGATCCCATTCCCGGACTGGCCCGGACGATCGCGGAGGACGCCTGGCTGCTTTGCCTCGACGAACTCGACATCGCCGACATCGCCGACGCCATGATCGTCGGCCGGCTGTTCCAATGCCTGATGGACGAAGGAGCCGTCCTGGTGACGACATCCAACCGGGAACCGCGGGACCTCTACCGCGACGGTTTGCAGCGGGAACGTTTCCTGCCCTTCATCGACCTGATCGAGGAGCGCCTCGATCTTCTGCATCTGGATGCCCGCTACGACTACCGGATGGGCCGCAAGAAGGGGATGCGGGTCTACCACAGCCCTCTTGGCGCCGATGCGGACGCGGCGCTCGACGGAGCCTTCGCCCATCTTACGGAAGGGGCGTTTCCCCATCCCGACCGGATGGCGGTGAACGGCCGCACGCTGGCCGTGCCGCTTGCGGCCGCCGGGGTGGCGCGCTTCTCCTTCGCCGAACTCTGCCAAGCGGCGCTGGGGCCGGCCGATTACCTAGCCCTGGCCGGGCGCTACCACACGCTGGTGCTGGCGGGCATCCCGACGATGCCGGCGGCCGAAAGCGATCACGCCCGACGTTTCGTCACCCTGGTGGATGTGCTCTACGACAACAGGGTGACGCTGGTCTGCTCGGCGGCGGCGCCTGCGGACATGCTGTGGCCCGACGGCGCGGCGACGGGGGAATGTCAGCGAACCGTGTCCCGCCTGATGGAAATGCAGAGCGCGGAATACTTGGCGAGGCATTACGCCGGACAGGGTTAAAATGATGCGCCAAATCATCCGAAAGATGCAAAAGCCGGGGTGCAATGCGAGGATGGGCGCGACATATAAAGGGACGAGGGTGGTCTCCCGCCGGACGCCAAAATCCTTGCCCTCTGCTGGGAAACGCGTTACCTAGGCCACAGGTGGCCTATGCTTATGTGCGGGTGCGCCCTACTCTTTTGACCAGGGCAGATCTCATGCTGTGAGGGTAGAACCATGGCACGCAAGAAAATCGCTCTCGTAGGGTCTGGCAACATCGGCGGCACGCTCGCCCATCTGATCGGCCTCAAGGAACTGGGCGACGTCGTTCTCTTCGACATCGCCGAGGGCGTCCCCCAGGGAAAAAGCCTGGACATGGCCGAGTCCACCGCGGTTGAAGGCATCAATGTCCGGTACGCGGGAGTCAACGATTACGCGGGAATCCGTGGCGCCGACGTGGTGATCGTCACCGCGGGCGTGCCGCGCCGCCCCGGCATGTCGCGCGACGATCTGGTGGGAACGAACCTGAAGGTCATGGCGTCCGTGGGCCGCGGCATCCGCGAGAATTGCCCCGAGGCTTTCGTCATCTGCATCACCAATCCTCTGGATGTGATGGTGTGGGCATTGCACCATTACGCGCAGGTGCCGGCGCACATGATCGTCGGCATGGCGGGAGTGCTGGATTCGGCCCGTTTCCGCTATTTCCTCGCGGAGGAATTCAAGGTTTCGGTGGAGGACGTCACCGCTTTCGTCCTGGGGGGACATGGCGACGCCATGGTTCCGCTCGCCCGCTATTCCACCGTCGCCGGCGTTCCCCTGCCCGATTTGGTGAAGTTGGGCTGGACCACACAAGAGAAGATCGACAAGATCGTTCAGCATACCCGCGACGGCGGGGGCGAGATCGTCAACCTGATGAAGACGGGCTCGGCGTTCTACGCTCCGGCCGCCTCCGGGGTGCTGATGGCGGAATCCTTCCTTAGGGACAAGAAGCGCGTGCTGCCTTGCGCCGCCCTGGTCACGAAGGGGACCTACCGGCAGGCCGACGACGTCTTCGTCGGCGTCCCGGTGGTGATCGGCGCGGGCGGTATCGAGCGCGTGGTCGAAATCGAGCTGAACGCGGAAGAGCAGGCGGCCTTCAACAATTCGGCGGACGCCGTCCGCAACCTGGTCAAGACCGCCCGGGGCCTGATGGCCCAGTGAGATCCAAGAGCGGGAGAGAAACGTCCCCATGAACATCCACGAATATCAGGCCAAGCAGTTGCTGGCGAAGTACGGCGTCGCCACGCTTGCCGGCGGCGCCGCCTATACGCCGGAGGAGGCCGCCCAGGTCGCCGAACGGCTTGGCGGCCCGGTCTGGGTGGTGAAGGCGCAGATCCACGCCGGCGGCCGCGGCAAGGGCCGCGTCGCGGGCGACGGGTCCGGCAAGGGCGGGGTGCGGGTGGCGACGTCGGCCGACGACGTGAGGGAGGCCGCCGCGGCGATGATCGGCAAGGTGCTGGTCACGCACCAGACCGGCCCGGCCGGCCGCGAGGTCAAGCGGGTCTACGTCGAGCAGGGGTGCGACATCCGGCGCGAACTCTATCTCGGCATGCTGATCGACCGCGCCACCAGCCGGGTGACCTTCATGGCCTCGACCGAGGGCGGAATGGAGATCGAGGAGGTGGCCGCCCGCCATCCGGAAAAGATCCTCAAGGTCGCCGTCGATCCGGTCTTCGGCTTCCAGCCGTTCCATGCCCGCAAGCTCGCCTTCGGCCTCGGTCTGGAAGGCAAGCAGGTGGCCGCCGCCGTCAAGTTCATGGCGGCCATGTATCGCGCCTTCATCGACCTCGACTGCTCGATCATCGAGATCAATCCGTTGGTGGTGACCGGAGGCGGCGAGCTCGTCGCGCTGGACGCCAAGGTCAACTTCGACGACAACGCGCTGTTCCGCCACAAGGACGTCGAGGAGATGCGCGACGAGTCCGAGGAGGACCCGGCGGAGCTGGAGGCCGCGCGCCACAGCCTCAACTACATCAAGCTGGACGGCAATATCGGCTGCATGGTCAACGGCGCCGGCCTGGCCATGGCGACCATGGACATCATCAAGCTTTACGGCGGCGCGCCGGCCAACTTCCTCGACGTCGGCGGCGGCGCCACCAAGGACCGGGTCACCACCGCCTTCAAGCTGATCCTGTCCGACCCGCATGTGGAGGGCATCCTGGTCAACATCTTCGGCGGCATCATGCGTTGCGACGTCATTGCCGAGGGTGTGGTCGCCGCGGCCCGCGAGGTCAGCCTCAACGTTCCCCTGGTGGTGCGCCTGGAGGGGACGAACGTGGAACTCGGCAAGAAAATCCTGTCGCAATCCGGCCTGCCGATCATCGCCGCCGACAATTTGGCGGACGCCGCCGAAAAGGTGGTGAAGGCCGTCAAGGAGGCTGCGTAACCATGGCCGTTCTCGTCAACGCCGAGACCCGGGTGATCTGCCAGGGCTTCACCGGTGCCCAGGGCACCTTCCATTCGGAGCAGGCGATCGCCTACGGCACGCGGATGGTTGGGGGCGTCACGCCCGGAAAGGGCGGCAGCACCCATCTGGACCTGCCGGTCTTCAACACCGTGGCCGAGGCCAAGGCGAAAACCGGCTGCACGGCGAGCGCCATCTACGTGCCGCCGCCCTTCGCCGCCGACGCCATCCTTGAGGCGATCGACGCCGGCCTGGATCTGGTGGTCTGCATCACCGAGGGTATCCCGGTGGCGGACATGCTGGCGGTCAAGCGGGCGCTTCAAGGGTCGAAAACCCGGCTCATCGGACCCAATTGTCCGGGCGTCATCACACCTGGCGAATGCAAGATCGGCATCATGCCCGGCCATATCCACCAGCGCGGCAGGATCGGCATCGTTTCGCGCTCGGGCACGCTGACTTACGAGGCGGTGGCCCAGACGACCGCCGCCGGCCTCGGCCAATCCACCTGCGTCGGCATCGGCGGCGACCCCATCCAGGGCATGAATTTCGTCGATGCCCTGGACCTGTTCCTCGGCGATCCCGAGACCCAGGCGATCATCATGATCGGCGAGATCGGGGGATCGGCCGAGGAGGAGGCGGCGGATTTCGTGAGGCGCAGCAGGGTCAAGAAGCCGGTCGTCAGCTTCATCGCCGGCCTGACGGCCCCGCCCGGCCGCCGCATGGGGCACGCGGGCGCCATCATTTCGGGCGGCAAGGGGGATGCCGCCTCGAAGATCGAGGCCCTGCGTTCCGCGGGGATCGCCGTCGCCGATTCGCCCGCCTCGCTGGGCTCGACCATGCTCAAGGTGCTGAATGGCTGATGTTCGCGGCCCGGTGCGCCGCCGGGAGCCGGGCCGTTTCCATCCTCATTCGTTTGCGCCGCGGTCGGTGGCGTCCGGTGGCGCCGCCCCGCGTTCACTCCCTGAAAGGGATGCGGGATCGAACCCGCGTCGGATCGCCCGATGACGAAAGAATTCGACGAGACGTCCTTCCTGTCCGGTGGCAACGCGGTCTTCCTGGCCGAGCTTTACACCCGCTATCTCGAAGACCCCGCTTCGGTCGACCCCTCGTGGGGACGGTTCTTCCGGGAACTGGCCGATGACGGGGGAGCGGTTCAGCGGGACTTCAAGGGCACGCGCTGGGGTCCGCGCGACGGGCGGGTGATCGGTGCCGGCGATGCGGTTTCGGCGCCCGCCGCCGCCGGGGAGCCGGCGGGCGAGCCGGTTCCGCCGACGGCGCCCGCCATGTCCCGCCAAGCCGTACTCGATTCGGTGCGGGCGCTGATGCTGATCCGGGCCTACCGGGTGCGCGGCCACCTGATGGCCGACCTCGATCCGCTTGGCCTGGCCAAGCGGGGCGTTCATCCGGAACTCGATTACCGGACCTACGGCTTCACCGACGCCGATTTCGACCGTCCCATCTTCATCGACAACGTGCTGGGGCGGGAAAACGCCACTTTGCGCGACATCCTCGCCATCGTTCAGGCGACCTATTGCGGCCGGATCGGCGTCGAGTTCATGCATGTCCAGGACCCGGACCAGAAGGCCTGGATTCAGAAGCGCATCGAATCCGTGCGCAACCAGACCGATTTCACCCAGCGCGGCAAGCGCGCCATCCTCGAACGCCTGACCGAAGCCGAGGGGTTCGAGCGCTTTCTTCAGTTGAAATACACGGGAACCAAGCGCTTCGGCCTGGAGGGCGGCGAGAGCGTCATTCCCGCGCTGGAGCAGATCGTCAAGCGCGGCAGCCAGATCGGCATCGAGGAAGTGGTGATGGGGATGGCGCACCGCGGCCGTCTCAACATTCTCGCCAACTTCATGAAGAAGCCCTATCGGGCGATCTTCTCGGAATTCCAGGGCAATCCCGCCAACCCGTCGGATTTCCAAGGGTCCGGCGACGTCAAATACCATCTGGGCACATCGGCCGACCGCGATTTCGACGGCGAGGTGGTCCACCTCTCCCTTACCGCCAATCCGTCCCACCTGGAGGTCGTGGACCCCGTGGTGGTGGGAAAGGTCCGCGCCAAACAGACCCAGAAGGGCGATGGCGAGCGGGTCAAGGTCTTGGGCGTGCTGATCCATGGCGACGCCGCCGTCGCCGGTCAGGGCGTGGTGCCGGAGACTCTGCTGCTGTCGCAGCTCAAGGGTTACGCCACCGGCGGAACCATCCACGTCATCATCAACAACCAGATCGGCTTCACCACCGCGCCGCAATATTCGCGGTCGGGCCCCTATTGCTCGGATATCGCCAAGAGCGTCCAGGCGCCGATCTTCCACGTCAACGGCGACGACCCCGAAGCGGTCGTCCATGTCGCCCGCATCGCCACGGAATTCCGCCAGGAATTCAAGGCCGACGCGGTCATCGACCTGGTCTGTTACCGCCGCCACGGCCACAACGAGGCGGATGAGCCGGCCTTCACCCAGCCCTTGATGTACCGCAAGATCGCCGCCCATCCGACCACGCGCGCCATCTATGCCCGCAAGCTGGTCACCGAGGGCACGGTGACCGAGGCCGAGGCCAACGGCATGGTCACCGGGTTCCAGGCGATGCTGGAAAAGGAGTTCGAGGCGACGGCCTCCTACAAGGTCAACCACGCCGACTGGCTCGAAGGCCGCTGGCACGGCTTCGTCCAGCTCGAGGAGGAGGAGGAGTTCCGCGAGGAAACCACCGGCGTGGACAGCGATCTTCTCAAACGGATCGGCACCGCCATTGCCGTCACGCCCCAGGGGTTCAACGCCAACCGCAAGATCGTCCGCCAGCTTGAGGCCAAGCGGGAGATGATGGAGAGCGGCGCCGGCATCGACTGGGCCACCGCCGAGGCCCTGGCGTTGGGCACGCTGCTGGTGGACGGGCGGCGGGTGCGGCTGTCCGGCCAGGATGTCGGCCGGGGAACCTTTTCGCACCGCCACGCGGTGCTGATCGACCAGGACACCGAGGAACGCTACGTCCCCCTCAACCACATCCGCGAGGGCCAGGGCTTCTTCGAGGTGATCGACAGCCCCTTGAGCGAGGAAGCCGTGCTGGGCTTCGAATACGGCTATTCCCTGGCGGACCCCGACGGGCTGACGGTGTGGGAGGCGCAGTTCGGCGATTTCGCCAACGGCGCCCAGGTCGTCATCGACCAGTTCATCAGCTCGGCCGAGTCGAAGTGGCTGCGCATGTCGGGCCTGGTGCTGCTGCTGCCCCACGGTTTCGAGGGCCAGGGGCCCGAGCATTCCTCGGCCCGCTGGGAACGCTATCTCCAGTTGTCCGCCGAGGACAATTGGTCGGTCTGCAACGTCACCACCCCGGCCAATTACTTCCACGTCCTGCGCCGCCAGTTGATGCGCAACTTCCGCAAGCCGCTGGTGCTGATGACGCCGAAGAGCCTGCTGCGCCACAAGCTGGCGGTGTCCCATCTGGCGGACATGGCCAGCGGCAGCCATTTCCGCCGCATCCTGCCCGAGACCGAACGGCTGGCGGCCGATGGACGCATCCGGCGGGTGATCCTGTGCTCGGGCAAGGTCTATTACGACCTGTTCGAGGAGCGGCAGAAGCGGGGCATCGACGACGTCGCCATCATCCGTGTGGAACAGCTCTATCCCTGGCCCAAGGACACGCTCAAGAACGAGCTGGCGCGCTATCCCAAGGCGGAAATCCTGTGGGTCCAGGAGGAGCCGGCCAATATGGGGCCCTGGACCTTCGTCGATCGCCGCATCGAGTACATCTGCGGCGAAATCGAGACCAGGGCCAAGCGCGCCGTCTATTGCGGGCGACGCGCCGCCGCGTCGCCGGCGACCGGCCTGTACAAGACCCATGCGGCCGAGCAGGCGTGGATCTGCGAGATGGCGCTTTCCGGCAATACCTCCGATCTGGCACAACCCTTCCGGAGGGCGACCAAGCTGTCGCGCCTGACCGCATAGCCTGGATTTCCTATGTGGGACATTCAGGCTAAGAAAAAGGAACCGTCCGCATGACCACGCAGATCAAGGTGCCCGCCCTGGGGGAATCGGTGAGCGAGGCCACCGTCGCCAAATGGTTCAAGGCCGTGGGCGAAGCGGTGATGGCCGACGAGCCGCTGGTGGAGCTGGAAACCGACAAGGTGACCGTCGAAGTGCCCGCACCGGCGGCCGGCGTTCTGTCGGAAATCGTCGCCGGCTCGGGCGAATCGGTCGGCGTCGGCGCCGTCCTGGGCGCGATCGCCGAAGGCGCGCTGGCGTTCCCGTCGGCCGCGCCCGCAGCGGCAAAGGCCGCCAAGCCGCCCGCCCCGGCCATGCCGTCCGCCCGCAAGCTGGCCGCCGACGCCGGCATCGACACCGCCGCCCTGGGCGGCACCGGCAAGGGAGGGCGGGTGACCAAGGCCGATGTCCTGGAAGCCGTCCGCCCCCCGGCCAAGCCCGCGCCGGCTCCGGGCCCGGCGCCATCGTTGCTGAGGGAAGAGGCGCCGTCGCCCGCCCAACCCCGCGCGAAGGCGCCGCTGGAGGAACGGGTTCGCATGACCCGCCTGCGCCGGCGGATCGCGGAACGGCTGAAGGAGGCCCAGCGGACCGCAGCCATGCTGACCACCTTCAACGAGGTGGACATGACCGCGCTCAACGCCTTGCGGGCGCAGTACAAGGACGGCTTCGAGAAGAAGCACGGCGTGAAGCTCGGCTTCATGTCGTTCTTCGTGAAGGCTTGCGTTACCGCGCTGAAGGAGTGGCCGGCGGTCAACGCCGAGATCGACGGCGACGATCTGGTCTACAAGAATTACTACGATATCGGGGTCGCCGTCGGCACGCCCCAGGGCTTGGTGGTGCCGGTGGTGCGCGACGCCGACCAATTGGGCTTCGCCGAGGTCGAGAAGGCGATCGCCGACCTCGGACGCAAGGCCCGCGACGGCAAACTGGCCATGGAAGACCTCCAGGGCGGCACTTTCACCATTTCCAATGGCGGCGTTTACGGCTCGCTGCTCAGCACGCCCATCCTCAATCCGCCGCAATCGGGAATCCTCGGGATGCACAAGGTCCAGCCGCGTCCGGTGGTGATGCCGGACGGCTCCATCCAGGCCCGGCCGATGATGTATCTGGCGCTTTCCTACGACCACCGCATCATCGACGGGCGCGAGGCGGTCAGCTTCCTCATCCGCGTCAAGGAATGCATTGAAGACCCCAGCCGGATATTGTTGGGGGTCTGAGAATATCCTCTCCACGGCGGGAGCAGGACGGACGAACGGGGATGACGGACGACCATGGCTGACGACGATTTCGACGTGGTGATCATCGGCGGCGGGCCCGGGGGCTATGTTGCCGCCATTCGTGCCGCGCAGCTCGGCCTCAAGGCCGCCTGCGTGGAGAAGCGGGGGGCCCTGGGCGGGACCTGCCTCAATGTCGGCTGCATTCCGTCGAAGGCCCTGCTGCAATCCTCCCACAAGTTCGCCGAGGCGCGGCAGGATTTCGCTCAGCACGGCATCCGGGTCGGGGGGCTCGATCTCGACCTTGCCGCCATGATGGGCCGTAAGGACAAGGTGGTCGCCGGCCTCACCAAGGGCATCGAGCTGCTGTTCAAGAAGAACAAGGTCGCCTATGTGGTCGGCTCCGGCCGTGTCGCGGCGCCGGGCCAAGTCGTCGTCGCCTGCGAGGGGGCCGAGCGGTCGCTGTCGGCCAAATCCATCGTCATCGCCACCGGTTCCGACGTCACCCCGCTGCCCGGCGTGGCCATCGACGAGCGGCGCGTCGTGTCGTCCACCGGCGCCCTGTCGCTGCCGGCCGTCCCCAAGCAGCTGGTTGTGATCGGCGCCGGCGTCATCGGCCTTGAGCTGGGAAGCGTCTGGCGCCGCCTGGGCGCCCAGGTGACGGTGGTCGAATACCTCGACCGCGTGCTGCCGCCGTTCGATGGCGAGGTGTCGAAACACACGCGCCGCGTCCTCGAACGGCAGGGGATGATCTTCAAGCTGTCCGCCAAGGTTTCCAAGGTGACGGCCGGCAAAAGCGGGGTCACCGTCACGGTGGAGCCCGCGGCCGGCGGGGCGGCCGAGGACATCCCGGCAGACGTCGTGCTGGTGGCCATCGGCCGGCGTCCCTATACCGAGGGACTGGGGCTGGAGGCGCTGGGGGTCGCCATGACCGAGCGCGGCTTCATCCGGATCGACGAGACCTTCCGGACCAGCGTTCCCGGCATCTATGCCATCGGCGACGTCGTCGGCGGCGCCATGCTCGCCCACAAGGCCGAGGACGAGGGGGTCGCCATCGCCGAGATCCTCGCCGGCCAGCATGGCCATGTGAATTACGAGGCGATCCCGTCCGTGGTCTATACGTGGCCGGAAGTGGCCCAGGTCGGCAAGACCGAGGAAGAGTTGAAGGCCGCCGGAATTGCCTACAAGGTCGGCAAGTTCCCCTTCACCGCCAATTCCCGTGCACGGGCCAACGACGACACCGACGGCTTCGTCAAGATCCTGGCCGATGCCGCCACCGACCGCATTCTCGGCGCCCACATCGTCGGCCCGGAGGCGGGCGACCTGATCGCCGAACTGGTGCTGGCCATGGAATTCAGCGCCGCCGCCGAGGACGTCGCCCGCACCTGCCACGCCCATCCCGCCTTGGGCGAGGCGATCAAGGAGGCGGCGCTGGCGGTGGACGGGCGGGCCATCCACGCCTGACGGTCACGGGACCAGGAAGACCGCGCCCCAGGGCTCCAGCATCAACTCGCCGCCCACGATCCGGTAGCCCACGCCCTCGGCGGGCTTGCGCCCAGGGGGCGGCGTCAGGCGGTGGTGTGCTGCGGACGGATTGAACAGGCACAGGATGTCCTGGCCGCCGCCGGTCCGCTCGAAGGCGACGATATCGGGCGACATCTCCACCAGGGTCAGCCCCCCTTCGGTCAAGGCCGGGTGGCGGCGGCGCCAGCGGATGAGGCGGCGGAGGGTGTTGAGCACCGATTCCCCGTCCGCTTCCTGGACGGCCACCGCCAGCCGCCGATGGCTTTCGGGCACCGGCAGCCAGGGTTCGGCCGCCGAAAATCCCGCCGCCGGGCCGTCGCCCCGCCATGGCATCGGCGTGCGGCAGCCGTCGCGGCCTTTGAATTCGGGCCAGAAGGCCAGCCCGAAGGGATCGCGCCGGCGGTCGAAGGGCACCTCGGCCTCGGGCAGCCCCAATTCATCCCCCTGGTACAGGCACACCGTCCCGCGCAAGCACAGCAGCAGCGCCAACAGCATCTTGGCCGAGGCGGGCGAGCCGTCGCCCCAACGGCTGGCCGCCCGTTCGACGTCATGGTTCGACAGCGCCCAGGCGAACGCGCCGCCAGGCGCCTTGGCCTCGATTTCGGCGATGGTCGCCTTGAGCGCGGCGGCCGAGGCCGGCCGCCGCATGAGTCCCAGGGAGTAGGCCAGATGCAGGCCGCCGGGCGCACAATATTCCGCCACGCGCGCCAGAGGGTCGCCGGCGCTCGACAATTCGGCCATCGTCACCGTGCCGGGAAAGCGGTCCGTAAGCGCCCGAATCCGCGCCAGGGCATCGGCGGTCTCCGGCTGCATCATGTCGCGCCGATGGTCCTGCATGCCGAACGGCCGAGGTGGGATTTCGGCCAGGCGCTGCGGAGGATTGTCGCGGAGGCGGAGGTCGTGGATGAGGAAATCGACGGCGTCCAGGCGCAAGCCGTCCGCACCCAGAGACAACCAGTGCTCGCCCACCGCCGCAAGGGCCTCGACCACGGCCGGATTGCGCCAGTTCAGCGCCGGTTGCGACGGCAGAAAATGGTGGAGCCGGTATTGCCGCCGCCGGGGCTCCCATGTCCAGGCCGGGCCGCCGAAGACCGACAGCCAGTTGTTGGGCGGGGTGCCGTCCGGTTTGGGATCGGCCCAGACGTACCAGTCGGATTTGGCGTTGGCCCGCGATGCGCGGCTTTCCGCAAACCAGGGATGGCGGTCCGAGGTGTGGCCCCAGACCATGTCCAGCAGGACCTTCATACCCAGATCGTGGGCGCGCCCGATCACCCGCTTGGCATCCGCCAGGGTGCCGAACAGCGGGTCCACGTCGCGATGGTCGGCGACGTCGTAGCCGAAATCCATCATCGGCGAGCGGTAGAACGGCGACAGCCATACCGCATCGACGCCCAGGCTGGCGACATAGGGCAGGGCCTCGGCGATGCCGCCGAGGTCGCCGATGCCGTCGCCGTTCGCGTCCCGGAAGCTGCGGGGATAGATCTGATAGATGACGGCTCCCCGCCACCACGCGTCGGCCACGGTCGGTTCCTTGCGGTTGCCGGGCGAGAGTGCGGCGGGCGGGGTTAGCGGGCCATTAAACGGCTATTTGGCCATGGCGGCGCAGCCGCTCCCCAATTCCAGGCGGGAAATCCAATCCAGGAAGCGCTTGACGTCGTCGCCTTTGAAGGCGAGCCCGTGCTGGGGCGCCATGATGTCGATGTCCAGCCGCGATACCGTTTCCACCCAAAGGTCGCGGGCGCGGGGCGAGCCCATCCAGCGCCGGTGGAAGGTCTCCATGTAGGCGACATGGCTGGAGAAATTCTCGACGAACAGGCCGGATTTGGCCTGGGCGGGAACCAGCGCGCCGCCCATGTCGCCGCTGAACAGGATACGGGCCTTGGGGTCGTAGGCGTGGAAATTTCCCGGCGAGTGAAGGTAATGGGCGGGGATCAGGCGCAGCTTGACCTGCCCGCCGACCGTCACCTCCATGCCCTCGTCCGGGATGGGGGCGAAGGTCGCCTCGCGGTCCAGGTGGGTGAGAACGCTGACCCACAGGGCCGGCACGTGAATCCTGGTCTCGGGTTGGCAGACCCGGCGCCACAGCGGCAGGGACGAGCTGACGTCGGGATCCTGGTGGCTGAAGAAGATGCCGCGGACGTTTTCCACCGCGACCTCCTGGGTCAGCGCCGCCAGCATGGGAGGGAACGCCTCCATCCCGCCGGGGTCCAGAAGCATCGCTCCGCCGTCGTCGGCGCAGACGACGTACTGGTTGGTGTCGATCACGGCATCGGGCTTGCCGCCGTCATTGCTGAACGCCAGCCAGCGATGGCCTTCCCGTCGGAACAGCGTGACACAGTTCATCGTCGCTCACTCCAAAAAGCCGTTGCTGCGCAGCGTCTGAAGGTTCTCCAATCCCACCCGCCGCAGCGACTCGCCTTTTTCCAGCGCGCGGCGCACCGAATCCGAGGCTTCGTCGATCATCTTGCGCAAGTCGTCGACGTAGTGGCGCATGGTGTCGGAAACGGTGCGGAATTCCTTCTCGTGGACGCCCGCCGCCGACGCCTCGATGGCGATGTTGGTGGCGATGGAATCCGACTGGCTGACCACTTCTTCGATACCGTGGGCCCGCCGCGACAAGTCCTCGACGCTGCTGGCCATGTCTCCCAGGGTTTCCACCAGCGTTCGCATGGTTTCGGCGAACGCCCGGTTGGCGGCGGTCCGCGTCGCGCCGTCGTGGCTGCCGGCATTGATGAGCTCGGCCGCCCGTTCGAACAACTGCAAATTGAGCAGGCCGCGCAGAATGGTCGAGGACAGCGAATAGGTTCGCGCTCGAAGAGAGTTCATTTCTCCCTGGATCTGCGCCAGGCGGTTGACGAGTTCGCGGGTGTACTGGGTCAATGCCCGAACGGCGCGCCCCATTTCCCCGGCCCGGCCCGCCGCCAGTTCCGCGTTGAGGGAAAGGATGCGCAGGTTTTCCGCCAGTTCGTCCAACTCGCCGAACGCGTGGAAGGCGCGGCGGCAATCCCCCAGCAGGGCGTTGGCGCGTGTTTCAATGCGTGAGGAGCGCAGGGAGCCCGTCCCGCCGCCCCCATCGGTCGCTGTTTGGCTCATCGTTGCGCCTTTCCCCTGGCGGTACGCGATTGCGGGCAAATCATACCCAATTTGACGGCCGCGGGCAGGGGCAATTTTTTCGGCCGTCGCGCGGCTCGCGCCCCACGGGCCACGGCCGTCCGTCGGGGCCCGGTCAGGCGGGGAAGGCCCTCATCTGCCGCAACGCTTCGCCGATGGCCAGCGTCGCCGCGAGAGCCACGTTGAGGGAGCGGACGCCGGGGATCATCGGGATGCGCAACCCGATGTCGGCGGCCGCCGCGACGTCGTCGGGGACGCCCGCGCTTTCGCGGCCCACCATGACGATGTCGCCTTCCGCGAATGCGAAATCGTCAAGGCGCCGATCCCCTGCCGTGGTGAGCAGCACAAGCCGCTGGGAACTACCCGCACGGACGGTTTCGAACACCGCGAACGACGAGTGGTGGCGGACCCGGACCGCGGCGGCGTAATCCATGCCGGCACGCCGCATGCGCCTGTCGTCCCAAAGGAAACCGCACGGTCCTATGACGTCGACCGCCAGCCCCAGGCAGGCGGCCAGGCGCAGAAGCGTGCCCGCGTTCTGGGGAATGTCCGGCTGGTAGAGCGCCAGACGCGGCAATCCACCGACTCGCGGCTTAGTTCCCCCTTCCGGGTGGGATGTGCGTTGCAACAAATCCTCGTCTAGAATTAGTAGGACCTAAACTAGTTTGATTCGCCTGTTGAATCGGTCGCGCCAATGTGGTTATTAGTGCCGCTTCCGCGGGCCAACAAGAGGTAAAGTCATGGCTGATTCGGCATCGCACGCCCAGCCCGCGTCGACGGACGGGCAGACCCGGCGGGATTTCCTGCTTTATGCCACCACTGCCGTCGGCGTGGTCGGTACGGGCCTCGCCCTCTGGCCGTTCGTGCATAGCATGAACCCTGCCGCCGACACGCTGGCGCTCTCCACCACCGACGTCGATTTTTCCGCTGTCCAAGTCGGTCAGGCGATCACGGTCGTCTGGCGCGGCAAACCCGTCTTCATCCGCCACCGCACTCCCGAAGAGATTGCGCAGGCGCGGAAGGACGACAGCGCGGATCTGCGCGATCCCCAGAAGGACGCCGACCGGGTCAAGAAGCCCGAATGGCTCGTCCTGATCGGTGTTTGCACTCACCTGGGCTGCGTGCCGCTGGGTCAGAAGCCTTCCGATCCCAAGGGGGAATTCGGCGGCTGGTTCTGCCCGTGCCACGGGTCGCAATACGATACGTCCGGCCGCATCCGTAAGGGCCCTGCACCGCTGAACCTCGAGGTTCCGCCCTACGCCTTTACCAGCGACACCACCATCCGTATCGGCTGAGAGGGGATGCGCCAATGAGCGCCTACAAGACGAACAACAAGATGGTCGGCTGGATCGAAGAGCGGCTGCCCATCTTTTCAATGCTGCAGCACAGCGCTGTGGAATATCCGACGCCGAAGAACCTGAATTACTGGTGGAATTTCGGCTCGCTTGCGGGATTCATGCTGGTCGTCATGATCCTCACCGGGGTCTTCCTGGCGATGAACTATACCCCGCATACCACGATGGCCTTCAATTCCGTCGAGCGCATCATGCGTGACGTGAACTACGGCTGGCTGCTGCGTTACCTGCATATGAACGGCGCCTCGATGTTCTTCGTCCTGGTGTACACTCATATGTTCCGCGGCCTCTACTACGGTTCCTACAAGGCTCCGCGCGAGCTTCTGTGGTGGGTCGGCGTGGTGATCTTCCTGGCCATGATGGCGACCGCGTTCATGGGCTACGTGCTGCCCTGGGGCCAGATGTCCTTCTGGGGCGCCACCGTGATCACCAACCTGTTCTCGGCCTTCCCGGTGGTCGGCCAGTACATCGTGACCTGGCTGTGGGGCGGCTTCTCGGTGGACAACCCCACCTTGAACCGGTTCTTCTCGCTGCACTACCTGCTGCCGTTCGTCATCTTCGCGCTGGTCTTCATCCACCTGTGGGCGCTGCACACGGTGAAGTCGAACAACCCGCTGGGCATCGACGTGAAGTCCCCGCAGGACACCATCCCGTTCCATCCCTACTTCACGATCAAGGATCTGTTCGGGATCGGCGTGTTCATGATGGTCTACCTGGCCTTCGTGTTCTACGCGCCCAACTTCTTCGGCGAGCCGGACAACTACATCCCGGCCAATCCGATGGTGACCCCGCCGCATATCGTTCCGGAATGGTACTTCCTGCCGTTCTACGCGATCCTGCGCGCGGTTCCGAACAAGCTCGGCGGCGTTCTGATGATGTTCGGCGCCATCGTCGTGCTGCTGTTCCTGCCGTGGCTCGACACCTCCAAGGTCCGGTCCGGCCGGTTCCGCCCGATCTTCAAGCAGGCGTTCCTGCTCTTCATCATCGACTGCGTCGTCCTGGGCTATGTGGGATCGCAGCCTCCGGCGGACACCATCACCCTGATCGGGCGCATCGCCACCGCGTACTACTTCTTCCACTTCCTGATTCTCCTGCCGCTCTTGGGCAAGATCGAGAAGCCGAAGCCGCTGCCCGCCAGTATTTCCGCTCCCGTTCTGCGCGGCGGCGGGATGGCTGCCGGTGCTACCGCCAAGCCGATGGAGAAGGCGTGATGCAGAAGCTCATTCGTAACGTGCTGGCGGCGGCGCTCGTCGCCGGCGCCGCCCCGGCCGCCCTTGCCAACGAAGGCGGGCCCGAGCTGATGAAGCCCGGCTTCTCCTTCGACGGCGTGTTCGGCCGCTATGATCCGGCTGCCCTGAAGCGCGGCTTCCAGGTCTTCCACGAAATCTGCTCGAACTGCCATTCGCTCAGTCTGGTGGCGTACCGCAACCTCGCCGCGATCGGCCTCACCGAGGACGAGATCAAGGCGGTCGCGGCCGAGCGCGAAATCCAGGCCGGCCCCAACGACGAAGGGCAGATGTTCAACCGCCCGGGGCGGCCCTCGGACCATTACATCCCGCCGTTCCCCAACGAGAAGGCCGCGGCCGTCGCCAATGGCGGCGCCGCTCCGCCGGACCTGTCGTTGATGGCGAAGGCCCGTCATGGCGGACCGAACTACATCTACAGCCTGATGCTGGGCTTCGAGGATACGCCGCCGGACGGCGTGCATATTCCCGACGGGAAGTTCTACAACAAGTTCTTCCCCGGTAATGCCATCAGCATGCCGCCGCCAATCCAGGACGACGCCGTCACCTATGCCGACGGCACCAAGGCGACCAAGGCGCAGATCGCTCACGACGTGGCCACGTTCCTGAACTGGGCCGCCGAGCCCGAGCTGGACGCCCGCAAGAGCCTCGGCCTCAAGGTTCTCGGGTTCCTGGCGGTGCTGACCGCGCTGTTCTATGCGCTGAAGCGCCAGATCTGGAAGAACGTGCACTAAGAATACGTTCCCGATCGTCGATCTGGGCCGCCGTCGCTTGCGACGGCGGCCTTTTTCGTCTAACACCGCCGGGGACGATCATGGAGGACATCATGGCGGAGGCTGGTAGCGCCCCGGTTCTCGGCATTATCGGCGGCTCGGGGGTGTACGACGTCGACGGCCTGACCGGCAAGGAATGGCGCACGGTGGAGACGCCGTTCGGTGCGCCGTCGGACCAGCTCCTTTTCGGCGAACTCGACGGCCAGAAGCTGGTGTTCCTGCCCCGACACGGCCGCGGCCATCGGCTGCCGCCGTCGGAGTTGAACTTCCGTGCCAATATCGACGCCATGAAGCGCGCCGGCGTTACCGAGATCGTCTCGGTCTCGGCGGTGGGCTCCCTGAAGGAGGAGTTGTCGCCGGGCACGTTCGTCATTGTCGATCAGTTCATCGACCGCACGTTCGCGCGCGTGAAGAGCTTCTTCGAGGCGGGCCTGGTGGCCCATGTGTCCATGGCGCATCCCGTCTGCCCGCGCCTGGGCGACATCATCGAGGCGGCCGCCGGCGAGGTGGGAATCCGCGCCGAGCGCGGCGGCACCTATCTGGTGATGGAGGGGCCGCAATTCTCGACGCAGGCCGAAAGCCGGCTTTACCGGCAATGGGGCTGCGACGTCATCGGCATGACCAACATGCCCGAGGCCAAACTCGCCCGCGAGGCGGAGATGTGCTACGCGACGGTGGCGATGGTGACGGATTACGACTGCTGGCATCCCGAGCACGATGCGGTCACGGTCGACCAGGTCGTCAAGATGCTGCTGGAGAATGCGGCCCGCGCCCGCGCGCTGGTCGCCGCCATCGCGCCAAAGGTCCGCAGCCGCACCGGCCCGTGCGCCAAGGGCTGCCACACGGCGTTGGACAACGCCATCATCACCGCGCCCGAATGGCGCGACGCCGCCGTGGCGGCGCGTCTGGACGCCGTCGCCGGCCGGGCGTTGAAGGCGGGCCGGCAATGAAGATCAACGGCACGGCCTATCGCACCATCTGGCTGGCCGCCGACGGATGGGGGGTGGAGATCATCGACCAGACGCGGCTGCCTCACGAGTTCGTGACGGTGACGCTGCGCTCCTTGGAGGACGCCGCCCGCGCCATCAAGGACATGTGGGTGCGCGGCGCGCCGCTGATCGGCGCGACCGCCGCCTACGGCATGGCCCTGGCGGCGCGCGCCGACGCCTCGGACGTCGCGCTGCGCTCGGCCTATGCCGTGCTCCATGCCACCCGTCCCACCGCCATCAATCTGAAGTGGGCGCTCGACGGGATGATGGCGGCCCTGTTGCCGGTGCCGGTGCCTGAGCGTGTGGGCGCGGCCTATGCCCGCGCCGCGGCCATCGCCGACGAGGACGTGGCCATCAATTCGGCCATCGGCGATCACGGCCTGCGCCTGATCGAACGCATCTGGGCCGAAAGGAAGGCCAAGGGCGCGGAGCGGATCAACGTGCTGACCCATTGCAACGCCGGCTGGCTGGCGACGGTGGATTGGGGCACCGCGATCGCCCCTATCTACAAGGCATTCGATGCCGGTCTGCCCATCCATGTCTGGGTGGATGAGACCCGCCCGCGCAATCAGGGCGCATCGCTGACGGCGCGCGAGCTGAACTGGCACGGCGTGCCGCATACGGTCATTTCCGACAATACCGGCGGCCATCTGATGCAGCACGGGATGGTCGATCTCGTCATCGTCGGCACCGACCGCACCACCCGCAACGGCGACGTCTGCAACAAGATCGGCACCTACCTGAAGGCTCTGGCGGCCAAGGACAACGGCGTGCCGTTCGCGGTCGCCCTGCCCAGCCCGACCATCGACTGGACCGTCGCCGACGGCCTGGCGGAAATCCCCATCGAACAGAGGGACCCCGCCGAAGTCACCCATATCGCCGGCAAGGCCGGCAACGGCGCTCCGGCTACCGTTCAACTCACTCCCGACGGATCGCCGGCCGCCAACTACGCCTTCGACGTCACCCCCGCACGGCTGGTGACGTTCCTCATCACCGAGCGGGGCTCATGTCCCGCCAGCCGTGACGGATTGGCGGCGTTGTTCCCCGAAAAGGCGCGAGAATACCGATGAAGTCCCAGTGGTCCGACATCGAAGCCGACGCTTTCGCCGCCCGGTACGCCGCCGAGGGCGTCAACCGCGACGTGGCGCTCCGGGTCTACACCACGCGGCTGCTGGGCGCCGATTCCCGGCTGGTGTTGCACGGCGGCGGCAACACATCGGTCAAGACGGCCATTCCCGACCTTCTCGGCGAGCCGGTCGACGTCCTGTGCGTGAAGGGATCGGGCTGGGACATGGGGCGGATCGAGCCGGCCGGTCTGCCGGCGGTACGCCTCGCGCCGCTGCTCAAGCTGCGCCGGCTGGAGAGGCTGTCCGATGAGGACATGGTGAATTTCCAGCGCGGCAACCTGCTGGACGCGACGGCGCCCAATCCCTCGGTGGAGACCCTGCTCCACGCCTTCCTGCCCCATAAATTCATCGACCACACCCATTCCACCGCGGTGCTGTCGCTCACCGACCAGCCCGACGGCGAGGCCCTGTGCCGCGACGTCTATGGCGCGCGCATGGGCTACGTGCCTTACATCATGCCCGGCTTCCAGCTCGCCAAGAAGGCCGCCGAGGTGTTCGAGCGCGACCCCTCGGTCGAGGGGCTGATCCTGGTCAAGCACGGCATCTTCACCTTCGGCGCCACCGCCCGCGAGGCTTACGAGCGGATGGCCGCCATGGTCACCCTGGCCGAGGAGCGGTTGAAACGGAACCGCAAGCCCGCCTTCGTTCCGGCGGCGCTGCCGGAACGGCCGGCCGGCGTCGCGGACATCGCGCCGCTGGTGCGCGGGCTGCTGGCCGAGGATCGGGGCGACGGGGCTTGGCGGCGCTGGGTGCTGGATTTCCGGGGCGGCGCGGCCGTCCGCGCCTATGTGGACGGGCGGGATTTGGCGCGCTATTCCCAGCGGGGCGTGGTCACGCCGGACCATACCATCCGCACCAAGAACTGGCCGGTCATCCTCCCCGCTCCCGAAGCCGGGAGGCTGGAGGAATGGCGGAATGCCGCGCGCGCGGCCGTGGACTCCTACGTGGCCCGCTACCATGCCTATTTCGCCCGCAACAATGCCGCGGCCACACCGGCCAAGACCGAACTCGATCCCTTGCCGCGGGTGGTTCTGGTGCCGGGGGTTGGGCTGTTCGGCGTCGGCGCCTCGAAAAAGGATGCGGCGATCGCCGCCGACATCGCCCTTAACACGGCCGAGACCATCGCCGACGCCGAGGCGGTGGGTACCTTCCAGCCCCTGCCCGAGGCGGATTTGTTCGACATGGAGTACTGGTCGCTGGAGCAGGCCAAGCTCGGCAAGGGCGGCGAGAAGCCGTTCGCCCGCCAGGTCGTGGTGGTGACGGGGGGGGGGTCCGGGATCGGCGCCGCCACCGCCAAGGCCTTCGCCGCCCAGGGCGCGGAGGTCGCCGTGCTCGACCGCGATCCCGCTTCGGCGGCCGCGACCGCCAGGGAATGCGGCCCCGCCGCCCTTGGGCTTGCGTGCGACGTCACCGATCCGCGGGCGGTGCGCGAGGTCTTCGACGCGGTGTGCGCGGCATTCGGCGGAATCGACGTGGTGGTGTCCAATGCCGGGGCGGCCTGGCAAGGGGTCGTGGGGGAGGTGGACGATTCCGTGTTGAGGGAATCGTTCGAGTTGAACTTCTTCGCCCACCAGACCGTCGCCCGGAATGCCGTGCGGGTGATGATGGCGCAGGGGACGGGCGGCTGCCTGCTGTTCAACACGTCCAAACAGGCCCTCAATCCCGGCAAGGCGTTCGGCCCCTATGGGCTGCCGAAGGCGGCGACCCTGTTCCTGATGAAACAGTATGCCCTCGATCACGGCCGCGACGGCATCCGCGCCAATGCGGTGAACGCCGACCGCATCCGCTCCGGCCTGCTCACCGACGCCATGATCGCCAGCCGCTCCAAGGCGCGCGGGCTGACCGAAAAGGATTACATGGGCGGCAACCTGCTGGGGCGCGAAGTGTTCGCCGAGGATGTCGCGGATGCCTTCTTGTGGCTCGCGCGCGCGTCGAAGACCACGGCCTGCACGGTGACCGTCGATGGGGGAAACATCGAAGCCAGCCTGCGCTGACGGGGCGATGCGATGGATTCCCCCTGGACAGGCCGGCGGAACCGGGACATAGGTCTTGCACCTTGTGCACCGACACATTCGGAAGGTGCACCGACCCTCCGAATGTGTCGGTGCACAATTCATTGATTTTGTGGGCCGATTCACCCGACAAAAGGTTCAAGCTCATGAACCTTTTGTCGGGATCGGACCACTAGCGGATGACTAACGTGCTCGATCTCCGGCCGGTCCTGTTCATCAATGGCTTCCTGCTGCTGATTCTCGCCGCGGCGATGGGCATCCCCGCGGCGGTGGACGCGTGGTCCGAGAATCTGGATTGGGAAGTGTTCCTCGCCGGCGCATCGGCCACCGGGTTCCTCGGCGGAACGCTCATCCTCGGCAGCCGTCCCGGCGGCCGTTTCCGGCTGGAAAGCCGCAGCGCCTTCCTTCTGACCGTTTCCGCCTGGGCCCTGGGCGCCTTGTGCGCCGCTCTGCCGTTCGCCTTTTCGGTCTTGGACATGTCCTTCACCGACAGCGTGTTCGAGGCCATGAGCGGTCTTACCACCTCGGGTGCCACCGTGATCGTCGGCCTGGATGCGGCTCCCAAAGGCATCCTGCTGTGGCGGGCATTGCTGAACTGGCTGGGGGGCCTGGGCATCATCGTCATGGCCGTGGCCATCCTGCCGCTGCTGCGCATCGGCGGCATGCAGCTCTTTAAGATGGAAAGCTCCGACAAGACGGAAAAGATCGGCCCCCGCGTTTCCCAGGTGGCGATGTCGGTGGTGGCCGTCTACGCGCTCCTGACCGGCCTGTCGGCGGTGGCGTTCTGGGCGGCCGGCATGGGGCGGTTCGACGCCCTGTGCCACGCCATGTCCGCCTTGTCCACAGGCGGATTTTCCACCTCGGACGAATCGTTGGGGCATTGGGGCTCGGGCGCGCGGTGGGTGGCGGTCGCGTCCATGGTGCTGGGCGGTTCGCCGTTTCCCCTGTTCGTCACCGTCTGGAGCCGGCGCCGCACGGTTCTTCTCGAGGACAGCCAGTTCCGCACCTACCTCGGCCTGTTGGCGTTCTTCGCCGTGCTTCTTGGTGTCTGGCGCTGGGCGTCCAGCGATTGGTCGCTGGGCGACAGCCTGCGCGAAGCGGCCTTCGGCGTGGTTTCCGTCGTCACCACCACGGGTTTCGTCACCGGCGACGTCACCCGGTGGGGCAGCTTCGCCCATGTGGCGTTCTTTCTTCTCGCCTTCGTCGGCGGCTGCACCGGATCGACATCGGGCGCGATCAAGATCTTCCGCTGGCAAGTCCTGTTCCAGATGGCCAAGGTGCAGGTGAAGCGCCTCCTCCACCCGCACGGGGTCTTCGTCATCGACTTCAACCGCCGCCGCGTCACCGACCCGGTCGTCGATTCGGTGCTGGCCTTCGTGATTCTCTATATCGTCATCTTCGCCGTTCACGTCGTCCTGCTGACCATGACGGGGGTGGATCTGGTGACGGCTCTTTCGGGATCGGCCTCGGCGCTCGGCAATGGCGGTCCCGGTGTGGGTGACCTGACCGGGGGAGGCTCCGGTTACCGAAGGCTGCCCGACGCCGCCAAATGGGTCCTGGCCTTCGAGATGCTGGTCGGCCGCCTCGAGGTGTTCACGGTGCTGGTCCTGTTCACCAAGACGTTCTGGCGGGAATAGGCGATGGTCGATTTCCGTCCCGTCCTTCAGGTTGTCGGCTGGGTGCTGGTGGTGCTGGCCGCCAGTATGGGGGCGCCCGCCGTGGCCGATGCGGTGGCCGGATTCGGCGAGTGGAGGGTGTTCGTCCTGTCGGCGGGCCTCACCGTGTTCGTCGGACTGGCCTTCGTGCTCGGCATGCGGTCCCGCTGGGCGGACTTGACGGTGCGGCAGGCCTACCTGGCCATCGCCCTGGGCTGGCTGATGCCGTGCGTCTTCGCCGCGCTTCCGTTCGCTTTCGGCGACGCCCATTTGCCGGCGGCCGACGCCTTTTTCGAGGCCACCTGCGGCGTGACCGCCACCAGCGCCACCATGCTGGCGCCGCTCGAACGCCTGCCTCCCGGCCTGTTGCTGTGGCGAGGTGTCCTGCAATGGCTGGGGGGCGTCGGCACCCTGGCGATGGCGACCGCGATCCTGCCGGCGCTGCGGATCGGCGGCATGCAGATCTTCCGTATCGAAATGCTCTCGCCGGTGGAAAAGATGGCGCCCAGGGCGGCCCGCATCGGCAGCACCCTGATCGGTGTCTACGCGGCGATCACGGCGGTGCTTGGGCTGTTGTTGTGGCTGGCGGGGATGACCGGCTTCGACGCCTGGATTCACGCCATGGCGACCATTTCCACGGGGGGCTTTTCCACCTGGGATTCCTCCGTCGGCCATTACCGGAGCGCGGCCATCGACGCGATCGTCACTGCCGGCATGGTTCTGGGCGGGTTGCCTTTTCTGCTCTTTTTCCGCGCCGTGCGCGGGAACGTGGGGGCCTTGTTCCGCGATGCGCAGGTGCGCTGGTATCTGGGGGTGATGTTGGCCGGCGCCTTGGCCGTTTCCCTTTGGCTGGCCGTCAGCCGTCATTTCACGGCCGGCGAGGCCCTGCGCTACGGCACCTTCACCGTGGCGTCGGTGATGACGGGGACCGGGTTCACGACGATCGATTACGGCGGCTGGACGGGCATCCCCGCGGCGGTCCTGCTCTTTCTCGCCTTTCTCGGCGGGTGCGCCGGCTCGACCACGGGCGGGATCAAGGTCTTCCGCCTCCAGCTCCTGCTGACGGAAGCGCTGGTGCAGATGCGCCGTCTGCTGCGCCCCCATGCGATCCTGATCGCCAGTTTCAACCGCCGGCCCATCGCCGACGACATCCCCGAATCGGTGATGGGGTTCCTGTTCGTCTTCGCGATGGCGTTCGCGGCGCTGGCCATGGGCCTGGGGCTGGTCGGCCTCGATTTCATCAGCGCCATTTCGGGCGCCGTCGGCGCCATCGCCAATCTCGGCGTAGGCTTGGGGGCGGCGGTCGGTCCCGGCAGCAATTTGGCGGCGCTCCCCGATGCGGCCAAATGGCTGCTGGCCGCCGGGATGATCTTCGGCCGCCTGGAAATCTTTCCGCTGCTCGTCCTGTTCGTGCCGACCTTCTGGAAGCAATAGGACGGTCCGCGCGAAGCCCAAGGCACCGCGCGGACCGGCGGCGGCCTATTGTTGCAGAACCCAGCGGGCCAGATAGCCGTGGATGAGCCCGTCCATCTGGGAATCGACGTCCCGGACCAGCCCTTCGGTGATTTCGTAGAGGTCGCGGTCACGCTCGTTGACCGTGGCGCCCTCGGGCACGGTGCGCGAGCGGGTGGCGCGGGCTTCGACCTCGCCCAAGGTCATGTGACGTTCGTCCTGGATCTGGATGACCACGTCGAGGGAGCCGTCGTAACGCTCGCCCTGCTCCTCCTTGAAGAGGCCGGTGATGCCCTTGTCGGTCTTCAGGGCCGTCCGGATGACGCTGGCGTCCCGGATGACGACATGGGCGTAGCCGGTGCGGCCCATCGGCTTAAGCCGGTCCTTGGCCCATTGCACTGCCGCCGCTCCCGGCGAAATCTGCATCAGGTGCTCGTAATTGGGGGCGTGGCCGGGAGGCTGGTATTCCGACACGATTTCCAACTGACCGACGTCGAGCTGGATCGGCGCCTTGCCGGCAAAGCTGATCGGAGGAAGCTTCTGTACCGGCGGCTTGCTTTCGCAAGCGCCCAGCGCGAGCACAGCGGCCAGCGCCATCACCAGCCGGATGGGACGTGCGGTCATCGGGTTCTCGTGGGTCCAGTGGAAATCAAGGGCGTATTCTGGCACGCGCGCCGTAGGCGTCAAGCCGAATAGACCTCGTCGAGGCCGCTGCGGTCGAACCGGTAGACGGTCTTGCAGAACTCGCAGGTGACGGCGACTTCTCCATCCTTCTCCGCCAGCGACTCCACTTCCTCCCGCGGGAACGAGCGCAGGGTTCCGGCGACTTTGGCGCGCGAACACCGGCATTTCGCCTCAAGCGGGCGGTGGGCGGAAACGTGGAGGCCTTCCGCGTGATAGAGCCGCCACAACAGCCGTTCGGCCGCGACGGTTCGGTCCAGCATCTCGGCGGTGGCGAGGCTGGCCATCAGGATCTGGGCGCGGCGCCATCCGTCTTCGGCCTCCTCGGCGGTAAGGATGGGGCTGCCCGGCATGTCGCCCGGCATCCGTTGCACCATCAGGGCGGACACGAGCCAACCCTCGCCCGCCGCGGGCTGGCGGGCGGCGATCATCACGGCGGTGTCGAGCTGCTCGGATTTGGCAAAATAACGATGGGCGCATTCGGCCAGGGTCGTACCGGCCAGCTCGACGATGCCCTGGTAGCGATCGGTGTTGGGGCCCTGGTCGACGGTGAACGCGAGGTAGCCCGAGCCGAGGAGGGCGGGGACGGACAGGGAAACCCCGCCCGCGGACACCGCCTGGGCCAGCCGGGCCTCGTCGAAACGCGCATAGCCGCGCATGTGCCCGCCGCTGGTGACGTCCGCGACGACCAGAGAAACCGGGCCGTCTCCCTGCGCCTGCACGGTGAAGACGCCCTGGTATTTGAGGGAACCCGCCAGAACGGCGGCGAGCGCCAAGGCTTCGGCCAGGAGCCGGCCCACCTCGGGCGGATAGCCGTGCCCGCCGAGGATGGCGTCGACCGCGGGTCCCAGGCGGACCAGGCGCCCCCGGACCGCACCGCCACCGATATGAAAAGGAACCAGAACGTCCGGCTCGCCGCCGCTCACAACAAGCACCAGGTGAGAATGCCCTTTTGAACGTGCAGGCGGTTTTCCGCCTCGTCCCACACCACCGATTGCGGACCGTCCATCACCGCGTCGGTGACTTCCTCGCCCCGGTGGGCGGGCAGGCAATGCATGAACAGGGCCCCGGGGGCGGCCAGCGCCATCAGCGCCTCGTTGACCTGATAGGGTGCGAGCAGGGCCGGACGGTTCTTGTCCTGGCAGCCCATGGAGACCCAGGTGTCGGTGACGATCAGGTCGGCGCCCAGGGCGGCGGCCTTGGGGTCGTCCATGACGACGACCTTGCCGCCCTTGGCCCGCGCCCAGGCGACCGCGCCTTCGGCGGGGCGCAGGGACGGCGGGCAGGCGATGCGGATTTCGAATCCGAAATGGGCGGCCGCCTGAATCCAGCTCGCGGCGACGTTGTTGCCGTCGCCGCTCCAGGTCACGACCTTGCCGTCGAGCGAGCCGCGATGCTCCTCGAAGGTCATGATGTCCGCCATCACTTGGCACGGATGGGATTGATCGGTCAGCCCGTTGATAACCGGAATCGTGGCGTGGCTGGACAGTTCCGACAGCTTCGCCGGATCGTCGGTGCGGATCATGATGGCGTCCACGTAGCGCGACAGCACACGCGCCGTGTCGGAAATGGTTTCGCCCCGGCCTAACTGGGTGTCGACCCGGCTCAACATGATGACGTCGCCGCCCAGTTGCTTCATGCCCGCTTCGAACGACACCCGGGTGCGGGTGGACGGCTTCTCGAAGATCATCGCCAGGGTGCGGCCGTCCAGGGGACGCTTGTCGCCGTGCGGACATTCACCGCGCTTGTAGGCGGCGCCGAGATCGAGAACACGGCGCAGGGTCGGCGTGTCGAACCGGTCCAGATCGAGAAAGTGGCGGACGGGGCCGTTGCGGCCCTCACGGGGAGCGGCATTCATGGCGTTACCTGCGACAGGGTGCGCGAGAGGATGTCGAGCCCTTCCTCGATCTCGGCCTCCCGGACGATCAATGGCGGCAGAATCCGGACGACGTTGTCGCCGGCGGCTACGGTCAACAGCCCGTTGGCCAGCAGCCGGGCCATCAGGTCGGTGTTGGCCATGCGGCATTTCAGCCCCAGCATCAGGCCGGTGCCGCGCACCTCCTCGATGGCGGCGGGGAAGGCGGCTTGGAGCCGGTCGAGCCCGGCGCGCAGGGCGGTGCCGATCCGCTCGACCTCGGCCAGGAAGCCGGGTTCGAGAACCACCTCCAGCACGGTTTCGGCCACCGCCATGGCCAGCGGGTTGCCGCCGAAGGTCGAGCCGTGGCTGCCGGCCACCATCGCTTGCGCGGCCTTGGCCGTCGCCAGGCAGGCGCCGACCGGAAAACCGCCGCCCAAACCCTTGGCGACCGCCATCACGTCGGGCGCGACCCCGGCATGCTCGTGGGCGAACAGCCGGCCGGTGCGGCCGATTCCGGTCTGCACTTCGTCGAACACGAGGAGAAGGCCGTATTCGTCGGCCGTGGCGCGCAGCCGGCGCAGATAATCGGGGTCGCCGGCGACGATCCCGCCTTCACCCTGGACGGGTTCGACCAGAATGGCGGCGGTTTCGGGCCCGATCGCTGCGCGCAGGGCATTGAGGTTGCCGTAGGGGACGTGGTCGAAGCCGTCCACCACCGGGTCGAATCCCTTGAGATGCTTTTCCTGGCCCCCGGCGGCGATGGTGGCCAGGGTGCGGCCGTGGAAGGCGCCGGTGGCGCAGATGACGCGGTAGCGCCCGGGGTTGCCGGTGGCGTCATGGTACTTGCGCACCATCTTGAGGCAGCACTCGACCGCCTCGGCGCCGGAATTGCAGAAGAAGGCCGTGTCGGCGAAGGTCCGCTCGACCAGCTTGGCCGCCACCCGCTCCTGGCCGGGGATGCGGTACATGTTGGAGGTGTGCCAGAGCTTGCCCGCCTGTTCCCGCAGGGCCGCCACCAGCCGGGGATGGCAATGGCCCAGCGCGGTCACGGCCACGCCCGAACCGAAATCGAGGAATCGTCGCCCATCGCTCGACCAGAGGTACGCACCCTCGCCCCGTTCAAAGGCGACATCGGCCCGCGCATAGGTCGGCATCACGACAGGAAACACGGCTCGCTCTCCACTGTGCTCCAAAGGCGCGGGCCCCCGTCCAACGGACGAAGCATGCCGGCGCGCTGAAGGAAAGCAGGGAATATCCTCGTCCGGCTTGCGAATGTCAACCGTCGCGGGCTTTGGCCAGCGGTTCTCATTATGCGGCATCAGGGCATGTTGTCATCCCGAGGGAGCGGAGCGACAGAGGGATCCTTCACGCGAAAGTGCCTGAAAGATCCCTCGCCATCGGATCGGGCTGACAG
>JAJZVW010000044.1 GCA_021847015.1 Pseudomonadota bacterium | reverse complement strand
GGCATCAGGGCATGTTGTCATCCCGAGGGAGCGGAGCGACTGAGGGATCTTTCACGCGAAAGTGCCGGAAAGATCCCTCGCCGTCGGCTCGGGATGACAGCGAAAAATGCATAATGAGAACCGCTGGCGGCGGACCCCGCCGTCGGCGTGCCCCTTGCGGCGGCCCCCCCGCCCGCCTAACTTAGGCCCCATTCGCCCTGCCCCTCCGCAAAGGGGGTGCGGGGACCACCCCTTCCATTTAACCATAATCGAGATTGGCCATGCATTTCTATCCAGCCGAACGGATTGGTCTTTTCATCGACGGAAGCAACCTCTACGCCGCCGCCAGGGCGCTCGGATTCGACATCGATTACAAGCGCCTGCTCGAACTCTTCGCCGCCAAGGGGCGGCTGATCCGCGCCTTCTACTACACCGCCCTGATCGAGGATCAGGAATACTCCCCCATCCGCCCGCTGGTGGATTGGCTGGACTACAACGGCTACACCATGGTGACCAAGCCGACCAAGGAATTCACCGACGCCATGGGCCGGCGCAAGATCAAGGGCAATATGGACATCGAACTGGCCATCGACGTCATGGAGATGGCCCAGTACCTCGACCATGTGGTGCTGTTCTCGGGCGACGGCGATTTCCGGCGTCTGGTCGAGGCCGTGCAGCGCAAGGGCGTGCGGGTGTCGGTGGTCAGCACCGTGCGCTCGCAGCCGCCGATGGTCGCCGACGAGTTGCGCCGGCAGGCCGACAATTTCGTCGAATTGCTGGAGCTGGAACCGCAGATCGCCCGGTCCCCGATCCATCGCGAGGAACGTCTGGCGGCCCAGCACACGGCCCATCCCGACGACCACGACGAATCGTGACCCCCGGCCACGACCGTCCCCCGGCCGAGCCCGGCCGCGATTGTCGGCTATGCCCGCGGCTGGCGGATTTCCGGCACGCCAACCGCGCGGCCCATCCCGACTGGCACAACGCCCCGGTCCCCTCCTTCGGGGGGCTGGACGCGCGCATCCTGGTCGTCGGCCTCGCGCCCGGCCTCAAGGGCGCCAACCGCACCGGCCGTCCCTTCACCGGGGACTACGCCGGCAATCTGCTGTACGACGCCCTGACCGGGTTCGGCCTTGCGCGGGGACGATACGGCGCCCGGGCGGACGACGGCTTCACCCTTGCGGGAGCGCGGGTGACCAACGCGGTGCGCTGCGCCCCCCCCGTCAACAAGCCCCTGCCGGCGGAATTCGTCGCCTGCCGCCCCTTCCTGGCGGCCGAAATCGCGGCCATGCCCAACCTGTCGGGCATTCTCGCCGTCGGCCGGGACGCCCATGACGCCGTTCTCGCCGTCCTCGGCCTGCGCAAAAGCGCCCACCCCTTCGCCCACGGCCGGCTGCACCGACTGCCCGGCGTGATCCTGGCCGACAGCTACCATTGCTCCCGCTACAACACCAACACCGGGCGCCTCACCGAGGCGATGTTCCACGCCGCCCTGGGGGGCCTCATCGAGGCGGTCGCAATTCCTATACTGTGAGGCCTCGCCCAATTACCGCAGCGCAGCACTCATATACTCCTTGCGATGGCCGTCAACATTAGCTTACGGTCATCCGACAAATGGGTGAGGCACCAGGTGTAGGATCAACCGGCGCCCCTCGCCCCAATAAATTGTGTATCGAGGTTTACCGAGGGGATGGGCTGGCGCTTAAGCCGGGAAAGGGACGCGATGGACGACCACGACAAAGTCACCATGGGAGTGCCGGTGATCGACACGGAACACCGGGAGATTTACGAGATCTGCGCCGATTTCGTGGTTGCCGCCGAAGCCCGCGAACCGTCTCACCGCCTGACCCCCATTTTCGACCGCGTCATCGACCGCGCGCGGAGCCATTTCCGCAGCGAGGAAGACATCCTCGACCGGCACGGCTACCCCACCCTGCCGACCCATCGTGCCGAACACGAACGCCTGCTGGCCCAGGTGGAGAACCTGCGGGCGCGATGGCTGGAAATCGAGTCGGAACAGTCGCGCCAACAGCTTGCCGTGGATACGGCGGCCTATCTCCTGGACTGGCTGGTCAATCACATCCAGGTCGACGACCGCTCCTACCAGGCTTTTCTGCGGCGGCTGGCGTAAGCCCTTCCGATCCCTTTCCCACGGTGGGAACGGGCGCGCCGCAACCGCGCGACAGGAAACAGGCGGAGCAGCGCCCGGCGTCGTCTCCGTGCCGGCCGGATATCACCAGCCGGTCCGTGACGGCCCGGCAACCGGGGCAGGCGATCGGCTGGTCCAGCAGGATTATCGATATCATCGCGGCGGTCCCCCTTTCGCGGATTCGACTATCCTCGCGCCGCCCAAGCGCCGCCATTGTGAATTCGTCCTGTCATCTTGGGACATAGAGCCTGCCCCCCGCTCCAGCCAGGCCTATCGACGCCGCCGCACGCCCGTGTTCCTCACCGCCATGCGGCGAGGGAAACCTCCGGGGCGGCCATTTGCCCTTTGGCCGGCCGTCGTCCTTGGACCGATCTCGTCTCGTGCCCATATGTCGCGGACTGTGGACCTGACACGGGACAAGCCCATGCCGCCACCCGTCCGTGGAACCAAGCGCCATTGCAGCCATTGCGGGGCCAACTTTTACGACCTCAACCGCTCCCCCGCCGTGTGCCCGAAGTGCCAGATGGAATACGTTCCCAGCGCCCGTATTCCTCTTCGCCTCCCCATGGCGCGGCCGGCATGGCCGCGGCGGGACGAACCGGCGGTCCATCGCGGACCTGAGGATGCCGAGCGCTTCGCCGAGGACGAAGTCCTCCACGAGGAGGAGGAGGAGAGCGAGGAATCCCTGGCGGAGGAGGACGGCGAGGACACCGGAAACGACGTGGACGTTCGGGAGTGACCGGCCCGCACAGTTCACTGACTTTGCGGGCCGATTCACCGGACGGGAGATTCAGGCACTGAATCTCCCGTCCGGATCGGACCGCTATCGCCCCGGATGACACCCCTCGGCGAAACCGAACGCATTCTTGCCCCGGCGCTTCACCCGGTACATGGCCTCGTCGGCCTGCTTCAGCAGCGACGGCCCGTCGGCGCCGTCGTCCGGAAAGACGGCGATGCCGAGCGAGGCCTTGACCTCGGCGACGCACCCGTCGAGGTCGAAGTCCCGGCCCAGTTCGTCGAGCACGGTCTGGGCCAGCACCGCGACATCCTCCCGGCGGCGCATGCCCTGGACGATGATGGTGAACTCGTCGCCGGCGAGACGCGCGACCGTGTCGCTGGAGCGCACGCACCGGCGCAGCCGGGCGGCCGCCTGTTGCAACAGAGTGTCTCCGGCCGCGTGGCCGAAGACGTCGTTGACTCTTTTGAAACCGTCGAGGTCGATGAAGATCAGCGCGAATTTCCGCCCCTGCCGCACGCCCTGGCCGACCGCCTGGGCAAGGCGGTCGGCGAACAGGGAACGGTTCGGCAACCCGGTCAGGGCGTCGTAATTGGCCTGCCGCCAGACCCTTTCCTCGTCCTCCTTGCGGCGCGTTATGTCGGAAAACACGGCGATGTTGTGGGTGATGGCGCCCGAGGCGTCCCGGATGGCGACGATGGACAGCCATTCCGCGAAGAACTCGCCGGACTTCCTGCGGTTCCATACCTCGCCGCGCCAGCGGCCGGTGCTGGCCAGGCTTCGCCACATGGCCTGATAGAAGTCGCCGTCATGGCGCCCCGATTGCAGCATGTTGGGATTGCGGCCCAGCACCTCTTCTGGCGCGTATTCGGTGATGCTGGTGAAGGCCGAGTTGACGAATTGAATCGCATTGCGGGCGTCGGTAATCATCACCCCCTCGCTGGCCGTCTCCACCACCTTGGCCGAAAGGGCGAGCCGTTCCTCGGTCTCCTTCAGCCGCGAAACGTCGTAGATCCAGGCCAGATTGACCGGTTGGCCCTTGAACAGGGCGGGACGGATGGTCAACAGGCTCCAGAAGAAGGAGCCGTCGCGGCGGCGGAACTTCACCTCCTCGTCGTCGATCCTGCCCGCTGCCTTCAGCTTGGCGATGACCTTGCGGAGCTGGTCCCCGTCCACGTAGTGGTCGCGGGCCAAACCGCCGATCACCTCTTCCCGGCTGCGGCCGATGATTTCACAGAAGCGCGAGTTGGCGAACACCACCCGTCCGTCCGCGCGGTGCGAAACGGAAACCCCGACCGGGCTCTCCTCAAGCACATGCCAAAGCCCATCCCGCTCGCCAAGATCGGGCATTTGGCCTCCTCAACAGGCGACATCCCATCCAGTGAAGGGTGATAGCATGAAGACATCCCCGGGGGAGCTTGGCTCCCGTCGGGGCCCCATCCCTGGCGTTCGGCCTTGCCTATGACCGTCGCCCAGTGTCCTGCCCCGGAAATTCATAGGATGAACTTCCGGGGTGGGCAGGCCGCTAATTATTGGCTCTATTCGCGGATCGTATCGATCGGGCCACGCCTTACCCGTCATGCCCGTGCTCGTCGCGGGCATCCACGCCGTTCCACCTGACAGGCGGTGAAGGAGCGGCACGGCGTGGATGGCCGGAACACGTCCGGCCATGACGATATCACATTGAAATTACCCCATTTTATAGCGCCAATACGATCCGCGGATAGAGCCTGATTTTTTGAATTGCGTGGCGATTCCGAAGTTCACCAGATTGGGTGAGGTTCGGAATCGCCCCACCGAGGTGTTCCCGCCCTTGCGGCTACGCCTTCCGGCGGCGTCAGGCCCCCGACAGGCGGGCCAAAGCCTCATACAGCTTGTCGCGGGCGGCCAGCCATTCGCCACGGCGTTCCTGCTGCTCTTCCACCACCTCGGGCCGCGCCTTGGCGACGAAGTCGGGATTGGCGAGTTTCTTGTCCACCTTGGCGATCTCCGCCTCCAGCTTGGCGATCTCCTTGTCGAGGCGGGAGCGTTCCTTGTCGATGTCGATCACGCCGGCCAGGGGCAGCACGAAGGTGGCGTCGTCCACCACCATCTGCGCGGCGCCGTGGGAGAAGGCCTGCGCGATCCGGTCGCCGCCGGCATGGGGAACGAAATCGGCCAGCCGCGCCAGCCGCGCCACCAGATCGGCGTGGGTCTTGGCCCAGCCCTGGCGGGTCGCGGTCAGACCGCTGGCCAACAGGTCCACCTGCGCCGACGGCGGCACGTTCATCTCGGCGCGCACGGCGCGCACGGCGGACACCAGCCGCACCACCCAATCCATCTCATCCTCGGCGGCGGGGTCGTGCAGGCCGTCCAGGCGCGGCCACGGCCGCAACATCAGCATGTCCGAACGCCCGCCCATTTCGGCCCACAGCTCCTCGGTGATGAAGGGCATGAAGGGGTGGAGCAGGTGCAATATGGTGTCGAGCACCCAGGCCGTGGTGGCGCGGGTCTCGGCCTTGGCCGCCTCGCCCGCGTCGCCTTGCAGGATGGGCTTGGTGAATTCCAGGTACCAGTCGCAGAAGGTGCCCCAGACGAACTGATAGACGGCGCCGGCGGCGGCGTCGAAGCGGTAGGATTCCAGCGCCTGGGCCACGCGGTCGGCGGTCTCGGCGGTCTTGCCGGCGATCCAGCGGTTGACGGTCTGGGTCACCGTCCCGGGGTCGAAGCCCTCGACCGGACGGCATTCGTTCATCTGGGAGAAGCGCGCCGCGTTCCACAGCTTGGTGGCGAAGTTGCGGTAGCCCTCGACGCGCCCCTCCGCCAGCTTGATGTCGCGGCCCTGGGCGGCCAGCGCGCACAGGGTGAAGCGCAGCGCGTCGCATCCGTAGCGGTCGATCAGCTCCAGGGGGTCGATGATGTTGCCCTTGGACTTCGACATCTTCTGGCCCTTCTCGTCGCGGACCAGGGCATGGATGTAGACGTCGCGGAACGGCACCTCGCCCATGAAATGCAGGCCCATCATCATCATCCGGGCGACCCAGAAGAAGATGATGTCGAATCCGGTGACCAGCACGTCGGTCGGATAATAGCGTTCCAGTTCGTGGGTCCTGTCGGGCCAGCCGAGCGTCGAGAACGGCCACAGGGCCGACGAGAACCACGTGTCGAGCACGTCCTGGTCGCGGGTCAGCGCCGCCGGCTTGCCGTAATGGCGCTCGGCCGCGGCCAGCGCCTCGGCCTCGGTCTCCTCGACGAACGCCCGGCCGTCCGGCCCGTACCAGGCCGGCACCTGGTGGCCCCACCAGATCTGGCGCGAAATGCACCAGGGCTGGATGTTGCGCATCCACTCGAAATAGGTGTTTTCCCAATGCCTGGGCACGAACCGCGTGCGCCCCGATTCCACCGCTTCGATGGCCGGCTTGGCCAGGGTGGCGGCGTCCACGAACCATTGGTCGGTGAGCCAGGGCTCGATCACCACGCCGGAACGGTCGCCGTAGGGGACCATGTGGGTGTGGGGATCGATGCGCTCCAGCAGGCCCAGGTCCTGGAGGTCGGCCACCACCATCTTGCGCGCCTCGTAGCGGTCGAGGCCGCGATAGGCCGCGGGCGCGCTGTCGTTCACCTTGGCGTCGCGGTCGAAGATGTTGATCATCTCCAGCCCGTGCCGGGTGCCCACGGCGAAATCGTTGAAATCGTGGGCGGGCGTGATCTTGACGGCGCCCGTGCCCTTGGCGGGGTCGGAATACTCGTCGCCGACGATGGGGATCAGCCGGCCCACCAGGGGCAGCCGCACCCTCTTGCCGATCAGCGCCGTGTAGCGCTCGTCCTCGGGGTGGACGGCCACCGCGGTGTCGCCCAGCATGGTCTCCGGCCGCGTGGTCGCCACCGTGATGAAGGTGTCCTCGGCGCCCTCCACCGGGTAGCGGATGTGCCACATGTGGCCCTTGACCTCGCGCTGCTCGACTTCGAGGTCCGAGATGGCCGTGTGCAGCTTGGGGTCCCAGTTGACCAGCCGCTGGGCGCGGTAGATCAGCCCCTGCTTGTGGAGCGCGACGAAGACCTTGCGCACCGCCCGCGACAGGCCCTCGTCCATGGTGAAGCGCTCGCGCGCCCAGTCGGGCGAGGCGCCCAGCCGGCGCAACTGGCGCGTGATGGTCCCCCCCGATTCCGCCTTCCATTCCCAGACGCGGCCGATGAACGCGTCGCGGCCGAGATCGTGGCGGGTAAGGCCCTCGGCCTCCAGCCGGCGCTCGACCACCATCTGGGTGGCGATGCCGGCATGGTCGGTGCCCGGCTGCCACAGCGCGTCGCGGCCGCTCATGCGGTAGTAGCGCACCAGCGCATCCTGGAGGGTGAAGGTCAGCGCGTGCCCCATGTGCAGGCTGCCCGTCACGTTGGGCGGCGGCATCATGATGGTGTAGGGCGCGTGGGGGGAGTCACCGTGGGCGGCGAAGGCGCCGGAGGATTCCCAACGCCCATAGTGCTTCGCCTCGACCTCGGCGGGACGATACGTCTTCTCCAGCATGACCAGGCTTCCGATGGCTGCGCGTCGAATAACCGCTGTGTGCAAAAACGAAAGGCGGCCCGCCGACGTGGGCCGCCCGGACCGCGAAAGGGCAGAGACTAATGGCTCTCGACGCGGTTTACCATCCTCTCGATCTCCTTCTTGACGATTCGCTCGATCATGTACGGAAGGTTCTGATCGAGCCAGTCCTTGAGGATCGGCCTGAGGATGTCGCGAACGATGTCTTCGAGGGTGAGGCCCCCGTTGCCCAACTGGATGGCGCGGTCGCGCGCCACCGCCTGGGCCAGGGCCGAAAGGGCCGAGGCGGAGCGCTCGGTGGCCATGTCCGACAGCAGCGGCCCTTCGTCTTCCTCGGCGCGCGGGGCTGGCGCCGGGGCGCGCGGGGCTGGCGCCGGGGCAGGCTCGTCGAAATCGCCGAGGTCGGGCTCGATGTCCTTCAGGTTGAAGGCCGGTGTTTCCTCCGCTAGTTCCGATTCCGCGGGAAGGACCATGTCCTCGGTCAAATCCAGTACGTCGTCGTCGTCGTCGGCCGCGGCGGCAGGCTGCGGCGGCGGTTCGGGATCGAACGCCGGCGGCGGCTCCGGCTCGGGGTCGGGCATCGGTTCCGGCTCGGGTTCCGGCGGCGGTGGGGGGGGTGGCGCGGCGCGAACCGGCTCCGGTTCGGGGACGGGTGGCGCCTTCGCCTTTTCCTCCGCCTCATCCTCCGACAGGATGCGGCGGATCGAGGCGAGGATATCCTCCATCGAAGGTTCTTGCTGGACCTTGTCGTCGCTCATGATCCGCCCGTCGAATCGCCCCCGGGTGCCTGATGGTCGCCATCATGCCCGACGACCTGCAATAAATCATTAAAAACCGTCACCGGCCAACAGTTCTTAGTATACGCTCCCGCCGGCAATGTCATCCCGGAAGAGAAGAGCGGACCGAAAGTCTTTCACCCGAAATGCCTGGACGATCGCCGGCCTTCGCCTCGGCGTGACGATGGCGAAGACATGGCCGGGACCGGCGGTCACGGGCGCATCGGCCGGCTCACTGCTCGTAGCCGGGTGCTTTGTCGATTCCCGTGCCGATGAACTTGTCGCGGACATCGTCGTAGTGTTTGCGCGGATCGTACACGTCCACGGGGAGCTGGAGCGCCTCGGCGGTCAACTGCCCCAGGGCGGACCGCAACTGAAAGGCCGCCACCATCTCGTCGCGCTGGGCGGTGACCAGGCTGACGCGCGAGGTGAACAATTCCTGTTCGGCGTTGAGGATGTCCAGCACCGTCCGCGAGCCGACCTTCGCTTCCTCTTCGACGCCCGTCAGGGCCAGTTCGTTGGCGGCGATCTGCGCGGTGTAGGACGCGACGCGCGCGCGCGCCGACTGAAGGTTCTCCCACGATTGGTTGGCGCCTTGAAGCGCATCCCGGCGCGTCTGATCCGCCTCGATCAGCCGCTGCCCGTAGGTGTGCTTCTGCGCGCGCACGCGCGAATAGCTGAGACCGGCCTCGTAGAGCGGGATCGTCAGCGTCACCATGGCCTGTTCCGCAGTCGTCTCGGTGCCGATGCCGCCGAAATTATTGGGAAGCTGCTCGGCCAGCATCCGCGACACCGTTCCGGTCAACGCCACCGTCGGCAGCAACTCGCCGAACACCAGATCGATGCCGTTCTTGGCGGCCTTGGCGGTCCAATCGGCCGCCACGACATTGGGATTGTGCGCCAGGGTCTGGTCCCGCACCGCGTCGAAGGTCTTGGGCAGCTGCGGTTCCTGCTTGAGGGGCTGGGGCGATTCGGGGGCGCGGCCGACGACGTTGATGAAGGCGGCGCGCGAGTTCTGGAGACTCCCCTCGGCGGCGACCCGTTCGGCGGTGGCCTGGGACAGCCGGGCCTCGGCCTGGCTGACGTCGGTGCGCGTGACCTCGCCCACCCGGAAGCGCTCCTGGGTGGCCTCCAACTGCCGGCGCAGGACCTGTTCGTTGTTGATGCTGAGTTTGAGGACCGCCTCGTCGCGGACGACGTTCAGGTACGTCGTGGCCGCGTTGAGCAGCACGGTCTGCTCGGTCGCGTCCAACACCGCGCGCCCGGCCATCACCCCGGCCTGGGCCTGCTCGGTGGCGGCGACCGTGCGGCCGCCGCGGAACAGCGGTTCGGACACGGTCAGGCTGTAGTCGCGCGGCGTTCCCTGGTAGGGCGCCGACAGGCCGAACACGCTGTTGGTGTAGACGCCGCGGCCGACATCGCCGGTGAGGGTGACGGTGGGCCGCCAGCCGGCGGTCGCCTGCGGCACGCCTTCGTCGGTCGCCCGCAGTTCCGCACGCCGCGCCATCAGGGTTGGATTGGAATTGTAAGCGGTGGCAAGGACGTCTTCGAGCGTTTCGGCGTTGGCCGAATAAAGCGGCGCGGCGGACCCGCCTGCGAGCATTACCCCGGCCAACAACCAGTACGCTCTTTTCATCAGGCACCTTCTTCAGCCATGGCGCGCCGAGGTCCGGGGCGGCCGTTTTCCCTGGCGGATAGTAACTTTCCCCACCGAAAGATCAAGGCGCCTCACCCCTTGACGCAAGCGCGGTTTGGTCGGCGGCCCAATGGACGGCTTTGGCTCTCCCCCCTGATATGGCGTGGAACGCAAGGAGAGGAACACGCAAAACGGCATGGCCTCCGCGGTTCCGTCCACCCGGCCGAACCGTTTACGCGCCCGTTCCCATAAGTACCGCCGGGCCGCGCCGTTCGGTGCACGATCAGAGTTCGAAGCGTGCCTTGGACGTCAGCCCCGGCAGCGGCGGCGTGCTGGCGTCGAACAAGTCCCGCCGGCCGAAGGAATCACCGGCCCGCACCACCATCACCGCGCGTCCCGACGCCGGAGAGGTCTCGACCACCGCCACCAGCCGCCCGCCATCGCCCAATTGCTGGCAAATGGCGGCGGGAATTTCCCCGACCGCGCCGGAAAAGAGGACGACGTCGTAAGGCGCCTTGGCGGGATGGCCGCGATCGAGCGGTCCCTGGATCACCTCGGTGTTGTCCACCCCCAATCCGCCGAGCGCCGCCGCCGCCCGCTGGCACCATTCGCCGTCGCTCTCCAGCGCCACGACGAAGCTTGCCAGCCGGGCCACCACCGCGGTGACATATCCCGTGGCGTCGCCGACGTTCAGCACCACGTCCGAGGATTGGATGCCGGCCGCTTGCACCAGGCGGGCCAGCACCAGCGGCTCGATCAGCCACCGCCCGCCGCCGATGTCGAGGTCCTCGTCCACATAGGCGTAGCTCCGCATCGCCTTGGGCACGAACGCCTCGCGGGGCACGGCGGCCAGCGCCCGGGTCACCGCCGGGTCGTGGACCCGGTTGGCGCGGATCTGGTTCTCGACCATGTTGTGGCGGGCGGCCGCGTAATCCATCGGGGAAGCTCCTGGCCCGGGAAAAACCCGGCGCAATTGGCGAAAATGCAATGGATGGGCACACGTTATACCGGCGACGGCCGCCAAACTCAATCGCCCGCCCCTCCGGCGGGGCTCCGAACTTAGGTTTCCAATTGGTCAATGTCATCGTCCACCCCCCCTGTCATCCCGACGAGCGACAGCGACGAGGGATCCTTCAGCCGCTGGCGGCTGCCGTTCGTGCCTGAACGATCCCTCGCTCCGCTCGGGATGACACCATCATTCGCGGGGGCGTCAAGGATTCGGTCATCTGAGTTCGGAGCCCTGCCGAAGCCGTTTCACCGGCTTGACACCGATGCCTCCAGCGCGTAAAAGCACGGTCCTCACGTCGGCCCAGGCCGGCCGGGCCGGGTGGCAGAGTGGCTATGCAGCGGACTGCAAATCCGCGTACGTCGGTTCAATTCCGGCCCCGGCCTCCAACCGCCCCGGCAAGACGTTGCGAAGTTTTCAGCGCCCATGCTCAAGCATGGGAGAGCTGATCCGGAGTAGCTCAGCGGTAGAGCAGCCGGCTGTTAACCGGCTGGTCGGGGGTTCGAATCCCTCCTCCGGAGCCAACGAAGGGGGCGAAGTCCTTGAGACTTCGTCCCCTTTTTCATCCCGCCCGCTCCGCACCAATCCCATTCTTTTATTGTGGTTTTTCAATGCCGTTCCGGGCTTGCAATAGGGGCATGCCACCTGCATCTTTCATAGGGTGAGCCGTCCACGCGAACGAGGTAGGAATGCCGCGACGTTTCTTTCACCGCCATCAGGCGCCCGCCTGCATTCCCTGCTGGGCCAAGGCCGGGCTGGGCTCGACGGCCGCATTCGTGGTGGCCGCGCTGCTGGGCGACCTCGCCGGCGCCAGCACCATCGTCGCCCCCATGGGCGCGTCGGCGGTGCTGATCTACGGGGTGCCGGAAAGCCCCCTGTCGCAGCCCGCCCACGTCATCGGCGGCCACGTCATCGCGGCGATCGTCGCCATCCTTTCCGACCGCTATCTGCCCCACGGCCCGTGGACCCTGGCCGCCACGGTCAGCTTCGTCATCTTCCTCCTGGGGCTCCTGCGCCTGACCCATCCGCCCGCGGGGGCCACCGCCCTGGTGGTGATGCTGACCCACCCGGGCTGGGCGTTCGTGTTCACGCCGGTCCTGGCGGGCGCCGTAACCCTGGTGGCGGTCGCGGTGATCGTGCATTGGATCCCCCCCCGCGTGATCTATCCCCTGCCGCCCCCCACGCCGATCCCCGCCGAGGCGGGAGCCGACGGCGAGTAGAGCGGCCGCCGCCGCCCAGATCATCTTCCGGTAGGCCGTCTTCCTATCCCGTCGGAGACATCCCAAATCGAAGGTGCCGGCACAAGCGGGCATCCATCGGCCCGGGCCGACGCAAACCGAAGCGCATTCCCCGAAGCGGTCGCCATGATCGGCCCGGCCTTCCTGACGATAGCGGCCATCGCCCTGGTTATAGCCGGGACGGCTCTCGGCCTCGTGCTCGGCGGTTGGCGCCACCGGACGCGGCTGCGCGATGCGCAGGCGCGGATCGACGCGGTTTTCGGCGCCGCCGCCGACGGCATCATCACCATCGACGAGGCCGGCATCATCGCCGCTTTCAACCCTGCCGCGGAACGCATCTTCGGCTATTCCGCCGCCGAGGTCATCGGCCGCAACGTCTCGATGCTGATGCCCGAACCGTTCCGCTCGGCCCACGACGGCTATCTCCGCCACTACCTCGCCACCGGCGAGGCCCGGATCATCGGCATCGGCCGCGAAGTGCAGGGCCTGCGCAAGGACGGAAGCGTCTTCCCCATGGACCTGGCCGTGGGCGAGGCCCGCATGGCCGGCCGGCGCGTGTTCGCGGGCATAATCCGCGACATCACCGAGCGCAAGCGGACCGCGGACGACCTGCGCGCGGCCAAGGAGGAGGCCGAGCGCGCCAACGCGGCCAAAACCAAATTCCTGGCGGCGGCCAGCCACGATCTGCGCCAACCTGTGCAGGCGCTGTATTTCTTCGCCTCGGCCCTGGCCAACAAGCTTCGCGGGCATCGCGCCCATTCCCTGGTCCGCGATATGCAGGCGTCCCTCGACGGCCTCAACATGCTCCTGGAATCGCTTCTGGACGTGTCGCGGCTGGATGCGGGGCTGGTCGTCCCCAGGATGACGGATTTCGGAATCGGCGCCGTTCTGGACCGGCTGGCCGCGGATTTCGCCCCCTTGGCGGCCGACAAGGGCCTGACCCTGAGGACGGTGCCCTCCTCCGCCGTCGTCCGCAGCGATCCGGCCCTCCTGTCGCGCATCGTGCAGAACCTGATGGCCAACGCTATCCGTTACACCAGCCGCGGTTCGGTCCTGGTCGGCTGCCGCCGGCACGGCCGCTCCTTGAGTGTCGAGGTCTGGGACACCGGCATCGGCATCCCCGCGGAACGGACCCGCGAAATCTTCGAGGAGTTCACCCAGCTCGCCAATCCGGAACGCGACCGCCATCGAGGTCTCGGCCTCGGCCTGGCCATCGTCGAACGCCTTGCCCGCCTCCTCAACCACCAGATCCTCGTGCGGTCCACCCCCGGCAAGGGCTCCCTGTTCGCCGTCGTCATTCCCCTCGCCAACCCGGCGCTCCGGCGCCCGCGCCGACGCCGGCGCCCCCCCGAGGCATCGGCGAGGATGATCGCCGAGCACGGCCTGGTGCTGCTGATCGACGATGAGCCGGTGGTGCTGAAGGGATTGGCCCTGATGCTGCAAGCCTGGGGCTACGAGGTGGTGTCGGCCGGCTCGACGGCCGAGGCGGTGGATGCGCTCTCCCGCGACCATCGGCCGCCCAGCATCATCCTGGCCGATTACCGTCTGCGCGAGGGACACACCGGCACGGAAGCCGTCCGGCTGATCCGCGAACTCTTCCACACCGCCATCCCCAGCGTCATCATCACCGGCGATACGGCGCCCGAGCGCCTGCGCGAGGCCGAGGCCAGCGGACTGTCCATCGTCCACAAGCCCATCCAGCCCCAGGCCTTGCGGGAAATCCTGCGCAGCGAGATGACCCAGCCGCCCAACCGCACCGTCCATTGACGCCAACGGGTTCGGAAAAAACGCCGCGTCCGGCGGTTCCCATTATGGTTTTTCTCGCTGTCGTCCCGAGCGCAGCCGAGGGATTTTTCGGGCATTTTCGCGGGAAACATCCCTCCACTCGCTTGCGCTCGGTCGGGATGACACCGTGAGCGAGGGCGCATAACGAGAATCGCCGCGTCAGGTCGGCCGTGCGGCGATCCGGCCGTCGGCGCCGTAAAGCTGGCGTGCGCGCTTTTCGAAGGAATGCACCATCAGGCGCACCGCCTCGTTGAACAGGGCGCCGATGAGGGTCTGGAGGATGCGCGAGCGGAATTCGAAATCGACGAAGAAATCGATGTTCACCCCCCCGTCCTCGGCCGGTTCGAAGCGCCAATGGTTGTTGAGGTGATGGAACGGGCCTTCGGCGTAGCTGACGTCGATTCGCCGCCGCGAGGGGTCCAGTGTCACCTTCGACGTATAGGCCTCGCGGATCATCTTGAAGCCGATGATCAAGTCGGCGAAGAAGACGTCGCCATTGCGGCGGCGGATGCGCGCCCCGACGCACCAGGGCAGGAATTCCGGATAGCGCTCGACGTCGGCGACCAGATCGAACATCTGGTCCGGCGTATACGGCAGATGGCGCTTTTCGGCGTGGGTGGGCATTCCTCCTCGCCCTTCCCTATCGCGCGCCCGAATCGGCGCGGGCGGCACACAGTTCCGCGAAATCGCGGTCGGCATGGTGGGATGAACGCGTCAGCGGCGATGCCGCAACCATAAGAAAGCCCTTGGCCTTGGCCATCGCCTTGTAATCCTCGAACTCTTCCGGGGGGACGAACCGGTCCACCGCCACATGCTTGACGGTAGGCTGAAGGTACTGGCCAATGGTTATAAAATCAATGCCCGCCGACCGCATGTCGTCCATCACCTGTAGGACTTCAACGCGGGTCTCGCCCAGGCCGACCATGATGCCCGACTTGGTGAAAATATCGGCATCAACTTCTTTTACTTTTTGCAAAAGCCGAAGCGACTCGAAATAGCGGGCGCCGGGACGGATACCCGGATAAAGGCGCGGCACGGTTTCCAGGTTGTGGTTGAACACGTCCGGCCGCGCCGCCGCGACCGCCGCGATGGCGCCCGGCTTATCGCGGAAATCGGGGGTCAGCACCTCGACCGTGCAGCCGCCGACCTCCCGCACGCGCCCGATGGCGGCCACGAACTGCGCGGCGCCGCCGTCGGCAAGATCGTCGCGGTCCACCGAGGTGATGACCACGTGGCGGAGCCCCATGGCCCGGACACTGTCGGCGATATGGTCCGGCTCGGCCGGGTCCACGTTTCCCGGCTTGCCGGTCTTGACGTTGCAGAAGGCGCAGGCGCGGGTGCAGGTGTCGCCCAGGATCATGAAGGTGGCGTGCCGATGCTTCCAGCATTCGCCGATATTGGGGCAGGCCGCCTCTTCGCAGACGGTGTGCAGGTTCTTGTCCCGCATCAGCCGGCGCACCTCGGCCGCCTCCTCCGAGGTCGGCGCCTTGACCCGGATCCAGGCCGGCTTGCGCGGTGAGGGATTGTCGGGCCGGTGGGCCTTCTCGGGATGGCGGAGGGGAACGCTGTCAGTCATGCCTTGGATATCGGGCAGCCCGGCGAAGAGGTCAAGCGGAACCGCCCGGGCGTGCCGGAGAGACGGGGCGAAGCCCGGCGGTTCCCATCGCTCGTGTTTGTCATCCCGACCGAGCGCACGCGAGCGGGATGACAAGGGCGCTTGGCGGGACGCGCCGGGCATCGGCACGCAACGCCCCGTCCGTCAGGTGAACATCTTTACCGCGCGTTCGAGACCATCGGCCAGGATGTCCACTTCGTCGAGGGTGTTGTACAGCCCGAACGAGGCCCTCAGCGTCGCCGGCACCCCCAGCCGCGCCATCAGCGGCTGGGCGCAATGGTGGCCGGCGCGGATGGCGATCCCGCCCGTGTCCAGCACCTGGGCGATGTCGTGGGGATGGGCGCAATCCAGGGTGAACGACACCATGGCGGTCTTTTCCGGCGCCGTCCCGTACAGCGTCAGCCCGGGCACCGAGGAGAGGCGCTGGTATGCGCGGGTGAGCAGCTGGTGCTCGTGCTCGGCGATGTGCTTGAGCCCGAGCGTGCTGACGTAGTGGATCGCCGCCGCCAGGCCGGCCGCCTGGGCGATGGGGGGAGTGCCCGCCTCGAACTTGCGGGGCAGCGGCGCCCAGGTGCTCTTCTCGAAGGTCACCGTCTCGATCATCTGGCCGCCGACTTGGTAGGGCGGCATGGCGTCGAGCACCTCCTCCTTGGCGTAGAGCACGCCGACGCCGGTCGGGCCGTAGAGCTTGTGCCCGGAGAAGGCGTAGAAATCGCAGTCGATGTCCTGCACGTCCACGGGCAGGTGCATCACCGCCTGGGCGCCGTCCACCAGCACCTTGGCGCCGACATCGTGGGCACGCCGCGTGATTTCCGCCACCGGCAGGATGGTGCCCAGCACGTTGGAGACGTGGGCGAGCGCCACCAGCTTGGTGCGCGGCCCGATCAGCCGGGTCAACGCCGCCACCGGCACCTCGCCGCGCCCGTCGATGGGCACCACCTTGATGACCACGCCGCGCTCGTCGCGGAGCATCTGCCACGGCACGATGTTGGAATGGTGCTCCAGCTCGGTCAGCACGATCTCGTCGCCGGCCTGGAGGAAATTACGGCCGTAGCTGGCCGCCACCAGGTTGATGGATTCGGTGGCGTTGCGGGTGAAGACGATCTCGTGGGGGTGGCGGGCGTTGATGAACCGCCGCACCACGCGGCGCGCCGTTTCGTAGCGCTCCGTGGCCCGCTGGCTGAGCTGGTAGAGGCCGCGGTGGACGTTGGCGTACTCGTTCTCGTAGACGGCGCGCTCGGCCTCGACCACCACCCGCGGTTTCTGCCCGGAAGCGGCGTTGTCGAGATAGACCAGCGGATGGTCGCGCATCGTACCGGACAGGATGGCGAAATCGGCCCGCACGCGGTCGACGTCGTAGGAGACCAGCTCATCTTTCGCAATCGTCATGCAACCCTCTCCTGGAAAAATCCGCATGCAGGCGCCCGCTCCGGCGCGGTGGTGAACGCGTCGCGTATCGGCGCAAGGGACATCCGTTCGATCGCTTCGGCGGGAAATCCGCCTGCCGACGCCCCGTGGCCGCACTTTACGTCGCTTGCATATATCCCAAGTGCGGGCCGCCCGTCCATTTCCGCATACCGCGAAAGCCACGGGGAGCGTCTCAACCGATGAGCGCCGGCCTCCCGGCCCCGCGCAGGCCGAGCCGCAGGGTCGCCCCTCACCGGCCATGGCCGGATGGGTACGGATTGCACATGGGCACGCCGCCGACGGAGCAAAGCGGGAACGGCCGCCTCATCCGCAATCGCGGCCATCGGCGGTCCCGGACGGGATGACAGCCGCCCGGGGCGCCCCAGATCGGAAGGCGGCGGAGACACGGACATGGATCGGGTGCGGATCAGGCGAATCTACGACCAGCCCTCGGCCGAGGACGGCACCCGCGTCCTGGTGGACCGCCTGTGGCCGCGCGGCCTGACGAAGGAGGCCGCGAGGGTGGATCGCTGGCTGCGGGAGATCGCGCCCAGCGCGGAGCTTCGCCGCTGGTTCGGCCACGCCCCCGAACGCTGGCCGGAATTCCGGCGACGCTATGCCGGCGAACTGGAGCGCAATCCCGATGCGGTGGCCGAATTGCACCGTCTTGCCGCCCAGGGGCCGGTGACCCTGCTGTTCGCCGCCCGCGACGAGACGCGCAACAACGCGGTCATTCTGCGGGACCTCTTGCTGGGCGGGCCGGCGGGGTAGACGCCGCTCTCGTTTCTCTCCCGTTCCGTTTCCGGCCGCCGTCTCAGGGATGGAGCCCCCTGGCGGCGGCATCCTAAATGCCGGATCGGATACGCACATCCCTTAAGAAGTAGAATTGGAAACACGCTTGATTGGAATGGCTTCACTTATTCACACGAGCCGCGGCAATGAAACGAGGCCGACATCTTGGAACGATACGCCGCTGCCTATGGACCGGGCCCAGACGTTCCGCGGCTGCCCATGATTTGGGCACCGGGCAGCCGACCGAGGGCGGGCATGGGCCGCGGCGAGGAGCCCCCACGATTTCAACATGCTTATCCACAGGTTCTGTGGATCAGCCGAAAGGTGTAGTATTTGGGGCGGCTTGCGTGCGGGCCCCGCCGCAGAGGCGAGCGGGCCGGCGCGTCACGCGCCGATGGAGCGCGCGCATCCGCTCGGCCAGATCGGGGGGAAGACAGCACAGGGCGACCTGGGCGTAGGCCCGCCACTGCCACGGACGATGGCGCAGGCTGTGAAGATAATGGCGGCGCCCGGCGGCGTGTTCGCCCGCGCCGACCATGGCGTCCGCCACCCGGCGATGGGCCTCGCCGAACACCTCGTCGATCCACCAGCCCGGCAGGTCCAGGGCGCGCCCATGGCGCTGGAGCGCCCTGGTGACGGCGGCGAGGACGTTCACGGCCAGCTTGCGGTCCTTGTCCGCGACGCGGTCGGGCGCGCTGATGCGGCAATGCGCGGCCGGCACGTCGGCGAACGCCACCGGACCCAGGAAGCAGGTCCGCAGGTGGAAATCGAAATCCTCCCCCGGCGCGCTCAGCTCGGGATCGAATCCCTTCAATTCCTCGATCCATTCCCGCTTGAGCAGGACCGTCGAGGTCGGCACCAGGTTGCCCATCAGCATGTGCGCGCGGATGTCGCCGCAATGGGCCATGACCGGCCCGAAATCGGCGGACCACGGCCCCGGCCCGGCGAGCACCCGGCTGGCCGGGAACAGGTCCGCCGTCCGCGGGAACCGGCGATAAGCCTTGTAGAGGATACGCAAGGAGCGGGGCGAGAGCACCGCACCGCCGGGCCCGACCGCCTCGACGTCGGTCCAAACCATGCCGGCGCCCGGGAACAGGCGCAGGGCCGCCAACTGCAATTCGACCTTCCACGGCCGCCACCAGTCGTCGGAACCGAGGAAGGCGACGTACGCGCCGCGGCTGTCGGCGATGCCCCGGTTGCGGGCGGCGGCCACGCCGGCGTTTTCCTGCCAGCGGTAGCGCACCCTGGGGTCGCGGCCGTAGCGGGTCCCCACCATCTGGGAGGTGCCGTCGGTGGAGCCGCCATCCACCACCACCACTTCGATGGCGCCATGGGTCTGCGCCAGCGCGCTGTCGATGGCGCGCGCCAGCGTATGCACACGGTTGCAGGTGGGAATGACGACGCTGACCAGCTCGGCCATTGGGCTCCTCGGACGGGTCGGGGCGGGCGCGGCGATCATAAGCCGCGCCGCCGCCGCCCTTCACCGGAGCATTAGCCTTGGGCCGCCGGGCGAAAGCACTGGCCGGACGGCTTGGCCGCCCCTCAGCGGAAGTTCAGGGGCACGACCAGATTGAACGCGGGCGCCACCGGCGGAGCGTAGGCCACCGGCGGAGGCGGTGGGGCGTAGACCACCGCCGGGGGCGCGTAAACCGCCGCCGGAGGCGGAGGCGCGTAAATCACCGCCGGCGGCGGCGGCGCATAGACGACGCCCGGCCCGGCATAGACGTAAGGATGCCGTTCCCGCCACTCGTGCTCGCGCCAGCCCCAGCCGCGGTGCCAGCCCCAGCCCCCGTCATCCGCCGCCGCGGTCCCCGGCAGGCCGGCGGACACGACCGAAGCGATCATCATCGCGGAAAACACGACCCTCATTCCGGCCTTCATTTTCCCCTCCTTTCAAGGGGGCGCCAACGCGGCATTCACACTTTTCCAAGCTGCGCGCCTTGCGCTTCGAACGTCTTATAGCGCCGGATAGCGCCGAAATCGTGGCGATACGGTGCGGCACCCCGGGGCAAAATTGAGACATGGAGGCCGCGCGACCGGGGTAGCGCTATCCGCGCACGGGTGTCACAATGGGCAGGCAAACCTTTGGTAGCTGCACCCGACCTTCGCAAGGGGGACGCCCACATGCGCGCGCACCGCATCCTGATCCTTTTCGCCATCCTGACGTCCATCGCCGCCGCCGCTCCCGCGCGGGCCGCCGACGGCACGCCGCCCTCGCCGAACGGCCGGGCGGCCGCCTCGCGCCCCCATGGGCGCGGCCTCGACGCCCGTATCCAGGACCTCCACGACCAGCTCCACGTCACCGACGCCCAAGCCGACGCGTGGAAGGCCGTCGCCGACGTCATGCGCCGGAACGACGACGCCATGCGCAAGCTGCTCCGCGAGCAGCGCGCCAACGCCGATACGTTGACCGCGGTCGAGACCCTGGACGCCTACCGGCAGGTGTCCGATCTCCGCGCCGAGCACGTGCAGAAGCTGGCCGCCGCCTTCGGCGCCCTGTACAGCGGCATGAGCCCAGAGCAGAAGAAGATCGCCGACGCGCTGTTCCGCGACCGCAAGCGCCAGATCGGTCAGTGGAGCCGCTGACAGGCGGATAGGCGCCGCCGTGCCCGGGGCGACAGTCCTTATTCTGTCGTTCCGACCGAGCGCCAGCGAGCGGAGGAACCTTTCGGGCGCCCTGCGTGAAAGGCCCCCCGGCTCCGCTCGGGGCGACAGGAAGAGCGGTGTCGCTCCGACCGAGCGCCAGCGAGCGGAGGAACCTTTCGGGCACCCTGCGTGAAAGGCCCCTCGGCTCCGCTCGGGGCGACAGGAAGAGTGCGTCGTTCCGACCGAGCGCCAGCGAGCGGAGGAACCTTTCGGGCACCCTG
>JAJZVW010000074.1 GCA_021847015.1 Pseudomonadota bacterium | reverse complement strand
GGGCCGCCCAGGAAGGGGTGGAGCTGCCGCCCGGCCACGGGCGCGACGTGACCGACACCCTGGCCGCGGCCACCGGCGGCGCTGCGCCCGCCGCCGCCCCGGCGCCGCCGCGCCTGCCCACCGCCGCCGCACCCACGCCGGCGCCCGCGTTCCGCCACTGGCGCATCGGGCTGCGGCCCGCCCCCGACCTGCTGCGCACCGGCAACGACCCGCTTCTGCTGATCCGGGAACTGGCCTCCCTCGGCGACGTGGAGGTCATCGCCGACCTGTCGCGGCTGCCGCCGCTGGCCGGGATGGAGCCGCGCGACGCCTATCTGGCGTGGACCATCGCCCTGACCACCGACAAGCCCCGTTCGGCCATCGAGGAGGTGTTCGAATTCGTGGCCGGCGACGTCGCCGAGGTGACCATCGCGGAGGATCTTGCGGAAAGCGCCCCCGCATGCCCGCCGGAGAGCGCCCGGGCGCCCGCCCCCACGCCCCCGCCCGCGGCCGCCAGACCGGCGGAGACGGCCGCTCAGGCGGCGGCGTTGCATACCGCCTCGATCCGCGTCGATCTGGACCGGATCGACCGCCTCGTCAACATGGTGGGCGAACTGGTCATCACCCAGGCGATGCTGGGCCAGCAGACCGGCCACCTGGCGCCCGAGAGCCACCCGGAACTGCTCCAGGGGCTCCAGGCCCTGTCGCACCATACCCGCGAGCTTCAGGAAAGCGTGATGGCGATCCGCGCCCAGCCGGTCAAGGCGCTGTTCAGCCGCGCCCCCCGCCTGGTCCGCGACCTTGCCGCCAAACTCGGCAAGCGGGCGCGGCTGGCGATGAGCGGCGAGAACACCGAGGTGGACAAGACGGTGATCGAGCAATTGTCCGACCCCCTCACCCACCTCGTCCGCAACAGCCTCGACCACGGCATCGAGCCGCCGGAGGAACGCATCGCGCTGGGCAAACCCGCCGAAGCCACGATCCATCTGTCGGCCGAACACCGGTCGGGGCGGATCGTCATCGCGATCGCCGACGACGGCCGCGGCATCGACCGCAAGCGGGTCCTGGCCAAGGCGATCGAAAAGGGAATCGTGGACAAGGGCGCGCAGCTCACCGACGAGCAGACCGACGCTCTGGTGTTCGCGCCCGGCTTCTCGACCGCCGACGCGGTGTCCGACATCTCCGGCCGGGGGGTCGGGCTGGACGTGGTGCGCAAGAACATCCAGGACGTCGGCGGGCGCGTATTGGTCCAGTCCACGCCCGGACAGGGCAGCCGCTTCATCCTGTCGCTGCCGCTGACGCTGGCGGTGATGGACGGCATGCTGGTGGCGGTCGGCGCCGAGCGCTACGTGCTGCCGCTCACCAACATCGTCGAAAGCCTGCGGCCGACGGCGCAGCAGGCCCGCACCCTGGTGAACGTGGGCCGCGTGCTGGTGCTGCGCGGCGAATACATCCGGCTGATCCCCCTGCACGCGCTGTTCGGCGTCGCGGGCGCCGTCGCCGATCCCACGCGGGGCCTGGTGGTGGTGGTCGAGACCGAGGGCGGCGACCGCATCGGCCTGATCGTCGACGAACTTCTGGGACAACAGCAGGTCGTCATCAAGTCGCTGGACGTCAATTTCCGTCCCGTGGAGGGCGTTTCCGCCGCCACCATTCTGGGCGACGGGCGGGTCGCCCTGATTCTCGACGTCGGCGCCCTGCGCGCCATGGGCGAACGGCTGCCTACGCCTGAAGAGACGGGCACCGAGGCCGCCGCGTAACGAAACCGGCTTCGCCGTCGGGGCGTGTCACCGTTCGAATTTGCGCATCGGGCTATGCTCACCGGCGTTGGGGAATGACGGGATTGGGGCGGAAGGGGAATGGCGGCTCTCTGGCATCCTATTGGGCTTGCGGACATTGGCATCCGTATCCCTTGCCGACGAACACCTGTCAGCTACCGCGAGGAAAACCATTTGGGTGGGCCACCGCTTCGTCCGTATCGTCAGGCCATGACTGGGAGCTGATCATAGTCGGACTGGAAAGCGCTAAGAATATGGGCGTTCCGTACAGCATTTGCCGTCCCGTCCAACCGACCCGTCTCGGCGAGCTAAACTGATGGCTGGGTTGCCACGGCGACTAATATTTCAAGTTGTGCCAACAGGTATTGTCCCGAGTGGCATCGCAGGCTCCAGGTCCCCTCCATATCCAACTTAACGTTGACTGAGTGGGACCACCGGAAACTTCCTCCCGGTGCACTTTCCGCAGGAATAACTAGCGCCTGACGTCTCACCTCGCGACCATCGGGGCGAAGCAGTGACAGGAATATTCCCCGTGGTTCGGTCCACTGGCGTGCATTCCATCGCGCCGCGTACACGACCGGCCAAACAGCATCATGTGGGAGGTGGGGCGCAGGGAATTTGTCCCAGTCTGCTCCCAGGAGAAAGAACAGCCCGTCCCGGACCTCGACAGAGTTGGCGACCATGAGCGTCGTAATCCGGAAGTTATCTCGGAGGTCCTCCGGTGTGATCTCGATGACGCCCTCAGGCAGTTTCGCCCCGCCTCCCTTGCCTCCAGATGCGCGGAGTGTCTTCAAAATCCGCCCGTCCTCGGTTACGAAGTTGACGACACTGTCTTCGCCATGGCCCCCATTTTCGCCGCCTCTGCCAACGGTGTATTCGATGTGATGAAAACCATCTCGCCGCAACTCAGTGACGTCGATGCAAGCCGATACGCATTCGCCGCCGTCACCGCCGTTGCCGCCGACGGCACCGTCGCCAACTGCACCGCACCCGCCGCCCCCGGCTCCTGGAATATAATCCACGCCTGACTGGGCTAGTTCGGTCACGTCGATTTGCGCCGGACAGTCCTCCGGCCACGGTCGGGTGTAATCGCCATTGTCGATCCAGTGCCCGCCGCCATCACCGCCTCGTCCCCCCTGCGCACCTCGGCCAATGGAACCACCTCCCCCTCCCCCGGCGCCGGGGGCCGCTCCACCCTTTCCGCCAAGGTCAATCGGCGGCGGGGTTTCCGTCTCAATGTCGAGGAACTGTTGCCGGACCGTGGCCATGGCAGGGGTGTCGAGGATCGTTGTGATGCGCTCCAGGTGGTAGAGTTCAACAACTGTCGGCGCTGCCAGTGCCTTGATGTCCTCGCGTTCGCTCAACTTGAGCTCTTGATTCGTGACGAAGGCGATGCCCCCAGCGGAGTTGCGCCTAGCCCCGGCAAGATCACCTCCAAACTTTGCCTTGATGTCGTTGAAGGTCTGTTGCCCTCGTGGAAAATACGCCGCCATTGCAAACCGCACCCCCCCTTTGCTGGCAATGGCATCCTTCCCACCGTCTTTACCTCCAAGGGGATGACTCGGATCGAAATCCGAAAAGCCTTCACGGATGAGTATCTGTGCTGCGAGGCGCTCCGACGGCGTCTGCCCATTTGTCCACTCGCGCAGTCGATGCCATGTCTCATCGTAGCGGTTTCGCATCATCTCGGTCGCTCACGGAGTTGCTCTACGAGACCTTACTACGGGGAGAAGCTCTAGGTCTGTACCATTGTCCGGGACTTCCGCAACTGGTCATGCTTCACGTCTAAGAGGCTGACCGAAAAATGCTACGTTGAAGAATCAATGCCGTGCGCCTTGTCCAGCCCCAATGAACCGGACAGCCGTGGGTCGAGCCTGGCCATGACGAAATCAATTAATATATTTATTTATCACGATATAATTTTGAGTCAGACACTGGGTGGATAGCGTCCGTCAAGCGGGTGTAAATTCTGGCACACGCTGAGGTGGTCATTGCTCAGGCGGCTTTGGGTGGGATCGCGGGTTGAAGTTGCTCGGCAATGGTCGGCGTAAGTTCGGCCATGGCCTCGATCTGCATGTAGCGGTGCTGGGTCTGCCATTCGTCGTTCTGCTCCAGGAGCACCGCGCCGATGA
>JAJZVW010000015.1 GCA_021847015.1 Pseudomonadota bacterium | reverse complement strand
AGAAGGCTTTGCACCCGCAGGTCCAGGAGCAGCGGCCCGCCGACGGGCGGCGATTCCTTGGGCGCGTCCGCGGCGGTCACCAGCAGGCGCCGCGCGAGGTTGCGCAGCGTCGGCGATTCGGTGGCGGTCGGCAGCCGCCCCAACAGGGCACGCACCGCGCCGGCGGAAGTCCCCGCCCACAGATCGTCGGCGAACCCCCCTTGCGTGGCATCCACCAGGCCGAGGGAATCGGCCGAGAACGCCGGCATGTCCTCGCGCTGGATGGTCACGTTGCGGGGATCGGTGGTCGGCAAAGTGGCGGCCGGCGCGGCGGGCTGGACGGCCGGCGCCGAGTCGGCGGACCCGGCCGGCGGGGCCAGCAGCGACACCGGGGGGCCCGATTGGGCCGCCGCCGGGACCGCCGTCAGCGCGCCGAACCCCGCCAGGAGACCCGCCGCCGCCAGAACGCGGGCCTTCAAGGCGCGGTCAGCGTGGAAGGCGCGCATCGGGAATCACCTTCTCCACCTTGGTGGAGGGCGGCGGAATATCGAACGTGGCCAGGAAGACGCCGCCGCCCACCAGGACCGCGAGCACCACGACGACCAGCAGACCGGCAATCTTGCTCATGAGCTCTCTTCGTTATGACGTTCTGGACAGGCGCGGCTCCGGACGGATAATAGCGCATTGCGGCCGGCCTCCGGGCGCCGGCCCTCCACCGGTCCCGCGGAAGGCGGCGCGCTGGGCTTTCCCGCTCCTCCCGTTCCGCGCAACGACAAGGCTAGGGTCCGACCATGGCGAATATGGGGCAGTGTACCGGCCCACCCCCCGCCGATCAACGCCGGTTCGGCGGGCATGACTGAAACCGCCGCCATTCCCCCCGAGGCGCTGGCCGCCCGGCTGGACCGTCCGGTGGTGCTGGTCGGGCTGATGGGCGCCGGCAAATCCTGCGTCGGCCGCCGGCTGGCCCTGCGTCTGGGGCTTCCGTTCCTCGACGCCGACACCGAGTTCGAAAACGCGGCCGGATGCACCATCGCCGACTACTTCGCCCGCCACGGCGAACCCGCCTTCCGCGAGGGCGAGCGCAAGGTGATCGCACGGCTGTTGGACGGGCCCCGATGCGTGCTGGCCACCGGCGGCGGCGCCTATTGCGACCCCGAGACGCGCCGGGCCATCAAGGCCAAGGCGGTGTCGGTGTGGCTGCGGGCCGATCTGGACCTGCTGGTCAAGCGCACCGCCGGGCGGGATCATCGGCCGCTGCTGGCGCAGGATGACCCCCGCAAAGTCCTCGCCCGCCTGATGGACGCCCGCTATCCCGTCTACGCCGAGGCCGACATCGTCGTCGATTCCGGGGACGAACCGCCCGACCATACCGCGAACAAGGTGCTGGCCGCCTTGGCGGCACTGCTGGAGAAACCATGAGCTTCGACGAACTGAGCCTCGATCTGGGCGCGCGCAGCTACGCCATACGCATCGGGCCGGGCCTGCTGGACCAGGCGGGGACGATGATGCGCCCGGTGATGCGGAGCGCGCGCGCCTTCGTCGTCACCGACGACAACGTGGCGCCGCTCTACCTGGGGCGCCTGGCCGCATCCCTGGACGGGGCGGGCATTGGCCACACCTCCATCGTCCTGCCGGCCGGCGAGGGCACCAAGGATTTCGCCCACCTGGAACGCCTGGTGGGCGCCATGCTCGGCGCCCGCTGCGAGCGCTCGACCATGGTCGTCGCCCTGGGCGGAGGGGTGATCGGCGACCTCACCGGCTTCGCCGCGGCCATCTGCCTGCGCGGCATGGATTTCGTCCAGATCCCCACCACCTTGCTGGCCCAGGTGGACAGCTCGGTGGGCGGCAAGACCGGCATCAACACCCCCCACGGCAAGAACCTGGTCGGCGCCTTCCACCAGCCGCGGCTGGTGCTGGCCGACACCGGCACCCTCGACACCCTGCCGCGCCGCCAAGTATTGGCCGGCTACGGCGAGGTGGTGAAATACGGCTGCATCGACGACCCCGCCTTCTTCGACTGGCTGGACGCCCATGGCGAGGCGGTGATCGCCGGCGACGACGGCGCCCGCCGCCATGCGGTGGCCACGAGCTGCCGGGCCAAGGCGCGGATCGTCGCCGCGGACGAGCACGAAAGCGGCGCCCGGGCGCTCTTGAACCTGGGCCACACCTTCGGCCACGCGCTGGAGGCCGAAATCGGCTTCACCGACGAAATCCTCCACGGCGAGGCGGTTGCCATCGGCATGGTCATGGCCTTCCGCCTGTCCGCCCGCCTCGGCCTGGCTCCCGCCGCCGACGGCGCGCGGCTGGAGCGCCACCTGGCCCGAATCGGCCTGCCGGTGCGGCTTCCCGGCAACCGGATATGGGATTCCGGCCGGCTGCTCCATCACATGGCCGGCGACAAGAAGGTCAAGGACGGCAAGGTGACCTTCGTGCTGGCGCGCGGGCTGGGCCGGAGCTTCCTCACCCGGGACGTTCCCATCGACGCCCTGCGCGCCATGCTGGACGAATTCACGTCATGATCGCTGCCATCGCCGCCATCGTCGGCCTGCTTCTGCTGCTCGCCTTCTTCGGCGCGGCGGAAACCGCGCTGACGGTGGCGTCCAAGCCGCTGATGCATACCCTGGAAGCCGAGGGCGACCGGCGCGCGGCGCTGGTCAACCGCTTGCGGGCCCGCAAGGAGCGGCTGCTGGGGTCGATCCTGCTCGGCAACACCCTGGTTCACATCCTGGCGACCTCGCTGGCCACCGGCGTCGCCATCGGCCTGGCCGGCGAAGCCGGCATCGCCTACGCCACCGCGGTGATGACCGTGGTGGTGCTGATCTTCGCCGAGATCATGCCCAAGACCGTCGCCATCCGCCACGCCAACCGGGTGGCGGTGGTGCTGGCGCCGGTGATGCGCGTGGTGGTGGCCGTCCTGGGGCCGGCGATCCACGCCATTCATCTGTTCGTCGGCGGGGTGCTCCGCCTTGTGGGGGCCAACGCCAGCCCCGAGGCCGACGTGGCGGCGGCCGTGGCCGAATTGCGCGGGGCCATCGAGGTCCACGCGACCCCCGACGAGGTGAGGGAGGAGCGCCGCATGCTGCGGTCCATCCTCGACCTCAACGACGTCGAGGTCGGCGCGGTGATGACCCACCGCCGCACCATGACCACCGTCGATGCCGGCCTGGCGGCGGACGAGGTGGTGGCGCAGATTCTCGCCAGCCCGTTCACCCGCATTCCCCTGTGGCGCGACGATCCCGACAACATCGTCGGCGTGGTCCATTCCAAGGACGTGCTCCGCGCGCTGCATGCCGGCGGCGGCAGGATCGACGGCCTGGACGTGCCGGCATTGGCCTCGCCGCCGTGGTTCATCCCGGAATCCACCACGCTGCTGGAACAGCTCCAGGCCTTCCGCCAGCGGCACGAGCACTTCGCCCTGGTGGTGGACGAGTACGGCACGCTGATGGGCGTGGTGACGCTGGAGGACATCATCGAGGAGATCGTCGGCGACATCGCCGACGAGCACGACGTGTCCGTGCCCGGCGTGCGGGCGCAGCAGGACGGATCCTACGTGGTGGCCGGGACGGTGACGATCCGGGACCTCAACCGCGAATTCGAATGGCGGCTGCCCGACGACGAGGCCGCCACCCTCGCCGGCCTGATTCTCCACGAATCCCGCCAGATCCCCAATGTCGGCCAGGTCTTCCTGTTCCACGGGTTCCGGTTCGAGATCCTGCGCCGGCACCGCAACCAGCTTACCTCGATCCGCATCACGCCGCCCGCGGCGGCGTGAGCGGCGGCGCCGGCGGTCCGCCGGGTCAGCCCCCAGCCTCGTCCGGGGTCAGCGTGGTCAGCGCCATGGCGTGCACGCGCCCGGCCAGTTCCTCGGCCAGCAGGGCGTTGACCATGCGGTGCCGTTCGACGCGGGACTTGCCGACGAAGGCTTCCGCCACGATCTCTATGTGGAAATGGCTTTCCCCGTCCGGGTGGTGGCCGGCATGCCCGGCATGGCGGTGGGATTCGTCGATCACGGCAAGCCGGCTGGGCGCGAGCCCCCCGGCAAGCTTTCTCTCGATGGTGGCGCGGACGCTCAAAGGGGTCCTCCTGTCATTGGCCTGAGCCTCCCGGAAGTGGTAGTTCAGGGGCCTGCCGTCAAGACCTGGGACCTGGCCGCTGCCGCCTTGCCAGCCGGCGGCCGAGCCCTCATTATGACCGATCATGAAGGCGACGAACGCGAAACCCTCCTGGAGACTCGGATACGACGAAGCCGACGGGAAAAAGGCGCACCGCCGATGCGACCATCCCGGCTGCCCGCAGGACGGGGAGTACCGGGCGCCCCAGGCCCGCGACCGCCTGAACGAGTACTATTGGTTCTGCCTCGATCACGTGCGCGCCTACAACGCCGCGTGGAACTATTATGCCGGAATGTCGGCCGACGAGATCGAAGGCGAACTGCGCCGCGACACCACCTGGCAGCGGCCCACCTGGCCGCTGGGAACCAAGACCGCCAACCGGCGCTTCGCCTTCTCGGTCCACGACCCCTTCGGCGTCTTCGACGACGACGAGGAGGAGGACAGCGCCCGGGCCAAGGCCGCCGCCGGACGGTCGCCGGAGGAACAGGCCATGCGCGTCATGGCCCTGGAACCGCCGCTGACGCTGGTGGCTTTGCGGGCGCGCTACCGGGAACTGGTCAAGATCCACCACCCGGACGCCAACGGCGGAGACAAGGCCGCCGAAGAGAAGTGCAAGGAAATCAACCAAGCCTACAACACGCTCCTCAACAGCCTCAATGAATGAGCCGGGGCGCCGCCCCGACCACCCAAGGACCCCGTCTTATGATCGCCAATGCTCAAAGCCCGCTCGCCTCGGACCACGCGCTCGCGCTTCCCGACGCCCAAGTCGGCGTCCGCGAGACCTTCGGTATCGACATCGACCTGCGGGTGCCCGCCTTCTCGCAGGGCGGCGAACACGTCCCCGACATCGATCCGGCGTACCGCTTCGACCACGACACGACCCTGGCCATCCTGGCCGGCTTCGCCTTCAACCGCCGCGTGATGGTGCAGGGCTATCACGGCACCGGCAAGTCCACCCACATCGAGCAGGTGGCGGCGCGGCTGAACTGGCCCTGCATCCGCGTCAACCTCGACAGCCACGTCAGCCGCATCGACCTGATCGGCAAGGACGCCATCGTGCTGAAGGACGGCAAGCAGGTCACCGAGTTCCGCGAAGGCATCCTGCCCTGGGCGTTGCAGCATCCGTGCGCCCTGGTCTTCGACGAGTACGACGCCGGCCGTCCCGACGTGATGTTCGTCATCCAGCGGGTCCTCGAGGTCGAGGGCCGGCTCACCCTTCTGGACCAGAACCGGATCATCCGGCCCCATCCGGCCTTCCGCCTGTTCGCCACCGCCAACACGGTCGGCCTGGGCGACACCACCGGCCTCTACCACGGCACCCAGCAGATCAACCAGGGCCAGATGGACCGCTGGAACATCGTGGCGACCCTCAACTACCTGGAACACGACGCCGAGTGCGACATCGTCGCGGCCAAGCTGCCGGCCTACGACGACCGCGAGGGCCGCGAGGCGGTGGCCCGCATGGTGTCCCTGGCGGACCTGACGCGCCAGGGCTTCATCAACGGCGACATCTCGACGGTGATGAGCCCGCGCACGGTCATCACCTGGGCCGAGAACGCCAAGATCTTCGGCGATGTGGCCTTCGCGTTCCGGCTGACCTTCCTCAACAAATGCGACGAGGTGGAGCGTCCCATCATCGCCGAGTATTACCAGCGCTGCTTCGGCGTCGAACTGCCTCTGGCCCCGGCCCGCGTGGTGATGTGACGGTGCCCCGGAACGGTTCCGGCATACCGGCCGACCCGGTCGATCCCGGCGGCGAGGACGCTCCGGCGGATCTCCTCAGGCGCACCACCGCCGCCGCGCTGCGCGCCATCGCCGGAAGCGCCGAGGTCTCGGTGAGTTACGCCGCGGGCGCCGCCTCCGTCCATGGGACGGAGGTGCGCCTGCCCGCGCCGCCGCGCCAGCTCACCCCCCAGGATCTGGTGCGTCTGCGCGGCACCGCCGACGCCGTCGCCCTCAGGCTGCGCTACCACGACGACCGGCTGCACGCGCGGCGCATGCCGACGGGGCCGGACGCCCGCCGGGTCTACGAGGCGGTCGAACAGGCCCGCGTCGAAGCCCTGGGCGCGCGCCGCATGGCCGGGGTCGCCGGCAACATCGCGGCGATCCTCGAACAGCGCTACCGCGCCGAGGGACTGGCCCAAGCCACCCGGCGCGAGGACGTGCCGCTGGCGGACGTCATGCGGCTGATCGCCCGCGAGGCCTTCACCGGCTTTCCGCCGCCGGAATCGGCGCGGGCGGCGGTGGAATTGTGGCGCCCGGAGATCGAGAGCCGGGCGGGGGCGCGCCTGGAACGGCTGCGCTCGCTGATTTCCGAACAGGAGACGTTCGCCCACACCCTGGGCGATCTGCTGGTGGATCTGGGCCTGATCGGCGAAAACGACCGCGAGAACGAGCGGTGCCAGGACGAGGAAAGCGGTGAGGGCCGGGACGGCGACGGCGACGGGGATTCGTCGGCGGACAAGAGCGGCCAGGACGGGGAGAGCGAAAGCGCCAAGGGCGAGGGCCAACAGCGTCCGGCACCCGGCGCCGCCGAAGGCGACGGCGAGCAGGAGGGCATGGTCGCCGGGACGGACGACATGATGGTGGCCGGCGCGGGCGCGGAGGAACCCTCGGGCCCCGCCGGGCGGCGCCAGCAGCCGGCCCACCAGACGGGCGCCGGCGAGCGGCCCTACCGCGCGTACACCACCCGCTTCGACCAGATCGTCGCCGCCGAGGATCTGTGCGACCCCGAGGAGCTGGCGCGGCTGCGCCTACAGCTCGACAACCAGCTCGCCCACCTGCAAAGCGTGGTGGCGAGGCTGGCCAACCGGTTGCAGCGCAAGCTGATGGCCCAGCAGACCCGCGCCTGGGATTTCGACTTGGAAGAGGGCATCCTGGATACCGGCCGGCTGGCCCGGATCGTCACCAACCCCACCCAGTCGCTGTCCTTCAAGGTCGAGAAGGAGACGGACTTCCGCGACACCGTCGTCTCCCTGCTGATCGACAATTCGGGCTCAATGCGCGGGCGCCCGATCTCGGTGGCGGCCATGAGCGCCGACATCCTGGCCCGGACGCTGGAGCGGTGCGCGGTCAAGGTCGAGGTGCTGGGCTTCACCACCCGCGCCTGGAAGGGCGGCCAGTCCCAGGAGGCTTGGCAGGCCGGCGGCAAGCCCTCCAATCCCGGCCGCCTCAACGATCTGCGGCACATCATCTACAAGGCCGCCGACACACCCTGGCGGCGGGCGCGGCGCAATCTGGGACTGATGCTGCGCGAGGGCATCCTCAAGGAGAACATCGACGGCGAGGCGCTGCTGTGGGCCCACGAGCGCCTGCTGGCGCGGCCCGAGCAGCGGCGCATCCTGATGGTCATCTCCGACGGCGCCCCGGTGGACGACGCCACCCATTCCGCCAATCCCGGCAATTACCTGGACAAGCATCTGCGCCAGGTGATCGAGTGGATCGAGACCCGCTCGCCGGTCGAACTCGTCGCCGTCGGCATCGGCCACGACGTCACCCGCTACTATCGCCGCGCCGTCACGATCATGGACGCCGAGGAGCTGGGCGGCACCATGATGCGCGAGCTTACCGCCCTGTTCGACGAAACCGGCGAGGCGGCGGCGCCACCCCGCCGGCAGGCGGCGATGCGCGCCTGAAGGCCGGGACGTGACCGCCGCCCCCATTCTCCTCGATCTCGGCGGACGGGTGGTCCCGGTCGCCGTGCGCGCATCGCCGCTAGCCCGGCGCATGAGCTTGCGCATCGACCCCGCCGCGGGGCCTGTGGTGGTGATGCCGGCCGGCGCGCGGCGCGCGGACGCCGAACGCTTCCTGACGCACAACCGGGTCTGGCTGGCCGAACGGCTGGCGCGCCTGCCCCAGCGTGTGCCGCTGGTGCCCGGCGCCCGCATCCCCCTGCTCGGCATCGACCACGACATCCGCCACGTCCCCGAGGCACGCCGAGGGGTGTGGGTCGCGGACGGCGGCCTCAACATCTCGGGCCGGATCGAGCACGTGCCGCGCCGGGCGCTGGACTTCCTGCGCGCCGAGGCCCGCCGCCACCTGCACACCCGCGCCTTCGACCTTTCGGCGCGCATCGGCCGCACGCCCTGCCGGGTGTCGGTGCGCGATACGCGCTCGCGCTGGGGAAGCTGCTCCAGCCGGGGCGATCTGTCGTTCTCGTGGCGGCTGGTGCTGGCGCCCGAGCCGGTGCTCGCCTACGTGGTCGCCCACGAGGTCGCGCATCTGGTCCACATGAACCATTCGCCCGCCTTCTGGGCCGTGGTGGCCGAACTGGTGGGCGACCCCCGCGCGGCCAAGCGCTGGCTGAAGGCCAACGGAGCCGGGCTGCACCTTTACGGGTGAGCCCGCACGTCTCCGTTCCGCCTGAAAGGTTCCTCCGCTCGCTTGCGCTCGGTCGGAACGACAGGCTCTTTTCGTGTCATCCCGACCGAGCGCAAGCGAGCGGAGGGATCCTTCAAGCGAAAATGCCCGAAAGCACAAGCCTGTTCGCTCTATCGTCCGAACAGGCTGTTGATCAGGCCGTCGATGGCGTTGCCGACGCTCCGCGCGGCGTCGCCCACGGCGGAAGCGGCCGAGGAAGCGGCCTTGCCCACGCCCTCGCCGATGCCCGCGAAGGCGGGCGGCGGCTCGGGTTCGTAGAGGGGGCGCGGCGGCAGGCCGCGATGGGCGGCCAGCATCACCTGCTTCCACAATTGGGCCGGCAGGCTGCCGCCGGTGACCCTCTTCATGGCGCGGCGCTGATCGTCGTTGCCCATCCAGACCCCGGCCACGTAATCGGCGGTGTAGCCGATGAACCAGGCGTCGCGGTAATCCTGGGTGGTGCCGGTCTTGCCGGCAGCGGGGCGGTCGAGCCGCGCCGCCTTGCCGGTGCCCTCGTCGATCACCGCCGTCATCAGGCTGTGCATGCGCGCCAGCGCCGTGGGGGTGATCACCTGGCCCACCCCGCCGCCCTGGCGGCGGTACAGCACCTTGCCGCTGGGATCGTCGATCTCGGCGATGCCATAGGCCATCACGCCGTTGCCGCCGTTGGCGAAGGCGGCATAGGCGGTGGTCATCTCCAGCGGGCTGACCTCGCTGGTGCCGAGAGCCAGGGATGCGTCGTTGCGCAAATCCGAGGTGATGCCCAGGCGATGAGCCAGCGCGATGACCCGCGCCGGGCCGACGGTTTCGATGACGCGGACCGCCACCGTGTTGAGGGATTGGGCGAAGGCGTGGCGCAGCGTCACCGTCCCCTCGTAGCGGCCCTCGTAATTGCTGGGACTCCAATCGCCCAGCTTGACCGGCGCATCCTCGAAGGTGTCGTCGGGGGTCAGGCCCTTTTCCATGGCCGCGAGGTAGACGAAGGACTTGAACGACGAGCCGGGCTGGCGCAATCCCTGGGTGGCGCGGTTGAACTGGCTGTCGTCGTAGTCCTTGCCCCCGGTCAGCGCCCGGATGGCGCCGTCGGGACTGAGCACCACCACGGCGCCCTGGCCGACCTTGGCCTTGGCGCCGGGACCGTCCAGCATGGCCTTGAGGTCCCCCTCCACCGTGCGCTCCAGCCCCAAATCCAGGGTGGTCTTGACGACGATATCCCTGCCCTGCACCTCGCCGATGCCGTCGAGCTGGGTGAGCAGCCAGTCGGCGAAGTAGCGCCCCGCCGGACGCGGCCGCTGCACCAGCGCCGCCGCGCCGGTGACCGCCGCCAGATCGGCCGTCTTCTGGTCGATATAGCCGGCCTCGACCATGTTGTGCAGCACGTCCACCGTGCGCTGGTGGCTGGCCTGGGGGTCGGTGAGGGGGCTGTAGCGGCTGGGCGCCTTCAGGAGGCCGGCGATCATCGCCGCCTGATAGACGTTCACCTTGCGCGCGGAAACATCGAAATAGCGCTTGGCGGCGGCGTCCACGCCGAACGTTCCGGACCCGAGATAAACCCGGTTGAGGTACATGGTCAGGATCTGGTCCTTGGAGAACCGGTGCTCCAGCCACAGGGCCATCAGCACCTCCTGGACCTTGCGCTTGATGGTCCGGTCGGGCTTGAGGAACAGGTTCTTGGCCAATTGCTGGGTGATCGTGGAGCCGCCCTGGACCACATGGCCGGCCCGCAAGTCGACGATGAACGCCCGGGTGAGGCCGATCAGATCGACGCCGAAATGATGGTAGAAGCGCCGGTCCTCGGTCGCCAGCACCGCCTCGGGCAGGTAGGGCGACATCTGGGCCAAATCGAGCGGCTCGCCGTAGATGTCTCCATAGGCGGCAAAGGTTTCCCCCTCGACCGACTGGAACACCACGCTGGGACGCCGGGTGGTGGCGGTGACCTTGTCGATGTCGGGAAGGTCGATGGCGTAATAGGCGACCAGGCCGCCGATTCCGATCCCCACCCAGATCATCAGGGTGATCGCCCACACGAGCAGGCGGGTCCACGGCGAGCGCCGGCCCGTGGGCCGTCCGCCACCGCCTCCCCCGCGCGACGGCTGGCGGCGCGGGGGCCGCGGCCGGCCGCCGCCGCTACCCCCGCCCGCGCCGCCGCCTTTGCCGCTATCGCCCCGACCCGCACCGGCACCCTCCCCGCTGAGACGCGGGCGGTCGGCCGGGTCCAGATGAAGCTCGAAAGGGATATCGCGGTCACGCGGCGGGGGATTGCGGGGCATGGGCGCTTTTATCACGGTTGAAGGGCATGTCGAAACTGGCAACGCCGTGACAATGGTTGTAAGGTCTGGAGGACGCGTATGCCGTCGGCCATAGGGCGGTAAAGGAACGGATCGGCATGGAAACCTTGGCGTTCAGCCTTACCGAAGACCTCAGGATTCGGCTTGAAACCTTGGCGGCCGCCACCAACCGGCCGTTGGACGACTGCCTTCGGCTCGCCGTGCGGGAATTCGTCGAAACCTGGGAGCGGCACCTGGACGACGTCAGCCAGATCGACCCGGACGAGGTCCGCGCCGTCCTCAGGGCCGCCGTCGAGTAACCTTCCCGCCATCCTGCCGTCCCGCCCGGTTGCGCCGCGCGATCGCGGACCGTCGCTTTGTGCGCGCGAATTATGGCGAAATTGGCGGGGCCGGCCCCTGCGGTCAGAGCGCCACGATCAGGGGAGCGTAATCCTCGTTTTCGGGCTCGCCGCGCTGATTGCTGACGATCCGAGTAGCTCCCAGCCGGTATTCGCAGCTCGTATGGGTGTGGCCGTGGACCCACACCTGGGGATTGTGGGCCTCGATGAGGGGCTCCAGCGATGTCACCGAGGCGATGGTGGGCACGTGGTCGGGGCGGCGCCGCTTGAGGCTGGCCGCCGTCGGCGCGTGGTGGGTGAGCACCACGGTCCTGCCTTCCCACGGGCGCGCCAGTTCGCGTTCCAGGAAAGCCACGCTATCCCGATTCCAGCGCAGCACCTCGGCCGCCGTCAGCCTGTTGCCGTCGCTTCCCCGGCCGTTGCGGTAATCGGGCATGGCCTTCTCCGCCTTGGCCATCACCCCGGCGGCATCGCCTTCCAGGGCGTAATCGGTCCATAGCGTGGCGCCCAGCACGCGCAACGATTGGCCGCGGATGGTGAAGGTGGCGGCCGCGTCCTGGAGGAAATGCAGGTTGGGCAACTTGGCGGCGGCCGACCGCAGGGCGGCGACGGGATCGACGCCCGGCGGATGGTGCCAATACTCGCGGTTGCCGGCGACGTAGACGGCCGGCAAATCGCGGACGTTGTCGGCGATCCAGTGGACGCCTTCGGGCCCCCAGCCGATATCCCCGGCCAGGACGAACAGATCGGCATGGACCGGCGGCAGGCGCCAGGGGCCTTTTTCGACGTGGAGGTCGCTGAGAATGGCGAGACGGATCATGGCGCCCGTCCATTAGCAGGTTCTTATAAATATTCCAGGAAAAAATGCGCTGGCGCCCGGTCGGAACGACACGTCTTTTTTCTTGTCGTCCCGAGCGCGGCCGAGGGACCTTTCCGGCACCCTGCGTGAAAGGTTCCTCCGCTTGCTATCGCTCGGTCGGAACGACAGGGGCGTTTGAGCGATCCCCCCCCCACCGGCCGCGGAAACACCCCACCGCCGCAAAGTCTCGGCCAGCTCGCCCAGCTGCTGGCGGGCGCGCAGCAGGTAGAAGCCCTGGGCGGCGAGGTGGCTGGGCAGCAGGCTGGCGTCGGGCGCCCCGTCGATGACCACCAGCGGCTCCAGGGCGGCGGCGGTGCGCATGGTCGCCAGCATGTGCTGCCAGGCGGCGCCGGCGCCCCGGTCGTTGATCGCCTGGGCGTAATCCCAGCCCAGTTCCCTGAGCAGCAGGGAATAGGCGTACAGCCGGCCCTTGGCCGCGTAGAACACGGCGTCGGCGCCGCCGGCCAGCGCCCAATGGCCCTCGGCGACGTAGCTTTCGGTGACGGCCGAGGCCGCGCCCAGATCGGCGGCGATGTCGGCCAGGGTGGCGGCCAAGGCCGCGGGACGGCGGTCGAAGCCGGCGGTCCCGGCCTCCAGCGCCCGCTGGTAGGCATCGAGCGAGCGAGCGGCCCGGCGGTACTGCTTCTCGGCCGAGGCGGTCGGCGCCCACGAGATCGCCGGATCGAACCGCCAGATGGTGCCGGGATATTTCAGCAATCCCGCCGCCTGGGAAAGATCGCCGCCGGGCGCGATCACGCCGCCGGCCGTTTGCCGGTCGGCCAACCCGCCCATGAGCCGGGCCACGGCGGCGACGATCCCCTGCTGGTAGTTGGGCATGTCGTCCAGCACCCAGCCGGGCAGGAAGAAGGGATCGTTGGCGGTCCAGGCGTGGACGTCCACCTCGCGCCGCACCAGGGCCGCCGCCTGGGCGACCGTCCGGGATTGCCGCGCGGTCACCGTTCCCGGCCCGAATTGCGGGTCGGAATCGATGACTTCGATGCCGAGGGCGCCGACGGCGTAATAGAGCACGATCGCCAGGCCGGCGGATGCCGCCAGCCACGGCCACGCCGGCCGCCATCCCGCCCCGAGCCGCCCCCGGACCCACGCCGCCAGGCGGTCCCACGGCCGATGCGCCAGCCAACCGCCGGCGCCGGTTGCGGCATGGGAAGGAGGAGACTGGTCGGTCATGGGGACGCACCCTCGGTCTGGCGCTTTCTGATTACGCTCGCGCGCACGGGAATGACAAGTGGGACGAAGGTCAGGCGGATTTCCGGCGGCGGAGCATCTTCCTCACCTCGGCCAGCCTGGCGGCGCCGGTCGCATGGGCCGCCGCGACGAAGACGGCGACACCGATGGCGACCAGCAGCCCAAGCACCCCCAGCGCCCGCCACGACGTGGTGGCCAGCGGATGAAGCGCGTGCTCGCCGCCCGCCAGCGCCAGCGCCAGCGCCGCGGTCGCCAGCAGAATTCGGGGGGCCCGCGAGCGCAGCCGGGCATCCATGGTGAAATGGCCGCGCCGGTGAAGAATCACCGCCAGCGCCAGAACGTTGAACCACGACGCCAGCGCCGTCGCCAGGGCCATGCCCACATGGGCGAGCGGATGGACCAGGGCGAGGTTGAGGGCGACGTTGAGCGCCATGGTCGCGCCGGCCACCTTCACCGGCGTGGCCGTGTCCTCGCGGGCGAAGAAGGCCGGGGTGAGCACCTTGACCAGCACGTAGGCCGGCAGGCCGAGGGCGAAGGCCGCCAGCGCCGACGCGGTCGCCGCCGTCGCGGCCGGGCCGAAGGAGCCCCGCTGGAACAGGACGCGGATCACCGGCTCGCCGATGACCATCAGCGCCGCCGCCGCCGGCAGGGTCAGCAGCAGGCCGAACTCCATGGCCCGGTTCTGGCTGTCGATGGCCGCCTCGCGCTGCCCCGACCGCAACTGCCGGGACAGAAGCGGCAGCAGGGCGGTGCCGATGGCGATGCCCACCACCCCCAGGGGAAGCTGGTTCACCCGGTCCGCGTAGTTCAGGTAGCTGACGGCGCCGTTGGCCACGGTCGAGGCGATCATGGTGTTGATCACCAGATTGAGCTGATAGACGCCCGCTCCCACCGCGCCGGGAACGATCCGCCGGACCAGCAGCCGCACCTCGGGCGTGAGCCGGGGCCGCACCGGCCGCAAGCGCAACCCGGCCTTGCGCACGCTGAACACCAGCCAGGAGAACTGCACCACCCCCGAGGCGAAGGTCCCCCAGGCCAGCGCATGGCCCGGCGTCGCCGTGTAGGGGGCCAGGGCCCACAAGCCGGCCATGGCGGTGAGGTTGAGGAGGATCGGCGTCCCGGCCGCCGCCGCGAACCGGCCCACCGAATTCAGCACCCCGGCCTGCAACGAGGTCAGCGAGATGAACAGCAGATAGGGAAAGCAGATGCGCGACAGCTCGACGGCGAGCGGCATCTTGCCGGGAACGTCCTCGAAGCCCGGGGCCAGCACCAGCATCGCCCACGGCATCGCCAGTTCCACCGCCGCCACGAACAGCGCCAGGGACGCCGCCAGGACCGCCAGCGCCTGCTCGGCGAAACCGCGCGCCGCCGCCTCGCCCTCGCCGGCCAGCTTGCCGGTGAAGAGCGGCACGAAGGCGGCGTTGAACGCGCCCTCGGCGAACAGCGAACGGAACAGGTTGGGGAACCGGAAGGCGACGAAAAAAGCGTCCGCCACCGCGCCCGCGCCCATATAATGGGCGATCATCATCTCGCGCATCAGGCCGGTGATGCGCGACACCATTGTGAAGCCGCCGACGGTGGCGATGGAGCGGACCAGACTCATGGCAAGCGGATGGAGGCAATCGGAGGACAGCCCCTGTTTACACGCCGATGGTTACCGGCGCACCAACGAACTGCGCGGCACTCCGCCGGGAAACGGCTTGCGGCATATTAGAAAAAGATCAAATTTCCTCTTGCGCGGGACGGAGGGACGCAGGAAAACTAGGCTTGGAAATCCGTCTGGGAACGGGCGGCGAGCGGTTCGCCCCATCTCTTCCCGGCCGTGGGAGAGTGCATCGTGAAGGCCCCCAATCGTAAGCTCGGTTTCGCCGTCGCCTTCACGCTGCTGGTCGGCGCGTTCACCCTCGCCGCCCTGCCGGCGCGCGCGGTCGAGCCCCTGATCGCCGACCTGTCCAGCCATCTGGTGGCCATCACCACCGGGTTCGCCGGCACCGACGTGCTGCTGTTCGGCGCGGTCGAAAGCGACGGCGACGTGGTGGTGGCCGTCCGCGGCCCGACGCGGACCGAGACCGTGCGCCGCAAGGACCGCCAGGCGGGCATCTGGATCAACACCGGCCGGGCGGTGTTCGACAACGTGCCCTCGTTCTACCGGATCGCCGCCACCCGTCCGCTGGAGCAGATCGCCGCGCCGGAAGTGCTCGACCACTACCAGCTGGGCGTCGACCATCTCGACCTCGACGCCAAGGACGACGACCCGGGCGCCACCAAGGCGCAATACCGGGACGCCCTCGTCCGCCTGAAGGAGCGGGCCGACCTTTACGGCGCCAAGGTTCTGGACATCGGCTTCCTCGGCCACCGCCTGTTCCGGATCACCATGCACTTCCCGGCCAACGTGCCGGTCGGCACCTATCTGGTCGAGGTGTACCTCATCGCCAACGGCCAGGTGGTCAGCGCCCAGACCACGCCTTTGGTCATTTCCAAGATCGGCCTGGGTGCGGACGTCTACGATTTCGCCCACCAGCAGGCCGCGGCCTACGGTATCATCTCCATCGTCCTCGCCGCCGCCACCGGGTGGCTGGCCGCCGTCGCTTTCCGGAAGGGCTGACGAGACGAGGGAGGCCACGCATGTCGGATACCGAGTCCACCAGCGAGATGTCGAAGCCGGGCCGGGTGTTCCTGGTCGTCGTCGATCAGACCGAGGAGATGCTCGCCGCCCTGCGTTTCGCCTGCCGCCGGGCTCGCGCCACCGGCGGCCGCGTGGCGCTGCTGCGGGTGATCGAGCCCGCCGAATTCCAGCAATTCGCCACCATCGGCGACCTCATGCGGGCGGAAGCGCGCCAGGACGCCGAGGAGGTCCTGCAAGCGGTCGCCAGCGCGGTGAACGCCTGCTCGGGACAATTGCCGGTCCTTTATGTCCGCGAAGGCGATCCCCGTGAAGAATTGCTGAAACTGATCGACGAGGAACCCGCCATTTCCATCCTGGTCCTGGCGGCGGACACCGGTCCGCGCGGCCCGGGGCCGCTGATCAGCGCCTTGACCGGCAAGTATATCAGCAGGCTTCGCGTGCCCGTGACCATCGTGCCGGGGAACCTCGACGAAGAGAAGATCAACGCCATCACCTGACAAGCCAGGTCGGACATTCGCCTTGACTCGCGCGGGGGTGCGGGCCATCTAAGGTACCTTGAGCGTCGTGCCCACTTCGAAGGATCAACCATGTTCATTCAGACCGAGCCCACCCCCAACCCGGCCACGCTGAAATTCCTGCCCGGCCGTGACGTGATGGGGAGCGGCACCGCCGACTTTCCCGACGCCGCCAAGGCCGCCCGCTCGCCGCTGGCGACCCGCCTGTTCCAGGTCCCCGGCGTAGCCAGCGTCTTCCTGGGTTCGGACTTCATCACCGTCGGCAAGGCCGCCGACGCCGACTGGTCGGTGCTCAAGCCCCTGGTCCTGGCCGCGATCATGGAGCATTTCGCCGCCAACCAGCCGGTGGTGACCTCCGGCGACCACTCCGCCGATGCGGGCGAGGACAGCGCCGTCGTCGCCCAGATCAAGGAACTGCTGGACACCCGCGTGCGTCCGGCGGTGGCCCAGGACGGCGGCGACATCATCTTCCGCGGCTTCGAGGACGGCATCGTCTACCTGCACCTGCAAGGCGCCTGCTCGGGCTGCCCCAGCTCGACCGCGACCCTGAAGCACGGCATCGAAAACATGCTGCGCTACTACGTCCCCGAAGTGGTGGCGGTCCAGGCGGTCGCATGACGCTTGGGACTGCCCTCCGCACCCGGAGCGCCAGCCGGCGTTCCGGGGCGTAGCGGGTGTGAGCCGGATCCGCCCTTGCGACCGACCCGTCCGCGCCGCGCCTTCCTTCACGCCGTGCTTCTCATCGCCGCCGCCACCGCGGTTGCGGCGCAATACGCGCTTGCCCTGCGCGGGACGCTCCGCCCGGGCTGGTGGCATGCGCCGGCCGCCGCGGCCGGCCCCGCGCTCTCCGGCGACGACCTCGCCAGCGCCAGCGGGCTGGACGCGGCCTTCGGCCGCATCGGCTACCGCCTCGACACGGTCGCCAGGGGTGGCGCGGTGCCGCGTCTGCGCCTGGAAGCCCTGCCGTCGGACATGGCCGACCTGCCGGAAGGCGACGCCCGCAAGGCCGTTTTCCTGCGGCTGATGCTCCCCCTGGTACTGGAAGCCGACGAGGAGATCGCCCGCGACCGCCGCCGGCTGGAAGCCGTGGCCCAGCGCGCCGCGCGGGACGGCGCGCTGGCGCCCGCCGAAGCCGCCTGGGTCGCCGACCTGGCGAGCCGTTACGACGTCCGTCCCGGCCCCGGCGCCGTGGAGCGCCTGCTGCGCCGGGTGGATACCGTGCCGCCGTCGCTGGCCTTGGCTCAGGCGGCACTGGAAACCGGCTGGGGAACCTCGCGCCTGGTACGGCGGGACAACAACCTGTTCGGCCATACCGTCGAGACCGGCGACGGCAACACCACCCGCTCGGCCACCTTCGCCACCGCCGGCGATGCCGTTCGCGCCTATGTCCACAACCTCAACACCCACCGCGCCTACCGAGACCTGCGCCGCGCCCGCGCCCGCGCCCATGCGCGCGGAACGGTGGCCGACGGCACCACGCTGGCCGGCGCGCTCGCCCCCTATTCCGAACTGGGCCGCGCCTATGTGGGCGCCGTGCGCACCATCATCCACGACAACACCCTTGAGCGCTTCGATGGTGCCCGCCTGCAAGGTGCCGGGACGGCGGGGTCGATCTAGCCCGCGGATTCGGGAATCCCGGGCCGCCGCGCGTGAACGATCCTCGTCGCCGACGCTCCGTCGGAACGACAAATCCATCCCTGTCGTCCCGAGCGCAGCCGAGGGACCTTTCCGGCACCCTGCGTGAAAGATTCCTCCGCTCGCGGACGCCCGGTCGGGATGACATCGGCGGGTGAAAACAGGCACTGAACAGCCCTGGTCCTGACCCCAAGCCGGACGGGGGAAACGGATACAGCCAATGTTCGCTTAAGGGAAAAGACTGAAATTTTTGGTCGAAGAGCGGAATACGGGCGTCGGCGTTTTTGCGGCCGCCATACGCCCGCGGCCGTGTTTTCCATTCCTCGGACAGGGCGGCGGTGCTAGAAAAGCCCGCCCGATGAATTACCGGATACCACTTCGCCTCGATGACGGCGTATGGCTGTTCGCGGACATTCCGTCCGTCGAAGCCCGTCGCCGTGTTCTTCGCCGTACGCTGGCGGAGGCGATCGACTGCACGGAAGGCGACATCGTCATCGGCAGAACTGCGAACGGCAAGCCGATGCTGAAACATCCGACCGACCGGCTCTTCTTCAATACGTCCCATCGGGACGACATTGTTCTCGTGGCGCTCGCCTGGAACAGGCCGGTCGGCGTCGACCTCGAATTGCTCCCTTGCGCGGGTGGCGACGCGGTCGCCGGGACTTTTTTTTCCGCCGGGGAAAAGCGCTGGCTGTCGTCGGCCGAGAATGGCGACGGCGCCGCCTTCGCCCGCCTGTGGACCGCCAAGGAAGCCGTGCTGAAGGCCGCCGGCACGGGCATCGCCCAGGGGCTGGCCGAACCCGACCTTGCCGCGGCGTTGACTCCGGGCCGCCCCCTTGGCGGCGGGGACGTGCGGCTGCATGCGGCCGGTGGCGATTTCGCGATCCGGTGGTTCCCGGCCGCGACCCGGCGGCGAAACGTCATGGCGGCGCGGGCATTGGCGCTTCCTCCCGCGCCCTCTTGTCTTGCCTAGTGCACCGACACATTCGGAAGGTGCACCGGCCTTCCGAATGTGTCGGTGCACAATTCATTGATTTTGTGGGCCGATTCACCCGACAAAAGGTTCACAGGCATGAACCTTTTGTCGGGATCGGACCACTAGGCGGGGCAAAGCGCGCGGCCGCCCGCCGAATACCACAATCCCAAGCGACAATAATCCCAGTGCCGTTTTTCCCCATCCGAGCAATGAACGCCCTTAACCCGCATTTCTCACACTCCTGCCGGTTTGATCGCGTTTCGGGGCGCAGGAGTGCCAAGTCGCGGCCCGCAGCCAAGGCGTCCAGCCTTGGCTGCTGCCGCCGCCGGCCCTGCCGGCGGATTTTCCGCCGTCAAACCGGCAGGAGTATGAGAAATGCGGGTTAGCCCCCCTGCCTGCCGCCTCATCGGCCCCCGCCGGCCGGACCATCTCCGCAACGAGACGCTGCACGCCATCTTCGCCGCGACCGCCGCCGCGTCGCCGGACAAGGTCGCCATCATCTTCGGGAGCCGGCGCGTGGCCTATGGCGAACTGGCGGCACGCTCCGACGCGGTGGCGCAGGCCCTGCGCGCGCGGGGGCTGGGGCGCGGAAGCTTCATCGGCCTGTGGCTCGACCGCTCCATCGACCTTCATGTGGCGCTGCTGGGGATTCTGAAGGCCGGAGCCGCCTATATCCCGTTCGACGCCGACACTCCCGTCGACCGGGTTGCCGCCTGCCTGGCCGATTGTTCGGCCGCCGCCGTCCTGGTCGACCGGACCACCGCCGCACGGGCCGGCACCCTGCCCGCGCCCATGCTGTTCGCCGGCGCGCTGGCCGCCGAAACGCCCCGGCCGGCGTCCGGGGCGGCGGCCGGAATGGATTCGGGGTCGCAGGACCCCGCCTACGCCATCTATACGTCGGGATCGACGGGCAGGCCCAAGGCCGTGGCGATCGGCCACCGCAACATCTGCCACTATCTGCGGGCGGCCAACGAGATCTACGGCCTGGTCGCCGAGGACGTGGTGTTCCAGGGCGCGTCGGTGGCCTTCGACCTGTCGCTGGAGGAGATTTTCCTGCCCTATCTGGCCGGCGCGACCCTGTGGGTGGCCGGGCGCGAGACCATGCAGGCCACCGACCGGCTGTGCAACGTGCTGGACGAGGCCGGGATCACCGTTCTCGACACGGTGCCGACTCTGCTCGCCCTGCTACCGCGCGACGTCCCTTCGCTCAGGGTGGTCATCCTGGGCGGCGAGGCCTGCCCGCCCGCGGTGGCGGAACGCTGGTGCCGCCCCGGCCGCCGGCTGTTCAACAGCTATGGCCCCACCGAAACCACGGTGGTGGCCACCGTCGCTGAAATCCGCCCGGGCGAGCCGGTCACCATCGGCCGTCCGATCGCCAACCATACGTGCCACGTGGTAGACGAGGATTTACGGCCGGTGGCGCCGGGAGCGACCGGCGAATTGCTGATCGGCGGCCCCGGCGTGGCCGGCGGATATCTCGGCCGGCCCGAGCTTACGCGGGCCAAGTTCATCGCCAATCCCTTCGCGGCCGGCGGCGACGATCCCGTGCTCTACCGCTCGGGCGACGCCGTCAGCATCGATCCCGAGGGGCGGCTGATCTTCCACGGCCGCATCGACGATCAGGTCAAGATCCGAGGTTTCCGGGTCGAGCTCGGCGAGATCGAAACGCGCCTGTCCGCCAGCACGGACATCGCCGCGCCGGCGGTGGTGCTGCGCAACGACGGCGGCATCGACCGGCTGGTCGCGTTCCTGGTGCCGGCCCAAGGCGCAACCGTCGATGTGGCCTCCGTGCGCGCCCGGCTGCGGGCCGAGCTTCCCTGCTACATGGTGCCGTCCCATTTCGAGACGGCGGACGCCCTGCCCCGGCTGGCGTCGGGCAAGATCGACCGAAAGGCGCTCCGGGCCCTTCCCCTGTCGGCCGCCCCGGCCGGCGACGACGAGGAACCCGCCGGCGCGACCGAGGCGGCGCTGCTGGCGGCCGCCAAACGGGTGTTTCCCGGACAGGCCATCCCGCTGGACGCGGATTTCTTCCTCGATCTGGGGGGGCATTCCCTGCTGGCCGCCCGTTTCGTGTCGGCGGCGCGCGAGACGCCGGACCTGGCCGGCCTGACGCTCCAGGACATCTACGGCGCCCGCAGCCTGCGCGCCATGGCCCAACGCCTGGAGGCGGCCGGGAAGGCCCAGCCTCCACGCTCTTTGGCGTTCACCCCGCCCCCGCTGGCACGGCGGTTCCTGTGCGGCCTGGCCCAGGCGGCCGTGCTGCCCGTCATCATCGCGCTGGCCACCGCGCCGTGGCTGGGGGTGTTCGTCAGCTACATGCTGCTGTCGGGCGATGACGCCGGCTTCCTCAAGGAGGTAGGCACCCTGCTCGCCACCTACAGCGTCATCAACCTGGGCACGGTCGCCATCGCCGTCGCCGGCAAGTGGCTGGTGCTGGGCCGTACCCGGCCGGGACGCTATCCCCTGTGGGGCGCCTATTACTTCCGCTGGTGGCTGACCCAGCGCCTGCTGACCCTGGTTCACGTCAAGTGGTTCCAGGACACGGTGATCATGCGCGTCTACCTGCGCCTGCTGGGCGCCGGGATCGGGCGCGACTGCGTGATCGGCGAAATCGACGCGGGCGCCGTCGACCTCATCTCCATCGGCCGGGACGCCACCATCGGCGGGCGGGTTCATTTCGCCAATGCCGAAGTGGTGGGGAATGAACTGCTGATCGGTCCCGTCCTCATCGGCGAGCGCGCGAGCATCGGCAGCTCCGCCGTGCTGAACCGCGGGTGCGTCGTCGGCGGCGGCGCCCAACTGGGCGACCTTACCGCCCTGCCGGCGGGGACCGTCGTGGGAGCCTTCGAACGCTGGGACGGCTCGCCGGGACGGCATGTCGGCACGGTCGGCGCGGACGATCTGCCGGCGCCTCCGGCCGCCGGGCCTTTGCGCCGGACCGCCATGGGCCTGGCCTACGCCCTGTCGCTGCTGGTCTTCCCGCCCATCACCCTGATCCCGATTTTTCCCGCCTTCGCCGTCTTCGACCATCTGGACGGCATCGTCAGCCGGTATCTGTCGGTGGGCGAGCTTTACACCCTGCCGGTCCTGGCCTGGCCGACGGCCATGGTGCTGATCGTCCTGACGGTGCTGCTGATCGCCGCCATCCGCTGGGCCATTCTCCCCAGGGTCACGGCCGGGACCTACTCGGTCCACGGCTGGTTCTACCTCCGCAAGTGGATGGTGGCGCTGTGCAGCGAGCTTACGCTGGAGACCCTGTCCTCGCTCTACGCCACGGTCTACATGCGGGCCTGGTATCGCCTGATGGGCGCCCGGATCGGCCGGGGTTCCGAGATTTCGTGCAGCCTGTCGGGCCGCTACGACCTGATCGACATCGGCGACAAATGCTTCGTGGCCGACGAGGTGATGCTTGGCGACGAGACCGTGCGCTGCGGCTGGATGGCCCTTGAGCCGGTGCGCACCGGCGATCGGGTCTTCATCGGCAACGAGGCGGTGGTGCCGGGCGGCGCCGACATTCCCGCCGGCGCGCTCATCGGCATCAAGTCCAAACCTCCCGCCAACGACGCGATGGCCGAAGGGGGGACTTGGTTCGGCAGCCCGCCCATCAAACTGCCGGTGCGCCAGCAATTCGGCGACGTGGGGGCGACCTGGACCTACGAGCCGCCACGCTGGCGGATCGCCGCGCGGGCGGTGTTCGAGGCCCTCTCCGTGTCCCTGCCGTCCATGCTGTTCATCACCTTCGGCACTCTGGCGGTCGACCTCCTGGCGCCGGCGGTCCTGGCCCGGGATTACGCCCGGGCGGTGCCGCAATTCCTGTCGGCGAGCGTGGCCATCTCGGTGGCGCTGGCCCTGTCCTCGGCGGCGGTGAAGTGGCTGATGATGGGCGTCTACCGGCCGACGACGAAGCCGATGTGGTCGTGGTGGGCGCTGCGGACCGAATCGGTCGCGGTGATGTATTGGGGCATGGCCGGCAAGGTTCTGCTCGACCATCTGCGCGGCACGCCGTTCCTGCCCTGGGCGCTGAGAATCTACGGCGCGCGCACCGGCCGGGGCGTGTTCATGGACACCACCGACATCACCGAATTCGACTGCGTGTCGATCGGGGATTTCGCCGCCATCAATTCCGCAGCGGCCTTGCAGACCCATCTCTACGAAGACCGGGTGATGAAGGTCGGCCGGGTGGCGGTGGGCACGGGGGTGAGCGTGGGCGCGGCGGCCACGGTCCTCTACGACACCAAGGTCGGCGACTTCGCCCGCATCGGGCCGCTCACCATCGTCATGAAGGGCGAGGACATCCCCGCCCACACCTCGTGGCACGGCGCCCCGGCCGCGCCATGCCCGCCGCCGCCGGCCGAGATGCACGCGGCGGCCGAAACGGTCCCGGACGTCGGAAGCGGCGTGGCGGTCTGCGGCCGGCTGTAAGCCCCGCCGCCGGCCCGTCACCCGGGCCAGGAAGCCATGTGCGGGCGCGGCAAATGGGCGAAATCGATTCCCGTCGCCCACCCCGCCGCCAGCGCCAGCGCCACCACCACCAGGATTTCCAGCACGCCGCCGGTGCGGCAGAGCGGCAGGGCGAAGCGCCAGCGCACAGGCCACAGCAGCGGCACGCCGGACGGCGTGAGCGCGTCGGCCGCGAGATGCGACAGGTAGCCCACCGCCGCCGGAAGCGCCATCCACCCCATGCCGAAGGTGGCGGCGAGGAATAGGGTGGCCGCCACCGCCACCAGGGAATGGGTGAGCCCCCGGTGGCCGATCAGCGCCGCCAGGGGCACGGAGACCGGCCAGAGCTTGCGGCCCATCCAGGACTTGGGATGGTCGATATCGGGCAGCAGCGCGCCCGCCGCGGCGGCGGCCAGCGCCGCCGGATCGGCCGGCGGATGGTGGCCGAGCGTGGCCACGACCGCCCAGGCGGCGGCGCCGACCACCACATGGGACCCCGCCATCATCGCATCATTCCCCCCGGTTGCGCTCCATGGCCGCCACCAGTTGGGTCACGTTGGAGCGGAACATGTCCACGTAGGTCGGCGCCGGACCGTCCGGCGGCGACAGGGCGTCCACGTAAAGCGTTCCCCCGACGGGCACCCCGGCCTCGTCGGCCAGCTCGCGGACCAGCCGCGGATCGGACATGTTCTCGACGAACAGCGCCTTCACCCCGGTCCGCCGGATTTGCCGGATCAGATGGGCGAAATCGCCGGCGGTGACCTCGGCATCGGTGCTGATCCCCTCGGGGGCCAGGAACCTCACGCCATAGGCCGCGCCGAAATAGCCGAAGGCGTCGTGGGTGGTGATGACCTCGCGCTTGTCCGGCGGCACCTGGCCGATCTCGGCCCGCACCCAGGCGTCCAGATCCTTCAGCTCCGCCGAATAACGGGCCGCGCGGTCGGCATAGACAGTCCGGTGGGCGGGATCGGCCTTCTCCAGGCCCTCGGCGATATTCTGGACATAACGGCGGCCGTCGGCGAGGTCCTGCCAGGCATGGGGATCGACGGCCGTCCTGCCGTCCTCGCTCATCTCGCGGGGCGCGATCCCCCGGGACGCCACCACCACGGGCCCGTGGTAACCGGCCGCCCGGCCAAGCCGATCCAGCCAGCCCTCCATGCCCAGGCCATTGACCACCAGCAGGTCGGCTTCGGCCACCGCCCGCACGTCGGCCGGCGTGGGTTCGTAGACATGGGCGTCGCCGTTTGGGCCGACCAGCGCCGTCACCGCCACCCGGCCGTCGCCCACCTGGCGCACCATGTCGGCCAGGATGGTAAAGGTGGCCACCACCCGCAGCGGGCGGGACTCGTCGGCCCGCGCCGCCCCGATCGCCGCCGCAAGGACGGCCAGGGCCAGAAGAAGCGTGCGGAATGCCGCTTTGGCCATGGTGCCCCCCTCACGCCCGGAGATGGCGCCGCCGCAGCCGGCGGGCGACAAGACTGTCGTGCGGCCCGGCCACCAGGGACGCCAGGTGAATGACCCCCGCGCACAGCACGATGGCCGGGCCGGAGGGCAGGTTGCCGTGGTAGGACGCCACCAGCCCGACGAAGCCCGACACCATGGCCACCAGCACGGCGGCCAGCACCAATCCCCACACGTCGCGCGCCCAGAACCGCGCGGCCGTGGCCGGCAGCATCATCAGCCCCACCGCCATCAGGGTGCCGAGCGCCTGGAAACCGGCCACCATGTCCAGCACCACCAGCACCAGGAAGACGAGATGGACGGCACCCCCCCGGCCGCCAACCGCGCGCAGGAATCCGGGATCGAAGCACTCCACCACCAGGGGCCGGTAGATCAGCGCCAGCGCGAGCACGCTGACGGTGGCGATGGCGGCCACCAGGACCAGGGAAACGTCGTCCACCGCCAGGATGCTGCCGAACAGGACGTGCATGAGATCGACGTTGTTACCGTGCAGCGACACGATCATCACCCCCAGCGCCAGGGAGATGAGGAAGAACGCGGCGAAGCTCGCGTCCTCCTCCAGCGCGGTGAAGCGGGTCGCCAGGCCCGACAGCAGCGCCACGGCGAGGCCGGCTATGAACCCGCCCAGGCTCATGGCCGGCAGCGACAGGCCGGCGATCAGGAAGCCCACCGCCGCGCCGGGCAGCACGGCATGGGACATGGTGTCGCCGATCAGGGCCATGCGCCGCAGCACCAGGAACACCCCCACCGGCCCCGATCCCAGGGCCAGCGCCAGGCACGCCACCAGCGCCCGGCGCATGAAGCCGAAATCGAGGAACGGGCCGAACAGCCAGTCGCCGAGGCTGGCGGCGAGGCTCATGCCGCCCCCCGCTCGCAAACGGGGGCTTCCGTGTCCCAGGCTTCGCTCATGGCCCGGACGTGCCGAAGATTGTCCGGGGTCAGCACGGCTTCGGTATCCCCCCAGCCGATGGCTTCGCGCGCCAGCAGCAGCGTTTGCGGAAAATACCGGCGGACCTGGTCGTGGTCGTGCAGCACGGCGACGATCGTGCGGCCCTCTCCGTGCCAGCGCAGAACGAGCGCGAGCAGATCGGCGGTGGTCTTGGCGTCGATGGCGGTGAAGGGCTCGTCCAGCAGGATGACCGGGCTGTCGGCCACCAGCACGCGGGCGAACAGCGCCCGCTGCCTCTGGCCGGCGCTGAGCGAGCCGATCGGGCGCGCCTCGAAGCCTTCCAGCCCCACCGCCGCCAGCGCCGCCGCGCCGGCCGCCCGCATCGCCCGGGTGACCGGCCGGAACGCCCCCATGCGGCGCCAATGGCCCAGCAGCACGGTGTCGAGGACCGAGATCGGGAAGCGCGGGTCGATGTCGGCCTGCTGGGGAAGGTAGGCGATGTCGCGCCGGTCCACGCCGTTCACGGAAATCCGTCCGCTCAGGGGCCGCAACAGACCGATCACGCCTTTGAGCAGGGTGCTCTTGCCGCCGCCGTTGGGGCCGACGACGGCCGTCAGCGTGCCGGACGCGAAGCCGCCGCGCAGATGGTGGACGGCCGGATGGCGCTCGTAGCCGAGGGTGACGTCGTCCAGCTCGATGATCGCCGCGCCCATGTCACCGCCACCCCAAAGTCACCACCACCCCAAAGCCCAGCCGACCGACAGCCATAAGCCGGCGGCGGCGGCGGCGGCGACGCCGACACGCGGGAGGGCACCCCACGCCAGCGGCGATGCGGAAAACGTGTCGCGCGACTGTCGCATCCCCATGGGCTCCCCATACCGACGTTGTCATCCCGAAGACGCGGAGCGACTGAGGGATCTTTGGGTGAAAGATCTCGCCCTTCGGCTCGGGATGACAGCGAAAAAACGTACAACGAGGCGTGCTGGCCCGCGCCTCAGGCCACCAGACTCCGCAACACGTACTGCAGGATGCCGCCGTGGCGGTAGTAATCGACCTCGTCGAGGGTGTCGATCCGGCAGAGCGCCGTGACGGTCTCGCGCGAGCCGTCGGCGCGCGTGATGGTCACGGCGACGCCCTGCCGGGGCTTGATTCCGCCCGCGAGCCCGAGGATGTCGAAGGTCTCGGTCCCGTCGAGATTGAGCGTCTTGCGGTCCATGCCCTCGGGGAATTGCAGCGGCAGGATGCCCATGCCCACCAGATTGGAGCGGTGGATGCGCTCGAAGCTTTCGGCGATCACCGCCTTGATCCCCAGCAGCTTGGTGCCCTTGGCCGCCCAGTCGCGCGACGAGCCGGTGCCGTATTCCTTGCCGGCCACGGCCACCAGCGGCACGCCGGCGGCCTGATAGCGCACCGACGCCGCGTAGATGGACATCACCTCGCCAGACGGCTGGTGGCGGGTCACGCCCCCCTCGGTGCCGGGCGCCATCTCGTTGCGCAGCCGCACGTTGGCGAACGTGCCCCGGGTCATGACCTCGTCGTGGCCGCGCCGCGCGCCGTAGGAATTGAAGTCCCTGGGCGGGACGCCCCGCGACACCAGGTACTCGCCGGCCGGCGCGGTCGGCTTGATGCTGCCCGCCGGGCTGATGTGGTCGGTCGTGATGGAATCGCCCAGGATCACCAGCGGCCGCGCGCCGGAGATGTCGGCGAAGGCGGTCGGCGCCGCTTTGGTCAGCCCGGCGAAATAGGGCGGGTTCTTCACATAGGTGGAGGCCGGGTCCCAGGCATAGGTCTTGCCGGTGGCCACCGCCACCTTGCGCCACGCCTCGGGCCCCTTGAACACGTCGGCATAGCGCGAGCGGTAGGATTCGGCCGACAGGGCCTTGGCGATGGCGTCGCGTATCTCGCGGTTCGACGGCCAGATGTCGGCCAGGAACACCGGCTTGCCGTCGGCCCCAGTGCCCAACGGCTCCGTGGTCAGGTCCAGGTTCATGGTGCCGGCGATGGCGTAGGCCACCACCAGCGGCGGCGAGGCCAGGTAGTTGGCCTTGACGTGGGGGCTGATGCGGCCCTCGAAATTGCGGTTGCCCGACAGCACCGCCGCCACCACCAGGCTGTTGTCCTCGACGGCCTTGGCGACGGGCTCGTCGAGCGGACCCGAATTGCCGATGCAGGTGGTGCAGCCGAACCCCGCGACCGTGAAGCCCAGCGCGTCCAGGCTGGATTGCAGGCCGGCGGCGGCAAGGTAGTCGGGAACCACCTGCGAGCCCGGCGCCAGCGACGTCTTCACCCACGGCTTGGCCGCCAAACCCTTCTCCACCGCCTTCTTGGCCAGCAGGCCGGCGGCGATCAGGACGCTGGGATTGGACGTGTTGGTGCACGAGGTGATGGCCGCGATCACCACGTCGCCGTGGCCGATGGCGCCGCGCCCGTCGGACAGCGCCACCTTGGCATCGAGCGCGGCGCCGGCCTGCAACCCCGGCAGCGCCTCGGCGAAGCCGCGCTTGGCATCCTTGAGGGCGACCCGGTCCTGGGGCCGCTTGGGACCGGCCAGCGAGGGTTCGACCTGGCCGAGATCCATATCCACGGTCTCGGTGAAGACCGGATCGGGGGTATCGGCATCGCGCCACATCCCCTGATCCCGGGCGTAGCGCTCCACCAGCTTGACCCGCGCCGGGTCGCGGCCGGTGAACTCCAGGAAACGGATGGTTTCGGCGTCGATGGGGAAGAATCCGCAGGTGGCGCCGTATTCCGGGGCCATGTTGGCGACGGTCAGGCGGTCGGAGAGGGCGAGGGAATCCAGGCCCGGCCCGAAGAACTCGACGAACTTGCCGACCACGCCCTTCCTGCGCAGCATCTGGGTCACCGTCAGCACCACGTCGGTGGCGGTGACGCCTTCGCGGATGGCGCCGGTCAGCCTCACGCCGACCACCTCGGGGATCAGCATGGAGATCGGCTGGCCGAGCATGGCCGCCTCGGCCTCGATGCCGCCCACGCCCCAGCCGAGCACCGCCAGGCCGTTGACCATGGTGGTGTGGGAATCGGTACCCACCAGCGTGTCCGGATAGGCGAGGTTGCGCCGGCCGTCCTTGCCCGTCCACACCACCTGGGCCAGGTACTCGCAATTGACCTGGTGGCAGATGCCGGTTCCGGGCGGGACCACGCGGAAATTGGCGAAGGCGGTCTGGCCCCAGCGCAGGAAGGCGTAGCGCTCGCCGTTGCGCTCGAATTCCAGCGCCATGTTCTTTTCGAGCGCGTCCTTGGTGCCGTAGTAATCGACCATCACCGAGTGGTCGACCACCAGATCGACCGGCGACAGCGGATTGATCTGCTCGGGATCGCCGCCCAGCGCCACCACCGCGTCGCGCATGGCCGCCAGATCGACCACCGCCGGAACGCCGGTGAAGTCCTGCATGAGCACGCGGGCGGGGCGATAGGCGATTTCCCGTTCCGCCTTGCCGCGATTGTCCGTCCATGCCGCCACGGCCTTGAGGTCGTCCACGGTGACCGAGCGCCCGTCCTCGTACCGCAACAGGTTTTCGAGCAGCACCTTGAGCGAGTACGGCAGGCGCGACAGATCTCCCAGGGTGGCCTCGGCCGCCTTCAGGCTGAAATAGTCGTAGGAAACGCCGTCGATCGCGAACGAACGGCGGATTCCAAGGGTGTCATGGCCCACGACGGACATGGGAATACATCCTCTCTCGGCAAACGTGAGTGCGGGCCCGGTCGGCGAAACGGCGGGCGCGGCGCGGCATTCCCTTTCACCATACTTTAATCGTCCTGTCCAGCCGGCCATCCGAACGGACGGGATGGGTCAACCCCAACGCCCCACACGTCCCGCCGATGGTCGGCGGCGCCCATAAAACCGCCATATTCCGGGTATTTTCTTTTCCCATCGAGACCCTTCCCGAACCGCCCGAACGAGGACCCCGCGGGCGGCTGGCGGGTCGAGGAGGCCGGCGCTCCCCCCTACGGCGCCGGCCTCTTTCGTTGCGCGGTAACCTTTGCAAAACACGCGCTTTCTGCCATGGTGCCGGCCATGACCGGCATTCATCCGTCCGACGCCGATTTCTCCGGCTCCCAACTCGTCTGCGTGCGCGGTGGCCGTGTGGTGTTCGCCGGGCTGTCCTTCGCGCTCGCGGCCGGCGACGCCCTGGTGCTGCTGGGACCCAACGGATCGGGCAAGTCGAGCCTGTTGCGCCTGATGGCCGGGTTGCTGAAGCCGTTTTCCGGCACCCTCGCGTGGCGGCGCCGGGCGGTGTCGGACGATCCCGAGGCGCATGCCGCGCGCTCCCATTACGTGGGGCACCACGACGCCATCAAGCCGGTCCTCTCGGTAGCCGAGAACGTGGCGTTCTGGGCCCGCCTGCATGAGCCTCGCGGCGATGCCGCCGGACAGCGGGTCGCGGGGGCGCTGGAGCGCTTCAGCCTGGCGCACCTGTCGGCGCTGCCCGGCAAGATGCTGTCGGCGGGCCAGCGGCGCCGCGCCAACCTCGCCCGCCTGCTGGCGGCGCCCTCGCCGCTGTGGCTGCTGGACGAGCCCACCACCGCGCTCGACCGGGGCTCGATCAGGGTGCTGGAAGGGGTACTGGCCGAGCACCGGGCCCAGGGCGGGATGGTGGCCCTGTCCACCCATGCCGACATCGACCTTCCGGGGGCGCGGGAGATCCACCTCGACCGCTTCGCCCCCTCGGCCGAGCTGGCGGAGATGTTCCTGTGAGCCGCTTCGGCGAAATCGTCCGCCGCGACCTGCGCCTGGCGCTGCGCCAAGGCTCGGACAGCGTCATGGTGGTGACCTTCTTCGTGCTGACGGTGGTGCTGTTCCCGTTCGGCATCGGCCCCGAGGCCAACATCCTGGCGCGGGTGGCGCCGGGCGTGCTGTGGGTGACCGCGCTGCTGGCGTCGATGCTGTCACTGGACCGGCTGTTCCAGGCGGATTACGAGGACGGCTCGCTGGAGCTGCTGGTGCTGACGCCCACGCCGCTGGAGGTGGTGGTGGCCGCCAAGGTGGTGGCCCACTGGCTGACCACCGGCCTGCCGCTGCTGGCGGCGGCGCCGGTGCTGGCGGTGCTGCTGAATCTGGACGCGGCCGGGTTCAAGATCCTGCTTCTCACCATGCTGGTGGGCACGCCCATCCTGTCGCTGGTCGGCGCCGTCGGCGCCGCGCTGGTGCTCGGCGCCCGGCGCGGCGGCGTGCTGCTGTCGCTGTTGATCCTGCCGCTGTACGTGCCGGTGCTGATCTTCGGCGTGGGCGCCATCGACGCCACCCTCCAGGGCCTGGAGCCCCGCGCCCATCTGCTGATCCTGGGCGGCATGCTGGCGGGGGCGCTGGCCCTGGCCCCGTGGGCCGCCGCGGCGGCGTTGCGCCAGGCGCTGGAATAGCGCGGCGGCCGGGACGGCCGGCGGCGCTTTGTCCGCCGCATCCCTCATATCTGCGCGAGCCCGCCGTCGACGAAAAGCTCTACGCCATTCACGAAACTCGACGCGTCGGAAGCGAGAAACACGGCCGCCTTGCCAACGTCGTCGGGCTCGCCGATGCGTCCCATCGGGATGCTGGCCGCCATATGGGTAAGCATCGTATCGCGCATGCCCTGGCGAAGTTGCGAACCGCCGCTTTGGTCGCGCTGTAGACGCTGAACGCTGGGGTTCCCTTGATGGACGTCGAGGAGCCGGTGACGATCACGGAGGCTCCGTCGGTCAGGAGCGGCAGCGCCTTTTGAACCGTGAACAGGACTCCTTTGACGTTGATCGCGAAGGTCCTGTCGAGATCGGCGAGATCGGCAACATCGGCACGCACAACGGACGCGGCGGTGCCGATCTCGGCGGCCGCCGCCTCAAGTTCGGCCTGCCGGCGTCCGGCAATCACCACCGAGGCGCCTTCCAATACCAGGCGCTTTGCGATGCCGAGCCCGATTCCGGCGCTGCCGCCTGTTACGACGGCGATCTTGCCGGCTAAACTCATCATGATTGCACCTCTTCTCCGATTTGCTTTATCCCGCTCCGAATCCGATGCCGGGGAAATCGGGGCAGGGTCGGCAAAACCTAATCCGCAGGCCCGGCCGGCGAACTCCGGTTCTTGCTCGGATATCGGTTGTGTCGTGCGAATCGACTTTGGTTGTAGGGTCCGAACTATTGCGTCGCGGAAAAAATCGAACGTTTGTGCCGGGCGCGAACGTTCGATTTTTCGCACTGGAGGCACCCGTCGGTATGGCGGACATCCGAGACCGGCCGCGCTCGTTGGACTTGCTGCCGGAACCTGGGGATCGCACCGGCGTTCCCTCCGCCGAGCGCACATGCGAGGCCACCCATGCCCCTGTACGTCGCCCTCCTCGTCAGCCTGTCGCTTACGGTTCTGGTCCCGGCCTGCTCGGACGACCTTCCACCGCCGCAAACGACCGCGGTGCAAAGAATTCCTCAGGCGCCGGGATCGCCGGAGAACGGCACGCCGCGCGGCCCGGTGCGCGAAATCGTTCCCGCGACGCCCGGAGTGGTGCCGTCCGCCCTGCCATAATCCTCGCAACGGACCCGTTCGGCCCGTCCGCATGACCGATCGGGATGGGCGGGAACAAGCGGGGTGGGCGGGCGTTCTCCTTCCGAGCAATCGAGGAGGACGCCATGACCCGGATCGCCGTCGCTCCCCTGGCCTGTGCCGCCGCCGTCCTGATGTCGGCCTGCGCCGCGGGACAAGCCCCGCCCTCGGTCGCCCAGGCCCAAGACGCGATCACCGCCGCGCAGGGCCAGGGCGCCAGCACCTACGCGCTTCCAGAGCTCCAGGCGGCCACCGACCGGCTGAACGCCGCCCAGCAGGCGGTGAACGACAACCGCACCGAGGAAGCCGACCGCATGGCCAAGGAAGCAAAGGTCGATGCGGAACTCGCCATGGCCAAGACCAAGGCCGCCAAGGCCACCCAGGCCCTCGCCGGGAATGCCCCGCCGGCGCCGGCCGCAGCGCCGCTTCCGCAAGTCACCCCCCTGCCCTGACCGCCGCCCGCTGACCAGGAGAACGCCATGACCAGCCGCATCACCGCGCTCGCCGCCCGCGCGCTCCCATCCGCCCTGGCGGCCGCCCTGCTGGCCGCCTGCGCCGGCCAAATGGCCGAGAACCCCCGGGTATCGGATATGCGCCGGCAGGTGGACGTCGCCCGCAACAACCCCAACATCACCCGCTACGCGCCGAACCAGCTCCAGGAGGCGCAGCAATCCCTGACGGATGCCGAAGCCGCCGCCCGCGCCGGGGACGAGCCCCAACTCGATCACGACCTCTACATGACCCGGCAACGCCTCGCCATCGCCAGCTACCAGACCGAGGCGCACATGGCGCGCGAACAGGCCCGGATCGCGGTCGGGCCGGGCGCGATGATAACCAATGTGCCGTTCGAGACGGGAAAGGCCACCTTCCGTGCCGGCGCGGCCAACCGGCTGCAATCCGTGGCCGCCTACCTTAAGACCCATCCCGGAGTCCGAGCGACCGTGGAAGGTTTCACCGACACGACCGGCCATCCCGAGGTCAACCAGCAGCTCTCGTTTTTCCGCGCCTTGGCGGTGAAGAATTATCTGGTCGGCCAGGGCGTTCCCCCCAGCCGCGTCCTCGCCCGCGGCATGGGCGAGGAATACCCCTTGGCCACCAATGCGTCCCCCAGCGGCCGCCAGGACAACCGGCGTGCCGAGGTAATGTTGAGCCAGTTGCCCCCGCAGCTGACCGAATAGGCCCGCCGCCGCGCGTTCGGCGCGGCGGCGGCCGGACGGTTCACTGGCCGAGCGCCTGGAGCTGCTTGGCCACCTGGGTCCGATCGGAGGAATCGGCGGGCAGCTTGTCCATCAGCTTGGTCCACAGCTCACGCGCCTTGGCGGCGTGGCCCGCCTGAGCCTCGGCCAAGCCGACGAAATAGAGGGCGTCGACGCTTTCCCCGTCGATGGCCAGCACCTCGCGCATCACCGCCACGAACTGGGGCGGCAGGGGTGAGCCGGCGGGCACGTCCTCGATCAGCAGCGAGGCGAATTCCAGCCGCACCTGGGCGTCGCCGGGCAGCAGCGGCAGCGCCTTGGCATAGGCGTCCCGAGCCTTGTCCGGTTCGCCCAGCACGCGCAGCGAGCGGCCCAGCATCGCCCAGCCGCGCCCGTCATCGGGATTCTGGCGCAGCCGCTCGACGAGGCCGTCGACCATGCCTTTGATCTGCGCCACCTGGCCCTGCATCTGGTGGATCTGGCCGACGCGGGCCGAATAGGGCTGATCGGGGAGATTGGGCGAGCCCAGCAGGCCGTAGAGGCCGAACGCCAAGGCCGGCACGGCGAGGCCGATGGCGGCCGCCGCACCCCAGATTCCCCGGCGCCCGCTCTTCTTGGCCTTGCCGCCTTTGGCGGAGCGGCTCCCTTCGCCTGCGGCGGCGAGCATGCGCCGCTGGATTTCAGTGCGCGCGGCGCCGGCCTGGCCGGCGGTCAGCACCCCGCGTTCGAGATCCCGATCCACCTCGGCCAACTGGTCCTTGTAGATGGTGAGGTCGTAGGCGGCGCGGTCGGGGGCTGCGGGACGGGCCCGGAACAGCGGCACCAGCGTCAGCGCCAGAACCGCGGCCACCATCAGCGTAAAGACGAGCCAGATCATGAGTTGCCCGAATCCTTCAGCAGCGCGTCGAGGCGGCGAATCTCCTCGGGCGTGAGCGGCGGCGGCGAGCCGGCGGCGCTACGGCGGCGGAAAAAGACGACCAGCACCCCCAAGGCCCCCAGGAGCAGCGCGAACGGCCCGCCCCACAGGACCAGGGTCCTGGCCTTGAAGGGAGGTTTCAGCAGCACGTAGTCGCCGTAGCGGGCCACCACGTACCCGACCACCTGCCGGTCGCTGTCGCCGGCCTTGACGCGCTCGCGGACGATCACGCGCAGATCGCGGGCGAGGTCGGCGTTGGAATTCTCGATGGATTCCGACTGGCACACCAGGCAGCGCAGCCCCTGGCCGATCTTCTCCGCCCGGGCTTCCTGCGCCGGGTCCTTGAGCATCTCATCGGGGTCGGCGGCCAGCACCGGGCCGGACAGCGCCAGCAGGCAGGCGCAAAGGGCAAGGGCCTTCCTCATTTCTGAAGCTCCCGGATCTTCGGCAGCAACTCGGTCTCCCACACCTCGGGTGTGATGGGGCCGATGTGCTTCCAGCGGATGATGCCGCCCTTGTCGACGATGAAGGATTCCGGCGCCCCGGTGACGCCGAAATCCACCGACGCGTGGCCCGGCGCGGGGTCGAGGCCGACGCGCTCGTAGGGATCGCCATTCTTCTTCAGCCATTCGGCGCCCTTGACCGGATCGTCGCGCCAGTCGATGCCGTAAATGGGAACGATGCCGGTCTCTTTGATGGCGAGCAGGGTGGGATGCTCCTGCGCGCAGGAGACGCACCACGAACCGAAGATGTCCACCACGGACACCCTGCCCTTGAGGTCGTCGGTGGTCAGCCCGTGGTCATGGCCCGGCAGCGCGGCGAGGTTGATCGCCGGCGCCGGCGTGTTCAGCAGCACCGATGGGATTTCGTGCGGGTCCATCTCCAGACCCTTCATGAAAAAGAGCGCGAGGACCCCCAGCACCAGGACCGGCAGGAGATAGAGCAGGCGGCGCATGGGTTCGACCCTCCCCTCAGGCCTTGGCGGCGGCGGCGGCGGCGGCGGCGCGGGCTCGTGCCGGTGCGCCGATGCGGTGGCGGCGGTCGCTGAGCGAGACGAGGCCGCCCAGGACCATCAGCGCCGCTCCCGCCCACATCCACGGCACCATCGGATTGAAATAGAGCCGGGTCACCCACACGCCGTCGCCGGCCTGATCGCCCAGAACCGCGTAGACGTCCCCCAGCAGGGTGCCGCGGATGGCGGCGTCGGTGGCCGGGCGCGGCGGCATGATGAAGATCCGCTTCTCGGGGCGCATCTCGGCGAACGGCCGGCCGTCCTTGGACACCTGGAACACGGCCTGCTGGGCGTCGTAATTGGGCCCCTTGACCGCATTCACGGCGGTGAGCGTGAAGGCGTAGCCGGCCACCGTCACGGTCTCGCCCAGCTTCTGGTTCTGCACCGATTCCGACTTCCACGCCGACGATGCCGTCATCCCGGCGATGACCAGCGCCAGCCCGCCGTGCGCCAGGGTCATCCCCCAGGCCGACCGGGGCAGATGGCTGGCGCGCTGAAGGGATTGTCCCAGGGGCAGCCGGAACAGGCGCACGCGCTCGGCCAGCTCGGTGAGCGTGCCCAGCAGCAGCCACAGGGCAAGGCCCATGCCGGCCGCCGCCCACCACGGGCCGGCGGAACCGCCCTGCGCCACCCACACCGCCGCGGCACCGGCCACGGCCGCGGCCAGGGCGAATTTCAGGCGCCCGAGCACGCCGGCAAGGTCGCCGCGCTTCCACGACAGCAGCGGGCCGATGGCCATGGCCACCACCATGGGCGCCATCAGGGGCAGGAACACCGAATTGAAGAAGGGCGCGCCCACCGACACCTTGCCGAGGTTGAGGGCGTCGGCGATCAGGGGGTAGAGCGTGCCCAGCAGAACCGTGCCGGCGCCGGTGGCCATCAGCACGTTGTTGAACAGCAGCGCGCCTTCGCGCGACAGCGGCGCGAACAGCCCGCCCAGCTTGAGCGACGGCGCCCGCACGGCGTAGAGGGTGAACGACCCCCCCAGCACCGCCAGCAGCAGAAGCAGGATGAAGGCGCCGCGCGCCGGATCGGTGGCGAAGGCGTGCACGCTGGTGAGCACGCCCGAGCGCACCAGGAAGGTCCCCAGCAGCGAGAAGCCGAAGGCGACGATGGCGAGCAGGATGGTCCAGCTTTTCAGCGCGTCGCGCTTTTCCACCACCACGGCGGAATGCAGGAGCGCGGTGCCGGCCAGCCAGGGCATGAACGAGGCGTTCTCCACCGGGTCCCAGTACCACCAGCCGCCCCAGCCCAGGGTGTAGTAGGCCCACCAGCTTCCCAGCGCGATGCCGCAGGTCAGGAAGAGCCAGGCGGCCAGCGTCCACGGGCGCACCCAGCGCGCCCAGGCGGCATCCACCCGGCCCTCGATCAGGGCGGCGATGGCGAAGGAGAAGGCCATCGAGAAGCCCACATAGCCGAGATAGAGGAACGGCGGGTGGAAGGCCAGGCCCGGGTCCTGGAGCATGGGATTGAGGCCGTTGCCGTCCATCGGCGGCGGATCGAGCCTGAGGAAGGGGTTGGAGGTGAACAGGATGAACAGCAGGAAGCCCACCGCGATCATGGCCTGCACCGCCAGGGCGCGGGCCTTGAGACCCGGCGGCAGATTGCCGCCGAAGGCCGTCAGCGCCAGGCCGAACACCGCCAGGATGGTGATCCACAGCAGCAGCGAGCCCTCGTGGTTGCCCCACAGGCCGGCCACCTTGTAGAGCATGGGCTTCAGCGAATGGGAGTTCTGCGCCACGTTCAGCACGGAGAAGTCCGAGGTCACGTAGGCGTGCATCAGCGCGGCGAAGGCGATGCCCACGCACAGGAACTGCGCCACCGCCGCCGGCCCCGCCAGCCCCATCCAGGCGGCGTTGCCGCGCTGGGCGCCGATCAGCGGCACGGAAGCTTGCACCAGCGCCACCGCCAGGGCGAGGATGAGGGCGAAATGGCCGATCTCGGCGATCATGGCGAGGGAGCCTCCTGAGCGGCCGGTGGGGAGGCGCCGCCCTTGCCGCCCTGCCACTGGCCGGACTTCTTGAGGGCGTCGGCGACTTCCTTGGGCATGTATTTCTCGTCGTGCTTGGCCAGAATCTCGCTGGCGTGGAAGAAGCCGTTGCCGTCGAGCTTGCCCTCGGCCACCACACCCTGGCCTTCGCGGAACAGGTCGGGGAGAATGCCGGTATAGGTGACCGGCACGGTGGCGGTGAGGTCGGTGACGCGGAAGGTGACGGTCTTGCCCGCCTTCATCACGCTGCCCTTCTCGACCAGCCCGCCGATGCGCATGCGCCGGCCGGCGGACACATGCCTGGTCTGGAGATCGGTGGGGCTGTAGAAATAGACGATGCTGTCGCTCATGGCCGAGAGCACCAGGGCCGCCGCCGCCCCCAGGGCCAGCATGCCCAGAACGACGAAGTAGAGCCTGCGCTGCTTGCGGGTCACGGATTCACTCCCCGGAGGAAACGCCGCGGCGCCCGGCGCGATGGCGGCCGCGCTGCAGGATGTCCAGTTCGGCCTCGCGGGCGCGGGCGGCCTTCAGCGAAACCGCCAGCAGCCCCGCCAGCACCACCAGCGCCAGAAGGTATCCCGGCCAGACGAACGCGCCATAGCCGCCCATGGCGAGGAAGGCGCGGATGGCATCCATGGACACGTCACTCTCCCCGGCCGGCGGCGTGAACCTCGGCCATCCGAATGGTGTGGATCTTGGCGCCGGCGATCTCGGCCCGCGCCCGCAGGATGAGGACGACGAAATAGTAGGTCTGGAACCCCAGCGCCATCAGCATCAGCGGCAGCAGCATGCTGGGATCGATGGCCGGTCCGCCCTTGCGCATGACGCTTGCCGGCTGGTGCAGGGTGTTCCACCAGTCCACCGAGAACTTGATGACGGGAACGTTGACGAAGCCCACCAGCGCCAGGATGGCGGCGGCCCGGTAGCCGCGCGTGGGGTCGTCGAAGGCGTTCGACAGCGCCATGTAGCCCAGATACAGGAAGAACAGGATGAGCATGCTGGTCAGCCGCGCGTCCCACGCCCACCACGTGCCCCACATGGGCTTGCCCCACAGGGAGCCGGTGACCAGGCACAACAGCGTGAAGGCCGCGCCCACCGGGGCGGTGGCGCGGGCCAGGAGATCGGCCAGCGGATGCTTCCAAATCAGCGCCATGGCGCTGAAGGCGGCCATGGCGGTGTAGCAGAACATCCCCATCCAGGCGGCGGGCACGTGAAGGTACATGATCCGCACGCTGTCGCCCTGCTGGTAGTCGGGCGGCGAGTCGACCAGCGCGAACCACAGTCCGGCGGCAATCGAGAGCGCGCATACTCCGGCGAGCCAGGGCAGGGCCGCGTTGGCGATGCGCAGGAAGCGCGCGGGATTGGCGAAACGGTGCATGGCTGTCCTTCTTAGCCTTCTCGGGCGAGAGATTCCAGCAAAGTCGGCGCGCACCGATGGATAAATGTCATCCTTTCCCCGCATCGGGTCGCAGATGCAGCGCCGGATCGGGCGCCCGGCCGGCCAGCCAGCGCTCGCCCAGGCGCGGATCGGCGAACAGCGCGTGCAGGGCGGCGTGCAGTTCCAGCGCCACCACCGCCTTCGGCGCGTGCGCCCGCAACGCCGCCAGCACGCCGGCCAGCGCGCTGTCGAACAGTTGCGCGGGAACATCCAGGAAGACCGGGGCCAGCAGGCCGCTCTCCAGCTTGGCGCGCATGGAATCGATGTCGGAATGGCAGTCGGCGCAGAACCCGGCGTCGATGGAATGAAGCCCCCGGCAGCGCAAGGGCCGCACCGCGTAGATCAGGCAGCGTCCGTCGGCGCCGAGGAAGGCGCAGGCGATGCGGGCCCGCGCCCGCCCGTGGGTGGTCAGGCCGCGGGTGCGGCGGTCGGCCGCGCCCACACGCTCGGCCAGCGCGTCCCGTTCGGCCCGGGGCAGGGCGCCGACATGGCGGGCGATGGCGACGGCCTCGGGCACCGAGACCCCCACCTGCTGATGGCAGCACCAGCCGCACCCGGGGGCGCAGGCGGATGCCGGCGACCCGCTCAGATAGCCGACGCCCGTGCGCCGCGCCTCCCAGCAGCCTTCGGCAAGCCGGAACACCTCGTCCATCGCGGCCGCGACCGTGGCCGCCGCCGGCCTGGGCCAGCAGCGCGCCAGCGTCGCCCGAACGGTGTCGGCAAGGAAATCCTGAGGTTGAGCCAGCATGCACGACCGGATGATGTGGGCTGGCGGAGCCTAGACCTTCGGCGGACGGTACGCAATGCCGATGCCCGGGCGCGCAGGGCTGCGAACTCCGGTTCGAACTGGTTGATGTCATCGCCCCCCTTGTCATCCCGATGGAGCGGCAGCGACAAGGGATCTTTCGGCCGGTGGCGTCAGCCTTCGCGGATCCGGCCGCCGAACGGCAGCGTGCGGATGCGCCGGCCGGTGGCGGCGAACAGCGCGTTGGCGACGGCCGGCGCGATGGGCGGCACGCCGGGTTCGCCGACCCCGGTCGGCGGCTCGGCCGAGGGCACGATGTGGACCTCGACCGCCGGCATCTCCGACATCCTCAGCACCGGATAATCGTGGAAATTGGATTGCCCGACCCGTCCGTCCCTGAGCGTCACGGCGCTGTACAGTGCCGCGCTCAAACCGAAGGCGATGCCGCCCTCCATCTGGGCGCGCACCACGTCGGGGGTGACGGCGATGCCGCAATCGACCGCGCACACCACCCGGTCCACCGTGAACCCGCCCTTGCCGTCCACGCTGACCTCGGCCACCTGGGCGACGAAACTGCGGAAGGATTCGTGGACGGCGATGCCGCGGCCCCGCCCGGCCGGCAGGGGCGAGCCCCATCCCGCCTTCTCCGCCGCCAGGTCCAGAACCGCCCGGTGGCGCGGATGGGCGTCGCCCAGCAGCGCGCGGCGGAATTCCAGCGGGTCCCTGCCGGCGGCATGAGCCATCTCGTCGAGGAAGGATTCGGTGACGAAGCCGTTGTGGGAACTGCCCACCGAGCGCCACCACAGCACGGTCACCGGCAGCGCGGGCGAGTGCAGTTCCACCGACAGGTTGGGAATGGCGTAGGGAAGGGTGGATGCCCCCTCGACCGAGGTGCGGTCGATGCCGTCCTTGATCATGGCCGCCGCGTGGGCGGTTCCGGCGGCGATGGACTGGCCGACCAGCCGGTGGCGCCAGGCGACGGGGTTGCCCGCCGCGTCCAGCGCGCCGTCGAGGCCGTGCAGGAAAAACGCCCGGTAGTAGCCGCCCTGGATATCGTCCTCGCGCGTCCACACCAGCCTTACCGGCCCGTCGGCCCGCTTGGCGATCTCCACCGCCTCGACGATGTAGTCCGAGGTCGGGTTGGCGCGGCGCCCGAAACTGCCCCCCGCGAACAGGGTGTTGATCGCGACCTGCTGGGGTTGCAGGCCGAGAACCTTGGCCGCCGCCGCCTGGTCCGAGGTCTGCGACTGGCACCCGGCCCAGATTTCGCAGCGTCCGGGGCCGAGGCGGACGGCGCAGGACAGCGGCTCCATGGGCGCGTGGGCCAGATAGGGCACCTCGTAGACGGCCGACAGGCGGCGGCCGGACGCCGCCAGGGCCGCATCCGCGTCGCCCTCGCGCCGCGCCGCCAAGCCCGGCTGCTCAAGGAGCGCGGCGTATCGGGCGCGGATCGCATCCGTGGACAGCGTGGCCCCGGCACCGTCGCGCCACTCCACGCGCAACGCCTCGCGGCCTTTCAGCGCCGACCAGGTGTCGTCGGCGACCACCGCCACGCCCGAGGGAATGGCGACCACGTCCCGCACCCCCGGCACGGCGCGCGCCTTGGAATCGTCGAACCGCGCCAGGGTCGCGCCGAAAGTCGGCGGGCGGGCCACCACCGCCGTGACCATATCGGGAAGAATCACGTCGGCGCCGTACACGGCGCTGCCGTCGGTCTTGCCGGTTGCATCGGTGCGCCGCACGGCGCCGTCCTTGCCGATCAGCGTGAAATCCTTGGAATCCTTCAGCGGCGGGTCCTGGGGCACCGGCAGCGTGGCGGCCTCGTCCACCAAGGCGCCGTATCCGAACCCCTTGCCGGAGGCTGAATCGGCCACCCGACCCTGGCGCGCGTCCACCTGGGCGCGCGGCACGCCCAGCCGCCGGGCGCCGGCCTCGCACAGCATTTCGCGGACGGCGGCGGCAGCCTTGCGCAGTTGCAGCCAGGAATTGGCCATCGAGGTCGAGCCGCCGGTGCCCTGGGCCGTCCCGAACAGAAGGTTGTTGTAGCGGCCGGAATCGGCCGGGGCGGACACCACCCGCACCGCCGGCCAGGGCACCGACAGTTCCTCGGCGACGATGGCCGGCAGGCCGGTGTCCACCCCCTGCCCCATTTCAAGGTGCTTGACCACCACCGTGACCGTCCCGTCGGTATCGACGCGGACGAAGGCGTTGGGCGCGAGGTCCCCGCCCGCCGCCAAGGCTTCGCCGGCACCGCCCAGACGAACGCCCACCGCCAGGCCGGCGCCGGCCACCGCAGCCAGTTGCAGGAAACGCCGCCGCGGCAGGCCGGTCATGGCGCGGCCCCGGCAAGGGTGGCGGCGGCCCTATGGATGCCGGCGCGGATGCGCCGGTAGGTGCCGCAACGGCACAAATTGCCGTCCATGGCGCGGTCGATGTCGGCATCGGAGGGCCGGGGATTGGCGGCCAGCAGGGCCGCCGCGCTGATGAGCTGGCCCGACTGGCAATAGCCGCACTGGGGCACGTCCAAAGCGATCCAGGCGGCCCGAAGCGCGTCGATCACCCGCCCGCGCATCCCCTCGATGGTGACGATGCGCCGTCCCTCGATATCGCCGACGGCCGTGCGGCACGAGCGTACGGGCTGGCCGTCCATCATCACCGTGCAGGCGCCGCATAGCCCGGCCCCACAGCCGTACTTGGCCCCGGTCAGGCCCAAATGGTCCCTCAGCACCCACAGCAAAGGGGTGTCCGGGTCGGCATCGACCTTGTGGACTTCGCCGTTCACCACCACCGAGATCATGGCGCCCTCTTGCGGTAAAGCCGCCGCCACAGTGGCCCTCCCGCGACTCCCGCGCAAGAGGCTGGAGGTCGGGCGGCGGGGCTTCGACCTCAGGTTTCGATTCGCTTAATGGTATCGTTACTCCCCTGTCATCCCGACAGAGCGACAGCGCCGAGGGATCCTTCAGCCGCTGGCGGCTGCCGTTTGTTCCCGAAAGATCCTTCGGCTTCGCTCGGGATGACGCCGTCATTCAGGGACGCATTAAGGATTCGGTCGTCTGAGGTCGGATTGCGGGGCCAGCCGCCCGGATGACGTCCAAGGCGCCGCGCTGCGCCAGAAAAAAGCCCCGCGCCGGAGCGCGGGGCTTTGCCGATATCCCGCCGGGATGGCGGGGGCGTTCTTGCCTCGACTCAGGCCGCCTTCTGCTTGCCGGCGACGATCTCCTCGGCAACCTGGCGCGGAACGGGCTCGTAGTGCGAGAACTCCATGGTGTAGGACGCGCGGCCGCTGGTCATGCCGCGCAGGTGGCCGATGTAGCCGAACATCTCGTTCAGCGGCACATGGGCCTCGATGGCGATGTTGGCGCCGCGTTCGAGCTGGCCCAGGATCATGCCGCGGCGGCGGTTCACGTCGCCGATGACATCGCCCAGGTAGTCCTCCGGGGTCACCACCTCGACCTTCATCACCGGCTCCAGCAGGATCGGCGCCGCCTTGCGGATGGCTTCGCGGAAGCAGGCCTTGGCCGCGATTTCGAAGGTCAGCGCGTTGGAGTCCACATCGTGGAACTTGCCGTCCACCAGACGGGCGCGGAAGTCCACGGTGGGATAGCCCGCCATGACGCCGTCCTCCTTCTGGAGCTGCAAGCCCTTGTCCACCGAGGGAACGAATTCCTTCGGCACCGAACCGCCCACGGTCTCGTCGGCGAATTGGTAGCCGGCGCCGCGCTCGAGCGGCTCGAACACGATCTTGACCTCGGCGAACTGACCCGAACCGCCGGTCTGCTTCTTATGGGTGTAGGTGTATTCGACCGACTGGGTGAAGGTCTCGCGGTAGGCCACCTGGGGCTTGCCCATGTTGCCTTCCACGCCGAACTCGGTGCGCATGCGGTCCAGAGTCACTTCCAGATGCAGTTCGCCCATGCCGCGCAGGATGGTCTGGCCGGTTTCGCGGTCGGTTTCCAGGCGCAGCGAGGGGTCGGCGCGGACCATCTTGCCGAGAGCGGCGGAGAACTTCTCCTGGTCGCCCTTGCTCTTGGGCTCGACCGACACGCTGATGACGGGCTCGGGGAACTTCATGCGCTCCAGCACCACCGGGGCGCTCGAATCGCACAGCGTGTCGCCGGTTTCCGTCTCGGACAGCGAGACGAGCGCGATGATGTCGCCGGCGCGGGCCTCTTCCAGCGGATTGGCCTCCTTGGCGAACATCTCGACCATGCGGCCGATCTTCTCGCGCTTGCCGCGGGTGGTGTTCATCACCGACATGCCCTTGGTCAGCACGCCCGAGTAGACGCGGCAGAAGGTGAGCGCGCCGTAGGCGTCGTTGACGACCTTGAAGGCCAGGGCGGCGAAGGGCTCCTCATCCGAGCACTTGCGCTCGCCGCTTGGATTGCCTTCGGCGTCCACGGTCTTGATGGCGGCCACGTCGGTCGGCGCCGGCATGTACCACACCACCGCGTCGAGGACCTGCTGCACGCCCTTGTTCTTGTAGGACGAGCCGCACAGCACCGGATTGAAGGCGCCCGAAATGGTGCCTTTGCGCAGGCAGGCGCGGAGCGTATCGGCCGACGGCTCCTCGCCGCTCTCCAGATAGGCCTCCATGGCCGCCTCGTCCTGCTCCAGGCAGGTGTCCACCAGTTCGGAGCGGGCGGCGGGGATAGACTTCAGGATCTCGACGTCCTCGTGGACGGTGATCTTGCAGCGGTCGACCAGCATGCCGGCGTCGGCGTCGAGGACCTGCCACTGGGCGTCCTTGTCGTCCGATTCCCACACATAGGCCTTCATCTCGACCAGATCGACCATGCCCTGGAAGTTGTCCTCGGACCCGATCGGCAGGAAGATCGGCAGCGGACGGGCGCCGAGCCGGGTGCGGATCATGTCGACGCAGCGGCGGAAGTTGGCGCCGGCGCGATCCATCTTGTTGACGTAGCAAATGCGCGGCACGCCGTAATTGTCGGCGAGGCGCCAGTTGGTCTCGGACTGCGGCTCGACTCCGGCGACGCCGTCGAACACCACCACCGCGCCGTCCAGGACGCGCAGGGAGCGGTTCACCTCGATGGTGAAGTCAACGTGTCCGGGGGTGTCGATGACGTTGATCTTCTGGCCCTTCCAGAAGGTGGACACGGCCGCCGACTGGATGGTGATGCCACGCTTCTGTTCCTGCTCGAGGTAGTCGGTCGTGGTCGAGGTCTTGAGGTCCTTGGTGTCGTGGACGTCGATGATCGTGTGTTTGCGGCCCGTGTAATACAGGATACGCTCGGTCGTGGTCGTCTTGCCCGCGTCGACGTGGGCGATGATGCCGATGTTGCGGATGTCGGAGAGGGGAGTTTGGCGAGGCATTTTATAGGCGTTCCGTTGCGTTAAGAGGGTTGCGAGGCGGAACGATACGATCGCCGCCCTTCGTCATCACGTCTGAATCCACTAAGGCGCCCCCTGCCTGCCGGCGGGAAGCGTCAGCAGGTTTCTATAGGAGATCGTCCGCAAATGCCATACCTTCCCGCCGCGCATCGGGCGAGTGGCCGGCAGGGGCTGCGGGAACGCCTACCCATCCAGTTCGGGATAGCGGCGGAAAATGCCCTCCTCGCTGAAAGGAAGGCGCCGCCCGCTGTCCAGGTAGGCGCGGATGCGCGGCCGCTCCGCCACCCGGGCATGCAGCGCGGCCACGCGCGGCGTGTGGCGCATCGCCCGTTTCGCCGCCCGGGGAAAGGCGTAGGTCAGCCCTTCCACCACCTGGAACAGCGACAGATCGGCATAGGTGAGGCCCGCCCCCACCAGATAGCCGGACCCGGCGGGGTTGCGGGCCAGCACGGTCTCGAACCAGCCCAGGAACCGGGGAATGCGCTCGCGGCGGAAGTCTTTAGCGCGGCGGGCCGCCTCGGGCTTCTGGTCCTCGTAATACAGCCCGCCCGAGATCGGGTGGTGGGTGTCGTGGGTCTCGGCCACCAGATCGGCGATGGTGAGCTGGATCTGATGGGTCCACAGGCGGCCCTCCTCGCCGGAAGGGGCGAGCCCCAGGCGGGGACCCAGATAAAAGAGTATGGCCGCCGTCTGGCCCACCAGGACGTCCCCGTCCCGCAGGAACGGCGGCGCGAAGGGGGGCCGCTCGACGCCCTCGCCCTCCATCAGCGCCATCATCGCCCCCAGGCCGCCGGAGCGGGCGACGTCCACGTATTCCGCGCCCGCCTCCTCCAGCGCCAGGCGGACGAATTCGCCCCGCCCCTGGATGTCCGGCCAGTAAAAGAGTTCGTACGCCACCCCGGCCAACCTCCGATCGCGCGTCCGTCCGGCATATGACCCGCGCACGGCGCCGATTCAAGCCAGGACGGATGCGGCACAATGGTATGGATCGGGGATGGCCGTATGGTAGTGTGGAACCGGGGTCGATTCCGGGTGCGGAAAGACAAAATGAAAAATTCCTTATTTTGTTGGATTGCCCGAAATTTTCCGACCCAGAACATATCGAAGAGCAAGATAACAGCCGCCCTTTGGCGGACATTGTTTTATTCGATCCGGCCGGACAAGCCCTTCATCATGAGGACGCCCCATTATTCGGTGGTCGCCCACCCAACGAAGGGAACCCTGACTCGCGCGATCATCCGCCGCGGCGATTGGGAAGTGCCCGAGAGCAGGGCCTTTCTCCGGTATCTGACGCCGGGCGCCGTCGTCATCGACGCCGGGGCCAATTTCGGCCACTACGCCTTGCTGTCATCGGGCGTCGTCGGACCCGAGGGTTTGGTGATCGGCTTCGAACCCGACCCCGCCACCTACGCGCTGCTGGTGGAAAACGTCGCCCTGCTGCCGTGCCCGAACGTGAAGACCGAGCAGGCCGGATTGTCCGATCGCGACGGGGTCATGGCGCTGTCCATCGACGGCGGGAATCCGGGCGGCCACAGCTTCTCGGCCAGGAACGTCCGGGAATTGGGGCGCGTCGTCGAGGTGCCGGTCCGGACCATCGACGCCCATCTGGCGGACAGCGGCATCCGCCGGCCGGTCAATCTCATCAAGATCGACGTGCAGGGGTTCGAATACAAGGTGCTGGCCGGCGCGGCCGGCACCATCGGGCGCGACCGGCCCGTCGTGTTCTGCGAAGTGACGCCATCGTCGATGGCCAATGTCGGTGACGATTTCCGCGAGTTGCTGGGGTTTTTCCGGGCGAGGGGATACGGCGTCCAGGCCATTGCCCCGGCGGGCGCCCGGTCGATCAGCTATGACGAGGCCGAACGACTGCTGGGCGACGGCCGCGAATACGCCGACATGATTTTCGCGCCGGACCCCGTCCAACGGTAACGGCGACGTGGCGCGGGATGCCGCCCCTCCGTTCCGCGTCGCCCGACAGAAGCCCCCTATGGCCAAAGCCATATGGGCGGACACCGTCCCTTATTTAATAATAAGAATTAGCTTAAATAAGGAGACGGCGTCGATGCGCTTCCTGCCCTATGTCCTGGTCGCCGCGATGGCGCTGCCGATCGTCATTTGGAGCACCATCAACCTGATGGTCGTCGAGAGCAGCGCGCCCGCCTTCGCGGGCGCCGACCTCTGGGTGATCGGCTCGCTGGGGGCGGTCGTGCTTGTCGCCTTCGTCCGACTTGCGACATGGATGGACGCGGCAATGCGGCGCACAAAGGGGTAGACAGGTCGCGGAAATAGGCGGCCTTACGGCTCTTTTCCCTTTGGAGCCAGGCCGCCATCGCAACGGTGGCGGACAAAACGCCTAAGCGGTATTTCGTACGCGACGACGGCTGGCGGCAACGTTGAGGGTACTTTCGGTATTGAAACGGCCCTCCGGGGCTGGCGGAAAAGGGAGGCGGGGCATGGGCCGTCACTGCGAGCGCGAAGCAATCGGTCGGCGGGATCTGCTGAGGTTCGGCGCGGCGGGGCTCGTCGCGTCCGGGCTCGGCGGCCTGTCATGGCCGGCGCGTGCCGCTGAAGGCACGGCGACCCCGCGCTCCTCCGACGAAGCGCTCGCCATGCTGCGATCGGGCAATGAACGCTATATCAGCCATCCGGAACTCTGCTCCACCGATCTCGCGGAACAGCGGAGCGCCGTCGCTGCGCACCAAGCGCCGTGGGCGACGATCATCAGCTGCGCCGACAGCCGTGTGCCCCCAGAGCTGATTTTCGGCGGCCAGGGTCTGGGCGAACTCTTCGTCGCGCGGAATGCGGGCAATCTCGTCGACACCGCCACCCTCGGCACCGTCGAATACGCCGCCGCCGTGCTCGGCTCGCCGCTCATCGTCGTCCTCGCCCATACCAACTGCGGCGCCGTGAAGGCGGCCTGTGACGTCGTCACCAAGAACGCAACCTATCCCGGCGCGATCGGGCGGATGATCGATCCAATTCTGCCGGCGGCGCTTGCGGTGCGCGGCAATCCTGGCGATTTCGTCAACAACGCCGCCAAGGAAAGCGCCAAGCGGACCGCGGGGCAGCTGACCGCAGCGAGCACGCTCCTTGCCGGCCTCGCCGTCGCGGGGAAGCTGAAGATCGCCGCCGGGTTTTACGACCTGAAAACCGGCATCGTGACCTACCTCGATTGAGGAGTGAAATCGCAGGGGGTGAGCAGGCGACGCAACTGGGCCACAGCCAGGCCGCCACCACCCAGCGTTACGCCCACCTCGCCAGCGACCCGCTGAATGCCGCTGCCGCTACGGTGCCGGGGAAAATCGCGGCGGCTATGGAAGGGAATTCGGCGAAGATTATGGGATTCGACGATGCTGAAAGGGCTTAATGGCAAACGCAGTCCTGGCGCTGCATACGGCAATGCCGTATAGTGGCGCCATGCGGATCGAGTTCGACGCCGACAAGGATGCGGCCAATCTGGAGAAGCACGGCATCTCCCTCGCATTCGGAGCCGAAATCCTCGCCGATGCCAATCGGCTGGATATCCTGGATGTGCGGTGCGATTACGCCGAGGAGCGCTTCATTTCCTATGGCTCGGTCGAAAATCGTGTCTGGGTCTGCGTATTCACCATGCGCGGTGAAACGTATCGCATCATCAGCGTGAGGAAAGCCAATGACCGAGAAGCGCGACGATATCAAGACACCCCGCGTTGACCCCGATGCCGACGCGCCCTTGACCGACGAGGAATTCGACCGGGGATACGGCGCCATGCTGGCCCGCCGGGCGCGCGCCGTCACCGGCTTGTCGCAGACCGCTTTCGCCGCCCAATACGGCATTCCAGCGGCGTCGTTGCGCGACTGGGAACAGGGCCGCCGGGCACCGGACGCGGCGACGCAGAGCTACCTGCGGGTCATCGCCCGCATGCCCGAAGCGGTCGCCAGGGCCTTGCACGACGCGGCCTGACGCATGGTGGGCGCGGCACCTCACCGTATCCACTCCGTTTCCGCCGATCAGGTGGCGCTGGCGGTCATGCTGGCTGGGTAACCGGGCTCCCTTGACCCTACTTCGCATCCGCGCATGCAGAACGCATGGGGCACGGTACGTGCCCGGGCTTACGCTGAGTGAGCCGAGAATGCTGCATTGATTGTATCTTCGGATGCCCCCTCACGTTACGCCAGTGCGAACGTGAGATGGCATTGACGCAATGACGATCTGCTGGCTTGCATCATCCCAAAAATAATAGATGCGAAGACATCGACTCGGATCACGAGTATTTCCGCCGTTCTTGACATGCCATTCGACGTCATAGCGAGTGCCCTGCCATTCGAATTGGAAGCTATCGGCGCCGCACCGGTCATTTTGGATGCCGCCCTCGACTTGAACTCGAAGGTCGCCATCTCCCCCATTGAGCCGCCGGTTGCGATACTCATTTGCAAGCCAAAGAAGCCATTTTGCCGCCGTCGAAGGATCACTGAACAATGGCGCTTTGATTTCCCGCCGGGCACGGGGAGAAAGAAGGACCCGGCCAATGAGATTCTGTTCACACCAGTCCGCGAATTGGTCCCAGGACATCGGAAGCGGTATATTGGTATCCGGACTCTCACCACGCTCCTTGAGTTGGTCCAGGAGTTGCTGTATGCGGAAACTTGCAGCGGCAACTTGCGCTTCCGCTGTTTTCGCGCGATCTTCTGCGTCTTTGTGTTCGTCGGCAAACCACTGCTGACCATCAACGGCTTTCGCCAGATCTTCCTTGAGAGCGTTGATTTGTGCTTGAGCGGCAGCCAACTGTTCAGTGTCGGTCGCCCCCTCCTGCTCCAACCGGCAGCGCTCAAGGTCAAGGGCGCGTTCGCGGACGGTGGCAAACGACGGTACATCATGCCCCAGTCTAAACTTCTGGAGACTCTGACTGGCAGCTATCCTGCGCATCAAAGCGCTCACCCGAGCGGCATCGGTCGGAGCGGAAATTCGGTCCGCCAAAAACAGTTCGTGTCGGCCGTAGGGATTGGCGTCCTCAGAGAAGCCGGGCAGATATAGGAGAGCGTAGGTCACCGGCATGGCAACAGCGATCGCAAGATTAAGGACGTGGTGCCGCCGGATTTACGTAAAGACCGCAAAGTGGCAGCCCTCCAAGACCCCCGGCAGTGCCATATGCACCTTACTGGTGCCGGTCATTCCCAGGGAGCGGTGCGGCGTCTCTATTTTCTTGGCACTCCCTGCCGTTCGGCCAAGAACCGGCAGACTCAAGCCGACCACCAAGGAACGGAGGAAGACGGCCATGGACATCGACACCGACCGCATCGACGACGCCGTTTTGGCGCTCCTGCTGCTCGGCCTGCATGACGGCTGCCGGGCGTGGAAGGGGTTCGACTGGAATGCGATGGACCGCCTTCACGAGAAAGGCATGATCTCCTGTGACACGACACATACCACTGGACCAACGCGGCGCCCCGGATGAGGCGGGATAAAGCGGGACCGGGTGGGACGGAGAGCGCGGAGATGCTGGCTTTCGGCGCCGACGGCGAGGGGGAGGGCTGTCAGCTCCAGATTTTCGGGCGCGACATCGTCGTTGACGGGGCACGACACCCACTCCTGGGCCACCGCAATGCCCATTCGTATGTATATCTTACGGCATACCCAAAGCGCGCCAGGTGGGCGATGATCCGGCGGGGCCGTACGAACCGGCCTCAGGCCAGCCGTTTGTCTTCGCCAGGCGCCGGGGCCGTCAAAAGGCGGCGGCGGAGCTGGCCGATGGCCACGCGCAAGGCCACCATCTTCTCATCCCAGGTTTCGAGACCGGCGGCGACCACGTCGTTGTAGATCTCCGCAGCGACGCGGCCGAGATCGCGAGGGCTGATGGCGCCACCCACGTCCTTGTAGGTCGCGGCGACCGCCTCGACGATGCGGGCGTTCAATTCGCCATCAACGGCCATTGACGGAGTGGTGACGGCCGGCACAAACCGCTGTCCGGCCGCCGCTTCGGCGGATGTCGGTGCCCGCTCCAACCCGGCGGCGCTGGCCGCTTCGGCGAGGGTACGTGGCGCAGCCCGCATTTGGCCCTCTCCCGTTGCCAGCCACCCAAGATCGATACCGCCATGTCGCAGCAAGTTCGATATCGCCTCGAATGTGGGCTGATTCTCGCCGGCCACATAACGTTTGAACTGGGATAGCGACACTCCCATCAGATTGGCCGCCTTAGCGTGGCCCCCTAACAGCTTCGCGACCTCTGCTAACCGGATTCCCAGATCTGGGCTAGAAGTGGGCATGATGGATTCCCAGTTCCGGGTTACACCCGCTGATCGATAGTGCCTTGAAATCCCACGTCTTTCGGCACTTCATCCTAATTCCAGCCATATGTGAACTGGGAATCCCAGCAAGCGCGCAAATGTGAGCTTGCGCTGTGGCCCAGATTTGGGCTATACACTTGTCCATGACGAAAGCCTCAACAAGCCACCAAGTCCCAAAAAATCCCGCCGAGCGGCGGTTGTGGATTTGGGTCAACCTTCGCCTCAGGGGCACCTCACTACGCCGCTTGGCGGTGGAAAACGGGGTGTCACAGCAGGCGATGAGCCATGCGCTGGGAAACCCGTCCTCGCACCTGGAGACGGTCATAGCGGAGGCCCTCGGCCTAACACCCCAGCAGCTATTCCCCGAGCGGTTCACCGAGGACGGTAAGCGACTGGGCTGGACCCGCGAACCGCAGCGTAACACGCGCCCTGCCGGGCGCAATGTCGAAGAGGAGGCGGCAGCGTGAACAGCAAGCTCGATGACGTCGTGAAGGACGCCAAGTCCATGGGCTTCACCGCCCAGTCCATCCTCACCATCGCCCGTCAGCGGGTTCGCGCCAAGAACGGCGGGCGGGTGCGCGAGCCGTCCGGAGAGATCACCCTGCTGTACCTGGACCTCTTGGAGGGGAGGGTCAGGGTCGGCGAGGCCGGCGCCACGCTGCAGCGCCTGGTGGCACGGACGGAAGAGGCGCTGACGGAGGAGGGGGCAGCATGAACATCCCGCGCCGGGTCACCCGCAAGGGGGTGAAGATTCAGGGGGCCTTCTTTTCCGCGCCGGAGCTGGCCGATCTCGTAGGCGACGATCTGGTCGTGGAGGTGCCGCAAGGCCCGCTTCCCAAAACGCTGCGTGCAGCCGCCGGATCTCGGCTTCTAACCCTTCGATCGATTCGAGGATAGCCACCACGCAGCGGTGCGTCACGCGCAGTTCTTCACAATCATGGCGGTAATTCTCCGTGAGCGAGCATTTCCACGCAAAATCGCAGTTCGACGGCTCGAAGTTGACCCGGACCGATGGTCCGACCCCCTTCTCGCCTTCGTACAAGTACAGCGTGGCGCCGCATTGTGGGCAGAAGTTGTACGGCGCCGTGGTGGCGAAGCCGCAGCCGCGGGAAGCGCACCGATACAGCGCGAGATCGCCATTTCCTTCAGCCATTTCCGTTTCCCCCGGTGGTTCGTGCGTCTCGACAACCACAACCATAGGGGAAAGCCGGCCGGCCGTCATGCGTCGCCATGACCGCACGGCGGCCGGCCGTTTCCGGCGGCAGGGCATCGCCGCCTCTCTCTCTGTCAACCTCAAGGCCGGACGCGGTGGTGCACAGAGCCCGTCCGGCCTCTTTTTTCGCCTGCAAACCCGAGAGGCCAACATGACCAGAAGAGCCCAAAAGGGCCGGTCGGCCGATCCCCGGCAGACCGATTTCCTGTCCCTGCTCGAAGGCGCGGTGGCGCTTCCGCCCGCGCCGGAACGCCGCCGCGACGCCGGGGCGCTGGACCTGGACCAGCGCCTGCGCCGGCTGCTCAACGACGCCATCGCGGCCGGCCCGTTCGCCAACCGCGAGGCGCTGGCGGAAGCCGTCAGCTTCCATGCCGGCCGGCGCGTCACCAAGGCGATGATCGATTCGTGGACCGGCGCCAGCCGGCCCCACGCGCTTCCGGCCCACCTGGTGCCGGCGTTCTGCGCCGCGCTGGGCAATTCGGTCCTGTTGCAGGGCTTGGCCGAGGCGTCGGGGTGCGCCGTCACCGAGAGCGCCGACCTGGTGCGGTCGCGCCTGGACCGCCTGGCGCTGTTCATTCGCTTCGCCAAGGCCGAACAACGGCGGCTGATAGGCAGCCTGCCGCTGTTCCGGGGAGGGCGGCCATGATCACCCAGAAAGGAGGACCGAATGGACGACGAGATGAAGGCGCGCGCCCTGGCCGATTGGGCGCTGGCCAATCCCGAGGACGCAGCCCGGGTCTGGCGAATTCTGTGCCTCAACCCGGGCGGCATGCGCGAGGTCTACTTGCCCTCGTTGAAGTCGACGATGCCCAAGGGGTTCACGCGCGGACACGCATCCCAGGCAAGCTGAACCTTGTCGAAGATCTGGGGAAGGATGTCCGGGATTTCCTCAAGGAGGCGATCCCAGGTCTTCGCCTGACCCGCCCTAATATTGGCCTCGAAGATCCGCACGGCGATGTCGAAGGCCTTTTCATCGTTCAAATAAGCCATCCCGCTTCCCCCGGTGGTTCGTGTGTCTTGACAGCCACAACCATAGGGGAAGGCAGTCCGGCCGTCACCGCCCTAGTGGCGGCCGGATGCGGCCGGGAGGTGCCCCATGCGTGAGTGGCGCAGCGCTGCCGAATGGGCCGAGGCCGCCAAGGCGGCCGGCGTGCCGGCAGCGATCATGACCTGCACAAAGCGGGGTGTGAATGCCCTCGCCGAGCGAAACGACTGGACCTTCCGCCCCCGTTCCGGGCGCGGCGGTGGAGTCGAATATCCCCTCTCCGCCCTGCCCGAGGAAGCGCGGCTCCTGATCTCCCGCCACGAGCTGGCCGAGGCGTGCGCCGCCGGCCACGCCGAGGGGATGCGGGCGGCGCTGGGCGAGGCGATGGACGCGCGGGCCACGCTGGCGGCGCGGACGGCGGGACTGGCGGAGTTCATGCGCCTTTCGCCCGGCCAGCAGCGCGAGGCCGAAGCCAAGGCGGCGGCGATCGATTCCTGCGCCGGCTACATCCGCCTGCACGGGCTGCCGCTGAAGCGGGGCACCGACATCTTCGCCCGCGAGTACTCGGCCGGGCGCATTCCGGTCGAGGATTGGGTGCGCGCCGAGATACCGGCGTGCTGCCGGGCCAGCGTCGAGAACTGGCGGCGCGAGTTGGCCCGGCACGGCCTGGCCGGCCTGGCCGCCAAGTACGGCCAGCACCGCAAGGGCACCGGCAGGATCGACAGCAACCCCGAGATGAAGCAGTTCCTGCTGGGCATGCTGCTTGACCATCCCCATGCCGGCGCTGGGCTGGTGATGAAGGGCCTGCGTGCCCGGTTCGGCGAAGATTCCATCCCCAACCTGCGCACGGTGCAGCGGTTCCTGCAAAGCTGGAAGGACGAGAACAAACAGCTTCTCGCGGCGGTGACCAACCCCGATTCCTGGCGTTCCCGTTACCAGGCCGCCGGCGGCGACGCCGACGCCATGATCCAGCGCATCAACCAGCGCTGGGAACTGGACAGCACCAAGGCCGACCTGCTGCTCGCCGACGGGTTGCGCCACGTCATCGTCGGCGTGATCGACGTCTACACCCGGCGGATGCGGCTGCTGGTCAGCCGGTCAAGCTCGGCGGCCGCGGTGGCGGCGGTGCTGCGCCGCGCGCTGCTGGCCTGGGGCGTGCCGGAGCAGATCGGCACCGACAACGGCTCGGACTACGTCAGCCAGCACATCAAGCGGGTCGCGTGGGGTCTGGCCATCGAACGCGACGTGGCACCCCCCTTCACCCCCGAGCATAAGCCGTTCATCGAACGCGGCCTGGGGACGTTCAGCCACGACCTGGTGGAGCTGTGCGCCGGATACATCGGCCACAGCGTGGCGGAACGCAAAGATATCGAGGCCCGGCGCAGTTTCGCCCAGCGGCTGATGCGGCAGGGCGAGAAGGTCGAGATGCGCATGACGGCCGACGAGTTGCAGCACTTCTGCGACCAGTGGACCGACAACATCTACGCCCACGCCCCCCATTCGGGGCTGAAGGGCAAGACCCCGTTCGAGATGGAACGGTCGTGGACCGGCGCTGTCGCCACAATCAGCGACGAGCGGGCGCTGGACGTGCTGCTGGCGGAGGCGCCCGGCGATGGCGGCTTCCGCACCATCACGAAGAAAGGCATCCGCATCGACAACGCCCTGTTCGAGGCGCCGGAGATGGGCGGCCTGGAGGGCAGCCGGGCGCAGGTGCGGCTGGACGAGGCCGACATCGGCCGGATCTACGTCTTCGACGAGGACGGCGCCTACATCTGCACCGCCGAATGCCCCGAGCGGACGGGTATCAGCCGCCAGGAACTGGCCGCGAAGCGCAAGGCTGTCCAAAAGAAGGCGATCGCCGAAGAGAAAGCCGCGCTCAAGGCAGCTGCGAAAGCTGCTGGCACCAAGGACATCGTCCGCGAAATCCTGCAAGACCGCGCCGAGTCGGCCGGCAAGCTGGCGCGCCTGCCACACCGGGCGACCGAGCATGCCACCCCGGCCCTGGCCGAGGCATCCAAGGCGGCGCGGCATGGCAAGGCCCCCGAGGCCAAGCCCATCTCGGCCGCCGAGCAAGTCCGGCTGCAGAGGCTGGAGGCGGAGATCGCCACGCCCGCACCGATCATCACCCTGCAATCACCCGAGGAACGGTTCGCCCGCGTGCTGGATATCGAGACGCGTCTCGCCTCGGACCAGGACGTCAGCGACGAGGACCGCCGGTGGGCGGAGCGGCAGGCGCGCCTGCCGGACATCCGCAGCCGACGGAAGCTTTACGAGGATTTCGGAGACGCGGTGTTGACCGCGTGAACGGAAAACGGCGGCCGGCCGTGCCATGGCCGTACCGCCGCGATCAACAAGAAGTTGAGGTGTCTATAATGACCATCGACGTTTCTCCTGTCAACACCGTCGCGCCGCTGCGCAACGTGGCGCTGCTCGCCGATCTGGTCGAGCGGGTGGCCAACCGGCCGTCCGGCCTTCCCGGCATGGGCTGTTTCCACGGCCCCTCGGGCTACGGCAAGACCTTCGCCGCCATCTACGCCGCCAACCGGCACCGCGCCTACCACGTCCAGGTGAAATCGGTGTGGACCCGCAAGAAGCTGTGCCTGGCGGTCCTGCTGGAGATGGGCGTGCAGCCGGCGGGGACCATCCCCGACATGGTCGATCAGATCGGCCAGGAACTGTCCCTGTCCCGGCGCCCCCTGGTCATCGACGAGGCCGACTTCCTGGTCTCCAAGGGGATGATCGAGGTGGTGCGCGACATCTACGAGTCGAGCCAGGGCACCGTCATCCTGATCGGCGAGGAGCAGCTTCCCCAGAAGCTGAAGGTCTGGGAGCGCGTCCACGGCCGCATGCTGGACTGGGTCGGCGCCGAACCCGGAACCCTGGCCGACACCCGTCACTTGGCGAAGCTGTACTGCCGGGGGGTCGTCACGGCCGACGACCTGCAGAAGGAACTGCACGAAAAGTCGGCCGGATCGGTGCGGCGAATCTGCGTCAACTGGGACCGGGTGCGCGAAAAAGCCGAGGCGGCCGACATCAAGGAAATCGACCTGGCCACATGGTTGAGGCTGGGAGGCGAATTCTTCACCGGCAATCCGCCGCCCCGGAGGACGTTCTGATGGCCCGCAAGCCCGTTCATCTGGCCCAGGCCGGCGGCAAGCCGCAGGGGCGCCAGGCCATCTGGGAGGAGATCCGGCGCCAGCGCGACGGCTTCGCCGTCGCCTCGATCGCCGATGCGACCGACATCCACCCCACGACGATCCGCAGCTACCTGACGGGGCTGGAGGCGGCCGGCTACATCCGCCGCGCCGTTGGAGGCGCACCGTCCTGGACCCTTTCCCGCGACATCGGCGTCGAGGCGCCGCGCGTCACGAAGGACGGCAAGCCCGTCATCCAGGGGTCCGCCCGCGAACAGATGTGGCGAACCATGCGGATGCTGTCCGGGGACTGGTCGTGGCGCGACCTGGCGATCGCCGCCTCGACCGAGGAGGCGCCCGTCAATCCCGGGGACGCCGCCGACTACTGCGTCAACCTGTGCCGCGCCGGTTATCTGCACCTCGTGACGCCCGGCAAGGGTACCGGCAACGCCGGAATCCCGGCCCGCTACCGCTTCGTGCGGTCCAAGTACACCGGCCCGAAGCCACCCATGGTGCAGCGGGTGAAGAGCGTCTACGACCCCAACCTGCGCCGGGTCGTGTGGTTCGCGGGGGTGCGCCATGACGACTGACAACGGCAAGCATGGCGCGCTGGCCCGCGTCAAGGCCGCCTGGGGCGAATCGATGCCCGACTGGGTGGACGCGCTTGGCCGCGCCTGCGACCAAGCCAGCCAGTCGGCGGTGGCCAAGCGGATCGGCTATTCGGCCGCCGCCGTCAGCTTCGTCATCAACGCCAAGTACACGGGCGATTTAACCGCCGTTGAACAGGCCGTCAGGGGCGCGCTGATGGCCGCCACCGTCGCCTGTCCCCTGGTGGGTGAACTGGCCACCGACGCCTGCCTGGCACACCAGCGGGCGGCATGGGCGCCCCACAATCCCCAGCGCATCGCCTTCTACCGCGCCTGCCGCTCGGGCTGTCCCCACAGCCGCCACCAGACAGGGGGAAACCATGCTCGCTCATGACCTGATGAACCTGGCCGCCGCCATCGACATGACGGCCGAAGCCATCGCGCCCAACCGGGCTTTCCTGCGCCGCGCGGCCGAGGAGCTGCGCCGCCACGCCGGGGAAGCCACGGCTCTGGAGGCCGGCATCATCCCCGGCCACATGCGCCTGGACCCCGCCGCGCTGCCCGATGGCGTGGTGGCGATCGGCTCCGGCCCCTCAAGCGCCGGGCGGGGCGCGTCCGCACCCCCCGGGGCGCTCAACGCGCCAGTCGCCGGCGAGGCCGGCTCCGCCGCCCGCGACGTTCCGCCGGGCGCACCCTGGGCGTTCCCGCACCGGACCATGGCCGAGGTGATCGCAGCCGAGTCCCCCGATGACGGAGACGCGGCATGACGGCGGACCTGATCCGCGCCGGCGAGCGGTTCGCCGTGGACGACCGGATGCTCGAGGTGGTGACCTACCGCATCGCCGGCACCCGTCAGATCATCAGCGCCCGCGACATCCGTCAAGACGGCGCCGCGCTCACCACCGTGGTGATCGACCTCGCCCGGCCCGACGCCGACGGTCTGGTGGTCGGCCCCGTCGATCCCGCCGTCGCCCGCGCGCTGGCGCTGGAGGTGCTGGGTGGCCACCGCCAGCGGCTGCCGGTGGCCACCGAGGCCAACATCCTGGCGGCGGCCGTCGTGGCGCTGACGGGGGGTGCGGCATGAGCGACGCGAGCGACTGGGCCGTTGAGGCCCCTGAGGGGCAAACATCGTGAGCAACCGCAAGGTCCACACCGCCCGCCTGCCGGCCTCCGGCCCGCCGGGCGCCGTCTGCCGGGAGTGCAGGCACTGGTGCCGCGAGGCGTTCCAGCGCGGCGGCCGCCAGCCCCATCAATGGTGCTGGCTGGCGCTGGCGCAGGTCGGCCTGCGTCACGCCAATCCCCGCGATTTCACCAAGTTCCTGCACGGTCATACCGAGGCCTGCAAGTGCTACGAGGCGCGGCCGGTCAGGAGGGAACCATGCGCGTTCTAGATGGAAAACCCACCTTCGCCCATTTCCCCGGCGAAGGCCCCGAAGGCTTGACGTGCGGCGCCTGCGCCCATGTGCGCACCTATCAGCGCACGGTCAAGAACCGCCGGGGTGAGGTGGTGCCCATGGGCAGTTCCGTCCATTGGTGCCAGCTCGCCGCCGATTTCGCGGGATGCCGCCCCGGGCGCGACGGGCGCAAGCCGTCGGGCGTCGGACAACTGCCCCTCGCCACCCCCCCTGCAAGTACTACGCGAGGTGACGCCATGCGCGCCATGATCCTCGCCGCCCTGCTGGCGGCCTCACTGCTGGCCTGGGCCGCCGCCCGGCTCGACGCCGAGCTCTCCCGCGCCGACACCCTGATCCAACAGGCCGAGCTGGAGCTCGGTCCCGATTACTTCCCCCCGCACCCGTGAGGACCATCATGACCCACATCTCCAACGCCACCGTCGAGATCGGAAACAAGTTCTACATGAAGGACGCCAAGGACCGGCTCACCCCCATCGAGCTGGTCAAGGACACCGACAAGCTGGAAGACCAGCTGGTCCGCAAGCTGCTGGGCCACGCCGACGACCTCAACCAGCAGATCGCGCGCTTCAAGGGCCACTGCTTCGACGACGTGGGGGCTTTCCTGGATCTGCTGGCCGAGAAGTACGGCTGGCGCCCGAGGGATGGCGCCAAGGGCAACATGACGTTCACCACTTACGACGGATGCATGAAGGTCCAGGTGGCCGTGGCCGACACCCTGATGTTCGGACCCGAGCTTCAGATCGCCAAGGGCCTGATCGACGAGTGCATCGCCGAATGGGCCGAGGGCAGCCGGGCCGAGATCCGCGCCCTGGTGGAGCACGCCTTCCGCACCGACAAGGAGGGCCAGGTCAGCCGCGAGGCGGTGTTCAGCCTGCGCAAGATCGACATCGATGACGAGCGCTGGAAATCGGCCATCCAGGCCATCAACGACTCGATCCGAGTCCAAGGCTCCAAGACGTACCTGCGCTTCTACCGCCGCGCCAACTCCACGGGCCGCTGGGAAAACGTCACCATCGACCTCGCCTCGGCCGAACTGCCGTCGGCGCTGGTCACGGCCGCGGCGTGAGGGAGGCGACCATGGCCATCGACATCGAACCCGGCGAACCGCTCTACGCCATCGAGGCGACCGAGTATCCCACCGACATGCCGGCCGGAAGTATCGAGCACCTGATGCACGTCCTCGGCCTGGTGGCCGACCATCGGTACTTCCAGGACATGCAGTGGGGTGGCCCGGCGCACGACGACGGCCATACGCCGATCGACTGGGAACTGATCTTCGGGAGCCATATCCGGCGGCTGACCGACTACGACGGAAACCCGACCGAGGACTACCCCGCCCGCCTGCTGAAAATCGCGGCTGTGGCCGTCGCCGCCTATCAGGCGTGGGACCGCGCCCAGGCGCGAGTCATGGCGGAGGGTTGACGCCATGACAACGGAATCTACCGCCAGCACAAAGGATTTCGGTCAGCGCCCTGAACTGGGGTGGCTCCCCGTCGACCTGCTGTCGGTCGACGACCGCTACCAGCGCAAGATCGACAGCCGCCGGAGCCAGGTCGCCATCGAGCAGATCGTCCAGCACTTCAAGTGGTCCTGCTTCGGGACCGTACTGGTGACCCAGCAGGACGAAGGGTGGCTGATCATCGACGGCCAGCACCGGGTCGAGGCGGCCCGGCGGCTGGGCGTAAAGACGGTGCCCTGCGTCGTCGTTCACCAGGCCTCGCTCGCCGAGCAGGCGTCGATGTTCGTCTCCACCAACCAGATCCGCGTGCAGGTGAATCCCTACACGCTATTCCACGCCCGCATGACCGCCGGCGAGCCGTTGGCGCTTGACGTGCAACGCCTCTGCGACGAGGCGCGCCTGTCGATCCCCAAATACCCCGTCCAGCGGGACAGGATGGCGCCGGGGCAGACGCTGGCCTTGAACACCCTGGAGCGGATCGTCAAGGGCGGCAACCCCGCGGCCCGAAACGGCGTCATCGCCGCCGGCCATGCCTACGAAAAGCGGGCCGGCGCGGCGACGGCCGTCATCCTCCAGGCGGCCGCGTTGGCCGCCCAGTTCAAGCCGGATGACGTGGGTGCCATTCAATCCTTCTTCTCACTGCACGATCCCGACGCCTTGAACGGCCAGCACCGGGGGATGACCGGGGCCAGTACGCTCGCCCAGATGATCGTGAAATCCGTGGAGAATGCCGCCAAGCCATCGCCAACCCGGGGCGCCAGTTTCATCCAGCCCCCGTCGCGGGACCGGCTGATGGCCGGACGGTGATCCCATGGCCAGTCTCCTCGACGCCGTCCTGGACTTCGACACCGCGCTGCGCGCCTACGAGCGCCGGGTGGGCGGCAGCCCCGCCGCCCGCGCCCTGGCCCAGGCGGGCATCCAGCTGCGGCGCGCGGTGGCGATCCAGGCGCTGGCGGCCGAGGCGGCGACCCCCGACCCCAAGGCCGACCTTCGGCGCGTCCTCCAGGCGGCGATCGACGCCGGCCTGGGCTGGCACGAGGTGGTGGCCGTCGTCAACACCATGCATGAAGGAACGCCGCGATGAGCGCCGCCCCTCCTCCCACCCGCGTCACCCTCGACGACCTCGACCGCGATGAACTGATCCAACTGGCCCGCGTCTACCCGCTCGTCGACGAAAGCGCCCTGATCTGGGCGCAGTGGCGGGTGGCTCTGGACCGGGCCATGACGGCGCGCGATCAAGCGTTTGATCTCTATGGGAGGATCGTCATCGCCGAGGGCGCCGAAGCGGTGGCCCGCGACGCTTACCACGGGGCTTTGTTGGCGCTTCGGCCACAAAGAACGCTCGACAAGGCGAAAGCCGCCCTCCGAGCCGCCGAAGCAGCCTGCGAAGCGCTTCGCACCCAGAGAGACCGGCTCTACGGCAAGGCGGATCGTCTGGAGCGGCGCGCAGACCGGCTGCTGGCGCGGCACAAGGAGCTTCGCGGATGACCCCGGGCTTCCCCGACCGCGAGGCGATGCTGAAGAAGGTCCACGTCGCCAAACGCCAGCTCGGCCTCGACGACGAGTCCTACCGCGACATCCTGCGCCGCATCGCCCGCCGGGACAGCTCGGCCGACTGCACGCGGCCCCAACTGGTGGACCTGCTGGCCGAGTTCACGCGGCTGGGGTGGTCGGGGCAAAAGCGCAAGCTGTCCGACAAGGCCCACGTCCGCAAGGTGTTCGCGATCTGGGGCGACATGTGCCGCGCCGGCATTCCCGACTCGCCCACCCCGGCCGCACTGAAAAGCTTCGTTCGCAAGATGACGGGCGTCGACGATCCCGAGTGGATGACGGCCATTCAGGCCCGCACCGTCATCGAGGCGCTCAAGGCGTGGGAAACGCGGGAACTGGCGAAGGGGGAACGCCGATGAGGTGCGCCCTACTGACCGGCAGCCGTCGTGGTGGTGGTCGCCCCCCCCGAAGCCCGCGCTGGTCGCGGAATTGGACGTCATCGTCCGCGCGAGCTTGCCATCCTTGTCGAACAGCAGGGTGACGCTGGTGGAGGTCGCATCGGCACCCCCTACGAAGCCGCCCACGATCGGAATGTAGGTCTCAGGCCTCGCCGCCGAATGGACGTAGCTATAGCTGGCAACGCGGCCGCCGTCCGACATGGCCACCGTCGTGGTGGGTTGGCCCAGCGCCGCGACCATATCCGACCAGGTGCTCTGGCCGACCTTCAGGCTGTCGAGCTGTTGCTGACTGATCTGGGTCCCCGAGGAATAGGCGCATGCGCCGAGGCCGATAAGCAGTGCTGCGCCAAGCATCCTTCGCATGATGTGCTCCCCCCCTCGTGGTCGGACCAGACGAGGATGCCCGTTTTAGTATGGGTTGTCGATCCCCGCCCGAGTCCGTCCCCATGAGCCGCGGCGATCTGACCTATGACGACCTTGTCGCCCTGATCGGCCAGGATGCCGCCGAGCGCCTGTCCGAGGTGCGGGGCGGCCGGGGAATGTACGTCCCGCACCGGCCTGGCCCCGCCAGTCCCCTGGCGGCTGCGGTGGGGCAAGAGGCGGCCGACATCCTGGGCCGGGCCATGGGCGGCGACGAGCTGACCGTGCCGGTGGGACCGGGCAAGCGCGCGCGCATCCGGCGCCTGAAGCGGGACGGCGTGCCCGTTTCCGCCATCGCGGCGGATATCCGCTGCACCGAACGTTTCGTGTATAAGGTCCTGGCGGAGGAGCCTGCCGACCCGGGTCCGACCCGCCAGATGGCGCTCCCCCTCTGAACCCGTTCAGCCTGATTTGTCCGCGCCGGCGCGCGTAGCGTCGTCTCCGGTTCATCACCGGAGCGACTCCCGTGCCCACGCCCCCACCCGCCCTTCCCGTCACCGACCTTGACGCCCTGGCGCGCACCATCGACGGTGAGGCGGCGGCCGAGCCGCGGGCCGGCAAGGAGGCCGTCGCCGCCGTCGCCGCCAACCGGCTGAGGCTAGCCCAGTCCTATGTCGCCGCCCATCCCGGCGCGGCGCGCCACCCCACCTTCGGCGAGCCCACCTGGCGCGGCATCTGCCTGGCCTGCTGGCGCGACGTCTACCAGTTCTCATGCTGGGAAGAGGGGTCCTTCGACCGCCAGCGCATCCTGGAGGCCACGGACGCCCAACTGGCCGTCGAGACCGAGATCGCCCGGCGCGCCATCGCCGGCGCCTTGGCCGATCCCACCGGGGGCGCCACCCATTACCTCAACATCGACCTGGAGCAGCGGCTGTACGGCCGCCTGCCCGGCTGGATCGCGGCAATGCGCCAGACGGCGGTGATCGGGCGGCACACCTTCTTCCAGGCGAAAGCCTGATGACGCCGGCGGGACTGTTCCTCGCCGCCATGTCGTGGATCTCGGCCGCCGCGGTCGTGGCGATCCTGGGGGTCGGCATCGTCGCGGCCCTGGTCCGGCGCATTCATCACCGCTTCAACCCCGCTTCAAGGAGAGCGCCGTGAAAGGCTATCGCACGCTGATCTTCAACCTCGCCATGGCCCTGTCGGGCATGCTCGGGTATCACCTGGCGCCCGACGTGGCCGCCCATTACGCGGACCTGTTCCTGTTCGCGATCACCGCCGGCAACGCCGCGCTGCGCTTCGTCACCGATACCCCCGTCGGCCACGCCCTGCTGCCGTCAAGCGCTGCCGTGTCGCTGGAGCGTCTGGCCGACGCCGTCGCCGAGCGCATGCCGAGGTTCGACCCGGCGGCGATCGCCGCGCTGATCCCGGCGGCGGCCGCGCCGCCGCCCGCGTCCGACTTCGACTTCGCCGGTCTGGCCGATTCCCTGGGCAAAGCCATCGACGGCCTGCGCGCGGCTCATATCGCCGTCACCGCCGCGCTTCCGCCGGCCGGGGAGTGCCCGGCGCCGCAAGCGGCCGCGAGCGGTTCCCAGCCGGCCACGGGTGCCGCGACCCAGGCCGCGGGAGGCGCCAATGCGTAACGGTTTCATCGTCCCCGTCCTGGGCCTCCTCCTCTCGGGCTGCGCGCTCGCGCCCCGGGACCCGGCCCAGGACGTCTTCGCGCTGCGCGCCGGTTTCGATGCCGCGGTGCTCGCCCCGGCGGTGACGTATGCCACCCTCCCGGCCTGCCCCACGACGAACGGAGCCCCTTGTTCCTACCACGACGCGGTCGTCCAGCTCGACAAGGGCATCCGGTCGGCGGTCGCGGCGCTCGACGCAGCCGAAGCCACGGTGCGGGAACACCCCGGGACGGACGCCTCGGCCGCGATCGATGGCGCCGAGAACGCCATCGGCGCGGTCAAGACCATCCTCGCCACCTACAACATCCATTGAGGGCCGCACCATGGACATGATCGCGTTTCTGACCCTGGTGATCCGGCTGGTCCCGCTGGCGGTGGCCGCCGGCGAGGACATCGCCGCCTTCATCGAACGCTGGCTGGCCGTCGCCCAGCGGGGCGGCGATCCCACGGCCGACGACTGGGCGCACCTCCACACGCTGGAGGCCAAGCTGACAGCGAAACTCGATGCCGCCGCCAGCGAGGTGTCGGCGATCGCCGAAGCCAATGGCTGACAACTGCGACCTGGCGGCCGAGCGGGAGCAGTTCATCCGCGACCGGGCCCTGGCGCGCCTGGGCCTGGCGTCGCGGGTGACCCGCATCCCGGCGCCGCATTACGGAGAGGACGATGACGCACGCGGATTGGATCGACCTGGCGAGGCTGGCGTGGGAAGTGATCGGGGGCATCGCCGTGCTGCTCTGCACCATCCTGACATGGTCGCTGAGGACGGTGCTGCGCCAGATGGCGACCAAGAGCGATTTGCAAGCCCACAAGGCCGAGCACGCGGCCGAACATGACGACGTGAACAGGGCGCTGGCCGAGGGCGACGTGCGCTTCGCGAAAATCGAAACCACGCTCGCGCACCTGCCGCAGCGGGCGGACATCGACAGCCTGGCCAAGGCGATCGCCGAACTGGGGGCCACCACCCAGCGGGTGGCGGCCAAGATGGACGGCGTCATCGGCAACATCGGCGCGCTCCAGACCACCGTCAACATGCTGGTCCGCAACGAGCTGGAGGGGGCATGACCCTCGATTCGATCCTGCGCGAGGAACGGCGCCTGGCGGCGCTCAAGGTGCTGACCAAGGCCCCGGGGCGCTCCGCCAACGCTTACGTGCTGCACCGGGCGCTGACCAGCCTCGGGCACCCCTGCGCCCTCGACCAGGTCAGGACCGAGCTGGCGTGGCTGGCGGAACAGGGCCTCCTGGCGGCCGAGGATCTGGGCAACGGCATGGTGGTGGCCACCCTCACCCAGCGCGGCGCCGACGTCGGCGCCGGCTTGGCGCGGGTGCCGGGCGTCGCCGAGCCTTACGGGCAAAGCTGATGGCCGGGAAACCCTCGAAAGCCGACCGACTGCCCGGGCCGCTGAAGGAGGCGCTGGCCGAGCTTTGGTACAGCCAGCGCTACACGCTCGACCAGATCAAGGCGTGGCTCGACGACGTCGCGGCGGGACGCAGGTCGCTGCTGCCGCCGGAGCTGGCGAAGGCGGCCGAGGGTGTCGCCGTGTCGGCCGAGGATCTGCCCAGCCGGTCGGGGCTCGGACGCCACTTCCAGGGCCTCGACAAGCTGGCGGATCGGCTCCAGCGGTCGCGCACCGTAGCCGAGGCGCTGGTGCGCCAGCTAGGCGACGCGCCGGAAAGCCGGCAGGCCAGGCTCAACATCGAACTCGCGCACACCATGGTCACCGACGTCTTCCTCAAGGCCGACGAGGCGGTGGAAACCGGAGAGGCCGTCACCCTCGACGCCGGCACCATCCACGACCTGGCGAAGGCTCTCGACCACCTCACCCGCGCCGCCGATCGCGATCAGGCGGCCACGCTGAAGCTCCGGCGGGAACTGCGCGCCGAGCTGGCGAAGAAGGTCGATCAGGTCAAGGGCGAAGCCAGGCGCACGGCGATGACCCCGGAGGAGGCGCTGGAGCGGGTGCGCGCGCTGTATACGGGCGAGGGGTGACGATGGCCTTGCTGCACCCCTATCAGCGCCGGTGGCTGGCCGATAAGTCGCGGTTCAAGATCGGCATGTTCGCTCGCCAGACCGGCAAGACGTTCGCCACCACGCTGGAAGTCGCGGACGACTGCATCGAGGCCGAGATCAGGGGGCGCCGCGCCCGCTGGGTAATCCTGTCGCGCGGCGAGCGGCAGGCGCTGGAGGCGATGAACGAGGGGATCAAGCTGCACCTCCGGGCCTACGGAACCGCGTTCGAGGCCATCGAATACGACTTCCCGGCCGAAGGCGCCACCGTCCGCGCCGCCGAGGTGGCACTCCCGGGCGGATCGCGAATCACCGCGCTGCCGGCCAACCCCGACACCGCGCGCGGCTTCTCGGCCAACGTGTTTCTGGACGAGTTCGCCTTCCACAAGGATTCGCGCGCCATCTGGAAGGCGCTGTTCCCGGTGGTGTCGAAGAAGGGGCTGAAGCTCCGGATCACCAGCACGCCCAATGGCAAAGGCAACAAGTTCTACGAACTCTGGACCCAGGAAGGAGCCGCCTGGTCCAAGCACCGCGTTGACATCCACCAGGCGGCGGCCGACGGGCTGGAGCGCGACATCCCCGAGCTGAGGGCCGCGCTGGGCGACGAGGACGCGTGGCGCCAGGAATATGAGCTGGAGTTCCTCGATGAAGCCAGCGCATGGCTCTCCTACGAGGTCATCGGGGCCGTCGAGGACGCCGACGCCGGCCGTCCCGAACTGTACCAGGGCGGCCCGTGCGCGGTCGGCAACGACATCGCCCGGCGCGGCGACCTCTGGGTGGCCTGGGTGTGGGAACGGGTCGGCGACGTCTGGTGGACGCGCGAGATCGTCGAATTGCGCGGCGCCAGCTTCGCCGCACAAGACGCGGAGATCGCCCGGCTGATGGCCCGCTACCAGGTCGAGCGCCTGGTGATGGATCAGACCGGTATGGGCGAGAAGCCGGTGGAGGATGCGCAAGGACGCTACGGCTACCGGGTCGAGGGCGTCGTCTTCACCCCCAACACCCGCCTGAACATCGCCACCCTGGCCAAGCAGCGGTTCGAGGACCGCAAGGTCCGCATCCCCGCCGGCAACCCGGCGATCCGCGCCGACCTGCACAAGCTGAAGCGGGTCATGGGCGAGACCGGCAATCCGCGCCTGGTCGCCGACCGCGATGGCGACGGCCACGCCGACCGCACCTGGGCCGCCTTCCTGGGGTTGGCCGGCGGCGCGCCGGAGCCGGGACTGATTGGCTTCTACCGTGCGCGGATCGAGGCGCGGAAGGCGACGTCGGCATGAATATCGGACGCCTTCTCTGCCGCATCGGCCTGCACGACCGGCATCGGAGCGGGAAAACCGTCTGCGGCGCCCGCAGAGGCCGCTATGCCGTTCGGCCGGTCCATGGCGGCGGCGAATCTTTTAAACGCGGATTTAAACGCCCGCAGGCGCAATCCGGGGCATGCCATTGCGCCGGTGGACCCGGTGCGGCATTGTGGGGCCGTTCCCCTCCTGCATCCCCCCTTCCCGCTGAACCCGTTCAGCCTGCATCGGCGGCCGCCGCGGACGCATGCTGGCCCCGTCGATTACAGGGGGCGGCATGAGCAAGCGCGTGGCAGCGATGAAGGAGGACATGGGGCGCGACCTGTCGCCGGGTTTCATCGCCCGTGTCGCGGCCGGGGTGCGCTACGCTCTGACCGGGGTCAAGCCGCTCGACTGGTTCGGCCCGGGCCAGCCCTTGGTGCCGGTGGCCCAGCAAGAGGCGCGCGGGCGCCAGTTCGACTACGAGACCGGCGCCAACATCCAGGTCGAGCCCCGCGCCAACGAGCCGATCACCTTCCGGCAGTTGCGGGCGCTGGCCGACAATCACGACCTGATGCGGGTGGTCATCGAAACCCGCAAGGACCAGCTGGCGAAGCTGCAATGGACGGTCCAGGCCAAGGATCCGGCCAAACGCAAGGAGACCGATCCGCGCATCCAGTTCGTCACCGGCTTTCTGACCAAGCCCGACCGCGAGCACGACTGGGGCACCTGGGTGCGCGCGCTGGTCGAAGACATGCTGGTGGTGGATGCCGCCACCATCTATCCCAGGAGGGACCGCGCCGGGCGCCTTTGGGCGCTGGAGCTGATGGACGGCGCCACCATCAAGCGGGTGATCGACGATTCGGGCCGCACGCCGCAGGCGCCCGATCCGGCCTACCAGCAGATCCTGAAGGGCGTTGCCGCCGTCGATTACAGCGCCGCCGAGCTGCTGTACTGCCCCCGCAACGTGCGCACCAACCGGCTTTACGGATACTCACCCGTGGAGCAGGTGGTGATGACGGTCAACATCGCGCTGCGCCGCCAGCTCCACCAGTTGCAGTACTACACGGAGGGCAACGTCCCCGAGGCGCTGCTGGGCGTGCCCGACACCTGGACGCCGGACCAGATCCGGCTGTTCCAGGAGTACTGGGACGCCATGCTTGAGGGCAACACCGCCCAGCGCCGCCACGCCAAGTTCGTCCCCGGCAGCATCGCCAAGGGCGCCGTCTTCACCAAGGACGCGGCGCTCAAGGACGATTACGACGAGTGGCTGGCCAGGATCATCTGCTACGCCTTCTCGGTATCGAACCAGTGGGCGGTCAAGCAGATGAACCGCGCCACTTCGGACAACGCCCAGGAGCAGGCGCTCCAGGAGGGCTTGGCGCCGCTGCAGGCCTGGATCAAGTCGGTGATCGACCGCGTGCTGGTCGATGTTCTGGGCTTCCCGGACCTGGAGTTCGTCTGGGCCGAGGAAGAGGAGATGGACCCGGCGGGGCAGAACGCCATCGTCGACATCAAGGTGCGCACGGGCCGCATGACCCTGGACGAAGCCCGCGTTCTCGACGGCTTCGATCCTTATCCGGAGGGCCTGGGCGCCGAGCCGCTGATCTTCACCGCCACCGGCGCCGTGCGCTTGCGGGACGTCGTCAACCCACAGCCGCCGGCGCCCGTTCCCGCCCCCTCCGCTGACGATGCGCCGCCCCATGACGAAAGCGTCCTGACCGGCGACGACGGCAACGGCGATGTGGAGAAAATGGCCAAGGGTGCGAAGGCGCCGACGATCGACCGCGAGCGCCCGTCGATGCGGATCGCCACGCAGGCGCTCCAAACCCACTGGGCGCATTTCCTGGCGCAAGAGGGCAAGAACGCCGCCGAGAGGCTTGCGGGACGGCCCATGGCCAAGGCCGACGATGGCGCCGAGACAGGCAAGCCGGCCAATGAGCCGAGCGCCGTCGACGCGGCGATCGACGCCGGGGCGTTCGAGGCGGCGGCCGAGACGGCCGAGCCGATCCTGGCCGATATCGTGCGCGACGGCATCGGGGCCGGCGCCGCGGCCGTCGGCGATGGCGTGGCGGCCGAGATCGCCGCGCAGTCCGTCATCCGCGCCAACCCCAGCGCCGTCGCCTATGCCGCCGGCCGTAGCGCCGAGCTGGTGGGTGGCCTGACCGATACCACCCGCGACGCCCTGCGCGCCCTGGTGGCCAAGGCCGAAGCCGAGGGTTGGAGCGCCGAAAAGCTTCAACAGGCGATCGTCGATGATTTCGCCTTCAGCGCGCGCCGGGCCTGGATGATCGCGCGCACCGAGGTGCGCCGCGCCGATGTGGCCGGCAACCTGGCCAACTGGCGAGCCATGCGGGAGCTGGGCGCCAGCATCCGCAAACGCTGGGTCGTGGCGTCGGCCCATGACCAGGACGACGTCTGCGACGACAACGCGGCCGCCGGAATCCTGGATCTCGACGAGGAGTTTCCCACGGGCGAGGACGGCCCGCCGGCACATCCCAATTGCGCCTGCGACCTGGTGCCGGTGGTCGGAGATGCCGAAGGCGAGGATCTCGGCAAAGCCTACAGCCCCGATCAGCCCCGTGACGGCAAAGGACGCTGGGCGCCGGCGGGGAGAAATCGGCCGTATGACGCGCATCGGGAAGCCGCCCGGGGGCGCGCGGCCATGGATCATGTCATCGCCAGCAAGACCGACGTCCACGACGCCATGGAGGCGCCCGGTTTGGGCTCCGTTGGCTTCGTGTGGGGACGTCCAGGCCACGCGACCAGGGACTTCGCCGGCGGCTATGGCGTCGCCAAGATCATCGCCAAGCGGAACGCCGAGGGGAACGACGGCGCGGCCGTCGCCCGCAAGATGCCGGAGGTGATCGCGCACGGCACACAGATGCCCGACCCGCGCGGAGGCCGCGTCAACGTCACCCATGAGGGCCACACCGCCGTGCTGTCGCTGGACCACAACGGTGCGCGGAAGACGTGGCTGCTGACCGGCTGGAAGGAAGGGCCCCGATGAACCCGGCCGGGGTTATCCCGAACCGAGCCTACGCGCGGCGGCCCTTCTATATGCGGGCCGACGTGGGAGCGGGGCTTGAAACCAATGATACGCCCGGCGGTCGCCGGGGGCAACGCTGAGAGGGAATGATGCCCATTATCGCCTCCTTCACCAAGATCGACGAGGCCCGGCGCCTCGTCCACGGCAGCCTGACCGAGGACGTGGACCGCTCGGGCGAGATCTTCGACTACGCCTCCTCCAAGCCCGAGTTCGAGCGGTGGTCGTCGGAGATGGCCAAGGCCACCGACGGCAGCAACCTGGGCAACGTGCGGGCGATGCACCAGAAAATCGCCGCCGGCAAGCTGGTGGACATCGTTTTCGACGACGTTGCCAAGCGCATCGACCTGGTGGCCGAGATCGTCGACGACGCCGAATGGGAGAAGGTGGCGTCCCGCGTCTACACCGGCTTCTCGCCGGGCGGGAAGTTCCTGCGCAAGTGGGCCGATCCGGACCGGCCGATGTTCAAGCGCTACACGGGGCGCCCCTCCGAGGTGTCGCTGGTGGACTTCCCCGCGAACCCCGGCGCCGTCTTCACCATGGTCAAGGCGGCCGGCGGCGAGGAGGAGATCCCGCTCGGCGCCGGCTGCGAGCTGGAGTGGGCCAAGGCCGCTTTCGCCGAATCGGAGGGGATGCACGACTTCCGCGCCATCGTCACCGCCTGCGACGCCGGGACCATTTCAGCCCTGTGCGGCGACAACATGGCGAAGCTGGCCGAGGTGATCCAGGGCAGCGGCCTGGCGAAGCGGGCGTTCGACGCAGCCGAGCGGCAGAAGGCGGCCAAGAGCCGTACCGCGATGCCCGACGGCAGCTATCCGATCGAGGACAAGGCTGATCTCGAGAATGCCATCCGGGCGTTCGGCCGCGCCAAGGACAAGGACGCGGTCAAGAAGCACATCATCAGCCGCGCCAAGGCGCTGGACGCCACCGATCTGCTGCCCGAGGACTGGGACGGCTCGACCCGGAAGAAAAAGGGCGCCGGCGCCGGCAACATGCGCAAGGGCATGTTCGAGGTCGGCCAACTGGCCGAGCTTCTCAGCGCGCTGGGAGGATTGGCCCAATCCGTCACCGCCGAAGCGTCCGCCGAGGCCGACGGCTCGCCGCTGCCGGGACGCATCCGCGACTGGCTGACGACCGGCTTCGAGATCCTCCAGTCCATGGCGGACGAAGAGTCGGGCGAGGCGCTGAAATCCCTGTCGGACGCCATCGCGGCGCTCCCGCATCCGATGGAACGGGCGGCCGGCGCCGAAGACATGGCCAAGCGCGGCGCCAGGAACTCCAAAGCGGATCTGGAACGCCTCCAGGCCATCCATGACCACTCCGTGGGCATGGGGGCCTCGTGTTCCGGGGCCGAAAAGGCGGCCGGGATCGGCGACATGGCCAAGTTGGCGTTCGACCTGGCCGAAGCCCGCGACGGCATGGCCACGGCCGCCGCCGAACGGGACGTCCTGGCCAAGCGCGTCGCCGAGCTGGAGGGCCAGCCCGCCCCCGCCAAGGGGCGGCTGCTGGTGGTGGACAAAAGCGCCGATCTCGGCGCCGAGCCGCCCGAGGACGAGATGGCCAAGCTCGCCGATCTGCCCGATGAGCAGCAGGCGAGCGCGCTGATCAAGCACGCGCTCAAGCACGGGCGCCCGCTGCGCATGTGAGTTTCCCGCCGGTGGCCCGCCGGCCGGGAAAGCGTTCGATGGCCCCTGGGCAAGGCCAGCGATCAAGGAAGTGTCAATGACCACGACCAGCGAAACCCTGGCGCTGATCCAGCAGGCGCTCGCCGCCGGCGGCGGCGCGGCGCCCGCGGAAATCATGACGAAGGGCTGGGACCAGTCCGCGAGCGCCACCTCGGGCATCACGTACTACGACCTGGAGCCGGGGGCGAAGAAGCTCTATCCGGTGCTGACGCCGCTGCGCAATGCGATCCCGCGTGCCACCGGCGGCAAGGGCATCCAGGCCAACTGGCGCGCCATCACCGGCGTCAACACCAACAACCTGGACATGGGCGTGTCCCATGGCAACCGCGGCGGTGTGATCGCCACCTCGACCCAGGACTACTACGCCGCCTTCGCCGGCCTCGGCCTGGAAGACTTCGTCAATTTCGAGGCCGACTACGCGGCCGAGGGGTTCGACGACGTCAAGGCCCTGGCCATGGAGGGCCTGCTGCGCGCCTACATGATCGGCGAGGAGAAGGTGATCCTGGGCGGCCAGGCCACCTACGGCATCGGCCAGGCTGCGCAGCCGACCGTGGCCGACGTCGGCACGGGCGGCACGCTGGCCTACAACACCCAGTATTCGGTGATCGTCGCCGGCCTCACGCTGGCGGGATACGAGGCGTCCACCGTCGCCAGCGGCGTGCGCGGCAGCGTCAGCCGCACCAACATCGACACCTCCGTCGACACCTACGGCGGGGGCACCGGCAAACTCTCGGCCAACCGCCTCGTCCAGACAGCCAACGACGCCAACAACACCCACGCCCTGTCCTGCTCGGTGGCGAACCTGGCGGGCGCAGTGGCCTACGCCTGGTTCTGGGGCGCGCCGGGCGCCGAGGTCCTGGGCGCAATCACCACAGTCAACAGCCTGGTCATCACTGCCGCCGCCACGGGCACGCAGACGGCGGCCAGCCTGGGCGCCAACGACAACTCGAACAACAACCTGGTGTTCGACGGGCTGCTGGCCCAGGCGTGGAAGGCGAACAGCGGCTCGCTGATCGCCTACCAGGCCACCGGCGCCGCCGGCACCGGCACGCCGCTCACCTCCGACGGCGTCGGCGGCATCGTCGAGTTCGATGCCGACCTGCAGTGGTTCTACGACAACCACCGCATGAGCCCGGACACCATCTGGGTGTCGAGCCAGGAGCAGAAAAACATCAAGAAGAAGATCCTGAACGCCGGGACGGCCGCCGCCCAGCGCTTCGTCATCAACACGGAGCAGGGCAACATCAAGGGCGGCGACCTGGTGGCGTCCTATCTCAATCCGTTCGGGCTCAACGGCGCCAAGGCGATTCCCATCAAGCTGCATCCCAACGTGCCGCCGGGGACCATCATGTACGACACCGACACGCTGCCCTATCCGCTGAACGGCGTCCCGGCGCTGAAACGCATGCGGATGCGCCGCGACTACTACAGCCTGGCGTGGCCGGTGGTGAAGCGGCGCTGGGAGTACGGCGTCTATGCCGACGGCGTGTTGCAGCACTACGCGCCTTTCGCGCTCGGCATTCGCTCCAACATCGGCAACGGCTGACGGTTCGCCCCGGCTTCGGCCGGGGCGCCTTCAACGGGTGTTCAAACAGGGAATTAAGCCAATGACGACAGTGATGATCGCGGACTCGGATGTCTCGGTGATCCACCACCTGGACAAGGTCTACAAGCGGGTCTACAAGCGCAACAAGAAAGGCGCCTTCGAGATCGAGGACGCCCATGTCGAGGCGATGCGGCCGCACGGGCTGCGCCTCGAATCGGAGGCGGCGGATGCCGCCACGGTCGAGGATCTCCAGAAGCAGCTCGCGGTGGCCAACGCCGCCAAGGCCGACCTGGAAAAGCAGATCGCCGAGACGCAGGCCAAGAAGTAAGCCATGGCTGCCGGCGACCTCACCACCATCGCCAACGTCGAGCAGTGGCTGGGCCTTCCGGCCGGCTGCAAGGACGAGGCGTTGCTCACGCGCCTGATCACGGCCGCGAGCGGCTTCATCAGCCGGTGGTGCGGTCGCCAGTTCGCCAGCCAGAACGTCGTCGACACCTTCAACGGCACCGGCGGCGTGGCGCAGCCGCTGCGCCAGTACCCCGTCTCGGCGGTGGCCAGCGTCTCGGTCGACGGCCAATCCATTCCGCCGAGCCCCGGCGTCCCGCAGGCCGGTTTCCTGTTCACCGACACGATGGTGTCGCTGAGCGGCTACCGCTTCAATCGCGGCATCGCCAACGTCACGATCGCCTACACCGCCGGCTACGCCACCATTCCCGACGAGTTGGAGCAGGCGTGTATCGAGCTGGTGGCGTTCCGGTACCGGGAGATCCCGCGCATCGGCAAAGCCAGCGAGGGGATGGCCGCCCAGACGACGGCCTTCGTCATCAAGGACATACCGCCCTCCGTCGCCACTCTGCTGGCCACCTACAAGCGCGTGGTGCCGGCATGACGAGCGTCGATCTGGCCGGCTCCAACGAGGTGATCCTGCGCCTCAAGGCCATGGGTGGAGAGGTGCAGCGGTCCATCGCCCGCGTGGTTGGCGAGGAAACCGTCTCCCTGCACAGCGACATCCGCGACCGCATCGGCGCCGGCGAATTCTTCAAGGACCCGAACGACCGCGTTCGAAACGCCCTGTGGTCGCGGGTGGAGGCGGACCCCACCAGCATCACCGGTTTCGTCGGCGCCAAGCCCGTCGTGCTGCCCAGCGGCTTCAATCTGACCGCCGGACTGGAGCACGGGACCGCTCCCCACGACATCGTCGCGGTCAAGGTCAAGGCGCTGGCGTTCATGCTGGGCGGCGCACTGGTGTTCCGCCGGCGCGTGCGGCATCCCGGAACAAGTCCCTACCGCTTCGTCACGGGTCCGTTCGAGGAACGCCGCGAGCGCATCCGCGCCAGGATCGAGGCGGCCGCCGATCCCGTCATCCAAGGAGGCACCACGGCATGAATGCGCGGGAAACCTATCGCCAGGCGCTGTTCACCCGGCTCCAAGCCCTTCAAGCGGACGGTGCCGTGATCACCTGCGACCGCCGCGCCCGGTTGCTGGACGACATGAACGACGGGGAGCTGCCGGCCCTTTTCGTGATGGCCGACGACGAGACGGTCACCGAGGACGACGGCGCGCCGCCGGCCCATACGCTTGGGGCGCAGGTGCTGATCTACACGGCCAATCCCGACCCCAACACCAGCGCGGAGGTCGTTCTTGACGATCTGCTGGACGCCGTCGAAGGGGCGCTGGCCCCCGACAGTTGGGCCACCGGCACCTGCACGCTGGGCGGCCTGGTCCAACACTGCCGCATCGAGGGCGACATCAAGATCTTCGCCGGCGCGCTGGGGCAGCGGGCCGCGGCCGTCATCCCCGTCAAGATCCTCGTGCCCTGAAGGAGGACGCCTTGTCCGAAGACGACGCAGCCACAACGACCGACGCCGACGCATCCGCAAAAGAGGCTCCCCCGGCGCCCGAAGCCCATGCCGACGCGGAGCCGCCTTTGGAGGCGGCCGCCCCCATCCCCTGGAGGGCGGCCGCCCTGGCCGGGCTGCGCGCCTGGCAGGCGCGGCATTGCCGCGACTCGGCCATCAGCCGCGACACCCGCGCGCTGAACGTCATCCACAACGCCGTCGCCGCCATCGAGGCGGCGATCGGCGCCATCAGGGAGTAGACCATGTCGAAAGCATCCTTCGGACCCGGCGCGCTCTACGTGCGGCGCACGGACACCGCCAACCAGCCGACCGTGAACATCGGCTATGCCCAGGAACTGACCATCAACGAGCAGGGCGACCTGGTCGAGAACTACGGCACGAGCCAGTACGCGATCGACCAGGCGCGCGGCACCATCAAGGCGACCGGAAAGATCAAGACGGCCAGGGTGTCCGGGATCGCCATCAACTCGGTATTCCACGGCGAGGTGCTGACGGCAGGCTCGCTGGGCGCGACCGCCTTCCCGGGCGAGGTGGCGACATTGCCGGCCGCCACGGTTATCAACGCCAGCGCGGCGACGGCGGCCGACGGCGACACCGTCACCTTCGCCGCCGCGCCGAACGTCGTTCCCGGCCAGGTGGCGACGCACGCCAACATCCCGGCCGGAACCGCCGTCCAGTCCGTCGCCGGCGACGTCGTGACCCTCACCCAGGCGGTCACCGGGACGGGCATCGCGGTCAACGATCCGGTCACGTTCGGGCCGGTCAACACGGTCGCCAACGGCGCCGAGTTCAACCAGGATCTCGGCATCGTCTACAACCTGACCGGGCTGCCGCTGCTGACCGCCGGGAGCGGCACGCCGGCCGGCGCCGGCCAGTATTCGGTGAACGGCGCCACCGGTGAGTACTTCTTCCATCCCAGTGACGCCGGCAAACAGATCGCGACCATGTACGCCTACACCCAGCCGGCGGGTCAGACGAAGATCGTGCTGAACCATCAGCTCGGCTACACGCCGACCTTCCAGCTCGATTACGTGACGGTCTTCGAGGGCGCGCTCTCGTACGTGCGCATCTTCAAGTGCGTGGCGACCAAGTTCGACCGGCAGTTCAAGCTGAAGGCGTTCCTGGCACCCGAAATCGACTTCGGCATCTCCGCCAACGCCGCGAACCAGATCTATCAGGAAACCTATCCGGAGGTGTCGTGATGAAGGGCGCCCCGGAAACCGGAACCGTCATTCTGGGTGGCCATTCCCATGCCGTCTCGCCGCTTCCGTTCGGGCGCCTGCGCGTGATCGGGGAGCGCTGGGACGACGTGTGGATGGGCAACATCACCGCGCCCCGGAACTTCGACGCGGCCGTCGCCGTCTACGCGGCCGCGCTGGGAAAGACCGAGGAGGAGATCCTGCAAATCCCGGCCACCTTCGCGGAAATCCTCGCGGGGCTGACGGTGATCGGCCGGGTCAGCGGCCTTTTGGTGCAAAAGGAGGACGCGGGCCCTTTGGACGGGACGGCGACGGGGACGACTGGGGGCTGATCTACGGGTGGGTCCACGCCAACACCGGCTGGATGCCCGAGCAGATCGACCGCCTGACGATCCCCCGTTACCGGGAGCTGGAACGGTCCTGGCGGCGCTGGCCGCCGCCGCGGCAGCTTCTGGCGATGATCGCGGCGGCGCACGGCGTGACGGTCGAGGGCGATGACGACCGCGAGGGCGACGACGCGGTGTGGGACGAGATGACGCTGACGCCCCAGGACCTGGCGGCGATGGCGAAGGGGGCAGACGGGTGAGGGACGCGTAGGGATGGCATCGGACATCACGGTACGCTTCGGCGCCGACATCGGCAGCCTGCAAGCCGGCACGCAAGCCGCCGGGCAGGCCGTCGACGTCTTCGCCGCCAAGGTCGAGGGACTGCGCCAGGCGCTGGGCGCCAACAACTTCACGCCGCTGGAAGCCAACGTCGAGCAGTTGCGGGCGCGGTTCTCGACCTTCGGGGAAGCGGTTTCGGCCATCGGGGACCAAGCCCGGGCGGGCCTGGTGCCTTTCGAGGAATTCAACCCCATCATGGGCCAGTTGAGGTCCGCGTTCGACGACGCGGCCGAGGGCGGCCACGGCCTGTCGCTGGCCACGGCCGCCGCCCGGCGCGAGATGATGGTGCTGGGCCACGAAGCGCTCACCGGCAACTGGACGCGGTTCGGGCCGAGCCTGATGGTGCTGGCCGAGCGCATGGGCGGCCTGTCCGTCCCCACCATGGCCGCCGGCGCGGCCATCGCCGCGCTGGGCTACGCCGCCTACGAGGCCATCCGGCACATCGACGACCTGGCCGATGCCGTGGACCGCGTTCAGGCGGCCACCGTGCTGTCGGGCGCGAAGCTCGACCCCGCCGCCATCGAGGGCCTGATCGGCCATCTCAAGGACCTTTCCGGAGTATCGACCCAGGAAGCCTCCACCATCGTCGCCAACTTCGCGCGCATACGCGGCGCCTCGGGGCCCGAGATCCAGGCGCTGGTGGATGCGCTCGATCCCCTGGCGGCGGCCATGGGGGTGAAGACGCCCCAGGCGGCCCAGCAACTGGGGGCGGCCTTCGCCGAGCCGGCCACGAACGGCCGCAAGCTGCTGACCACATTGGGAGCCGCGCCGCCGGTGATCGACGCCTTCACCAAGGCCATCGACGACGGCAACCAGTCGCAGGGCCTGCGCATCCTGATGCGCCAGCTCACCGACACCGCGTCGGCGGCGGCCGACTTCGACGCGAAGATGATCGACGGGCTGTCGCTGTCGGAGAAATGGGCTCTGCGTCAGAAGACCCTGGGCGCCGGCAAGGACGCGACACCCGGGAACATGGCGAAGACCATGCTGGGAGGGGACGACGCCGCGGCGGCGCCCACCCTGGCCGCGCCGTCGGTGGCTCCCATGGACAGCTTGCGGACGCAGGCGTCCACGATCCGCGACGACATCTCGAAGACCGACGCCCAGATCGCGTCCGACACCGTGGCGTTCTGGGAAAAGCAGAAGGAGGCCTACAGCCAAGCCGGCCAGTCCACAATCGAGATCGACCGGCAGATCCAGTCGGCGCGGGTCGCGCTGGCGCGGCAGACCAGCGGCGAGGTGGTGGCCGAGATCGACGCCGAGACCCAGCGCCGCATCGCCGCCGGCACCATGGGCCGCGCGCAGGAGCTGTCCATCGAGGTCGAGGCCGACCGGCGCAAGCTGGCCGACGCCCGCGTGTCGGCTGACGAGAAGGTCCGCATCAGCCGGGACGAGTCGGTCAAGGTCGCGCAGCTCCATGCCGAGGCGGCGAACGGGCAGATTCGCTCCCTCCAGACGGTCGCCGCCGCCACCCGCGCCGCCTCGCAGGAGCGGATCGCGGCCGAGGGCGCGGTCTACGCCTATGCGGAGCAGACCTGGGGCGCCGAATCGGCACAGGCGACGGCGGCGCTGGACAAGATGAACGCGGCGGTGCGCGCCTATCAGGCCGAGCAGGACCGGATGGCGCAGGAGCGCCGGCAGACCGACGCCGAGGTGGCCAGGATCAATCTGCAAACCGAAAAGGATGGCCTGGACGCCGAGGTCGCCGCCGGCCGGATGACCAACGAGCAGAAGATCCAGGCGCTCCAGCAACTGACCGACGAGGATTACCAGCAGACCCTTCAGCGACTCGACATCGAGGACGCCGGCCTCGAACAGGGCACGCAGGCATGGGAGCGGGCGCTCCAGCGCCGAGCGACGCTTGCCGCCCAGTACGAGCAGGACAGCGCGCGCCTGGCGGACCAGGAGGCGCAAGCCCACCGTCAGGCGGCCGAGGAGACGGCGCGGCAGTGGGAGCAGGCGTTCTCGCCCATCAACCGCGGCATGGACGCCATGGTCCAGGGCATCGTCATGGGCACCGAGACCATGCGCCAGGTGGCGGCGCGGGCGGCATCGGATTTCCTGATGGAGGAATTGTCCGCGGACGCGCGGTGGCTGGAGCACAAGCTGATCACCAACGCCCTGGGGCTGGCCTCCGACCAACAGGCCGCCGAAGGCGGGATGCTGGCGTGGGTATGGGCGGAACTGACGAAGACGGCGGCGACGGAAAGCGGGAACGCGACCCGCGCCGCGTCCGATGCCGCCAGTCAATCCACCTTCCTGGGGCGTGTCGCGGAGCAGCTCGCGCAGTGGCTGGGACTGGAAGGCTCGAAGACCACGGCGACCGTCGCGGAGAGCGGCACGCGCGATGCGGCGGAAGGCGCATCAGCCATTGCCTCGATCATGGCGTCCAAGGCGGAAGCCGTAGGTGAAATCCCGGCGTACGCGGCTATCGCCGCCGTCGCAGCGATGTCGTCAGTGGCCGCCATCCCCGTCGTCGGGTGGGCCATGGCACCGGGAGTTGGGCAGGCGACCTTTCAGCAAGGCCTAAGCTATCTAGGCCTCGCGTCCGCAGCCGGCGGTTGGGAGCGTGTCCCCTATGACGGGGCATTGACCGAACTCCACAAGGACGAAATGGTCCTCCCCGCCGCCATCGCCGAACCTCTGCGGGCGGCGCTCAAGGGGCCGGCGTTGGGGCTGCCCGCCAGCATGACCTCGATCCCCGGGCCGACGCCGTCGTCCGGCGCGTCCCCATCGGGGGATGGCGCGGGTAACGGCGGCGGCGAGGTGCATTTCCACGTCAACGCGCTGGACGGCCACAGCGTGGTGTCGGTGCTGTCCAATCCCCAGACGCTGCGCTGGCTGTCGACCAATCTTCAGTCCTATTGGGGGGCCAATCCCTCGACCCGGGGGAACTACTGATGGCGATCCCGTCCTTTCCCGCCTTCGACGGCGCCGGCTTTCCCACCCGCTCCCCCGTGTGGAAGACCACGGTGCAGGAGGCCGTGTCGGGCAAGGACTACGCCGTCTCGTTCTGGACCTATCCGCGCTGGCGCTGGCAGATCCCGCTCAACCTGCTGCGCGCAGCCTTCGGCTATGCCGAGTGGCAGGCGATGGTCGGCGTCTTCAATGAATGCGCCGGGCGGGGAACCCCGTTCCACTGGACCGATCCCGACGACAACGCGGTGACCGCCCAGGCCATGGGCGTCGGCGACGGCGTCACGACGGTGTTCCCCTTCGTGCGCGCGCTGGGAGGCTACGCGGAGCCGATTCAGGACGTGGTGGGCGCCTCGGTCCAGATCGAGGCCGGAGGCGTCCTTCAGGGCGCCGGCACGTACACCCTGCTCACCGATCCCCAGTGGGGCCTCGTGTACGCCGTCCAGTTCACCGCGGCGCCGGCGCCGGGAGCGCCCGTGTCGTGGTCGGGGTCCTTCAACTGGGCCTGCCGGTTCGACGCCGACCAGGCGGATTTCACCAAGTTCATGATGGGGCGCTGGAAGGGACAGAAGATCTCGTTCACCAGCATCAAGGTGGTGTGATGAAAACCGCCAACTGGGAGCCGAGCGCGGGGGGATTGGCGGCGTGGCTGGCGACGAAACCGCGCGCCGCGTGGGTCGCCGACCTCTACACGTTCAGCCTGGTCGGCGATGGGCCGGTGCTGCGCTACACCACGTCCGACCTCGACGTCACGGTGCCGTACGTCCCCACCGCGCTTACGTGGTCGTCCAAGGCCGCGATGTTCGACACCTTCAAGTCGAAATCCTATGGGCATTGGAAGGTCGGATTGGACGTGGACACCTGGCAGGTGGTGGTGGTGCCGCTGCCGGGAGCGACCATCGGGGGGCAGCCCTGGCTGGCCGCGGTGCGCGCCGGGGCGCTGGACGGGGCGCTGGCCACCGTGGACCGGGCCTATTGGGACGGGCCGCCCCCCATCGGCCCGGGTCTTCCCGGCGGCGCGATGCGCGGTGTCGTCAACGTCTTCACCGGCCGAATCGCGCCGGTAAGCGGCGGCCGGTCCGTCAGCGTCATCACCATCAACAGCCATCTGGAACTGCTGAATATCGCGCTTCCGCGCACGCTTTACCAGGCGACCTGCCGGTGGGCGCTCTGGAGCGAGGGGTGCGGGTTGTCGGCCGCCGCATTCGCGCAAGCCGGCACCCTCGTTGCCGGCTCGACTCAATCCGTGCTGCTGTCGGCCCTGGGGGCGCCCGGCGGTTCGGGCACCTACGCGCTGGGCCACATCGTCATGACGTCGGGCGCCAACACGGGCATCGGACGGGCGGTGCGGAGGTGGACCCCCGGCAACCCGGGCACCTTTCAACTGCTCAAACCGCTGCCGTGGCCGGTCGCCCCCGGCGATACCTTCACCGGCTATCCGGGCTGCGACAAGGGGCAGGGCGCCTGCGCGGCCTTCGGCAACGTGGCCAATTTCGGCGGCATGCCGTTCATCCCGGCCCCGGAGACAGCCAGTTGAGGGAAACCGAGCGCGAGGAGCGGGAACGGGTGGTGGCCGAGGCGATGGCGTGGTTGCGCACGCCCTATCATCCGGCGCAGCGCGTCAAGGGCGCGGGGGTCGATTGCGCCCAGTTGCCGGCCGCCGTCTACCACGCGGCGGCGCTGCTCGGCGACATTCCGCTGGCGACCTATTCCCCGCAGTGGCACCTCAACCAGCGCGAGGAGCTGTATCTGGGCGAGGTCCTCAAGCACGCAGCCGAGGTCCCGGGACCGCCCCTGCCCGGCGATTTCGTGCTTTACCGCGTCGGCCATTGCTGGGCGCACGGAGCCATCGTCATCGACTGGCCGACCATCATCCACGCGGTATCGGGCCGCTGCGTCACGCTGGGGGACGGCCTTCGCGATCCGCTGGCCAAGCGGCCGCTGGGGGATCGGCACCCACGGTTCTTCACCCTGTGGGGAGCCACCGCATGAGCTTCATCGCGGGAGGCAGCGCGCGGCGCGTCCAGCAGCCGCCTCGACAGCCGGCATCCGCGCTGCGCATCCAGACGTCCCTGATGGGCGTCCCCGTCGCGCTGGTGGGCGGAAAAGCGCGCATCGCCGGCAACCTAGTGTGGTACGGGGACTTCCAGGCCATCCCCCAGAGTTCCAGCGCCGCCGGCAGCGGGGGTGGTGGCAAGGGCGGCCGTGGCAGCGGGTGCTTCGCGCCGGAAACCCTGATTTCCACGCCATGGGGAAAGCGCCCCCTCGGCAAGCCGGCGTGGATGCCGTGGCCAGTCTACTGGCGGCTGCCGCGCTGGTTGCGCCGGATTTTCCCGCGGGTGCTTCCGATCCGGCCCGGCGATCCGGTGTGGTGCCTCGATCCCGAGACCGGCGAGAAGATCTCTGGAACGGTCCAGATCGTCCACATCCACGACGTGGCCAACGACAGCCACGACAAGATGCTGCGCCTGCGCTTCCTCGCCGGCCGCAGCGGCCATGAAATCCATGTCACCGAGAACCATTACCTGTGGCTGGACGGGAAGCTTCGGCGCGAAGCCAAGGATTGGCGCCCCGGCGATCGGCTGATTCACGAGGATCACGGCCGCGCGACGATCACCCGGATCGTCTCCGCGCCGGACATTCCATTCACGTACAACCTGACCATCCTGCCGCACCATAATTTCTTCGCTGGCGGCATCCTGGCGCACAATGGCGGCGGCGGCGGCAGCGGCAAGAGTTCGGGCAGCTATACCTATCAGGCCGCCATGATCTTCGGTCTGTGCGAAGGGCCGCTCACCGCCGTGCGCTATCTGTGGAACAGCAGCGCGCCGACGACCCTGGCGGCCGACAATTTCGTCGCGCTGGACGGCGCTCAGGGCCAGCCACCGTGGGGATACCTGGCCACCAACCACCCCGCGCAGGCGCTCGGCTATTCCGGGCTGGCCTGCGTCGCCGCCGCCCCCTTCGATCTGGGGAGCAATTCCAGCCTGCCGACGCTGACCTGGGAGGTACTGGGCGCCGTCTGCAACGCCGTCACCGAGAGCTGGACGGTGCAGGCGCCCTGTACCCGGCAGGCGCAGTACTGGTCGCTGGCCGATTCGCTGACCGAGCAGGCGATGGTGCCGGCGACGGCGCCCTACCAGGTGCAGGCGGCCAATCCCACGGCCTCGGCCGCGCTGCCCGTCGTCACCGGCCAGATCGACGGCGCGGCGATCGCCGGCAGCGCATCGTGCGGCGTGAAGTATCTGGGCGGCCCGTTCCTCATCCCGGTGGGCGCCGATCCTGGGCCGGGGGAATACACGGTCTCGGCGTCGGGGCTTTACACGTTCAGCCCGGCCGACGCGGGCGCGCAGGTGGTCATCATCGACTTGGCGCTGGCGCCCGGAGTCACCAGCGCCGATGGGCGCACATTCGCGCAGGTCCTGGGAGCGCCGGGCGCCGGCGAGTTCTCGGTGTCGGCGTCGGGACTGTACACGTTCAGCGCGGCCGATGCGGGCGCCGCGCTCACCATCGTCGACGTCGCCGACGCCGACCCGGCCGCGTGGGTCTCGGACACTCTCTCCAATCCCCGTTACGGCGCCGGCTTTCCCGCGGCAAATCTGGGCGCGCTCGCCCAGATGCGCGCCTGGGGCTACGCCAACGGTCTGTTCATCTCGCCGGCGCTCAACACCGCGACGGCGTTGAATACGGTTTTAGGAGACCTTTGCACCGGCCTTAACGGCGAGTTCGTGTGGTCCGCCGGCCTGCTGGACTGGGTTCCCTACGGCGACCAGGAAGTCAACGGCAACGGGTATGTCTGGTCCCCACCCGCCGCGCCGGTCTATTCGCTGGGCGACGACGATTTCCTGCCGAACACTGGGACGGCGGCCTCGGGCGTTTCGACCTACACGTCGTCCGATCCGGTCGTCTTCGGGCGCACGCCCGTGAGCCAAGCCTACAACGACGTGAAGGTGGAGTACCTTGACAGAGGAAACGCCTACAATCCGGCCGTCGTCGAGGCGGCCGACGATTCCGAGATCGCCGTCTTCGGCCTGCGCGCCAAGGACACCAAGCAGCTCCACTTCTTCTGCCATGAGCAGGCGGCTTGGGTCTCGGCCCAGCTCCAGCTCGGGCGCGAGGGCGAGCGCCTCACCTACACCATCACTGTTCCGTGGTTCTACATCCTGCTCGATCCGATGGACGTGATCGCCCTCGCCGACTCCGCCCTGGGCCTGGACGGCGCGTGGGTGCGCATCAAGGAGATCAGCGAGAACCAGCAGGACATGTCGCTGACGTTCGTTCTGGAGGAATACCTTCCCGGCACCGGCGCCGCGCCGGTGTTCGGCGCCGCGCCGAAAGCATCCTACGCCCACAATTTCAACGCCGCGCCCGGGAACGCGCTGGCGCCGATCATTTTCGAGCCTCCCGACGCCCTGGCTGGCCGTCTGGCGGTGTGGATCGCCACCGGGGGCGGCGCGAATTGGGGAGGGTGCGAGGTCTGGGGGTCCAACGACGGGGTCACCTACCGCCGCGTCGGGGTGGTGAGCAACCCGGCGCGTATGGGTGCGCTGTCGGCCGCGCTGCCGGCGGGAACCGACCCCGACACCGTCGACACGGCGATGGTAGATTTGACCGAGTCCAGCGGCGCGCTGCTGTCGGGAACGTCCGCCGACGCGGATCTGGGACATACCGCCTGCTGGGTGGCCAACGACAACGGGAACGGAGGCGAGATCATCGCCTACGAGACCGCGACCCTGACGGCGCCTTACCGGTACAGCCTGGGCACTTACCTGCGGCGCGGGATGTACGGGACGGGCATCGGCGCCCACGCGGCGGGGGCGGCGTTCGTGCGAATCGACGACGCGCTGTGCAAGATCCCCTTCACCGCCGACCAGATCGGAACGACGCTCCACATCAAGCTGCTGTCCTTCAACCTGTGGGGCGCGGCCGAGCAGGCGCTGGAGGACGTTCCCTCCTATTCCTACACCCTCACGGGCTCGGCCCTCGCGTCCCCGCTTCCTCCCGTCACGGGCCTCTCGACCGCCTATATCGCCGGCATCACGCAGTTGACGTGGGACCCGGTCACGGATTTCCGCAGGATCGACTACGAGATCCGGGAGGGCGCGAGCCCGCAGACCGCGCGCAGGATCGGCGACACGCCGTTGGTCCACGCGCCGACGGCCGGCGATGGCACGTACTGGGTTGCAGCCCATTATCAGGTCCCCAACGGCCCGGACGTCTATTCGACCGCCTGGGCCAGCGTGGTGGTGGCGGGCTCTCAGCTCACCTCCAACGTCATCGCCACCCGCGACCAGGCGGCGGAAGGGTGGCAGGGCATCTTCTCGGGCACCGCGCTTTCCGGCCAATACCTGACGCTCACCGGCGCGGGCGACATCACCCAGGCGGCCGACGTCACCGCCATCGCCGACGTGGTCTATTACGGCGGCATCGCCGCCAGCGGCACGTATCAGATCCCGGCCGCCGACCGGATCGACGTCGGCCGGGTGGCGACGTGCAACGTCCTCATCACTCTGCTCGGCGCCATCGCCTACGACGTGGGGGCCGTTGACATCACGCAGGTGACGGACATCACCCAGATCGCCGATGTGATCGGCATCGACACCGGCGGCCGGGCGCAGGCGGTTCCGCAGATCCGTCTGTCCCAGGACGGCGTCGCCTGGGGCGACTGGCAGACCTGGATACCCGGCGCCTATACCGGCCGCGTCTTCGACTGCCGGATCCTGCTGACGAGCGCCGATCCGCAGGTGTCGATGCTGCTCACCGACCTCGTGTTCGCCGTGGACGTCCCCGACCGGGTTGACCGGTACGTCACCCTGGCGGTGCCGGCAGGGGGCCTCACGCTGCAATTCACGCCGGACGGCGCGACGGCGCCGGTACCGTTCAACGGCGGTCCGGGCGGAGGAAACTTACCGCTGATCCAGGTCACCATCCTGGGGGCGCAGGCCGGCGACACCGCCGTCGTCACCGGCGAGAGTTTGTCGCAGGCGACCATCCAGGTCGTCAACGGCGGCGCGGGCGTCGCCCGCTCCGTCAATCTCACCGTCGAGGGGTATTGACTATGGCCGAAGAACCGGTAGCCATCCCTACCACTGGACCGCTGTCCGGTCTCACCATGTTGAACGACGTCAACAACGCGGACCTCGCGCTGGCGACTCTTCAATCCGGGGCATCTCCCCCCACGGCGGCGGCGCTCGGTATTTCGTCGCTCGCCGGCGTGCTGTGGCATGACACGGGCACGAACACGATCAAGCTCCGTGATCAGGCTGACACGACGTGGATCGTCATCGGTACCGTCAATGAGACAACTAAAAGTTTCGCTGCCGGAATCGTCATCGACGCCAACGACACCACCGCCGGTCCGCTGGCGGCCAAATTACTGGCGGGCGCCAACGTCACGCTGGCCATCGGCAATTCCGGGGGGAACGAGACCCTCACGGTCGCGGTGCCGTTGGGAGCGCTCGCCAAGGAGAACATCGGCAACGGCCTTCAGGACGACGGCTCCGGCAACCTCATCCCGAAACTGGCGGACGGCACCGCCGTCGCCGCCG
>JAJZVW010000043.1 GCA_021847015.1 Pseudomonadota bacterium | reverse complement strand
TTGTTCCTGCTGCCATTGACGCCGGTTTTCGGGACCTGCCGCAGGCGATGGCCATCGCCTGCGGCAGGTTGCCCGACGGGCAACAGGCCAGTGGTTCCCCGGCCTCCGCGCGCCTATATTGCATGAGTGAGCAGGGTAGCGGAGGCGGCCGCTCTTTCACGGTTTTCCGCGCCTATCCCTAGGTGGACCTGCGGCCGCGGCAGCACGAGGGTTTCATGGCGCACCGTCCGACGAAGCCTCTCGATCCCATATCGTTTCTTCAGGCCTTCATCGTCCAGAGCATCCGGACCGCCGACGGGCACGGCGAGGACGGCTCGGGCGCCGACCGCTATGTCGAACGGATCGGCCTCGCTACCAGCCACTGCCTGGAGGTCGGCGCGCGCCGCAACCTGGGATATGACGGCCCGATCGTCCCGGACCAATATGCCGACATCGTCATCACCCTGAAGAACCGGATCGGCGGCAATTTTTCGCGCGCCTCGGCGGGGCCTGGCACCGTCCGGGTGGTCAACAGCCGCTGCCCGTTCGGCGATTGCGTCCGCGAGGCCCCGGAACTGTGCCGGATGACGGCCAGCGTGTTCGGCGGCATCGCCGCGCGTAATTTCGGCTACGGCAAGGTCGAACTGAGGAAGCGCATTGCCCTGGGCCACGACCGTTGCGAGGTCTGCATCCATATCGATCCGGTGGCGGCCGAGGGCATGCCCGGGGACGAATACCGCTGCGAGGGCGACAAGATCGTCTCCCGGTCGGAATCCATGGAGGTGCGGGCGCGGGTCGAGATGCGGCTGCGCCAGACCTGGTGCCCGGCGGTCCCCGACCCCGGCGGTTGCCGGCGGCCCCTCCCCGCGCTGGTCGCCGAATCCGACGCCATGCGGGCGGCGCTGAGGGTCGTCGAGACCGTGGCTCCCACCCCGGCCACGGTGCTGGTCACCGGCGAGACCGGCGTGGGCAAGGAGGTGGTCGCCCGCGCCATCCACGCCATGAGCGATAGGCCCGACCGCGTCTTTCTGGCGATCAATTGCGGGGCCATTCCGGATGCCCTGGTGGAAAGCTCCCTGTTCGGGCACGAGCGCGGAGCCTTCACCGGGGCCTACAACGTCCATAGCGGATTTTTCGAGCGGGCGGACCACGGCACGCTCCTGCTCGACGAGATCGACAGCCTTCCGCTCTCGGCCCAGGCCAAGTTGCTGCGGGTGCTCCAGGAGGGCGAGTTCGAGCGGGTCGGCGGACGGCGCACGCTGCGCACCGACGCCCGCATCGTCGCCGCCTCCAACCAGGACCTGGAGGTCGCGGTGCGGGAGGGCCGGTTCCGCAGCGACCTTTACTACCGGCTGAAGGTGGTGCCCATCCGAATCCCGCCGCTGCGCGAGCGGATCGACGACCTGGCACCGCTGGTACGGCATTTCCTCGCCCGCCTGGCCGAGAAATACGGCACCGGGGCCAAGGCGTTGGCCGAGCCGGCCTGGCGGCAGATCCGGGCCTATTCCTGGCCCGGCAACCTGCGGGAGTTGGAAAACGTGCTGGAGCGCGCCTTCCTGTTCACCCGCGGCGGGACAATCGAAAGCATGGAAATCCCCGCCGCCGATTCAACGGCGGTACCGGAGAGCCCGACGACGCTGCGTTCCTTGCGCGACGGGGCGGCACGGGAGGTGGAAAGCCGCGCCATCGCCGACGCGCTGCGCCGTTGCGACGGCAATGTCCAGGCGGTGGCACGCCTTATGGGCATCACGCCGCGCGCCGTGCACTTAAGGCTCAAGCGCCTGGGCATCGCCGCTTCCGCCTTCCGCAGACAGTCAGGCTGACGCCGTCCACGCCCTAATTGCCCCCTTAACGCCCTGGCAAGGGGACATCCAGATCCACCACCACCGGCACGTGGTCGGAGGGCTGGGTCCAGCTCCGGCATTCCCGCGCCACCAGGGCGCCCCGCACCGCACCGGCCAGCGCGGGGGTGACCCAGACGTGGTCGAGGCGCCGGCCGCGGTCGTTGCGGGTCCAGTCGGGCGAGCGGTAGCTCCACCACGTGAACAGCTTGTGTTCCGGCGGGATGACGGCGCGCACCGCGTCCACCCAGTCCAGGCTGGCTTGCATGTCGCCGAGAAGGGCGACCTCGACGGGGGTGTGGCTGACTACCGACAGAAGCTGCTTGTGGGACCAGACGTCGGTTTCCAGCGGCGCGACGTTGAAATCGCCGGCCAGCGCGACCGGGCGGTCCGGGGTGTAATTGTTCCGGTACCAGCCGGCGACCTCGCGCAGGAAGTCCAGCTTGTGGGCGAATTTGGGGTTGGTTTCGGGATCGGGGATGTCGCCGCCCGCCGGCACGTACAGGCAATGGATTTCGATCCCGGCCACGGTGGCGGCCAGATGGCGGCAATCCTCGCGGTTGCAGCGGGACGGCGTGCGGATGTCGGCCAGCGGCAGCCGCGACAGAATGGCGACCCCGTTGTAGCCCTTCATGCCGTGATGGGCGATGTGGTCGAACCCCAGTGCGCGGCAGGCGTCGGATGGGAACAGCGCGTCGGGGACCTTGGTTTCCTGGAGGCACACCACGTCGGGCGCCAAGGCGGCGACGATCTCGGACAGCAGCGGCAGGCGAAGGCGCAGGGAATTGATGTTCCAGGTAAGCAGACGCACGGGAGGACAACCCAGGGCCGGAGGGACGGACCACGTCCTCGTAACAGAAAAGGGGCGCCCGGTCAGGGGGGTAACCGGACGCCCCGTGCTCCGTGCGGAGCGTGGGGTTGGCAGGGGAGACCTACCCCACAGGCCGAAGACCTTGCGTCCCCAGCCGTTCTGACCAACACATGGGGTGCTTCGTACCGCTGTGCACCATGACCGAGGGGATATCAGCCATGCGCGCTCCGCATACGGCCGTTGGAGGCGACCGCTCGGAACGCCGAGGGCGGACGATTACAGCTTGGGACGGCCGAACGCGGGGTTCTTGTAGACGAACAGCGAGGGATCGAGGGGAATGCCCGTCTCGGCGTCGAACAGCGAGACGGTGGTGATCTGCCCCTCGGCGTCGATCACCTGCCATTGCCGCAACTGGAAGGGACGCTGCGAGAAGATCAGGGTGAGCTGGCCCTGGCCGGGATCGTCGGCGTCCACCACGGTGATCCCCAGGATGCCCGGCTGATGGCTGACCTTGGTCACCGCCAGGTCCTTGCCGTCGAGCTCCACGTTCGCGCGCACCAGGACTCCGGCGGGGGTTGAGTTCAGGGGGATGTAGCTGGGGTTGTCCAGCGTCTTGTCCTCGACGATCAGGAACGTGCCGTCGGCCACCACCAGGAGCGGGCTGGGCGGGTCGTATTGCAGGCGCAGCTTTCCGGGCCGGCTGAGATAGGCCATCCCTTCGGCCTGGCTGCCGTTGCTGGAGATCTGAAGGAAGCGCGCCTTCAGGCTGGTGATGCCGTTCAGGTAGGTTTGGGCGGCCAGCACGTCCGAGCGGTCCTCGGGCGTCAGTTGCGCCCGCACCGCATGGGCGGCCGACGCCGGCGCGGCGGGCAGGGCGATCGCGGCGGGAACCAGGGCCGCGAGCAGGACCGCCAGACCGGCGGCGCGCATCTTGGAACGGGTGTTCGACATTTGCCTTCCTCGCTGCGGCGGCGGCATCGGCGCCGCCCACGCTCATCTAGTACTCGTCGCGGCCGCCGCCACCCCGGACAAGCACCTCGCGCTTGCCGACATGGTTGGGTTTGCCGACCACGCCTTCGGCCTCCATCCGCTCGATCAGCCGGGCGGCGCGGTTGTAGCCGATCTGAAGGTGGCGCTGGATGAAGCTGGTCGAGGCCTTGCCCTCCCGCGCCACCAGGGCCACCGCCTGGTCGTAGAGGTCGTCGCCGGAACCGCCCCCGGCGGCCTGGGCGCCGAAATCGTCCTCGGCCTCCTCGGTCACCGATTCCTCGTAGTTCGGTTCACCCTGGGCCCTCAGGTGCTCGACCACCTTCTCCACTTCCTGGTCCGAGACGAACGGACCGTGGACGCGGGTGATCCGGCCGCCCGCCGCCATGTACAGCATATCGCCCTGGCCCAGCAACTGTTCGGCGCCCTGCTCCCCCAGAATGGTGCGGCTGTCGATCTTGGAGGTGACCTGGAACGAGATGCGGGTGGGGAAATTGGCCTTGATGGTGCCGGTGATGACGTCCACCGACGGCCGCTGGGTGGCCATGATCAGATGGATGCCGGCGGCGCGGGCCATCTGCGCCAGGCGCTGTACGGCGGCTTCGATGTCCTTGCCGGCCACCAGCATCAGATCGGCCATCTCGTCGACGATGACGACGATGAACGGCAGCGGTTCCAGCGCCAGGACCTGATCCTCGTAGACCGGCTTGCCGGTCTCGGGATCGAAGCCGGTCTGCACGGTGCGGGTCAGCGTCTCGCCCCGCGCGGCCGCCTCGGCCAGGCGCTGGTTGTAGCCGGCGATGTTGCGCACGCCCAATTGGCTCATGGCGCGGTAGCGGTCCTCCATCTCGCGGACCGCCCATTTGAGGGCCACCACCGCCTTTCCGGGTTCGGTGACCACCGGCGCCAGCAGATGGGGGATGCCGTCGTAGACCGACAGTTCCAGCATCTTGGGATCGATCATGATGAGGCGGCATTCCTGGGGCCGCAGCCGGTACAGAAGCGACAGGATCATGGTGTTGACCGCCACCGACTTGCCCGAGCCGGTGGTGCCGGCGATCAGCAGATGCGGCATGCGGGCCAGGTCCACCATCACCGGCGCGCCGCCGATGTCCTTGCCCAGCACCAGATTGAGCCGCGCCTGGGCCTTCTCGAACTGATCCGCGGCCAGCAGCTCGCGCAGATAGACGATCTCGCGCCGCACGTTGGGAAGCTCGATGCCGATGACGCTGCGGCCGGGGATGGTGGCGATGCGGACGCTGAGCGCGCTCATGGACCGGGCGATGTCGTCGGCCAGCCCGATCACCCGGCTGGTCTTGGTGCCCGGTGCCGGCTCCAGCTCGTAAAGGGTGACCACCGGTCCCGGGCGCACCTTCACGACCTGGCCGTTGACGCCGAAATCCACCAGCACCGATTCCAGCATGCGGGCGTTCTGGGCCAGGGCGTCCTGGTTCAGGCGCGGCACGCCCTGGTCGGGGGGCATCGCCAGCAAGGTCAGGGGCGGCAGTTCGTAGCCCGCCATCTCCGGGTGGTCGCCGAGGTCGAGATTGCCCTGCCGGGCCGCGCGCTCACGTTTCCCGGGCGGCGCGGGCGGCCGCTTGGGCTCCACCACCGGCCCGCGGTTCGCCGGGTTCTCCTCCGTGCCGGGATTGTCGGCGTCCGGACGCGGCATTCCGGCGCGGACGGGCGCGATGGCGTCCTCTTCCCCATCCCCATCCCCATCCCCATCCCAGGTGGGAGTGGCGGCGCGGGGCTCCATGGGCGTCACGCGCATCTTGGCGCCGCCGTCCCGGCTCAGGGTCATGGCGCCCATCCATCGCCCCACCGCCGCCGCCCTGCTGCCGCCGGCCGTGGCGGCCTCGGCCGAGCGCCGGCCGAAGCCGGCCCATTCCTTGCGGCTGACGGCCAGCGCGAAGGCGCCGATCAGCACCGCCGCCAGCCCGGCGCCGGCCGCGGCCATCCAGACGAACTCGCGGGGGACCGCGCGCAGGATGAGTTCGCCGATGGCGCCCCCCGCGTGGCGCGGCAGCCCGTGGCGGACCGGCAGCGGCGCCAGGGCCACCGCCAGGGCGACCAGGGCGACCGGCAGGGCCGACAGCCGCCAGGACCATAGCGTCGGCGCTTCGGCCTTGACGGCGATGCGCAGGCCCCACGCGGCGGGCGTCAGGGCCGCGAAGATCGCGGCGAAACCGAACCATTGCAGCAGCAGGTCGGCGACGATGGCGCCGGGAAGCCCCAGGGCGTTGTTGACCGGCGCGTCGACGGCGGTGTCCAGGCTGGGATCGGCGCCGCTGGCGGTGACGAGCGCGGTCGCCGCCGCCGCCGCCGCCGCGGTCAGCAGCACGCCGCCCAGGCGCACCGCCAGACGGCGCAGCCCCTCCACCAGCCCCGCCGGCAGAAAGGTGTGCCGTCCCTTGCCCTTGCCGATCGCGGCCAAGCGCCGCCCCCCCTTAAAGGATTTCCGTGAAGCGGGTGAGCACCCGTTCGGTGGTGGCGAGGCCGTGAACCAGCGCCGCCCGGATGAACCGCTTGCCCGGATTGATTCCGTCGGCGCCCGCGCGCGCCATGTAGGCGCCGGGAATGACGCGGATCTTCGCCTCGCGCCACAGCGCAAGGGCCGCCGCCTCGCCGTCGCCGACGTCCAGCCACAGGAAGAAGGTGCCCTCGGGGCGGCGGAAACCGAAGCGGTCGCCCAGGATGCGCTCGGCGATGTCGAACTTGGCGCGGTAGAGCGCCCGGTTCTCCTCCACATGGGCCTCGTCCTGCCACAAGGCGGTGGCGGCGGCGATGATCGGCAGCGGCGTCACCGCGCCGCCATAGGCCCGAAGCCGCGCGAAGGCGGCGATGATCGCAGGATCGCCCGCCACGAATCCCGACCGTAGGCCCGGGACGCTGGACCGCTTGGACAGGGAATGGAACACGATGACGTTGTCCGTCTCCCCGTCCAGCCGGGCGCAGGCGCTGAGCGCGCCGGCCGGTGCGGCGCGGTCCCAGATCTCGGAATAGCATTCGTCCACGGCCAGCAGGAAGCCGTGGCGGCGGGCGGTGGCGACGGCACGGACGAGCAGGTCGATGTCGGCCACCGTCCCCACCGGATTGGCGGGCGTGCACAGGTAGGCCAGCGCGGTGCGGTCGAGGATCTCGGCCGGGAGCGCGGAGAAGTCGGGAAAGGAATCGACGCCGTCGGCCCCGGGGACGAACACCGGTTCGGCGCCCGCCATCGCCGCGGCGCCGGCATAGACCTGGTAGAACGGATTGGGCAGCAGCATCGCCGGCGCCTTGCCGCCGCGCTCGGTACGGACGGCCTGGGCGATCATGTACAGCGCCTCGCGGGTGCCGGCGACGGGCAGGATCATCCGGTCGGGGTCGATCATCTCGTCCGGCAGCCCGAACCGGCGGGTCAGCCAGTCGGCGACGGCGCGGCGGAACGCGGGCGTGCCGTTGGCGGACGGATATTTGCCCCAGCTTGCGGCCTGTTCGGCCAGGATGGACGCCACCATGGGCGGGGGCACGTGCTGCGGTTCGCCGATGGACATGACGACGGCGTCGGGAGGCACCACTCCGCCCAGCAGATCCGCCAGACGCTGGAAGGGATAATCGTTGAGCTGTTGCAGTCGAGGCGTGATCATGGACGGCGACGGATTGGGACGGTCTTCATCTTTTATCGCAATCGCGCCGCCACTCCCATGGGAAAACGCCGGGGCAAAAAAAGGAAAGAGGCGCGGGCAAAGATCCCGCGTCCCCTCCGGTCATCGTCTGGCGCGGCCGACCGATGACCGCTCATGGTTCGGATGACTCGCCGCCCTGGTGGCGGTCGGAGCCGAGCGCCGTTCCAAGATAGGCCCGGACCTCGGCCAGGAACGCCTCCGCGTCGGCGATATCGGCCTTTACCGTCGCGACATCCGGCGGCGGCGGCAATCGGCCGACCGGAGAGGGGTAACGGTACAGCGTCGCGGCACCCGAATGCCGATCGAGCCCCGCGACCCGCTGCTTGAGCGGGTGCCCGGCCGGCAAGGCCGAGGCCATCAGGCCGAGATTGTGTCCGGTTCCGAACGGGATGCCGGCCGCCGTCAAGAGCGCCCGCGCCGCCTTCTCGGCGGCCTGCTGGACGTAATAGGCGGCCTGGCGCGGCGCACCACCGGCCAGCATTTTCGCGGCGCCGAGTTCTTCGCCGGCCAGGGTCAGGAACGCCGCGACTCGCCTATCGGCGCTCATAGACCTTCTTTCCGTGGTGGGCGGCCTCGAAGCACAGGCTGGTGGGATCGTCCTTGTCTTCCAGGAAGTCCGGCGCGGGAACGGGCAGAACGTCGCAGGCGATCCCGCGGCCGACGAGCGGCGCATAGGCGCGCGCATAGTCATAGCCCGCCTCTCCATCCTCGGGACGGGTGACGACCATCAGGTCGAAATCGCTATCGGGACGGGCGGCCCCGCGCGCTCTGCTGCCGAAAAGATAGATGGCGACGGGGTCCAGCGCCTCGACCAGGCGATGGACCACCTCGTCCAGCGCCTGATCGGCCGTGGCGTGGCCGCCATAGTTCGTGATCGTGGCCATGGCGGTCTTGTACCACGGACCGCGATCAAAGGCGACGATCCGCCCGCGCGCCATGCCTGGCGCACAAAGGAAAGAGGCGCGGGAAAGAATCCCCGCGCCCCTTCCGTCATCCCGTCCGCCGTGCTCAGTGGACGGTTTCGCCGTGCAGGGCGAGGTCGAGGCCTTCGCGCTCCTGTTCGGGAGTGACGCGCAGACCCATGACCGCGTCGATCACCTTGAGCAGGACGAAGGTGACCACGGCCGTGTAGGCGAGCGTGGTGGCGACGCCGATGCACTGGGTCAGCACCTGGCCGCCGTTGCCCTCCAGCAGACCCTTGGTGCCGCCGATGGATTCCACCGCGAACACGCCGGTCAGGATGGCGCCGACGATGCCGCCCACGCCATGCACGCCGAAGGCGTCCAGCGAGTCGTCGTAACCGAAGGCGTGCTTGAGGCCGGTGGCGCCCCAGTAGCAGACCACGCCCGCGATCAGGCCGATGGCCAGCGCGCCCTTGGGATCCACGAAGCCGGACGCCGGGGTGATGGCCACCAGGCCGGCGACGGCGCCGGAGATGATGCCCAGTACCGAAGGCTTGCCGCGCAGGACCCACTCGGCGCCCATCCACGACATGGCGGCGGCGGCGGTGGCGATCTGGGTCACCGCCATGGCCATGCCGGCACGGCCGTCGGCGGCCACCGCGGAGCCGGCGTTGAAGCCGAACCAGCCGACCCACAGCAGCGAGGCGCCGGTGAGCGACAGCGTCAGGTTATGGGGCGCCATGTTGTCGGTGCCGTAACCCTTGCGCGACCCGAGGATGAGGGCGGTGATCAGACCGGCCACGCCCGCGTTGATGTGCACGACGGTGCCGCCGGCGAAGTCCAGCACGCCCATCTTGTTGAGGAAGCCGAGGGGATTGCCCTGGGCATCCGTGGACCACACCCAGTGGGCGATCGGCGCATAGTCCAGGATCGACCACAGAGCCATGAACACCAGCATGGAGGAGAACTTCATGCGGTCGGCGAAGGCACCCGTGATGAGCGCCGGCGTGATGATGGCGAAGGTCATCTGGAACATCATGTACACCGACTCGGGGATCACCGGAGACGCCGGGCTGCCGGTGCCGCCGGTGACCGCGGCCTTGTCCATGCCGGCCAGCAGGATGCGGTCCCAGCCGGGGAAGATCGAATCGGTGCCGGTGAAGGCCATCGAATACCCGGCGACCATCCAGGTCAGGGTGACGACGCAGGTGATGGCGAAGCTTTGCATCAGCACCGCCAGCACGTTCTTCTTCCGCACCATGCCGCCGTAGAACAGCGCCAGGCCCGGGATCGTCATCATCAGCACCAGGGCGGTCGAGGTCAGCATCCACGCGGTGGCGCCGGTATCGAGCGCTGGCGTCGGCGCGGCCGGCGCGGCGGCGGCGGCGGTCGCCGCCTCCTGGGCCATGCCCGTCGATGCCAGAAGCGTAAGGCCGACCGCCGGGCCGACGCCAAACAACAAATGTCTCAAGGAAAGTCTCATGGTTACCCCCGTAGCGGCTCAGCTTGCAGTTCGCGCCGGCGTTCCGGGCTTGGGAGGCCCGGCGCCCGGATCGCCTGTGCCCCGAGACACAAAAACCGTGCCAACCCAGGAAAACCGGGCCGTTGGGCGTAGCCGGGGGACCGCCCCCGGCTCCCGGGACATCCGAATGATAGAAAAATAGGCACGATGGAAGGGGGGTGCGTCAAAATTAGTCACTGCCGAAAGGGAGGGCGGCGCCGGCCAAAACAAAAAACCCGGAGGATGCCCTCCGGGTTGTCTTGTCGCGGGCGATGACCGGCGCCGGCCCGCCTACAAAGCCTCGGCGTTGGCCTCGCCGGTGCGGATGCGGTAGGCCTGCTGGAGGTCCAGCACGAAGATCTTGCCGTCGCCGATCTTGCCGGTGCGGGCCGAAGTCTGGATGGCTTCGATGACCCGGTCGGCGATGTCGTCGTTGACGGCGACCTCGATTTTGACCTTGGGCAGGAAATTCACCACGTATTCGGCGCCACGATAGATTTCCGTCTGCCCCTTCTGCCGGCCGAAACCCTTGACCTCGGTCACGGTCAGCCCTTGCACCCCGAGCGGAGTCAGCGCTTCGCGCACCTCGTCGAGCTTGAAGGGTTTGATGATCGCCATGATCAGCTTCATCGTCTGGTCCCCACGCTGTTCACGAGCTCTCCCCTTCACGGCCGCGGACCCCGCCCGGATGTCGGGCGGTGCCGGGGACGAGCCGTCGGTTTCCTCGGCCGCACGCCATGGTGCGGCCTTTCCGCGTCCTTTTCCTTTCAAACAGCGTGCCGAATGAGGAAGGCCGCCGTCTGCCGCCGGTTTGGGCGTGAGCGCGTGCTCGGGAACAGGGCATCTGCCCAATTCGTGAGCGCCCGGGGCGTTGCGAGGGCCAAGCTTGCGCGAAAACGGAGGTGGTGGCAATTGTGGTGGCATGTCCCATCCCATCGACGCATCCCGCCCCTCCGCCGCCCCTCCCGCAGACGTGCCGCCGATCGACGTATTGATCGTCGGCGGCGGGCCGGTCGGCGGCACCGCCGCGGCGCTCCTGGCCCAGGCCGGCCTCGACGTCGCCGTCATCGAAGCCGGCGACCCCGCCCTTCTGTCCCGGCCCGACAGCGACGGCCGGGCCATCTCCGTCGCGCTGTCGGGCCAGCGGGTGCTGGCCGGCGCCGGAATATGGGACCGTCTGGCCCACATGGCCCAGCCGATCCTCGACATCCGGGTGACCGACGGCGATGCGCCCGTCTTCCTGCACTACGACCATGCGGCGCTCGGCGACGATCCGTTCGGCTGGATCGTCGAGAACGAGGCGATCAAGGCGGCGGTGTTCGCGCGGCTGGCCGAGCTGTCCAACCTGCGCCTTCTGGCCAAGGTCCGGCTCGCCGGGCTGGATATCGGCCCCGGCCTCGCCACCGCGACCCTCGACGACGGACGGCGGGTGCGCGCGTCCCTGGTGGTGGCCGCCGACGGACGGGGTTCGCCCACCCGCGCCGCGGCGGGCATCGGCATCACCCGCTGGGACTACCGTCAGCACGGCATCGTCTGCGCCATCGCCCACGAAATCCCGCACGAGGGCGTCGCCCACGAACATTTCCTGCCCGCCGGGCCGTTCGCCATCCTGCCGATGACCGGCAACCGCTCCGGGATCGTGTGGACCGAACGCGCGGCCCTGGCGCCGGCCATCGTCGCCCAGGACGACGGCGCGTTCCTGGCGGAGCTGTCGGCCAAGGTGGGCGGCCTGCTCGGCCGGCTGTCGCTGGCCGGTTCCCGCTTCGCCTATCCCCTGTCGCTCCAGATCGCCGAGCGGATCGTCGACCGCCGCCTGGCGCTGATCGGCGACGCCGCCCACGGCATGCATCCCATCGCCGGGCAGGGCATGAACATGGGCCTGCGCGACGTCGCCGCCCTGGCCGAGGCGGTGGTGGACGCGAGGCGCTACGGCCTCGATCCGGGCGCCCCCGACGTGCTGGCCCGCTACCGGCGCTGGCGGCGTTTCGACACCCTGGTGATGCTGGCGGTGACGGACGGGCTCAACCGGCTGTTCTCCAACGGCATCGCGCCGGTGCGCCTGGCGCGCGGCCTGGGGCTGGCGGCGGTGGAGCGGATGCCGGGGCTGAAACGCACGCTGATGCGCCACGCCATGGGCCTGGCCGGCGACCTGCCGCGCCTGCTGAAGGGCGAGCCGCTTTAAAGCAACGTGCGTCCTCTTTGACGCTCGTCGCTCGGGAGGCCGTTGAGGCCGAGGCCAAGCAAACCGCAGGTTTGCGCCCGGCGAGGAGACATATGAAACGGCTAGGCCGCGATGCGATCCAATCGCAGCGCGGTCCAGCGGCGGCGGGACCGGGGTTTTCACTGGGGGGTTCGCGTGGCACTCATCCTCAACATCCTTTGGCTCGTCTTCGGCGGCCTGGCCATGGCGTTCGGCTGGCTGGTCGCCGCGGCCCTGATGGCGATCACCATCGTCGGCCTGCCCTGGGCCCCGGCCGCCCTCAGGATCGCCGGATACACCCTGCTGCCGTTCGGCCGGCGGGTGGAGGAACGCGACGGCGGAGCGCTCGGTTTCCTCGGCAATGTCGTGTGGTTCCTGCTGGCGGGCTGGTGGCTGGCCCTCGGCCATCTCGTGCTGGCGGCGGCGTTCGCCGTCACGATCGTCGGCATTCCCTTCGCCTGGGCGCACCTGAAGCTGGCCGGGCTCAGCCTCGCCCCGGTGGGCAAAGCCGTGGTGCCCGCGATCTGATGGCGTGGTTCGTCTACGTGCTGCTCAACGATTCCGGTGTCGCCTACACCGGCATCGCCAAGGACGTCGCCGCCCGGCTGGCGAAGCACAATTCCGGCACGGGCGCCCGATTCACGCGCGGACGCGGCCCCTGGCGGGCCGTCCACGTCGAGGGTCCGATGGCGCACGGCGACGCCCTGCGCCGCGAATTGGCGATCAAGCGGGATACGGCGTTCAAATCCGGCCTGAAGACCGGCTGAGGCGACGTTCCGCCCGCGCCGCCGGTCTCCATTCGCAGCCTCTGCCCCTGGCTCCGCCATATCTTTGCGGACGGCGGCTATGCCGGCGACACGCTGGCTAAGGCGCTCAAACCGCTCGGAACGTGGACCATCGAAATCGTCAGACGCTCCGATGCGGCGATTGTCGCGGGGGTAATGCAACCATGCCGATTCCGAGTCAGACACTGATAAACCTGGGACAGGTACGGCGTGACCGAGTGAGGCACCTATATCAGCGGTTCTCATTATGCATTTTTCGCTGTCATCCCGAGCCGACGGCGAGGGATCTTTCCGGCACTTTCGCGTGAAAGATCCCTCAGTCGCTCCGCTCCCTCGGGATGACAACATGCCCTGATGCCGCATAATGAGAACCGCTGCACCTCTATGGCATTGTTTCGTTTCTCGCTGCCGCCCATGTTACCATTCCGCCGACATCCGGCAATGGAAGGTTCCAAATGCGCGTCGACCGCGACTTCTCCGATCCCGATCTGGCTGGCTTCCTCCAGACCGCCGACGAGGAGGCCATCCGCCTCGCCCTGGCGGGCAACGACGAGGACAAGCGCAAGGCCCTGCGTGCCGCCCTGGACGAAGGCGCGGCCAGCGGCATGGTCGATGCCAAGGAAGCCTTCTCCCGCCTCCTGGCCAAATACCGCTCGCACACCGCCTGATGGCCATCCTTCGCCTCTCCCGGCTGGCCGAAGCCGACCTGGAGCAGATCGCCGACTACATCGCCCACGACAACCCTGCGAGCTTCTGGCCTCCTCGCCCAAGATAGGCCGCGGACCGTAGCGACCTCCGTCCCCACACCCGCAGCTTTCCGGTCGGCCATTACGCGGTCTTCTTCCAGACCGTCTCGGGCGGCATCGAGGTTCTGCGGGTCCTCCACGGTGCCCGCGACATCCGCAGCCTGTAGCGCGGGCGGAAAGCCGTTCCCGCTGGGCCGCGAGGCCCGTTCGTCCGCCGCTTGCCGACTCCCAGGCCGCCCCCGATCCTACGGCGGGCGCTGTCCCGAAAACGGATTTCCGGTGGTGCGGGGAAAGAGGGCGGGCGGCGATGCGGGGAAGCGACCGATATACCCGCGATGGACGGGCATTACCCCGACTTGCCGCCGAAAGCTCCCCCGCGCTTCCCCGAGAAAAGCGAAAGGCCGGGGAAGCGCTTCCGCTCGACCCGGCCTTTTCGATAACGCTTTGTTTTTCCTAAGAGACCTTGGAGCGGGCGAAGGGATTCGAACCCTCGACCCCAACCTTGGCAAGGTTGTGCTCTACCCCTGAGCTACGCCCGCTTCCCTGGTGTTGCCGGTGCCGTGGCGCCGGGAGCCCGGATAATACGCAAAGCGCCGCCCTGCGCAAGCACTTTTTCTCGCGCGGCGGCCCCGCCGCATGGTCTGGGCGGGCACCCCGTTCGCGGGATTTCACCGGTTTGCCCTTGCCAGTCGGTCGGGGACGGGCCATCTATTGCGAGTCCGACCTTCAAGCGGGAACGAGAGCGTTATGGACCTGATTTTCGGTGGGGGCGGCAAGCCGCCGGGCGGCAGCGGTGGCGGTGCCGACAAGGATGTCATCAAGGACAGCGACACCCAGGGCTTCGTCGCCGACGTCATCCAGGCGTCGCAGCAGGTGCCGGTGATAGTCGATTTCTGGGCCCCCTGGTGCGGGCCGTGCAAGCAGCTCGGGCCGGCGCTGGAAAAGGTGGTGCGCGAATTCCGCGGCGCCGTGCGCATGGTCAAGGTCAACGTGGACGAAAACCAGGACCTGGCCATGCAGCTTCGGGTCCAGTCGGTGCCGATGGTCTACGCCTTCAAGGGCGGCCGGCCGGTGGACGCCTTCGTCGGCGCCCTGCCCGAAAGCCAGATCCGCGCCTTCGTCCAGCGCCTGACCGCCGGGCAGAAGACCCAGTCGGTCGCCGACATCCTGGCCGAGGCCAAGGAGCTGCTGGCCGGCGGCGACGCCGAGGGCGCGGCACACCTGTTCCAGGAGGTCCTGGCCGACGACCCCAACAACGCCTCCGCCTATGCCGGCCTGCTGCGCTGCCTGATGGCGCTGGGGGATTCCGCCCAGGCCAAGAAGGTGCTGGAGCAGCTTCCCCCCGAGGTCGCCAAGCATGCCGAGGTGGCGGCGGTGCGCACCGCGCTGGAATTGCAGGAGACCGCGGGCGCCGCCGGCTCGATGGCCGAACTGCGCCGCAAGGTGGCCACCGATCCCAACGACCGCCAGGCCCGCTTCGATCTCTCCCTGGCCTATTACGCCGCCGGCGAGCACGAGGCGGCGGTGGGCGAATTGCTGGACATCTTCCGCCAGGACCGCGCCTGGAACGACGAGGCGGCGCGCAAGCAGCTCATCAAGGTCTTCGACGCGCTCGGCCCCACCCATCCGCTCACCCTGTCGGGACGCCGCCGGTTGTCGGCCCTGATGTTCTCTTAAGACGCGGGCCGGCAGATGACCGCCGTGCGGCAGGCCGAGGACTTTCCCCCCGTGGTGCCGGTCTTCGCGGTGCCGGGCGCCATTCTGCTTCCGGGCGGGCGGATTCCCCTGATCGTCTTCGAACCGCGCTACCTGGCGCTGGTGGACGACGCCCTGGGCGCCGGCCGGCTGTTCGCCCTGGTGCAGCCCAACGACGGCGCGGGCGGCGCCGTTCCCGGCCTCTATCCGGTCGGCACGCTGGCCCGCATCACCGCCTTCGGCGAGGCCGGCGACGGGCGTTACCTCATCACTGCCGCCGGGCTGTGCCGGTTTCGGGTGGCGGGTGAGGACGAGGGCCGCGCCGGCTACCGCCGGGTTAGGGCCGATTACGCCCCCTATCGCGGCGACCTCGCGGCCGCGACGGTGACGCTGCCCGAACGGGAACGCCTGCTCGCCCTGATCCGCGCCCATCTCGGCGTGCTGGGCGTCGGCGACGATGCCGAGGCGCTGGATGTCCTCTCCGATGGCGAGCTTGCCGACCGCATGGCGATGGCCTGCCCGTTCCTGCCGGAGGAAAAGCAGGCGCTGCTGGAGGCGTCCACCCATGTCGAACGCTGCCGGCTGATGATCGGCATCCTTCAACGCGAGCTGCTGGCCGATGCCGGCGATACGACAGTGCACTGAGGAGCCCCCCATGACGGACCGGACCACCGACCGGATTCCGGGCATCGATCCCAAATTGCTGGAGATCCTGGTTTGCCCGGTCACCAAAGGATTGTTGCGCTACGATCCGGAACGCCAGGAACTGGTCAGCGAAAAGGCCGGACTGGCTTACCCCATCCGCGACGGCATCCCGATCATGCTGCCGGATGAGGCGCGTTCGCTCGATGAACAGGGAGTAGGTCGATGACTCAGTTTGGTAGCCGGCACACGCCGGAGCGGATCACTGTCCGCAAGGCCGAAAAGGTGCTGGCGGTGGCGTTCGACGACGGCAAGACCTTCGAGATTCCGGCCGAGCTGTTGCGGGTGGAAAGCCCCTCGGCCGAGGTCCAGGGCCACAGCCCCGACGAGAAGACGCTGGTGGCCGGCCGCAGCAACGTCGGCATCGTCGCCGTCGAGGCGGTCGGCAATTACGCCGTCAAGATCGTGTTCGACGATCTGCACGACAGCGGCATCTATACCTGGGATTACCTGTATCACCTGGGGGCGAACGGCGACCGGCTGATGGCCGAATACGTCGCCGCCCTCGACGCCGCCGGCCTGTCGCGCCACCCCAACGCCACCTCGGACGCGCCCGCGGCCGCCAAAAGCGGTTGCGGCTGCGGAGGCGGCGGCAAGGGCGGCTGCGGCTGAGGGGGGAATACGGGGAAATACGGGGACACAATACTTAATTCACGTGTGAATTAAGTATTGTGTCCCCGTATTTCCAAGTATTGTGTCCCCCCCCGTATTCCCAAGGTCGAGCCACCGTTGATTCCGCCGCGCGCATCCCGACCTTGAAAGGCGCTTCGTGCCGGGGGTCGGGTCGTGGACGCCGCAGCGGTTTTCGAGAGAACGGAATTGGGCCGGCTGGTCGCCATTTTGGCGGCCGACGGCTACCGGGTGATCGGGCCCACCCGGCGCGGCACCGCGATCGTCTACGGCGACATCGCCGGCGATGCCGACTTCGCCATCGGCCTGATTGACGAGCAGGAGGGCGGAACCTACCGGCTGCGGGAGGTGGACGACCCCCGCGTGTTCAACGCCACCGCCGGTCAGACCTCGTGCCGGCAATACCTGTTCGCGCCGCGCCAGCGGCTGTGGTCGGCGGAAAGGACCGGGACGGGTTTCCGGCTGGCCGAGGATTCCGCCGGCGCCGAGCCGCCGCTCGCCTTCATCGGCGTGCGAGCCTGCGACCTCGCCGCCGTGGGGGTGCAGGACAGGGTGTTCGGCGGCCATTATCCCGATCCCCGCTACATGATGCGCCGCCGCCGCGCCCTGATCGTCGCCGTCGCCTGCGCGCGGGCGGGGAACACCTGCTTCTGCGCCTCGATGGGCGGCGGGCCGGAGGTCGGCCCCGGCCACGATCTGGCCTTGACCGAGTTGGTGGACGGCGGACGGCATGTGTTCGTCGCCGAGACCGGCAGCGAACGCGGCGCTCTCCTGCTCGCCCGGCTCGACCCCCGCCCCGCCACCGGCGCCGAGATCGCCGCCGCCCGTGCCCAGACCGAGGCGGTGAAAGGACGGATGGGCCGCGAGATGGTGGCCGGCGGTCCCGAAGCCATCCGCGCCAACCCCGAACATCCGCGCTGGCACGAGGTGGCCGGACGCTGCCTCACCTGCACCAATTGCACGCTGGTCTGCCCCACCTGCTTCTGCTCGACCGCCGAGGACGTCGCCGATCTCGGCAATGCGCGCACCGAACGCTGGCAGCGCTGGGATTCCTGCTTCACCCTGGATTTTTCCTACATCCACGGCGGCAGCGTGCGCAAAACCGCCGCATCCCGGTACCGCCAGTGGATCACCCACAAGCTGTCCACCTGGTGGGACCAGTTCGGCATGTCGGGCTGCGTCGGCTGCGGCCGCTGCATCGCCTGGTGCCCGGTGGGAATCGACATCACCGAGGAGGCGCGGGCGATCCGCGATTCCCAGTGACCATGCCCTTTCTCATACGGGGTGCCCGAAAGGTCCCTCGGCTTCGCTCGGGACGACAGCCCTGGTTTGTCGTTGCGACGGAGCGTCAGCGACGAGGAACCTTTCACCCGGGGTGCCCGAAGGGCCCCCGGGCTTCGCTCGGGACGACAGGGCAAAGACAAGGAAGCGACCCCATGCCCGCGCGCAAACCGAAACTGGCGGTGTGGAAGTTCACCTCGTGCGACGGCTGTCAGCTCAGCCTGCTCGATTGCGAGGACGACCTTCTGGCCATCGCCGACCGTTTCGAGATCGCCGTGTTCCTCGAGGCCACCCGCCACCGGGCGCGGGGACCCTACGACGTCTCCGTCCTCGAAGGGTCGGTCTCCACCCCGCACGAGGTGGAACGGGTCCGCGACATCCGCCGCCAGTCGAAATTCCTGATCGCGCTGGGCGCCTGCGCCACCGCGGGCGGCATCCAGGCGTTGCGCAATTTCCGCGACGTGCGGGGCTTCCTCGATCTCGTCTACGCCCGGCCGGACCATATCGACACGCTCCCGACCTCGACCCCCATGGCCGACCACGTCCCCGTCGATTTCGAGCTGCGCGGCTGCCCCCCCAGCGGCAAGCAGATCGTCGAGGTGCTGGGTGCATACCTCGCCGGCCGCAAGCCCGTGGTGCCCGGCCATTCCCAATGCGTGGAATGCAAGGTGGCGGGCACCGTCTGCGTGATGGTGAACGGCGGCATCCCGTGCATGGGGCCGGTGACCCAGGCCGGGTGCGGCAATCTCTGCCCCAGCCGCGGCCGCGGCTGCTACGGCTGCTTCGGCCCGATGGAGACGCCGAATGCGCCCTCGCTGGCGGCGTGGTTCGGGCGGCTGGGCCAGGACTCCCGCGACATCCTGCGCCTGTTTCGCAACTACAACCCCGAGACCGCCGCCTTCCGCGCCGAAAGCGAACGCCATGGCTGAGAAGACCCGTCAGGCACCCTGCCCGAAAGGTCCCTCGGCTGCGCTCGGGACGACAGCCCCGGTTTGCCGTTCCGACGGAGCGTCCGCGACGAGGAACCTTTCACGCGCTGTGCCCGAAAGGTCCCTCGGCTTCGCTCGGGACGACAGCCTCGGTTTGCCGTTCCGACGGAGCGCAGCGACGAGGAACCTTTCGCGCGACGGTGCCCGAAAGGTCCCTCGGCTTCGCTCGGGACGACAGCCTCGGTTTGCCGTTCCGACGGAGCGTCCGCGACGAGGAACCTTTCGCGCGCTGTGCCCGAAAGGTCCCTCGGCTTCGCTCGGGACGACAGCCCCGGTTTGCCGTTCCGACGGAGCGCCGGCGACGAGGAACCTTTCGCGCACTGTGCCCCGGTTTCGCCCGGGACGCCACTGAGAGCGGGGGCGCGATATGACGAACGGCGGCAAGACCCGCACCATCCGCGTGGAGAACCTCGCCCGCGTGGAAGGCGAAGGCCGGCTGCGCGTGCGCATCCGCGACGGCAAGGTCCAGGACCTTCGCTTCGCCATCTTCGAGCCGCCCCGCTTCTTCGAAGCGTTCCTGCGCGGGCGTGATTGCTCCGAGGCGCCGGACATGACGTCGCGCATCTGCGGCATCTGTCCGGTCGCCTACATCATGAGCGCCACCCAGGCCATGGAGCACATCCTGGGAATCCAGGTGCCGCGCCCGATCCGCGATTTGCGCCGCCTGATGTATTGCGGCGAATGGATCCAGAGCCACACGCTGCACGTCACCATGCTCCACGCCCCCGATTTCCTCGGCCTGCCGGACGCCTTCGCGCTGGCCCGGCGCGACCGCCGGCTGGTGGAAAAGGCCCTGCGGCTGAAGAAAATCGGCAACGACCTCATGGCCCTGGTGGGCGGGCGCGCGATCCATCCCGTCAATCTCCGCCTCGGCGGCTTCCACAAGGTCCCCGCCAAGGCGGATGTCCGCGCGCTGGCCGGACCCCTGTCCTGGGCCATGGAGACGGCGCTCGACACCGTGCGCGCGGTCGCCCGGTTCGACTTTCCCGACCTGGAGCGGGACTACGCCTTCATGGCGCTGCGCCACCCCGGCGAATACGCCATCCACGAGGGGCGGCTGGTGTCCTCGGACGGGCTCGACATTCCCGTCGAGGCCTTCCTCGACCACGTCGCCGAGGAGCAGGTGCCTCATTCCACCGCCCTGTCCGGCTACCGCACCGACGGCGCCAACCACCATGTGGGGCCGCTGGCGCGCTATGCCCTCAATCACGACCGGCTGTCGGCGGCGGCGCGGGGCGCGGCCAGGGATGCCGGCCTGGGACCGGTCTGCCGCAACCCGTTCCAAAGCATCGTCGTGCGCGCGGTCGAGATCGTCCAGGCGTGCGAGGACGCGCTGGCCCTGGTCGAGCGCTACGAGGAGCCCGACCCGCCGTCCGTCGCCGCCGTGCCGCGGGCCGGCGAAGGCCACGGCTGCACCGAGGCCCCGCGCGGCATCCTCTATCACCGCTACCGCATCGCCGGGGACGGCGCCATCCTCGACGCCCGCATCGTCCCCCCCACCGCCCAGAACCAGCGCGCCATCGAACGCGATCTCCGCGCCGTGATCGAACGCAACCTCCACCTCGCCGATCCCGACCTGCAATGGCGCTGCGAACAGGCCATCCGCAATTACGACCCGTGCATCTCGTGCGCGACCCATTTCCTGACGATGACCGTGGAGCGGGGGTGACGCCCTTGTCGTTCCGGCGGAGCGCCGGCCTTTCGCGCGGCGGTGCCCGAAAGGTCCCTCGGCTGCGCTCGGGACGACAGCCCTGATTTGTCGTTCCGACGGAGCGTTAGCGACGAGGAACCTTTCACGCGGCGGTGCCCGAAAGGTCCCTCGGCTGCGCTCGGGACGACAGCCCTGATTTGTCGTTCCGATGGAGCGTCCGCGACGAGGAACCTTTCGCGCACCGTGCTCAGAAATCCTCGCTGAGGTCCCGCCACTCCGGGTTCATCGCGTTTATCAGCGCGCATTTCTTTTCGCGGCGCCAGGCCTTGATCTGCTTTTCCCGCAGAATCGCGCCGGAGATATCGTTGGTGTATTCGAACCAGACCAGACGGTGGCAGCCGTACCGCTTGGTGAACCCTTCCGCCAGGCCCGCCTTGTGCTCGGACACGCGCCGCCGCAAGTCGTTGGTGACGCCGACGTACAGCGTCCGCGACAGGCTCGCCATCAGGTAAACGTAGTAATGGTGGTCGCGCATGTTGCGATATTACCCCAACGTGTCGTTCCGAGCGAGTGTGAGCGACGAGGAACCTTTCGCGCGACGGTGCCCGGAAGGTCCCTCGGCTTCGCTCGGGACGACAGCCCTGGTCTGTCGTTCCGACGGAGCGTCCGCGACGAGGAACCTTTCACGCGACGGTGCCCGGAAGGTCCCTCGGCTTCGCTCGGGACGACAGCCCTGATTTGTCGTTCCGACGGAGCGTCAGCGACGAGGAACCTTTCGCGCGACGGTGCCCGAAAGGTCCCTCGGCTTCGCTCGGGACGACAGCCCTGGTCTGTCGTTCCGACGGAGCGTCCGCGACGAGGAACCTTTCGCGCACCCTGCCCGAAAGGTCCCCCGGCATCGCTCGGGACGACAGCCCTGATTTGTCGTTCCGACGGAGCGTCCGCGACGAGGAACCTTTCACGCGACGGTGCCCGGAAGGTCCCTCGGCTTCGCTCGGGACGACAGCCCTGATTTGTCGTTCCGACGGAGCGTCAGCGACGAGGAACCTTTCGCGCGACGGTGCCCGGAAGGTCCCTCGGCTTCGCTCGGGACGACAGCCCTGGTCTGTCGTTCCGACGGAGCGTCCGCGACGAGGAACCTTTCGCGCACCCTGCCCGAAAGG
>JAJZVW010000073.1 GCA_021847015.1 Pseudomonadota bacterium | reverse complement strand
TCATGCTGGCCGGCCAGTGGGCGGAGAAGCATCTGGGCGAGTCCAGCCCGGTGACCAAGGCGCTCAGCACCTCGGTGGCGGCCAGCGGCGGCAACCTGGTGCCGGAGGACTTCGCCAACCAGATCATCGAACTGCTGCGCCCGGCCACCGTGGTCCGCGCCTCCGGTCCGGTGGTGGTGCCGATGCCGCGCGGCACCATGCGCATGGGCAAGCAGACTTCGGGCGTCACCGGCACCTATGGCTCCGAGGGGGCCAAGGCTCCGGCCCAGCAGCCCGGCACCGGCAACATCATCGCCACCTTCAAGAAGCTGACGGTGCTGGTGCCGGTCAGCAACGACTTCCTGCGCTACGCCACCCCGGCCACCGACGGGCTGGTGCAGAACGACATCGTGCGTGGCCTGGCGCGCACCGAGGACTTGGCCTTCATCCGCGGCGACGGCACCGCCGACTGGCCGAAGGGGCTGCGCTTCATCGCGCTCCCCGGCAACTTGGTGCCGTCCAACCCGGCCTTCGACCTGACCACCATCGACCAGGAACTCTCCGCCGCCATCCTGGCGCTGGAGAACGCCAACGTGCCGATGCTGAACCCCTGCTGGTTCTTCCATCCGCGCATCAAGCAGTTCCTGCTGACGCTCAAGAACAGCAACGGCTTCTACGTCTACAAGGACGAGATGACCGAGAACGGCACCGTGCGGGGCTACCCGTTCAAGACCACCACCCAGATCCCGCAGAACCTGGTCGACGGCACCCAGACCGAGATCTACTTCACCGACATGAGCCAGGCGCTGCTGTTCGACGCCTTGGCATTGGCCCTATCCATGTCCATGGAGGGCACCTACACCGCCGAGGACGGCACCCAGCGCAACGCCTTCGAGCGCGACGAGACGCTGTTCCGTGCCATCGCCGAGCACGACTTCCACCTCCGCCACGACGAGGCCACCGCCATCATCACCGGCGTCAAGTGGGCCTGAATCCTCTTTCTGTCGGGAGACCCATCCATGGACCGCATGTACATGACCGATGTCGCATCGATGATCACGGCGCGCATCGCTTCGGCCTTCGCCTCGGCCACCGCCGGCGGTGCCGGCAACAACACCGAGGTGGTTGGCCTGGCCATCGACCGCGCCGCGTTCGGCAGTGTCCCGCTGTGCGGCGAGATCGAGATCCCGTTCGAGGCGGTGCTGGGCGCCGGCGACACATTTTCCATCACCGGCCTCCAGGTCGAGGACTCCGCCGACGGCGCGGCCTGGGCCACCTACGAGGCCCTGACAGCACCGGGCGTGGTGGCCACTGGCCCGGCCGGCGGCGGCACCGTCCGTGGGCAGGTGACGGCCGATATCAACCTGTCGAGCGCGCGGCGCTACATCCGCATCGATCATACGCCGGTGCTGTCGGCCGCCGCCACCGACACCGCCAAGACCGTCGCCGTCCTGGTCCTGGGCGGCTTCGACGAACTGCCGGCGCCGGTGTGATCGGAGAGAAACCATGACGTGCGTCCGTTTCCTCCGCCACGCTCCGCCCTACATGCCGGGCGACACCCTTCTCTATGAGGATGCCCTTGCCCGCGACCTGGCCGCCAAGGGGCTGGTCGAGATCATCCCGGACGAAGCGCCGAAGAAAGATCCCCCGCCCAAGCCGGCCAAGACCTGATGCCGACCACCACAATCACCACCGTCGTCACTCCGGCCGCCAGCCTGGACCTGACCACGCTGGCCAGCATCAAGGACGATCTGGCCATCCCCGCCAGCGACACGTCCAGCGACGCCACGCTCGCGCGCTACGTCACCGAGCAATCGGCGCTGGTCGCCAGGACCTGCAACCGCGTCTTCGCCATTGAGGCGGTGCAGGACCAGTTCTTTCTGGAACGGGATCTCACTCCGCACATGCTCCTTCAGCGGTTGCCGGCCCTCCAGCTTTCCCGCTGGCCTCTGGTCGCGGTGACGTCGGTGACCGAGGACGGGGTGGCACTGAATCCCGGTGCCGATTTCCTCGCCGATCCGGCCTCCGGCCGGCTGCTCCGCCTCGATGATGACGGCACCGTTCTCCCCTGGCATGCCGCCACCGTGGTGGTGGCCTACCAAGCCGGCTACCTGCTGCCCGGTGAGCCGCCGGTGGCCGGAGCGCAGCCGCTTCCCGCCGATCTCGAAACGGCGGTGCTGCGGCTGGTTACCGCCCGCTTCAAGGCGCGGGGGCGGGACCCGTTCCTCAGGTCCCAGGGCGAGCCCGGCGTGGGCCAGGAACAGTACTGGATCGGCGCGCTGCCGGGCCAGACCGGGCCGCTGCCGCCGGACATCGCCGCCGTGCTCGACAAGTACCGCGTGCCGGCGCTGGCGTGACCGATGGACATCGACGTTGTCATCACCGGCGACCGCCGGATCGTCGCGCGCTTCGAGCAATGGCCGGCGGAACTGCATGACGTCCTGCTGGAGCGCATCCGCGCGCTCACCGCCGACCTGGAGGCCAGGGTCCGCGCCCTGGCGCCGGAGCGCACCGGCAAGCTGAAAAGCGAGATCACCTCGCGCCTGTATGACGATCCCCAGCGCATCAAGGGGATGGTGACGCTGGACGGCGACCTGCCGGGATCGGAATACGCCAAGGCGGCGGCGCTGGAATACGGCGCCCCGGGGCGGGGTGGGCGGTTCAAGGTGCGGGCCCACAGCCGCACCATCACCGAGGCGTTCGGCCGCGACATTCCCTCCACCCGCATCGACGTCGGCGCCTATTCCCGCATCGCCAATCTCGACGCGCGGGCCTACCTGCGGGGCGGGCTGGCCGGCATGGAGGCGGACGCGGCGGCGGACCTCAAGGCGGTCATCGACATGAAGGCGAGGGCGCTGGCTGATGACTCCCAGCCGTGAAGCGATCATTTCGGCGCTGTTCCAACTGGCGCTGACGGCGGCGCCCTTCAACACCAGCGGCCGGCGTTTGCAGTTGTGGAGCAAGGTCGCCTCGTTCCCGGCGCTGTTCGTCCAGTCCACCGGCACCCACACCCCGCCGCGCGAGGCACGCGGCCTGCCGCCCAGGCGCACCATCCTGGCCGAGATCTGGGTCTACACCGATGTCGGCAAGGACCCCAACGCCAACCCGGAAGCCGCGCTCAACGACATCATCGACGCCGTCGAGGCGGCGCTGGCGCCGTCCCCCGTCAGCGGGGTCCAGACTCTGGGAGGGCTGGTGTCGCATTGCTGGATCGAGGGGGAGATCGAGCAGTTCCCCGGCGTGCTCGACGGCATCGCCAAGGCGATCATTCCGGTCAAGATCCTCGTGCCATAGGGCAGCGATCAGGATTCGTCCGAGAGGCTTCCCAGATCCCGTCCGCCGTAGAGGATGCGATCGAAGGTCACCGTGTCGGCGGTGACATGAAACGCGAGCGAGACGCGCCGCTCGAAGCCGACCACCCGCAAGCCGGGAAACAGGTCATCACGCGACGTGCCGCGCTCGGGGAACTCCGCAAAGCCCTTGCAGTACCGTTCCAGCCGTTCGACGTAGGCCAGGGCGCGGGCGTCGCCGGCCTGCTCGGCGATGTAGAGATAAAGCTGCAGAAGGTCGTTCTCCGCCTCCGGCGCGAAAACGACCCTATGCATCACCGGCGGACCCCTTCATGCGCTGGGCATGAAGCGCCCGCACCTTGCCGAAGACCGTCTCCGCCGGAATGGCCCGGCTTGGGTCGGCCTGCATGGCGACGGCAACCGGAACCACCTCCTCGCGCAGCCAGCGCTCAACGGCGGCGTCGCGCTCCTGCAGGGCGCGCAAGCCGGCGCGAATGACTTCGCTGCTCGTCGCATAGGTCCCCGAGGCGACCAGTCGGTCGATGTAGTCGGCCTGTTCGCTCGGCAGGCTGAAGGTCCGTTTCTCGGCGGCGGCCATCGGCTGATCCTCCATCTGCATGTGGCTTCAAGAAGGTATGAAAAATTCATACCGACTGCAAGCCCAGCCTCCGTCGGGGGCGTCCCCCACCACCATTGGAGTCCATCCATGCCCCTGGAGCAGTATAACTTCGGTGCCGGGACCCTGTTCCTGGTGCGCACCGACATCGTCACGCCGACGCCGACCCGCGTCGGCACCTTGCAGGACGTCAGCGTCGACATGTCGTTCGACGCCAAGGAACTGTACGGCCAGTACCAGGCGC
>JAJZVW010000072.1 GCA_021847015.1 Pseudomonadota bacterium | reverse complement strand
CTTAATTCAATTGGGGAGATCTCCCCAATTGAATTAAGTATAGCGTCCCCGTAATTCGCGTCCCCGTAATTCGAATTAAGTATAGCGTCCCCGTAATTCCCCGTAATTCCAATTGAATTAAGTATAGCGTCCCCGTAATTCCAAGTATAGCGTCCCCGTAATTCCCGTCCCCGTAATTCCGTCCCCGTAATTCCCACTTCCCGCTCACCCGCGCGACGGCACCATCAGGGTGGCTTCGCCGTCCAGCACCACCTTGCCGCCCACCGAGCAGGTGGTCTTGAAGGTGGCGAATTTCTTGTCCGGCACCAGGCCCGTCAGCTCGACCCGCGCGACCACCGTGTCGCCGATCCGCACCGGCGCCCGGAACCGCAGGGACTGGGCCACGTAGATGGCGCCGGGCCCGGGCAGCTTGGTGCCGAACACGGCGGAGATGAACGCGGCCGAGAGGATGCCGTGGGCGATGCGGCCCTTGAACGGCGTGGTCCGGGCGTAGTCCTCATCGAGATGGACGGGATTGGCGTCGCCCGATATCTCGGCGAAGGCCGTGATGTCGCGGTCGGTCACGGCCTTGGCCATCTCGGCCGTCTGCCCGACCGCCAGCTCCTCGAAGGAGAGGCCCTTCGGCGCCTCGTGGGTCATGCGGCTTCCCTCCGGCGGTTTTGTGCGGTGCAGTGTAAGCTCGCCGAGCCGCGCTCACAATCCGCCGAAAGGTCCACCCCCCGTCATTACGCGGGAGGAACGACCGGAACGCCGGAGGTGGTGGAGTATTCGAAATGCAGCGCCTCGCCCGGATGGACGGTGGCGCGGGCCGAATGGGCGGCGCGGGCGGCCTCGGCGAAGCCCGACAGGATCAGCTTGAGCTTGCCGGGATAGTCGCAGATGTCGCCGATGGCGAACACTCCGGGCAGGTTGGTGGCCATGGTGGCGGGATCGACGGCCACGTGGCTGGCGCTCATACCCAGACCCCATTCGGCGACGGGGCCGAGAGTCATGGCCATGCCGAAGAAGGGCAGCAGCAGGTCGGCCTCCAGCCGGCGGACGGCACCGTCCAGGGTGGCGACGGTCACGCCCCGCAGGCGGCCCTCCTCGCCCTCCAGCCCGTGAAGCTGGTAAGGCACCACCAAGTCGATGTCGCCCTTCGCCGCCATGGCTTCCAGCCGCGCCTGGCTTTCGGGGGCGGCGCGGAACTTGGGCCGGCGATGCACCACCGTCACCCGGGCCGCCACCTCGGCCAGCGAGATCGCCCAGTCCACCGCCGAATCGCCGCCGCCCGCGACCACCACCCGCTTGCCGCGGAACTCCTCGCGCCGGGCGACGAAATAGAAGACGCTCTTGCCCTCGAAGGCCTCGATGCCCTCCAGCGGCGGGCGGTTGGGGCCGAAGGCGCCGCAGCCGGCGGCGACGATCACGGCGGGCGCGCGGATCGCCGTTCCGTCCGACAGGCCGCACAGCCATTGCCCATCGCCCTGGCGCTCCAGCGACACCATCGGACGGCCGAGGTGGTAGACGGGGCCGAAGGGCGCGGCCTGGTCCTTGAGGCGCTCCACCAGATCGGCGGCAAGGATGCGCGGGTGGCCGGGGATGTCGAAGATCGGCTTCTCGGGATAGAGCGCCTGGCACTGCCCGCCGGCCGCGTCGAGGGCGTCCACCACATGGCATCCGAGCTTGACCATGCCGCACTCGAACACCGCGAACAGCCCCGCCGGCCCGGCGCCGACGATCACCACATCCGTCTCGTGAACCATCCCGATCCCTTCTCCGTTTGCCGTCATCCTGGACCGTGGGCGAGGGCTCTTTCAAGCGCCGTCGCGTGAAAGGTTCCTCGTCGCTCGCGCTCTCCTGTCCCTGTCGTCCCGAGCGAAGCCGAGGGACCTTTCGGGCACCGTGCGTGAAACGGCCGGAACGGCCGTTCACCACGCGAACGCCGCCACCGCCGCCGTGGGGCGGAAGCCGAAGCGGGCGTAAAGCGCCTCCAGCCGTTCCGGGTCGGGGTCCGAATCCGGCCGCCAGCCGGTTTCCCCGGCGTGGATGCCCCGCGTCACCAGCACCGAATCCATGCCGGCGGCGATGGCGCCCTGTATGTCGGTCGGCATGCCGTCGCCGAGGCACAGCGTGCGGGAGCGCGAGGTGCCCAGCAGCGCCAGCGCCTCGTCGTAGATGGCGGGGTCGGGCTTGCCGCGCCAGCTCACCCGGCCCCCCATCTCGGCGTAGCGGGCGGCCAGGGCGCCGGCGCAGATCATCGGCCGGCCGCGGTGGATGACCACCCGGTCGGGATTGGCGCAGACCATCGGCAGGGCCCGCGCGATGCCCCGCTCCATCGCCGGCAGCGAATCCTCGACGGCGGCGTCCGGGTCCCAGGGGCCGGTGTCGAGGATGAAGTCGGCGGCCTCGATATCCACCGCCTGGTAATCCAGGCCGGCGAACAGGGCGTCGTCGTGGGGCGGGCCCATGTGGTGGAAGCGGCGCCCCAGCGCGGCGTAGAAGGGGTCGGTGCGCCGGGCCAGCGCCTGGTGGACCGCTTCGCCCGACGACAGCACATGGTCGTAGAGGTCGGGGCCGATGCCCATGGCGGCCATCTGGCCGACCAGCAGCGACGCGCGGCGCGGCGCGTTGGACAGCAGCAGCACCCGCTTGCCGGCGGCGCGGAGCGCTTGCAATGTGACGGCGGCACCGGGATAGGCGGCCTCGCCGTCGTGAAGCACGCCCCACAGATCGACGATGAAGCCGTCGTAGCGGCCAGCCAGCCCGGCCAGGCCGCGGCAGGTCACCGGCGCACCTCGCGGCGGTGATCGGCGCCCACCGCCTCGGCGACGCTGGCGAAGCCGTCGCGGCGCACCAGCAGGGCCAGCTCGCGGTTGATGCGGCCCACCAGGGACGGGCCTTCGTAGATCAGGGCGGAATAGAGCTGCACCAGCGACGCCCCGGCGCGGATCTTGACGTAGGCGTCGAGCCCCGAGCCGATACCGCCGACGCCGATCAGGGGCACGCGACCGCGCGTGAGGCGGTACATCCGCCGCAGGACCCGCGTGGAAAGCTCGAACAGCGGCGCCCCCGACAGGCCCCCGGCCTCGCGCGCCAGCGGCGAGGCCAGGGTGTCGGGGCGGGCGATGGTGGTGTTGGAGACGATCAGCCCGTCCAGCGCGCCCGCCCGCGCCACCTGGGCGATGTCGGCGAGATCGTCGTCGGTCAGATCGGGGGCGATCTTCAGCAGCAGCGGCGGACGGCGCCCCGGCGGCACGGCGCCGTCGAGGGCGGCACGGGTGCGCGCCACCAGGGTTTCGAGCTGGGCGCGGCCTTGCAGCGCGCGCAGGCCCGGCGTGTTGGGCGACGACACGTTGATCACCAGGTAATCGGCGAGCGGCGCCAGCCGGGCGGCGCCCCGTTCGTAATCGGCGGCCGCGTCCCCGGTGTCCTTGTTCTTGCCCAGATTGGCGCCGACGATGCCCACCCGGGGACGCCGCCGCAGCCGCCGCGCGACCGCGTCGAGCCCGGAATTGTTGAAGCCCATGCGGTTGACGACGGCCCGGTCCTCGGGCAGGCGGAACAGGCGCGGCCGGGGATTGCCGGGCTGCGGCCGGGGCGTCACCGAGCCGATCTCGACGAAGCCGAACCCCTGGCGCAGCATGGCGTCCGGCACCCGGGCGTCCTTGTCGAAGCCCGCCGCCAGGCCCACCGGATTGGGAAAGCGCAGCCCCCACAGGCTGACCTCCAGCGCGGGGTCCGCGGGCGCCGGCTGGGCCGGCACCAGCCCGGTGGCCAGCGCGCGGATGGTCAGGCTGTGCGCCGTCTCGGGCGGAAGTTTCCGGATCAGAGGGCCGAAAAGGCGGTAGTAATCGAACACGGAGCCGGTCTCGGTGAGCGGGGATGTCGTCGCGGCGGACCTTATCCCAAGCCCGGAGCGAAGGCCAGAGGACGCCAACCCCTCTTGTCGTTCCGAGCGAGCGCCAGCGACGGTGAACCTTTCACGCGACGGTGCCCGAACGGTCCCTCGGCTGCGCTCGGGACGGCAGCCCTGGTCTGTCGTTCCGAGCGAGCGCCAGCGACGAGGAACCTTTCGCGCGGCGGTGCCCGAACGGTCCCTCGGCTGCGCTCGGGACGACAGCCCTCGTTTGTCGTTCCGAGCGAGCGCCAGCGACGAGGAACCTTTCGCGCGGCGGTGCCCGAACGGTCC
>JAJZVW010000042.1 GCA_021847015.1 Pseudomonadota bacterium | reverse complement strand
CGCCTCGATCAACGAACTGGCCAAGGCCGAACGGGTCGACCGCGCCTTCGCCAGCCGGGTGCTGCGCCTGACCCTGCTGGCCCCCGACATCGTCGAGGCCATCCTCGCCGGCCGGCAGCCGGAAAAGTTGACCGTGCGCACCCTGCTGGAGCCGTTCCCGGTGGAATGGGCGGAACAGCGGCAGGCGTTCCTGGGAGAACGGGCCAGCAGCAAGTAGGTCGGCTGTTGTACAGGAAGGCACCGTCACCCTGCGGGCTCAAAGCCGCCTTCACAGAACCAGTCGTTGGTCGCCCACGCTCTATAGGCCGCGGTGCGCCACCCGTTGCGCCGGGCGACCTCGCAACTTTTAGCCCGGTCTTCCAATTCATTTCGCACCGCGTCTGTCCCAGCGTAACCGTCCTCTGACGGCTGCGGTTTCTCGGGTTGCCGCCGCCGGCGAGATGGGGCGAAGTGCCAGCAGTAAGGTCACAATACTGATGGCACGATGACTCGGGTTGAGGTGATTACGTCGGTTGAGCGCCGGCGGCGCTGGAGCGCGGCGGAGAAGCAGCGGTTGGTGGCCGAATCGGCGCAGCCGGGGCGGACGGTGTCCGAGGTGGCGCGCCGACATGGGATCGCGCCGCAGCAGTTGTTCACCTGGCGGCGGCAGTTCCTGGCGGCCGCGACAGCAGTCGCGGAGGGCGAGTTTCTGGCGGTGGAGGTGTCGGCGCCGACGGCAGCGGTGGCGGCCCCCGAGGTGGCTCCCACCGATGCCGGGCAGATGGAGATCGTCCTGCCCAGCGGCGTTGTGGTGCGCGTGGGGGCGGACGTGGCGACCGAGCCGCTGCGCCGGCTGCTGGCGGCGTTGGCATGATCACGCCGCCGCCCTCGGTGCGGGTTTGGCTGGCGGCCGGGCACACCGACATGCGCAAGGGCTTCGACGGTCTGGCGATGCAGGTGCAAGCCAAGCTCTCGCGCGATCCTTTCGGCGGCCAAGTCTTCGTCTTCCGCGGCCGGCGCGGCGATCTGATCAAGGTGCTGTGGTGGGACGGCCAGGGCCTGTGCCTGTTCTCCAAGCGCCTGGAAAAGGGCCGGTTCGTCTGGCCGTCGCCGGCCGACGGCATCGTGGCGCTGACGCCGGCGCAACTCGGCATGCTGCTGGAGGGGATCGACTGGCGAATGCCGGTGCGCACCTGGCGGCCGGAGGCGGCGGGGTGAGTCCCTCCTGCCACACTCCGCGTAAATCCAAGGGAATCGGCCGGTTCCGAGGTGCCAAAGGGGGCTGGCGACGATAGAATCGCCGCCATGGATTTGAACGCCCTGCCCACCGGCATTGCGGCGCTGCACGCCATCATCGCCACCCAGGCCGAAGCCCTGGCTGCCGCCAAGGCTGGGCTGGTGAGCAAGACGCTGGAGGTTGAGAAGCTGCGCATCGAGTTGGCGCGGCTCAAGCGCATGCAGTTCGGCCGATCGTCCGAGAAGATCGCCCGCGCCGTCGAGCAGTTGGAGTTGGCCCTGGAAGAGGCGGAAGCTGCGGTCGCCGCCGACACGCCCGCCGCCCCGCCGCCGGAAGGGGAGAAAGGCGATGCGCAGCCGGTAGCCCGGCGCAACCGGACCCGCCGCCCGCTGCCCGAGCATCTGCCGCGCGAGCAGGTGGTGCATGACAGCGCCGATACCTGCCCGGCCTGCGGCGGGACCATGCGCAAGGTCGGCGAGGACGTCACCGAGATCCTCGACTACGTCCCCGGTCATTTCCGGGTGATCCGCCATGTCCGGCCGGCCTATTCCTGCCGGAGCTGCGAAGGCATGGTGCAGGCGCCGATGCCGTCCCTGCCGATCGAGCGCGGCCTGCCGTCGGCGGCGCTGCTGGCCCATGTGCTGACGTCGAAATACTGCGACCACCTGCCGCTCTATCGCCAGTCGGCCATCTACGCCCGCGACGGCGTCGACCTCGACCGCGCCCTGCTGGCCGAGTGGGTGGGCAAGGCGGCAGCGTTGGTCCGCCCCCTGGTCGAGGCGATTGAGGCCTATGTGATGGCCGGCGCTCATCTGCATGGCGACGACACCCCGGTCCCAGTCCTGGCGCCGGGCACCGGCAAGACCAAAACGGGGCGGCTGTGGGTCTATCTCCGTGACGAGCGCCCCTGGGCCGGCCCCGCTCCGCCAGCGGTGGCCTACCGCTACAGCCCCGACCGCAAGGGCGAGCGTCCGCAGGGCCATCTGGCGACGTTCCGCGGCCATCTCCATGCCGACGGCTATGCCGGCTTCGGCGACCTCTACCTGGCCAAGGACGGCAAGCCGCCGCCGGTGACCGAGGTCGCCTGCTGGGCTCATGTCCGGCGCAAGCTCTACGACATCCATGTCGCCGACAAGGCCCCGATCGCCGAAGACGCGTTGCGCCGCATCGGCGCTCTCTTCGACGTCGAGCGGGCCGCCGCCGGCCTGGCCCCGGATCAGCGGCGCGCCTTGCGCCAGGCCCAGGCGCGCCCGGTCATGGACGACCTGGCCGTCTTCCTCGACGCCAGCCTGGCCCGCCTCTCCGGCAAAGCCGAATTGGCCAAAGCCATCCGCTATGCCCGCTCGCGCTGGATGCAGCTGACCCGTTACCTCAACGACGGCCACCTGGAGATCAGCAACAACGCCGCCGAGCGCGCCATCCGGCCCCTGGCCGTGGGGCGCAAGAACTGGCTGTTTGCCGGCTCGGACGTGGGCGGCGAGCGCGCCGCTGCCGTCTACACCTTGACCGAAACCGCCAAGCTGAGCGGCCTCGACCCCGAGGCATATCTCTGCGACGTCCTCGCCCGCATCGCCGACCACCCGGTCAATCGGATCGGCGAGCTGCTGCCCTGGAACCTCGCCACGATCCCCGCCTGATCGTCAAGACGGAACGGCCGCAGCCGTCAGAGGACGGTTACGTCCCAGCAGCGACACGAAGGTTTATAAGCTGGTGGCGGATGTTTGTCAGTTCCTCGGCTGCCTCTGATGCATACAGCCTCCCGAGTCCGAGCGTCTTGAAGTGGTGGTGAACCCTCTGGCCCAATGTGCCGTCCCACGTCGGTGGAATTACGACCTTGAAACGCACAGCGGCAGGCTGCGTTTCTATCACCTCCGCCACCAGCCAGCGTTCCCCGTCCACGTCGTCAAAATATGGATGCAGCGAAACTTCCGCGGATGTTCGGGGAATGCCATCAAGCTTCGCCTTGTTGCAGTCACTGCATGACGGAACGAGGTTCAATGGCGCCACTGCCAGGGCCGGATAATGCGCTTTGGGCAGGTGATGATCCAAGGTGCTGACCGGCCGCTGTCCGCACAGCGGGCAACGTCCCTGTGGAGGTGCGGCGATGATGTCGTCATATATGTGCCGGCCGGGCGCCCCTTTCTTCACCATCCGATCCGCATAGACCTTGCCCATCTCCGCCGTGGTGACGATTCCCCCTACCACAGGCTGGCGACCGATCTCGTGCAAAGTCTGCTGCTGCGCAGCAGCATCAAACGCCGAAGAAGCGTCAACGACGGCCTGGGTCACCCCTTGCAGGCGCGCTTTCAGCCCATCGTCTCGAACGTTGCTAATGCAAGTCGTGAACGTGACTCGGGCGCTATACTCAGGTCGGTCGAGCGTCCACATCAAGAATCGTCTTCCACATTCCTCGCGGCAATCAATGCGCGCACGATGGCTCTCGCTTCGCCCCCAAGTTCACCGCTGAACTTGCCAACAACGTCATCGAAGTCAGCATCATCGCCCACCGCATCTCGAAGCATCTTATGGAACCCCGACTGGGTCACCTCCAAACCGAACACCTCACGGGTCAGGATTCCAACATTTTCGCCGAAGGTCTCGATATCGGGCCGCTCAGCGACGACTTTCATTCCATTCCGGCGGATCTTCCAAACACAGCTTTTCGGCACCTCCTGAAGGACTACTGGCGAGTGTGTCGCAATTACTGCGACGCCATTTCGATTGATGAGCAGATCGGATAGCGCCCGCACGAAGGCCGATAACAGTGGTGGATGTAAATGAGCCTCGGGCTCGTCTAAAAGAACGAGCGTCTTTTCTTCCACGGTCTCGACCAGACGCGTTATCGTCAGAAGTATGATTTTGTGTCCAGAGCTCAGCTTTCCGAACAACTTCAGGGCTTGGGGTTTCACGTCTTCCTCATCGATGTCCTCGGAGGCCAACCCGGCCACCTCGGCATCGCGGAAAATCGGATCAGCTTCAAGCATCTCAAGAGCCCGACGCCATCGGCTTGCACGCGCCTCCTGGCGACAGACCAAGACGCTGCTGCCAAACTCGCTCGACAATCGCTCGGGCGATTTTGGTGGCAGCGGCTTGCCATCCTTGGCTATTCCTCGGCGTTTAAGCCCTATGTAAGAGTATCGGACACCCTCAGACTTATCCTGGCGTTCGGGAAGAGGTTCGAAAGGGTCGAATGCACTGAACGTTACTGAGACCAAATTCGTGAACAGGCCACCATCCACCAGATCTTCGACTTCGGTTGAAAACGCGCCCACGTGCGCTACATCGGCATTGGGCTCGACCAAGGCGCGGGTCATGTGGTTCAAGAGATGCGTCTTGCCGACCCCGTTTCGGCCAATGAGTACGTGAACGTTGGTCGGCGGATGCGACTCCGGTTCCACAACAAATGATAGCTTTATTGGCTTCGCCCGCGCGGGCTTGGGCGCCTTATAGTTAAACTCGTACCGAGACAGGCGCGCCCCGCCCTGCGCAATTCGATGGAATTGGCCGAGTACCGTGGCGCGGGAGACGGAACGCAAGAGTGACGTGCCGGTGACCTTTTCCCCAAGAGCGCGCTCAAATAAATCTAGGTCGAGCGCTACGTCCCGAAGTCCTCGAAGCACCCGGTCGCGCACATCCGCGCCGAGCGTATTGAGATTGTCGTAGTAGCTATCGTCTTGGCCGAGCGAGAAAAACCTCTCGTCGAGATCATCGAAAGATTGCGGTATGTCTGGGCGACGTTGACCTTCGTCCATTGCGAATTGGCCGATTTTAATGCCCCCGATGGCGTGGCGCTCGCCATGTTCATCAAAGAGCACCAGTGAGTAGAGTGTATTGAATTTGAACCAATCATCCCAATTGTCGGTCAGCAGATAGGCTTTCGACGTCACCTGCCCGGGTGTCCGAACGCCGTTGGCCAGAACCGAAAAATACATCGGCGAACTCATGCGCAAGCGCCCTGGTTAGCCATTCGCATCGCGATCTCAATGGGTGGTCTCGATTGGTTCTTTATGCCGTGCTTCACGATTCCCCGCAACCCGGATGGCCGGAGGAACCGCCCGTTGATACGGCGAACGATTTCCGTCGCCAGATTCCGTCGGTTCTCCACGAAAATCGGAAAACTACACGGCGCGGCGAAATTTTGAACTCCATTTATAATCAAGCCATTGCCGACCTGTTGATACAACAAGGCGTGTCAACGGGTCCGGAGAAGGCCGGGCACGAGAGAGACAATTTCTCAGACTTTGCCGGAGCTGGTGTCAGCAGCTATAGTGCTGAAACCCGCGCGGAGCCTTGGGATATCCAAGGCCGCGTCTTCACCGTAGAGCGGGTTTGTCTGGTGAGAATGGCGTCCCCAGCGGGATTCGAACCCGCGTCGCCGCCGTGAAAGGGCGGTGTCCTAGGCCTCTAGACGATGGGGACGAAGAGGCGAGGCGCGTTTGATAGCGGAAGCGTGCGAAGAGATCAAGCGCAAGGTACGGCACGACGCCATAATTCGGCGCTCCGTCACCGTGCCGGGGCGGCGTCGTCGATGAACAATTGAACGCTGGTGGTGCCCTGCCAGGTGTCCGCGCGCAGCGTGCCGGCCAGGTGGAAGCTGGCGCCCTGGGAGGACAGCAGGGCGTGGCCCATTTCGCTGTCGGCGGCGCGGAAGGCGATGGCCTTGAGGCGCTGGCCGCCGGCCCCGGTCAGGATGCAGCGCACATGGCCCGAGCCGACCACGTCGGCCTTGACGATGCGGGCGGCGGTGACGGCGAAGCGGGGCTCGGGATTGCCCGATCCGAACGGCCCCAGCGCCTTCAGCCTTTCCACCAGCGCCACGGTGGCGCCGCCGCAATCCAGCGCCCCGTCCAAGTCCATCAGCGGCACCAGCTCGCCGGCCAATTGGGCCGCCAGCCGTTCGGCGACGAAGGCGCGGAATTCCGCCAGCCGGCCGCGCGCCACGGTGAAGCCCGCGGCCATGGCGTGGCCGCCGCCGGCCGACAGCATCCCCGCCTGCCGGGCGGCGATCACCGCCGCCCCCAGGTCGAGGCCGGCGACCGAGCGGCCCGAGCCCTTGCCCACGTCGCCGTCGAAGGCGATCACGCAGGCGGGGCGGCCGTAACGTTCCTTCAGCCGTCCGGCGACGATGCCGATCACGCCGGGATGCCAGCCGTCCCCGGCCGCCACCAGCAGCGGCAGGCCGTCGTCGGGGCGGCTTTCCACCTGCTCGATGGCGCCCAGCAGCACCGCCGCCTCCACCTCCTGGCGCTCGCGGTTGTAGCCGTCGAGCCGGCGGGCGATCGCCATGGCTTCCACGGGATCGTCGGTGGACAGCAGGCGCGAGCCCAGCGCCGCCTCGCCCACCCGGCCGCCGGCATTGACGCGCGGGCCCAGCACATAGCCCAGGTGATAGGATTCCGGCTTCTCGGCCACGCCGGCCACGTCCGCCAGGGCGGCGAGGCCCGGGTTGCCGCGCTTGGCCATGACCTTGAGACCCTGGGCGACCAGGGCGCGGTTGACCCCCACCAGCGGCACCACGTCGCACACGGTGCCCAGCGCGACGATATCCAGCCATTGCAGCAAATCCGGGGCGGACCGGCCGGCCGAATACCAGCCGGCGGCCTTGAGCGCGCGGTTGACCGCCACCAGCAGCAGGAAGGCGACCCCGACGGCGGCGAGGTGCCCGTGGGGGCTGTCCTCGTCCAGACGGTTGGGGTTGACCACCGCCAGCGCGGGCGGCAGGGCCGCCTCGGCCTCGTGGTGATCGACGACGATGACGTCGATGCCGGCCGTCGCCGCCGCCTCCAGCGGGGCGAAGGCGGTGGTGCCGCAATCCACCGTCACCACCACGGCGCATCCCTTGGCCTGGAGCGCCAGCAGCGCCGCGGCGTTGGGGCCGTAGCCCTCGGCGATGCGGTCGGGGATGTGGACATGCACGGCGGCGCCGACGGCGCGGAAGAAATTGGCGAGCAGGGCGGACGAGGTGGCGCCGTCCACGTCGTAATCGCCGAAGATGCCGATGGCTTCGCCCCCGGCGACGGCACGGGCCAGGCGCCCGGCGGCTGCCTCCATGTCCCGGAGATGCCCGGGATCGGGCAGCAGCTCGCGCAAGGTGGGGGACAGGAAGCCTTCGGCCTCGTCCAGGCCGATGCCGCGCGCGGCCAGCACGCGGCCGACGATCTCGGGCAGGGACAGGCGCTGGGACAGGGCGGCCGCCAGCCGCTCGTCGCCCGGCTGCAATCGCCAGCGCCGGCCGCCGAGGGACCGCTCCACTCCGAGGAAGGCGGCGGGCACGGTTCCGAGGGCGGTCATCGGCCGTGCGCGGCGCTCTTGACGAAATCGTGGGCGGCGGTCATCGACCGGACGGTGCCGGTCGCCGAACGCATCACCAGGGAATGGCTGACGGCGCGGCCCGGTCCCAGCCGCACCCCCTTGAGCACGGGACCGTCGGTGATGCCGGTGGCGGCGAACATCACCTCGCCCCGCACCATGTCGTCGATGTCGTACTTGCGGCCCAGATCCTCGATGCCCGCGGCGCGGCAGCGGGCGAATTGCTCGTCGCCGCGCGGGGCCAGGCGGCACTGCATGCGCCCGCCCAGGCATTTCAACCCGGCGGCGGCCAGCACGCCCTGGGCGGCGCCGCCCACCCCCATGTAGAGGTCGATGCCGCTGTCCGGCAGGCCCGTGGCCAGCGCGCCGGAGACGTCGCCGTCCTCGATCAGGCGCACCCGCGCGCCCGCCTCGTAAAGGCGGCCGATCAGGCCGCCGTGGCGCGGACGGTCGAGGACGCACACGGTGAGGTCGGCGACGCTGACCGCCCGGGCCCCGGCGGTGCGGCGCAACATGTCCTCCGCGGGCATGTCGAGGTCGATGATCCCCGGCGGCAGGCCCGGCCCCACGGCGACCTTTTCCATGTAGACCTGATCGGGCACCCGCAGGAACCCGCCCGCCTCGCACAGCGCCACCACCGACAGCGCGTTGGGCCCGCCCTTGGCGCAGATGGTGCGCCCTTCCAGGGCGGTCAGGACGATCTCGACCCGCGGGCCGGCGCCGGAGCCCACCGTCTCGCCGGTATGAAGGGGGCGGCCGGGCCCGTACGTGTCGCCGTTGACGATCATTCCGTCCATCAGCAGGGCGTCCAGCGCCCGCCGCATGGCATCAGCGGCCGCCTCGTCGGCGGCTTTCTCCTCGCCGCGCCCGATCCAGCGGGATGCGGCCAATGCGGCGGCCTCGGTGACGCGCACGACTTCGAGCGCGATGTTGCGGTCAAGGGCGGCGGGGGGCGGGACGACGGTCCTGGGCGGCATTCCTATAGCGACTCGATGCGGATCAACCGGGGCGGTTCGGCGACGGTGGGAAGCCGGCCGATGCGGTCCACCGCCCGCAGCATGGCCGCCTCGCCGGTCTCGTGCACGGTCATGACCACCGGCACGGCCTCGGACGGCGCCCGGCCGCGCTGGATGACCTGTTCCATCGAGACCCTCTCGTCCCGCAGGGCGGCGGCGATCTCGGCGAACACGCCGGGTTCGTCGCGCACCATCAGGCGGATGTAATAGGCGCTGCGGCGGGCGCCGGCCGGCGCCTTGGGCCGGGGCGCCAGCGCGCCGAAGGGTACGCCGAAGGTCGGCGTGGTCCGCCCGCGGGCGATGTCCACCAGATCCGAGACCACGGCCGAAGCGGTGGGCCGGGCGCCCGCCCCGCGGCCCTCCAGGACCGTGCGGCCGACGAAATCGCCTTCGGTGACGACGGCGTTGAACACGCCGCCGACATGGGCCAGCGGGAAGGACAGCGGCACCATGGCCGGATAGACGCGCGTCTCGACCCCCGCGTCCGTCAGGCTGGCGACGCCCAGCAGCTTGATGCGGTAGCCCAGTTCGTCGGCATAGCGGATGTCCAGCGCCGAAACGTGGCGGATGCCTTCGCAGGACACCGATTCGATGTCCACCGGCGCCGCGAAAGCCAGGCTGGCGAGGATGGCCAGCTTGTGGGCGGTGTCGATGCCGTCGATGTCGAAGGACGGATCGGCCTCGGCATAGCCCAGCCTCTGCGCCTCGGCCAGCACGTCGGCGAAGTCGCGGCCCGACTCGCGCATGGTGGTGAGGATGTAGTTGCAGGTGCCGTTGAGGATGCCCATCACCGTGGTGACGCGGTTTCCCGCCAGGCCCTCGCGCAGGGACTTGATGATCGGGATGCCGCCGCCGACCGAGGCTTCGAAGCCGATCACGGCGCCCGTCGTCTCGGCCAATCGCGCCAGATGGACGCCGTGATGGGCGATCATCGCCTTGTTGGCGGTGACGACATGTCGGCCCTTTTCCAGGGCCGTCGTGACCACATCCAGCGCGATCCCGCCCGATCCGCCGATCAGCTCCACCAGCACGTCGTAATCGGCGTCGCCGGCCATGGCGCGGGCGTCGGTGAAGAACGGCACGCCCTCCAGCGGCAGTTCGGCCGGCTTCGCCAGGGCGGCGCAGGCCACCAGCCGCAGGGGGCGGCCGGCGCGTTGCGCCAGCAGGTCGGCGTGCTCGTGCAGCAATTGGACGGTGCCGCCGCCGACCGTACCCAGGCCGGCGATGGCGATCTTCAGAGGGGTCGTCGTCATCGGCCTGCCACCGCTCGCGTCTTTTCCGATTCCTCCAGCACCCGGTCGTAATTGGCCAGGAACGCCTTGACGTTCCGGACCGCCTGGCGGGTGCGGTGGCGGTTTTCGACCAGCCCGATGCGGACATGGCCGTCGCCATATTCTCCGAAGCCGATCCCCGGCGCGACCGCGACTTTGGCTTCCCGCATCAGTAGCTTCGAGAATTCAAGCGACCCCAGATGGGCGAAGGCCGGGGGAATCGGCGCCCAGGCGAACATGGTGGCGGGCGGACTGGGAATCTGCCAGCCGGCGGCCGAAAGGCCCTCGATCAGCACGTCGCGGCGATCCTTGTAGGTGGCGCGAATCTCGTCGACGCAATCCTGGGGTCCGTTCAGCGCCGCCGTCGCCGCCACCTGGATGGGGGTGAAGGCGCCGTAATCCAGATAGCTCTTGATGCGCCCCAACGCGCCGATCAGCGTCTTGTTTCCCGCGGCGAAGCCGATGCGCCAGCCGGGCATGTTGTAGGTCTTGGACATCGAGGTGAACTCGACGGCGATGTCCTTGGCGCCCGGAATCTGGAGGATCGACGGCGGTGGCTCGACGTCGAAATAAATTTCCGCATAGGCGAGGTCGGAGAGGATCCAGATTCCCTGGCGCCGGCAGAAATCCACCACCTGGCCGTAGAAGTCGAGGCCGGCGAGCAGCGCGGTCGGGTTGCTGGGATAGTTCAGAACCAGTGCGATCGGCTTGGGCACCGAGTGACGCACCGCGCGGTCTAGCGCCGCCAGGAAGTCGCCGTCCGGCGTCACCGGCACGTAGCGGCACGAGCCGCCCGCGATGATGAAGCCGTAGGGGTGGATCGGATAGCTGGGGTTGGGCACCAGAACGATGTCACCCGGCGAGGTGATGGCGTTGGCGAGGTTCGCCAGCCCTTCCTTGGACCCGAGGGTGACGATCGCCTCGCTGTCCGGGTCGAGTTCGACGTTGAATCGGCGGGCGTAATAGGCCGCCAGGGCGCGCCGCAGTCCGGGAATGCCGCGCGACATGGAATAGCGGTGGGCGCGCGGATTGCGGGCGGCCTCGACCAGCTTGTCGACGATGTGGGGCGGCGTCGGCTGATCGGGATTGCCCATGCCGAGGTCGATGATGTCCTCGCCGGCCGCGCGGGCCCGGGCCTTCATGGCGTTGACTTCGGCGAAAACGTAAGGGGGAAGCCGTTTGATCCTGTGGAATTCCTGTTCCATCGTTCTTACGCCGAGATCAGGGTGCGGGAATGGCTCTGCCCGTCCAACGAATAAGACGGCCGAAGGCTCCGTGGAGGGAAATGTTTACCGTGCCCCGCCTTAAGAATCGATATCTTTTTGGGTAGGGGCGGTCGCGCGCTTCCGGCCAGCCGTGCGGCCTGATCTAACGCGGAAGACCGATCAATAATCGATGTATATCCGGGCGCCGTCGGTTCCCGAGGGGGTTGGGGCCGAACCGACGAAGAGCCTGTCGGCCGGGACGCCAAGGTGGGTGAGTTCGCGCGCCACCGCGTCGGCGTGCCGCATGGACGCGTCCGACCCGTCGCCATCGCCGACGATGCGGACGGTGCCGCCGGTCTGGCGGTACAGGCGGGCCACCGCCGCGAGTTGGCTGCGATCCTCGGGCGTGAACGCCGCCGAGCCGCTCCGGACGCCGACCGACGCGACTTCGAAGGTCGCGCTCGGCCCGGTCGCCGCGGTCGCCGGGCGCGAACCGTGTCGGGCCGACGGCGGAGTGAGGTGAACCTGGGCGTCGCCCGCCATCGGCGCGGCGGACGCGGCTTCGGACGGCTCGGCGGATTCCGCCAGCCGGCGCTGGTACTCGGTGTTGAGCAGCTTCGGGCCGTGGAGCGGCGGCTGGGCCGCCGCCGGTTGGGCGACGGTGACGGGGATACCCGCCTGGGGCGGGGCGGGAGGGCCCGGCGGCTGGGCGGGCGGCGCCGCGGGGGCCATGTCGGCGCGGGCCACGGGCTGCCGCTGACCGATGGTTTGCGGGACGGTGGCCGGAGCCGCCGCGGCGGCCACGACCGGCGCGGCCGTGGGCGCGCTGGGGGCTGGCGCCGGCACGCTTGCCGCTGGCGGTGCCGGCGGGACCGCGGCGCTCGGAACGGCAGCGGCGCGAACCGGCGAGGCGACGACCGCGGCCGGTGGCTGGGGCGGCGGCGCGGCGGGCGGTTGGGACTGGGCCACTGCCGGCTGGAGCGCCGGCGATGTTGCGGCCGGCTGCGATTGGGCCACCGCCGGCTGAGGCGTCGGCGGTGCGGCGGGCGGCTGGGACTGGGCCACCGCCGGCTGAGGCGTCGGCGGTGTTGTGGCCGGTTCGCTCTGGGCCGCTGCCGGCTGGGCCGGCGTTTCGGCTGGCGCCTGCCGCAGCATGGTGGATGGCGCCGGGGCCGCCGGAGCGGCAAGCGCCGTGCGGTGGGGAAGGGGCGATGTGGGCGACACCTCGGGGCGGACCGGCGCCGCGTAAGCGGGGTGGTCGCTATCGGCGGCCAAGCCGTTCGCGGCCAGTTTGGCTGCGGCCGCGGCGGCGGCGGCGGGATCGGCCGGCGGCTGCGACGCGGCGGAGGATTTGGTTTGGCCCGTGCGCGGGACGGCGAGGTCGACCGGGACGTCGTCGGAAGAGAACAGCGAACACCCGGACAGTGCCCCGATGGCGAGCGCCACCATCCCAAGCGAGCGCAAACCGCCGATAACGCTTCGGCGTTCGGTCCGAACGTAGCCGGCCATGGTCAGGACCACATCCCCGTTTGAAAGCAAAATCCCGCAGCCCGAGTCCCTGAAGGCGGGTTCACGTTTAACAGCCCCGGGAGCGAAAGTATATAGTCTATGGCGGAGCGGCGGTGCGACGCGACGTCCGTCGGCACCGCCCGCCTACATCGTTCGGTAGATTGCCGTGGCGGCGCTGTTCGCGTTGATTACGCACCACAGTCGAGGACCTCATGGCGGAAGAAATGGGTGCAGACATCAAAATGATCGACCCCGCGCTGCTGTCGCGAAAGATGGCCGATATCGCCGCGCGCAGCCAACGGGTGGTGTCCGAATTCCTGTCCAGGACCGCGGCCGATTCGGCCGTCGCCGGGCCCGATCCGCTCAACATCGGCACCGCCTTTTTGGAAATGACGGCCAAGATAATGAGCGATCCCGTGAAACTCGTGGAGGCCAATTTCAGTCTTTGGCAGGATTATGTGACGCTCTGGCAGAATACGGCGCGCCGTCTGCTCGGCGAGGCGGCCGATCCTGTGGCCCGTCCCGATCCCGCGGATCGCCGTTTCAAGGACGAAATGTGGGACGAGAACGAGATATTCGACTTCATCAAGCAGTCCTATCTGCTGTCGGCCCGGTGGGTGCAGGGGCTGGTGAAGAATGTCGATGGGCTGGACGAACACACCGCCCAGAAGGTGGACTTCTATACCCGCCAGTTCGTCGATGCGATGGCGCCCTCCAATTTCGTGCTGACCAATCCCGAGGTCCTGCGCACCACCGTCGAGAGCGGGGGTGAGAACCTGTTGAAGGGCCTCAACAACATGCTCGACGATTTGGAGCGCGGGAAGGGCCGCTTCAGCATCCGCATGACGGATTACGACGCCTTCAGGGTCGGGGAAAACATCGCGGTGACGCCGGGCAAGGTCGTCTACCGGAACGCGCTGATGCAGCTATTGCAGTACGCGCCGACCACCGAGACCACCCTCGGGAGGCCGATGCTGATCGTGCCGCCATGGATCAACAAGTATTACATCCTGGATCTGCGCCCCAGGAACTCCTTCATAAAGTGGGCCGTCGACCAGGGGCACACCGTCTTCGTGATTTCGTGGGTCAACCCGGACGAGGAATTGGCGGCCAAGACCTTCGCCGATTACATGCTGGAAGGGCCGTTCGCGGCGCTGGAGGCCATCGAGAAGGCCACGGGCCAGCGGCAGGTTAACGCCGTCGGCTATTGCCTGGGCGGCACCTTGCTGACGGCGGCCTTGGCGTACGCGGCGGCCAGGGGGGACGACCGCATCCTGTCGGCGACCCTGCTCACCACTCTGACCGACTTCGCGGAACCGGGGGAACTGGGCGTCTTCATCGACGAGGAGCAACTCACCAATCTCGAACAGCGCATGAGCGAGCACGGCTATCTCGATGGCCGCGACATGGCGATGACCTTCAACATGCTGCGCGCCAACGACCTCATCTGGTCGTTCGTGGTCAACAACTACCTTCTCGGCAAGGATCCCTTCCCCTTCGACCTGCTGTATTGGAATTCGGACTCGACCCGGATGCCGGCGGCCATGCACAGCTTCTATCTGCGCAAGATGTATCAGGAGAACCAGTTGGTCGTGCCCGGCGGCATCACCCTGGACGGCGTGCCGATCGACCTGTCGAAGATCACCGTGCCGATTTACATGCTCTCGACGCGGGAAGACCATATCGCGCCGTGGAAGAGCACCTATGCGCTGACGCGGCTGGTCTCCGGGCCGGTGAAATTCGTTCTGGCCGCGTCCGGCCACATCGCCGGGGTGGTCAATCCGCCGGCCGCCAACAAGTATTGCTTCTGGAGCAACAGCCGGAAGCCGAAAAGCGCCGATGCCTGGCTGGCGGCGGCCAAGCAGCAATCCGGGTCGTGGTGGCCCGACTGGCAGGCCTGGGTGCAGCGCTTCGCCGGCAAGCCGGTGCCGGCCCGCATTCCCGGAGAGGGGGCCTTGCCCGCGCTTGAGGACGCTCCGGGGTCGTATGTGAGCGTGCGCGCCGTGTGAGGCGCGCTACCCCGTCCACGCGGCGCCCGTCCCCTCATAATCCCGGACGCCGGGGCCATATGACCCCGATCCGGGGGCTTACGGACGGGAGGAGACGATGCTCTATTGGGCGGCCGTCTTTCTGATCATCGCCATCATCGCCGCCGTCTTCGGGTTCGGCGGCATCGCCTCCACGGCGGCCAGCGTGGCGCAAATCCTGTTTTTCGTCTTTCTTATCCTGTTTGTCATATCGGTCGTCGCCGGACTCTTCCGGGGACGGAGGCCGCCGATCTGATCAGCCGTCCCGCCGCGACAGGACCGCCGCGAAGAAGCCGTCCGTGCCGTGCCGGAACGGTGACAGCCGCAACCACGGACCGGCGACGGGACAGGCTCCGCCCACGGCCTGAGGCCACAGCTCGGGCGCGGGGAGGGGCGCGAAATCGGGATGGGCGGCCAGGAAGGCCTCCACCTGCTCCTCGTTCTCCTCGCGCATCACCGAACAGGTGGCGTAGACCAGCCGGCCGCCCGGTTTGACCAGCCGCGCCGCGCTGGCGAGGATGGCCCGCTGCCGCTCCACCAATTCGGCCAGATCGGCTTCGGTGAGGTGCCACTTGGCGTCGGGATTGCGCCGCCAGGTGCCGGTGCCGGTGCAGGGCGCATCCACCAGCACGCGGTCGAAACTCTTCGCGCTCCGCTTGATCCACTTGTCGGATTCCCCCGACAGCACGCGGCGGGTGACGTTGTGGACGCCGGCCCGGCGCAGGCGGTCCTGGGCGCGGTCGACCCGCCATTCGGCGACGTCGCAGGCGACCAGCCTTCCCTTGTTCTCCATGCGCGCGGCCAGCGCCAGGGTCTTGCCGCCGGCGCCCGCGCAATAATCCGCCACCGCCATGCCCGGCTGGGGATCGACCAGCAGCGCCACGAGCTGGGAGCCCTCGTCCTGCACCTCGACCAGGCCGTCGCGCCAGGCGGCGAACTGAACCAGCGGCACGCGCGCCGCCAGACGCAATCCGATGGGCGAGAGCGCCGTGGGTTCGGCCACCACGCCTTCGGCGGCAAGCGCGGAGCGGGCATCTTCGCGGGTGGCCTTCAGGGTGTTGACGCGCAAATCCAGGGGCGCCTCGTCGCGCATCGCGCCCATTTCCCGGTTGAGGCCGTCACCGAACAGCGCCGACAGGCGCGGTTCCATCCAGGCCGGATATTCGCTGCGTACCCAGGTGGGCATATCCCGGTGGAACAGGCTCTTGCCCGTCATCAGGTCGATCATCCGCCGCTCGTCGGGATTGGGCGGAGCGGCGGCGTGGACGCCTTCGAACATCTCGGCTTTCGGCTTGCCGCTTTCGATGGCGAGGTCGGCCAGGACCAGCGCCCGGGCCGAGCGGTCGGCGTGTCCGATGGTGCCCAGCCACCAGTCGAGGCGCGCGCGGCGGCGCAAGACGCGCCAGACCGATTCGGCGACGGCGCGCCGGTCCTTGGCGCCGATATAGCGGCGGCCCTTGAAGTAGAAGGACGCGACCTGATCGGCCGGGCGGGGACTGGTTTCGATCTCGGCCAGCAACGCGATGGTCGCGGCAAGGCGGGCGGCGGGGGTCATCGTCGGGATTCCATGGCGCCTTCCCGCGGGAAGGAGGAGCGGCGACCCGCCCGGCACCGGGGCGGGTCGCCGAAAGGATCAGGTGTCGGTACGGTAGTTGGGCGCTTCCTTGGTGATCGCCACGTCGTGAACATGGCTTTCGCGCAGGCCGGCGCTGGTGATGCGCCGGAATTGGCACCGGGTCTGCATCTCCGGGATGGTGCCGTTGCCGGTATAGCCCATGCCGGCGCGCAAGCCCCCGATCATCTGGTGGATGACGGCGGACACCGGCCCCTTGTAGGGAACCCGGCCTTCGATGCCTTCGGGCACCAGCTTCAGCTTGTCCGACACGTCGGCCTGGAAATAGCGGTCGGCCGAGCCGCGCGCCATGGCGCCGATCGAGCCCATGCCGCGATAGGATTTGTACGAGCGCCCCTGGTACAGGAACACCTCGCCGGGGCTTTCCTCGGTGCCGGCGAACAGCGAGCCGATCATCACGCAGTCGGCGCCGGCGGCGATGGCCTTGGCGATGTCGCCGGAATATTTGATGCCGCCGTCGGCGATCACCACCACGTCGGCGGCGCGGGCGACCTCGGCGACCTCCATCACCGCGCTGAGCTGGGGAACGCCCACGCCCGCCACCATGCGGGTGGTGCAGATGGTCCCCGGCCCGATGCCCACCTTGACCGCGTCGGCACCGGCATCGATCAGGGCGCGGGCAGCATCGGCGGTGGCGATGTTGCCGGCGATAACCTGGGCCCGGTCGCTGAGCCGCTTGATGCGGCGCACCGCGTCGATGACGCCCCGGGAATGCCCGTGCGCGGTGTCCACCACGATCACGTCCACTTCGGCTTCAAGCAGCGCCTCGGCACGCGCCAGGCCCTCGTCGCTCACGCCCGTGGCCGCCGCGACGCGCAGGCGGCCCTTGTCGTCCTTGCAGGCGTTGGGGTGGGCCTGGGCCTTTTCGATGTCCTTGACGGTGACCAGGCCCACGCAGCGGTATTGGGAATCGACCACCAGCAGCTTCTCGATGCGGTGCTGGTGGAGAAGGCGCTTGGCTTCGCCCTTGTCGACACCTTCCCGCACGGTGACCAGGTTTTCCTTGGTCATAAGCTCGCTCACCGGCTGAAGGGCGTCGGAGGCGAAGCGGACGTCGCGGTTGGTGAGGATGCCGACCAGGCGGCCGCTGCCACGCTCCACCACCGGAATGCCCGAGATACGGAAATCGGCCATCAGCTTCAAGGCGTCGGCCAGCGACTGGTCGGGGTGGATGGTCACCGGGTTGACGACCATGCCGGATTCGAATTTCTTGACCTTGCGGACTTCGGCCGCCTGGTCGGCGATGTCGAGGTTCTTGTGGACCACGCCGATGCCGCCGTGCTGTGCCAGCGCGATCGCCAGGCGGCTTTCGGTGACGGTGTCCATCGCCGCCGACACCAGCGGGATGCCGAGCGTGATCGAACGGGTGATGCGGGTGCGGGTATCGGCCTGCGCCGGCAGGACGTCCGATTCCGCCGGTACCAGCAGGACGTCGTCGAACGTCAGCGCTTCCTTGATTTGCATGCCACCTCCGGTGCCGAGAATGGCGCGCTAGCATACACGAACGTGTCTGCCTCTCAAGCGCGCTATGGGGCATTCTTATCGGATCGCTGCGAAAGGTGCTATAATTCATGCCGTGGTGGGCGCGATGGAGGCCGATCACTGCTCGCAGTCGCGGCCATCCGGATTTTGCCCGTCTCGGGCAAGGAGGCCGATTATGCGTCCAGCAGATACCTGGGTCTGCGTCGCGGATGGCCGACGGGCGCAATTCTACCGTTGCGACGGTCCCGGCTGTGGCTTGGTTCCCATGCTTGATTACGCGTTCGTCACCAATGGCCGGGGGTCGGGCGGGGTCGCCCGAGCGGGTGCCGCGGCTCAGCCCTTGCTCGCCGTGGATGTGGCAGGCGAAGACGAGCGAAGCCGCTTTCTCGGCCGGGTCGCGGGACAGCTCGACCGGGCCGCCGACGGTCGCCTGTTCGCCCATCTGGTCCTGGTGGCGCCGTCGCATGTCCTTGGCGCGCTCCGCGGCACCCTGAGACCGGAAACCCGGCAACTGGTGGTTGGCGAGGTCGACAAGGACCTCACCCATGCCACCCCGCGCGAACTCGTGACCCATGTGGGCGGGACGCTGCCGCACTGAACGCCGCAAGCGGTCTGTCCGCAGTCGGCGAAAGGGAAAAAGACGGCGCGTTGGGCGCAATGCCGGCGGCGCCGGGCTGTCATCCCTACAAGGGCATATGTCCGCTCACGGCGGATACGACGTATGATGTGATAAATATGTGAAACATAGAATTCATTTCGTTGCGTCTGGCAAGACGCATTCACACGATACTCATCTTTAGCGGATGCCTATTCAAACGTTGGTCGGGATTTCACTTTTGTTCGCGCCGGGTTAATCTTGTCAGTATTGTCGCATGCGATGCCCCGAATTCGGGGGCAGGGAGGGGTACGTGCCCGAAATCGCAGGTTGGGTGAAGGGCGATTCCTTTCCGGTTCTTGAGACCGGCGAGGCCGGCGAGATCGCAGAGATACGTTTCCGGGATGGGGGAATGCCCTCTCTCGCCGCGCGCCGCACGCTTTCGCTGCTGGTCGGCAAGGTGGCCGGCGAGCCATGGAAAGCGGGTACGCACAGGATTACCAAGCGCGCCCTCCGCCAGAGCCAGGAAGGCGATGACCCGGTCGGCGATTGGCTGGACGAGGTGGCCGATATCCGGCTGACGCTGTCAACCGTCAGCGGGCGGGGGAAGACCGCCGTCGAGCGCGCGGGGCTGTTTTCCCAACTGGCCGAGGAAAAGGACGACGATGACGCCGCATGGGTGGAGTTCCAGTTCCACCCCGCCGCGCGGCGGATCTTCGGCGGGGCGAATCTTTACGCGCGGCTCAACCAGGCGTCATTGCTGGCCTTCGAACACAGGTATAGCCTCACCCTTTACGAACTCGGCGCCAGACTGGTCGAGCGCCGGCGCGGAACCTGGCGCGGCAGCCTTGCCGATTTCCAGGCCAGGCTCGGGGTGGAGCCGGATCGGTACGGGACCTGGGCGGCCTTGAGGCAAGCCGTTCTCGACGGGGCCAAGGAGGAAATCGACCGGCAGGCACATTTCACCGTGACCTGGAAGGAGAAACGCCGGGGCCGGAAGGTGACGGGAATCGAATTGCGGTTCTGGCCGGCCGATCGGCGCCGGAGCAGGGACGGCGTGGCCCCCACGATCATGGTGCGGCAGTTCCGGTCGGCGCCGGAGTCCATTCCGGCGGTTGCCGGCTTCAAGGGGTTTGGATTGCGGGCCGATACCGGGGGTGTCGCCAGTGATCGCCGCATCATCCCCTTGGCCCCGGAGCTGACGGAAGACGTTTTGGGCTACCGGCCTGGGGAAATGGTGGCACCGGCCGGCGAGCGCGAAGCGGCGGCGGTGGCAGCGGCCGTGACCATCTGACGAGTCTGGCCTGCGGAATCGGGGCATTTCGCCCGCCGAGGATCGGCGCGCGTCGCGAAAGCGGCCCCGCCCGGTCAGATGCGTGGCCGTTCGAGCATCCTCATATGACTCCTCCGGAGAGAAGGAGGATGCGCCATGCGTGCCATTGGACTCGCGTGCCTATCGGGGCTGCTGTCGGCGGCCACACCCGCCCTGGCCTCTCAGTTGGTGTACGCGCCCACCGTGGGCGGCGGTGGCGGATTCGCCATCGAAAACAGCAATAAATCGGGCAGCGTCGTCGTTCCGGGCGTTGCCGGCGGACTGACCATCTTCAACAGCGACAAGAGCATAACGACCATCGTGCCCACCCCCTTGGCGGGGTTTATCGCCCAGGGCGGATTGACCGTCGGCCGCCAACCGTCCTACGGGATCGGCGGCGTCTTCGTCGGCACCGGCGGCGGCGCCGGCGGCGTGATCGTCAACGGCAGCCAGTTCGGAACCCTGGGGTCGGGATTCTGCGCCCCTCCCTGCGCCGTCACCCCGGATGGGGTGGCGCCCGACGGTTCGGTGGTGACTCCGGTGCCGTGACATCGGTCAGCGCAGCGAAAGGATGATCGTGCTGCCGGCGCCTTCCGTGCGCCAACGGCTGATGCTGCCGCCGCGCCGGATCTCGACGGCAAGGAAGCCGCCGCTGCTTTTCTGGCGGATGCGGCAGTCGAGACGGTTGCCGGTGAAGACCCGCTGGATCGGGGGTGAACCGTCGAAGGAGGCGTTCCATTCGCCTCCTTCGACACCGACCCGGCAGGTCGCCGAATAGATCGTCGTCGCGGGTCCATCGATCGACAGAACGTAGTCCATATCGCTTCCCGCGGCCGGTGAGGCGGCAAGGGCCATCCCCAGGGAGCACAAGGGAAGACCGATCAATCCAGCTTTTTTCATTATGCGCCCCCGCTTACGGCGTCATCCCGACCGAGCGCGAGCGCGTGGAGGGAACCGTCACGCGGGGATGCCTGAAAGATCCCTCGGCTGCGCTCGGGATGACAGTGAAAACGATCCATCGCCCTTTCCCCGGTTTTCCGTTCATCGTCTTTGGGTGACGATGGCGGACGCGCCGCCGAATTGCGTGACGCTGAGACCGGCGCCGCTGCCGATCTGCTGCTCGACCAGCGAATTGCCGCTGCCGAGCTGCTGCGCGGACAGAGTGTTGTTGTTGCCGGTCTGCTGCTGGTACAGCATGTTGGAGCCGCCAAGCTGCTGGGAATCGGCGTGATTGCCGCTGCCGGACTGGTTGAGGACTACGCTGTTGGGCGAGCCGAAGCCCATGGACGACTGGTTCAGGATCATGCTGCTGTTCTGGCCGAACGTCTGGGGGGTGGCGCCGTAGACGAGCCCGCCGGGCGCGGCCGGAAAGCTCGGTACGCCATCGGTGGGGGGCGAAGGGATGCCGTTCGTGCCGATCTCGTCGGGATAGACGCCGGGCTGCGCCATGGCCGGGGCGATGGCCAGCGCGCAAAGCAGGCCGCCCGCCGCCAGCAGGATCGTTCGCGTGATCGTTCTCTTGCCCATGTGTGTCTCCGTGCGGAAAGGGGGCGGCATGGGATGCCCATGCCGCCGGGAAGAACGGGTTTGTCAGTGCTGGCTGATGACCGAATGATTGCCGCTGCCCGCCTGGGTGATGAGGGCGTTGAAGGCGACGCCGGCGCCGGTGGCCGTCTGGCTGATGGAGGCGGTGTTGAGGGTGCCCACGCTCTGATAGATGCTGGCCGAGAGGCTGTTGCCCAGGCCGGCATTGGTCTGGGTGATGGTGGCGTTGTTGAGGTCGCTCTCCTGGGCGATGTCGGCCAACTCCGAGCCCGTGCCGAGGGCGTTGGACTGGAGGATGCTGGCGGTGTTGTCCCCGACCGGGAGAGAGGCAAGGACGCCGGCCCCCTGGTAGATGCCGGCGTCCTGGCTCATGGTGAGGGAACCGCCGGTCTGGTTGATGTTTGCGATATTGGGGCTTACGTCGTTGCCGTTCTGGAGGACGTAGGCGTTGGCGTAGCCGCCCTGGAAGACGGTGGCGTTGTTCATGGATCCGGACTGCTGGACCCATTCGTTGTTGAAATCGCCGTTCTGGGTGACGCTGGCGAACTCGAAGCTGCCGGTCTGGTTGATGCCGGGGGCGAAGCCGGGCAGCCACGACTGGCCATTGTCGAAGGTGAACGCCACGGTCGGGCCCTGGTTGTTGTTGTTGCCCGTCTGGGTGAGGATGGCTGTGTTGTTGCTGCCCGGGTCCTGCGAGACGTTGGCCTCGTTGTTGTCGCCGACCTGAGTGACGGTGATGGTGTCCAGGCTGTCGGAGACGTGGCTGAGGTTGGCGACGTTGGCGACGCCGTCCTGGGTAATGCTGTCGGTGTCGGAGGTGGCCAGAGTCTGCGAAATGCTGGCGATGTTGCTGGTGCCGACCTGATCGATGAGGGCCGTGCTGGTGGTGGCGTTCGTCTGGGTGATGCTGGCGTTATTGGTCACGCCGTCCTGGGTAAGGGTGGCGGTGCTGTCCGTGCTGGTCGTCTGGGTGACGTTGGCGGTGTTGGGGCCGCCGTCCTGGGTGACGAGGGCGTCGTTGTCGCTACCGCCGACCTGCGTGATGAAGCCGCCGTTGGTGGTGCCGTCCTGATCGAGTGTCGCATCGTTGCCGGTGCCGCCACTCTGGGTAATGGTGCCGGTGTTGTTGGTGCCGGTGTCGTCGATGGTGGCAGAGTTGGGCTGCGCCATCGCCACGCCGGACCACAAGGCGGCGACGGAGGCCAGAAGCAGATGCTTTCTCATTCGGGTTCTCCTGGGTTAGGCGGTCAGTGGAAACCGGCGGGTGCCGGTCGGTGCGGGGGCATGGCCCTGCCCCCCTTCGGCCGCAGGCGCCGCTAACGCGGAACCACTTGGGCCGGAGCTTGAGCCGCCGCGGCCATCGCGGTCTGGCTGGATGGCGGGTAGGATTCTTCGTCTTTTCGCCAGCGATCGAGGAACTTCTGGCCGGCCGCGGCGTCGCCGAAGGCCCACAGCTTCTTTTCGGCGCCCTGGACGACGAGGGCGACCACCGCCTTCTCGATGGCCTGGCGCAGGCACAGCAGGC
>JAJZVW010000014.1 GCA_021847015.1 Pseudomonadota bacterium | reverse complement strand
AGGCCATGGCCGAACTTACACCGACCATTGCCGAGCAACTTCAACCCGCGATCCCACCCAAGGCCGCCTGAGCAATGACTACCTCAGCGTGTGCCAGAATTTACACCCGCTTGACGGACGCTATCGGCTGAAGGATCCCTCGCCGCTGTCGCTCTGTCGGGATGACAGGGAGGTGACGATACCATTAACCGATTCGAAACCTGAGTTCGGAGCCCTGTGCCGGCGACCGGAGCGACGAACCCGGATTGCCAAAACGGGGGGAATCGGGGCGGTGGAAGCGGCGCGGGCAACACGGACGGACGCCGATGCCGCTTCGCGGCCCGCGGAGGACACGAACGGACGAGCCTCAGCCGAACACGCGGCCGAAGCGGTTGTCCAGCATGTCGTCGAGGCGGGCCTGTTCCTGCCGGACGAAGCCCGCTTCCGGCAGCCGGCCCTGGCGGTGCAGGTCGATCATGGCGCACAGCCCGGCGGCAGTGGTCTTCTGGATCGCCGAAAGGCCGTCCTCGCTGCCGTCGCCGTAGACCTTCCGCGTCCAAGTCTCCTGGGTGAGCAGCCCCTTGCGGCGGCCCACCACGGTGACGAACACCAGCACGACGTCCTGGCTGGTCACCGGCACGGCGTGCTCGATGACGTCCCGGAACAGGTCGCGGCGGCGGCACAATTTGAGGTCGTGGGCGAGCATCCGCGCGGCGGCGCGGTGGCCGGGATAGCGGACGGTCTTGTAATCCAGGTTGCGCACCCGCCCGGCCAGCGTCTCGCACAGGGTCCCCACCCCGCCCGAGGTGCTGAACGCCTCGTAGACCACGCCGTCCAGCGAGAATTCCTCCACCCCCTCCAGGGGCAGCACCTCCATGGGGCGGCCGTCGACGATGGCCTCGCAGGCGTTGCAATACTCGTTGATGAGCCCGTCGGTGCTCCAGGTCAGGTTGTATTTCAGCGCGTTGTCGGGGAATTTCGGCAGGGCGCCGACCCGCAGCCGCACGTCGAGCACCTCGTCGAAGCGGTCCACCAGGGCCATGGCGGCGATGGCGACGAAACCGGGGGCGAGACCGCATTGGGGAATGAAGACGCTGCCGGCGCCCTCGGCTAGGCGCTCGATGCGCCGGCGGGTGGCGACGTCCTCGGTGAGGTCGAAATAATGGACGCGTTCGGCGCGGGCGGCCTCGGCCACCCGCACGTCGAGGAAGAACGGCAGCGCCGCCACCACCACGTCCTGGCCCGCCAGGGCGCTGCGCAAGGCGAAGGGATCGTCGGCGTCCACCACCAGGGTGGCCATCCCGGCCGGGGCCCGGGCCTCAAGGATCGCCCGGTCCACGTCCCCCAGCACCACCTGATCGTCCCCCGCCCCGGCCAGCATGGCGGCGACGGTCGCGCCGATCTTGCCCGCGCCAAGCACCAGAACACGCGCCATGCCGTCCTCCACTGACCGCCGGCAGCGGACCAGGGGGGCCGGCCTCCGCTGCGATCACTCCACCGGTTCGACCCGGACCGGTTCGCCGGGCTCGACCGGGCCCAGCCTGCGCACGTCCTCGACCGCCCGCCCCCAGATGTTGGCGGCGGCGGCGAGGCGGATCTCGTCGCCCAGGGAAACCGGCGTCCGGCCATAGCCGATGACGATGGCGCTCCCCTCGATGCGGAAGGCGAGTTCACCCGGCTCGACCACGTCACGGGCGCCCGCCTCGCGCGCGGCCCGCACCGGGACGGCGAAATAGACCTCTTCCCCCCAGGTGGTGGCGCGCGCCTCGAAAGGCGCGGCCGTCCAGATGGCCTGGGCCGTTGGCGTATCGAACAGTTCGGCGTGCAGGACCACCTTGCCGATGGTCATCCGGAGCCTGCGCATGGACGTCCCCCCATTCCCATCACCCCATCCCCCCACTTTGCCGATTTTCGCGCGACTTCTCCACCCCCGCCCGGCCGCTCTCGTTTTTCGCCCTCGCTCACGCCAGGGACGATTGGCGCATCGCCCGCGCGAAGGCGCCGGCCGCTCGGCCGGGATGACGGACGGAAACGGCGAAGACGGCCGGTCAGCCGGCCCGCAGGGCGCGGATCGCGGCGCGGGTATGCTTGGCGATCATCATCTCCTCGTCGGTGGGGATGATGAACACCGGTACGGAGGATTCGGGCGCCGAAATGCGCTGGGCGTGGCGGGAATTGGCCTCGGAATCCAGGCGCACGCCCAGCCAAGCCGCCTGCTCGCAGACCCGCGCGCGGATTTCCGGGGAGTTTTCGCCGATACCGGCGGTGAACACCAGCGCGTCCAGCCCGCCCAAGGCGGCGGCGAGCGACCCCAGTTCGCGGCCGACGCGGTAGACGAACAGGTCGATGGCCTCGACCGCATGGGGATCGTCGCTGGCCAGCAGGATGCGCATGTCGTTGCTGATGCCCGACACGCCGAGAAGACCCGATTTCTTGTAGAGCAGGGTCTCGATCTCCTTGGCCGCCATCTCTTTCCGCTGCATCAGGTAGAGCAGGACGCCGGGATCGATGGCGCCGGTGCGCGTGCCCATGGGCAGCCCGTCGAGCGCGGTGAAGCCCATGGTCGAGGCCACCGATTTCCCCTCCCGGATGGCGCACATGGACGCTCCGGACCCGAGATGGAAGACCACCACCCGCCCTCCGGCCACCTCGGGAGCGACCCGTTCCAATTGCCGGGAAATGTATTCGTAGGACAGACCGTGGAAGCCGTAGCGGCGCACGCCTTCGTCGCTGAGCGCGCGCGGAATTGCGAAGCTTTGGGCCACCTTGGGATTGGTGCGGTGAAAGGCGGTGTCGAAGCACGCCACCTGCACCAGATCGGGGTAAATCTTCCGCAGGGCGCGGATGGGGGCGAGGTTGTGGGGCTGGTGCAGGGGCGCCAGGGGGATCAGTTCCGCCAGCTCGTCGAGCACCGCGTCGGTCACGATCACCGGAGCGGAATGGTTGGCCCCGCCATGGACCACCCGGTGGCCCGCCGCCTTCAGGACGGCGTCGCGGAACGCGTCCTCGACCCAGGTCATCAGATGCTTGAACAGGACGTCGTGGGACAGGTGCGGATCGTCCCACCGTTCCTCGGCCACCACCGACCCGTTGGGCGACAGGGCGATGAAGTGGGGCGACACCGCGATCCCCTCCACCTGGCCCCGGCTGGCCAGCAGCGGCTTCTCCTCGCCGTTGCTGAGATACAGCGAGAACTTGATGGACGACGAACCCGCGTTGATCACCAGAATGCCGTCGCGCATGTCCTCCCCCTTCGACGGACAACCGTCAAGACCCCCACCCAAGCGCTTCGCACGAAAGGTTGCTCGCCCGCGACCCGGACGGCAACCTTTTCTTTCGCGGCGCGAGCGGCCGGGCGGCCGGTCACGCGTTCACTCCGCCGCGACCTTGGACGCGCCCGTGCGCCGCGCGTGGGCGAAGAGCACGGCCACGGCGCAGGACGCGAGCCGCGCCTTCGCCGAATCGGCGCGGCTGGTCAGCACGATGGGAACCCGCGCGCCGAGGACGATGCCGGCAGCATCGGCTTCCGCCAAATAGGAAAGCTGCTTGGCCAGCATGTTTCCCGCCTCAAGATCGGGCACCAGCAGGATGTCGGCCTTGCCGGCCACGGGCGAGACGATCTTCTTGATGCGTGCCGCCTCCTCGCTGATGGCGTTGTCGAAGGCCAGCGGCCCGTCCAGGACGCCCCCGGTGATCTGGCCGCGATCGGCCATCTTGCACAAAGCCGCCGCCTCGACGGTCGAGGTGATCTTGGGATACACGGTCTCGACGGCGGACAGGATCGCCACCTTGGGCTGCGCGACCCCCAGCACATGGGCTAGGTCGATGGCGTTCTGGACGATGTCGACCTTGTCCTCCAGCGACGGGTAGATGTTGATGGCCGCATCGGTGATCAAGAGAGTGCGCGGATAGGTGGGCACGTCCATGACGAAGACGTGGCTGATGCGCCGGCTGGTGCGCAGGCCGGTCTCGCGCTGGGCGACCTCGTGCATCATCTCGTCGGTGTGCAGCGAGCCCTTCATCAGCGCCTCGGCCTCCCCGGAACGGCACAGCGCCACCGAGCGCGTGGCCGATTCATGGGAGTGGGCGGTATCGACGATGCGCATGCCGGCGATGTCGAAGCCGAATTCCTCGGCCACCGAACGGATCTTGCCCTGCGGCCCCACCAGGATCGGCTGGATCAGCCCCTGGCGCGCGGCTTCGACCGCGCCCCCAAGGGATACCTGGTCGCACGGATGGCAGACCGCCACCGCGATGGGGTCGAGCCCGGCGCAGCGGACGATCAGCTCCTCGAACACGTGGTGGCGCCGCCGCAGGCTCACCTCGTGCAACTCCACCTTCGGCTGCACCACCTTGACGGTCGGCGCGCCGACGCGGGCCTGGCCGCGGAACACCGGCTGGCCGTGCTGGTTGACGGCCTGGCAGTCGAACACGACGTCCCGGGGCGGCGGCTTTTCCACCGCGGTGATGGTGATGGTGAGCGTGTCCCCCACCTCGACCGGCCGCAGGAATTCGAATGCCTGTTTCTTGTAGATGGTTCCCGGGCCGGGAAGCTCGTTGCCGAGAAGGGCGGACAGCAGCGATCCCCCCCACAGGGAATGGGCCAGCGCCTTGGGGTGCTGAAGCAGCGCCTCGGCATCCTCGGCGCTGTAATGGGTGGGGTTGAAATCGCCCGTGGCGACGCCGAACAGCTCGACGTCCTCCGCGTGGCAGGTCCGGGTCAGGGTGGCGCTGTCGCCGATCCCGATCTCGTCCCAGGTCCGATTTTCCAGCATTTCGACCATCGGCTCGTCTCCTCGTCGTCCGGCCCGGGCGCCCGCCGCCCCCGCCCTCCGCGGGAATCCCCGCGCGGGCGAACCGCAGGCATGACAACCGTACCAACCCGGAGATGTCCACACAACGACTGGCGGTACACCTTAATCCAAAGGTCATGATCGAAACCAAAGGTCATGGGCGGTCTGCCGACACGCGCCCGTTGCGGCGCTCCGCCGCCGGGGACTATTTTCGGTCTGTCGCAACGGAGGGTCCTCCATGCGCGTCGGCAGTCTCAAAGCCCTGCTCCGCCCCCGCTCGGTCGCCGTGATCGGCGCCAGCAACCGGCCGTACGCACCCGGCCAGGTGGTGATGCGCAACCTGCTGCGGGCGGATTTCGGCGGCCCGGTCCTGCCGGTGACCGCCGAGGATGCCGCGGTCGCGGGAGTCCTGGCCTATCCCGACATCGCCGCCCTGCCCTCGGCGCCGGACCTGGCGCTGGTGTGCACGCCGGCCGCCACGCTGCCCGGCGTGATCCGCGCCCTGGGCGCCAGGGGCGCGCGCGCCGCCTGCGTGATGACGCCCATCCCCGGGCAGCCGGCCGGCGCCGAGGGGCGCGGCGTCCTTGAAGCCGCGCTCGCCGAGGCCAAGGCCGCCGGCATGCGCCTGTTGGGGCCGGACAGCATGGGGGTGCTGGTGCCGGGCATCGGCCTCAACGCCAGCCTGGCCCCGGAACAGGCCGTGGCCGGCCGCATCGCCTTCGTGTCCCAATCGGGCGCGCTGTGTTCGGCGGTGCTCGACTGGGCCAGTTCCCGCCGCATCGGCTTTTCCCATTTCATCCACCTGGGCAGCGGCGCCGACATCGGCTTCGGCGACGTGCTCGACTATCTGGGCAGCGATCCCACCACCCGCGCGATCCTGCTGTATCTGGAAACCATCGGCGCGCGGCGCAACTTCATGTCCGCGGCGCGCGCCGCCGCGCGCAACAAGCCGGTGCTGGTCATCCGCGCGGGCCGCTCGGCCGATGGCGCCCGCGCCGCCACCTCCCACACCGGGGCGATGGCCGGGGCGGACGCGGTGTTCGACGCCGCCATCCGCCGCGCCGGCATGCTGCGGGTCGCGGACATCGAGCAGATCTTCTCGGCCGTCGAGACCCTGGCGCGGGCCCGCCCGGTCACGGGCGAACGCCTCGCCGTCCTCACCAACGGCGGCGGGCTGGGGGTGATCGCCGCCGACGATTTCGGCGACGGCGGCGGCCATCTGGCCGAGCTGTCCGAGACCGCGCTGGCCCGCCTGGGCGACGTCCTTCCGCCCGTGTGGTCGCGGGGCGACCCGGTGGACATCGGCGGCGACGCCGACGGCGAACGCTATGCCAAGGCACTGGGCGTCCTGCTCGATTCCAAGGAGGTGGACGCGGTGCTGGTGATCCATTCGCCCACCGCGTTGGCCGACGCCACCCGTGTCGCCGAAGCGGTCGTCGCCGTCGCCAAGGAGCGTCCGCGGGCCAACGTCATGGCCTGCTGGGTCGGCCACGAAACGGTCGAGGCGGCCCGCGCCCTGTTCGCCGAGGCCGCGTTGCCCAGCTTCGAAACCCCGCGGGCGGCGGTCGAAAGCTTCCTGCACCTGCTGCGCTACCGCCGCAACCAGGAGATGCTGATCGAGGTGCCGCCCTCGGCGCCGGTGGGCTTCGCCCCCGACACCGCCGCCGCACGCGCGCTGGTGCGGGACGCGCTGGCAAGGGGCGCGGCCATGCTGCCCGAGCCCGACGCCAAGGCGATGCTGAGGGCCTACGGCATCCCGGCGATCGACACCCGCGCCGCCGCCACCCCCGCCGAGGCCGCCGCAATCGCCGCCGCAATCGGCGGGCCGCTGGCGCTGAAGATCCTGTCCCCGGACATCCTCCACAAATCCGAGGCGGGCGGGGTGATGCTCAACCTCGACCCCGGCGAGGTCGAGACCGCCGCCGCCGCCATGCTGGCCCGCGTGCGCCGCGCCTTCCCCGCCGCACGCATCGACGGCGTCACCGTCCAGCGTATGGCGGCACGGCGGCCGGGCGCCCTGGAGCTGATCGTCGGAATCGCCACCGACCCGGTATTCGGCCCGGTGGTCCTGTTCGGCCAGGGCGGCGTCGCCGCCGAAGCGATCGGCGACCGCGCCGTCGCCCTGCCGCCGCTCAACCTGCGGCTGGCCGCCGGCCTGGTGGACGGCACCCGGGTGTCGCGGCTGCTGCGGGGCCATGGCGGCGCCCCGCCGGCCGATGCCGACGCCCTGCTGCTGACGCTGATCCAGGTATCGCAGATGGTGGTGGACATCCCCGAGCTGGCGGAAATGGACATCAATCCCCTGCTCTGCGATTCCCGGGGCGTGGTCGCGCTCGACGCCCGCATCCGCCTCGCCCAGCCCCGGCGGGGCGACGAGCGCCTGGCGATCCGCCCCTATCCGGCCGAGCTGGAGGAGCGCTTCACCATGGCCGGCGGCCGCCCGGTCCTGCTGCGCCCGATCCGCCCCGAGGACGAGCCCAACCACCACGTCTTCATCTCCAAGCTCAGCGAAGAGGACATCCGTTTCCGCTTCTTCGGCCACGTCCACGAACTGCCCCATTCCGAGATGGCCCGCCTCACCCAGATCGACTACGACCGCGAAATGGCCTTCATCGCCGAGGGCGAACGCCCCGACGGCGCAGCCGAAACCCTGGGCGTGGTGCGTACCGTCACCGACCCCGACAACGACACGGCCGAGTTCGCCATCGTCGTGCGCTCGGACCTCAAGGGCTCGGGACTGGGCAAGCGCCTGCTGACCAAGATGGTGGAATACTGCCGCTCGCGCGGCACACGGGCCATGACCGGCCAGGTCCTGCGCGAGAACAGCCGCATGCTCGACTTCGTCGAGCATCTGGGGTTCCGGCGCGGCCGCACCATCGACGGGGACATCGTCGAGGTCGATCTGGAATTACGGTGAGGAAGTTACGAAGTTACGGGAAGTTACGGAAGTTACGGGGACAGGAAGTTACGGGGACACAATACTTAATTCGCTTGTGAATTAAGTATTGTGTCCCCGTAACTTCCGCGCTAGGCTCGCCCCATGGCCAGACTCGCCCGCATCGTCATCCCTTCCGTCCCCCACCACGTCACCCAGCGCGGGAACCGGCGGCAGACGGTGTTTTTCGGCGACGGCGATTACCGGGCCTATCTCGCCTTGCTGACGGAGCACACCCGGGCCGCCGGGGTGGGCGTGTGGGCGTGGTGCCTGATGCCCAACCACATCCACCTGATCCTGGTTCCGCCCGAACCCGATTCGTTGCGCGCCGCGCTGGCGGAGGCGCACCGGCGCTACTCGCGGATGGTGAACGCGCGCGCGAACTGGCGGGGCTATCTGTGGCAGGGCCGTTTCGCCTCCTGCCCCATGGACGAGGCCCACACCCTGGCGGCCGCCCGCTACGTCGAACTGAACCCAGTGCGGGCGGGCCTGGTGGCCCGGCCCCAGGACTGGGCCTGGTCCAGCGCCCGGGCCCATCTGGGCGACGCCGCCGACGGACTGACCGACGTGGCCGCGCTGGGCGCCCTGGTCCCCGATTGGGCGGCGTTCCTGGCCCAAGGGCTCGACGACGCCACCCTTGAGGCCATCCGCAAGGGCGAGCGCACCGGCCGCCCCCTGGGCGACGCGGATTTCGTCAACCGCCTGGAGTCCGCCACCGGCCGTCCCCTCGCCCGCCGCAAGCCGGGGCCGAAGCCGCGCATCGGCGAGGACGGGAAAAGCGGCGGGAGTTCAGTATAGCGTCCCCGGATTTTCCCCATTGTCGAGAACGGTCTCGCCGTCAGGGGCGTCGCCTGGGCCACTCGCGGAATGGCGATAGATATTGATGACCAGGGGAGAATTCCCCTCCGCGGGAGCAGAGGGTTCTTCGGCCAGGGCAGGGAAAGCAGCCGAGCAAACGATGGCCACCGCACGGGCTGACCAACACCGCCGGTTCCGCCGTGCCATCCTGGCTATCCACCGACCAAGCCAGCCGGGCTGCGGAGCAGCAAGGCGATAAGTTCGCCTTGCCGTTTGACGCCCGTCTTCGCGAAAACACGCTTCAGATAGATCCGCGCGCTTTCGGTGCGCAGGCCGATCCGCGCCGCCGCCTCGTCAAGGCTGCAGCCGGTCACCAGTTCCGCGACCAGCTCCGCCTCGCGGGGGGTGAGGCCGTAAAGGCCGGACAACACCCGGGCAGGCGGGACTTGGCACAGGGCGGGATCGCTGAGAAAAAGCACGGCCCCGTCACGGGGCAGTGGTCCGTCCACGCGCTCGGCGCGCAAAGGCGCTACCAGGGCGGCGAGCGGTTCCTTCAGCGATGGCCGGGGAAGCGCAAGGGCTCCGCCGGAATGCAGGCCGTTGCCCCGCGACGCCGCCGCCGCTTGGGCGATCATCCGCTGTAGTCGCGTGGTGACCTCGGGTGTCGCCCCCCGGCAGATGCCGTCCCGGTCCATGGAGAAGCCGTCGTTTTCGGCAGCGATCCGGCGGGCGGCGGCGTTCATGTCCACGACGCGGCCATCGGCAGCAATCAGCACCACTCCCATTGGCAGGCGGTCGAGCGCCGCCGTCATGCCATCGGCGCGATCGCGCTCCGCCGTAAGCTGGCGGCGAATCTGGAAGGCGCGGCGAAAGTGGGGGACGAGTGCCTGGGCGAAGTCCTTATCCCGCTGGCTGAAATCTTCGGCTGCCTCACTGCGGTAGAGGGAAATGATACAGGACCGCCCATTCGCTTCAGGTTCGATGAATCCCCCTATTCCCTGCCCTCCGCGGGGAAAGCCGAGTGGCGCGAAAAATTCATTCTGGATCATTGTCTTCCGCATGATTTCGTCAGGTATGACCTCGTCAGCGCTGTAGATCACTCCCGCCGGCTTGGCGCGAAGGCCCTCCAAACGAAAATCATGGGGAATGAAGTCTTGATACCGCTGTTCGACGCTGCGGTCGAACACCCGCTGGGTACCGATGCCGATGTCCAGACAGGGATGGCTGAAATCGTAATAAAGAAGAAGGGCGTCGGCGCCCTGCATGACTCGGACGATCGTCTCCATCACCCGTTGCCAGAGTGAGTCGTCGATCGCAGCCTCGTAGATTAGGCCGATAATTTGATGCAGCGAGTCGTCACGCGCGAACACTGTCACCTTGCCTCCCACGACTCTTGTAACCGTAACGTGCAATCTTGGCTAGCGGGAAATTTGTGGACCGGCGACGTTCCCTGCCATTTCGCCTCGAACAATAGAGTCCAAATTTTCGCACTGATCCCAAACGGGAATAGCACCCCCTCCATCCCCCGATGGAAACTTCCCCGGGGACGACGAAACGCCAGCGACGGAAACGAGGCTAACAGCGACCCTACGGATGAAACAACAAATGGCAGGAGGGGCTCATGTTCGCAGTAATCGACTGGTTGCTTGATAGAATCGGCCCCGCCTATCCCAAGAACGGGGAGCGGGAGGACGACCGCGACGAGCCCGCCTGGCGGCGATCCATCGTCGAGGCCCTGAGCGGCGAAGCCGCGCCTCCGCGAGATGGCGACCCCACCGGTTGGGGGGCCGACCGATGAGCGCCTGCGCCGAGGCCAAGGCCGCCCCAGGCACGGCGCCGGCTCCCGAGCAATGCCCCAGCGGCCGCCACGGCTGCCGGGCAATGACGGCGATGGTGGTCGAGGCCATCAATGCTCTCGTGGGGGAATCGGCGCGCGACGGCGTCCTCTCCGTGGATCAGTTCCGCCGCATCATTCGCCACGTCATCGATGACGAATCGGTTCTCGTGCGCGCCTTCCACCTCCAGGAGACGCGCTGCCGGGCGGCGTTCCGTCCCAAAAGTGACGCCGCCAAGCGTTCCGACCCATTCCGCAGGCTGATAACGCGGCCGGTCGAGCATCTTCTGGAAGGAGACCCCCCGCGTTTCCCCCGGCGCTTCCTGCCCAACTATTTCCAGGTCGTCGATCAGGCCCTCGGCGGCAGGCTCGACCATATCCGCACCCAGACCGACGCCGTCTTCCACGGCCTGCGCATGAAGCACGGCAGCGGCGGCGTCTGGGACGCGTTCTTCGCCGACCCCAGGACCGACCGCATCCTGGTTCACGTGCTGCGCCGGATCGTGCTGTTCCTGGACGGCGCCGCAGGCCAGTGGACCTGGCCGCTGATCATGAGCCGGGCCTTGCCCGACGGCACCATGCCGAGCGCGGATCAGGCGGAATTCCTGGCCGCGGCGCTCCGGATAGCGTGGAAAGGCGCGCAGGCCGAGGAAGCCGCCCATGGCCACCTCCACCATTGACGCCACCAATTCGGCGAAGGTCCTGGTGACCGTCATCGACGGCGTCCCGGAACACCGCAATCAGGTCAGCCGCGCGCTCACCTCCTTCTACCGCGTCGCGGCCTTCGACGATGTCGTGGACGCGGCCCCGTTCCTGCGCTCCACGCCGCCGCTCGCCCTGGTGGTCGATGAATCCGCCAAGCCATGGGGCGGGCGGGAAGCGATCAAGCACATCCGCGAGGACGCCGCCCTGAAGGGCGTGCGGATCATCGCTACCTCCGCCGACGACGACAGCCGGTTCCTCGCGCGGGCAAGGGAATTGGGCTGCGATGCCGCGCTGGCGAAGCCGTTTCGCCGCAGCCAGTTGATCTCCACCATTTCGGGGCTGGTCAACTACGCCGTCGAAACCCGCTGGGACCGGCTTGCGGAGCACCACCGGCGCGCGTTGCGCTCCAGCCTCGACACCTTCAACGGCGTCTCCGACCTCATCGACCGCGGGGAGCCGATCGAATACGCCGCCGTCCGCCTGGCATGCTCGCCGCTGGTCGAGGCGATCCGCCGCAACGATTTCAAGGCGGTCCTCGATGGCGTGCGGGGACATGACAACTATTCCTATGTCCACTCGTTGCGCGTGGCGACGCTGCTCTCGCTGTTCGGCCACGCCATGGGCCTGGCGGAAACGGATCTCCTCGTCCTGGCGAGCGGCGGCCTGCTCCACGATATCGGCAAGATGGCCATCCCGCACGACGTGCTGAACAAGCCCGGGCCCCTGACGGACCAGGAATTGGTGGTGATGCGGGGACATGTCGAAGGATCGGTCCGCTATATCGGCAATTGCCCCACCCTGCCGAAAGGGATCGGCGCCATCGCCGCCCAACACCACGAGAGGTTGGACGGCGGCGGCTATCCCAAGGGCTTGCGGGGGCGGGATCTCAACGATCTGGCGCGCATGGCGGCCATCGTGGACGTCTTCAGCGCGCTCACCGACCGCCGCTGCTACAAGGCGCCCATGGCGCCCGAGAGGGCCCTGGTCATCATGCAGGAAATGTCCGGCGGCCTCGACCAGCCGATGCTCCGCCTGTTCGTCGATCTTCTTCTCTCCTCGGCGAGAGAAAGCGCCGCGGGCTGATCGCCCGACATTCATCAGGAAAGTCGCCATGCCGCACACGCGAGAGCGCCGCCACTACACCCGTTACCCGGGACAGCCCCTGATTCTGGAGGTCGATGGGGCCGTGCATCCCCTGATCGACATTTCCATGGGAGGCATCGGTTTCGAAGGGGACGGGTTCCGCCAGGGACAGACGATCGTCTTCAGCCTCTCCTCGGTCCTCGACGAGGCCGACAGGACCGACGGACAGGCCAAGGTCGTGAATATCGCCGGCCCCAGGATCGGAGTGGAATTCATCGGGCCCAATTCGCCGCTGCTCAAGTACATCCTCACCCACATCGGCATCTTCACCAGCCCGCCGATCCGGATGGCTGCGGATTGCGCCGGCAATTGAGCCTTTGCCGCCGGCTTCCGACGCCATGCGCACCTGCGGAGCGAGATTGCCTGCCCAATAAGCGCTGGCGGTTAAGGGATATTTTCCTATTTTGCCCATGACTTACGTCAAATCATTGACGCGCGGACTGGTCTAAGCTCATACCGTCTTTTAAATTGGTTCAAAGCTCGTCGGGGGGGACGTGAGCACGCGACCGGCACGCAGCGACAGGACCCGGTCCGCACCCGCCCCCAGGCGGTGGGTGGCGTGGGTCGCCGCTTGGCTGTGCCTGCTGGCGGCCGGTGCCAACCAGCTCGCTCCGCTGGTCTACGCCGCCATGGTCGAACGGGCGGCCGCCGGCGACCAGACCTTCATCTGCCATTCCGCTCCCCCGGGAACGGATTCCACCGCGCCCCGGTCGGGCGACAGCCAGACGCCGCAGCATTGCCCGCTGTGCGGGCTGCTGGCCAACCAGACCGTGGCGCCGTCGTTCCTGGCCGGCCCGGACGTGCCGGTACCGGCCATGGTGGGCACCGCCGACACTCCGGCTCCCCGCTCGGCGCCGCTGGTGCGCAATGCCGCGCTGGTGCCCCTCACCCCCCGCGGACCGCCCGCCACCGTGTGAACAGCCGTTTCGCCGAGGGCGCCACGCGCCTTCCCCTGTTCACCCGTTGATCGGGACGATTCATCATGTCCAATCTCCATCGGCGCGGAACGCGCGCCCTGCTGTGCCTGTCCGCCGTCTCCCTCCCCGTCCTGGCCCATGCCGACGATCCTCCACCCCCTTCGGCCCTGCCGGAAATGGTGGTCACCGGCGCCCGCGAGGGCGAAGCCCTGGATCAGACCCCCAGCACCGTCAGCATCATCCACGCCGACACCATCCAGAGCGTGATGCCCGCCCACCCGTCGGACATCCTCGACCGCATGCCGGGCGTGCTGGTCCAGCAAACCACGGGCGAAGGCTCCGAGGTCAGCATCCGCCAGCCCGTCACCACCAGCCCCGTCTACCTCTACCTGGAGGACGGCATCCCCATCCGCTCCACCGGCTTCTTCAACCACAACGCGCTTTACGAGGTGAACCTGCCCCAGGCCGGGGGCATCGAGGTGACCCATGGCCCCGGCACCGCATTGCAGGGCAGCAACGCCATCGGCGGCGTGGTCAACGTGCTGACCAAGGCGCCCTCGGAAACGCCCGAGGCCGATCTCACGGTCGAAGCCGGTTCGTTCGGCTGGTGGCGCGGCCTGGCCAGCGCCAGTTCCACCTGGGGCGATCTCGGTGCGCGCAGCGACCTCAACATCACCCATACCGACGGCTGGCGCGAGGCCACCGGCTACGACCGCCAGAGCGGCACGCTGAGGGTGGACAAGGCGCTGTCGGGCGACGATTCCGTCAAAGCCCTGCTGACCGCCACCAACATCGACCAGCAGACCGGCGCCAACAGCTACCTCAGCGTCAACGATTACCGCAACGATCCCACCGCCAATTACGACCCCATCGCCTATCGCCGCGTCCAGGCCGTGCGGGCCTCGTTGGCCTGGGAGCACGAGGACGCGGATTCGCTGACGAGCCTCACCCCCTACGTCCGCTACGACCGCATGGAGCTGCTGCCGTCCTGGCAGCTCACCTACGACCCCACCGTCTACACCCTGACCAACGGATCGCTGGGAATGCAGGCCAAGTACCGCCAGGACTTCGCCCCGTGGCGCACCCGCCTGATCGGCGGCGTGGACACGGAATACAGCCCCGGCTCCTACGTCGAGAACCGCATCAGCACCACCAAGGCTGGCAACGTCTTCACCGCCTACAGCCTGGTGGGCGAGACCTACAATTACGACGTCACCTTCATGCAGGCCTCGCCCTACCTCCAGGCCGAGACTTCGCCGGTGGAGCACCTGCGGGTGACGGCCGGCGTCCGCTACGACGCCATGGCCTACGACTACACCGACAACCTCGCCTCTGGCGCCTTCCTCACCCCGACCCCGTACGGCAACAAGACCTTCTACCGGCCGGGCAACACCGACCGCTACTACTCGCACCTGTCGCCCAGCGTCGGCGCCACCTACGCCTTCGCCCCGGCGCTCAGCGCCTACGTCAATTACAAGCACTCCTTCCGCGCCCCCGAACAGGGCGAGCTGTTCCGCGAGGGCCAGAACCTGGATTCCGTCCATCTCCTGCCGGTGACGGCCAACAGCTACGAAATCGGCCTGCGCGGGCCCGACAAGGGCGACGTGACCTGGACCCTCGCCGCCTACGAGATGATCAAGATGAACGACATCCTCACCACCCAGGGCAGCACCGGGCCGACCGAAACCAACAACGGCAAGACCCATCACGTCGGCATCGAGGGCTCGCTGGGCTGGACATTCCTGCCCGACTGGCGCCTGAACGCCGCGGGCAGCTACGCCCAGCACACCTACGAAAGCTGGGTGGCCAGCGGCGTCAACTACTCGGGCAATCAGATCAACAACGCCCCCAAGACCACGGCCAACGTCACGCTGGGCTGGAAGCCCAGCGACGGCCCCTTGCAGGGCTTCGCCGTGGAGGGCGAATGGCAGCATGTGGGCGATTACTACGTGGACGACGGCAACGCCGCCAGTTACGGCGGCTACGACCTGTTCAACCTCCGCACGTCCTACGCCATCGCCGACGGGCTGGAGGTGTTCGCGCGGGTGATCAATCTCGGCGACATCCGCTGGGCCACCATGGGCACGGTGCAGGGCGGCCAGGAGGTGCTGGCGCCCGGCATGCCGCGCACCCTCTACGGCGGCATCACGGCGAGGCTGTGATCATGCGCCGCGTCCTTCTCGCGGCCCTTCTCGCCGCGTCGCTGCCGGTCACCGGCGGCGGCGCGGCCGAGGAGGCCCACCACCACCACCACGGCTCGGCCGTCCCGCCCCGGCCGGATTGTCCGGCCGGGGACACGTCGTTGCGCTGCGCCACCACCGCCACCCCGGCCTTCACCCCCGACGGCACCCTGGTGCTGGCGTGGACGGCGGGCGGCCGGGTCATGGTGGGCCGCTCCGGCGATCTGGGCGCCACGCCGATGACGGGCGTGGCCGTCAATCCCGACCGCGAGCCCATCGACGATTCCGGCGAATCCCGGGCGGCGGTGATCGCCGACGGTGCCGGCAGCGTGCTGGTCGCCTATTCCCGGCACCAGGACCAGCCCTATAGCGGCACCCTGATGGTGGCCTATTCCGGCGACGGCGGACGACATTTCGCCCACCCGGTCCTGCTGGCCAACGACCCGGCCAGTCAGCGCTTCCCGGCGCTGACCGGCGACGGGCGCGGCCGGGTGGCTTTGGCCTGGATCGACAAGCGGAGCCTGGCGGCGGCCAAGCGCGCCGGCCGCAGCTATGCCGGGGCGGCCCTGGCGGCGACGGTCTCCACCGACGGCGGCGCCACCTTCCGGCCCGAGCGGGTCATATCCGAGCACACCTGCGAATGCTGCCGCATCGCCGCCGCATCGGACCCGGCCGGGCACGCGGTCCTGATGTGGCGGCAATTGTTCGACGGCGCCCGCGATCCGGCGGTGACGACGCTCGACGGCCGCGACAATCCCCATCGCGTGGCCGCCGACAACTGGCGGGTGGACGCCTGCCCCCATCACGGCGGCGCCGTGGCGGTGGGCCCGGGCGGGACCCTGCACGTCGCCTGGTATACCGGCGGCACGGCGCGGCCGGGCCTGTTCTACGCGCGCTCGACGGACCGGGGCCGCCATTTCGGCGAGCCGAGGCCGCTGGGCGACCCTGGGCGGCTGCCGTCCCATCCGCAGCTTCTCGCGGCCGGCGGCCGGGTGTGGCTGGCATGGAGCGAGTTCGACGGCGAGACTACCCGCATCCTGGCGCAATCGTCCACGGACGGAGGGCTGTCGTGGAGCCCGCCGCACGCGGTGGCCGAAACCAAGGACGCCTCGGACCGGCCGCTGCTGGTCGCCGACGGCCCCCACCCGTTCCTGTCATGGCTGACGCGCAACGAAGGCTGGCGGCTGCTGCCCTTGGCCGGAGACCAGCCATGAGCCGCCGTCTCTTCATCGCCGCCATCATCCTGGCGCTGCTGGCGCCGGTCCTGGCCGCGCGGGCGGCGGCGGCTGAAATCCAGCCCTTCGGGCGCGACGGCTGGCAGGGCCTGACGGCCGCCCACGCGGGCCGCGCGCTGGTGGTCCATTTCTGGTCGCTGACATGCGCCCCCTGCATCGCCGAAATGCCGGAATGGGCGAAGCTGGCTCGGAGGTCCCGGAGCTTCGACCTCGTGCTGGTCGCCACCGATCCCATCGAGGAGACGCCGAGGCTGGCCGCCGCCCTCAAGCAATGGGGCCTGGACGGCGTGGAAAGCTGGGCCTTCGCCGACCGCTTCACCGAAAAACTGCGCTACGCCGTCGATCCCCATTGGCATGGAGAACTGCCCATGACCCGCCTGGTGGCAGCCGACGGCGCCGGCCAAACCGTGATCGGCTCGCTCCGGAGCAGCGGCCTCGGCGACCGGCTGGCCGGCCATGGACGCTGACCTGCGCTCCGAACCGCTGCCCGCCTCCCGGCAGGGCGGCATGGCCCCGGCGACCGCCGCCGCCTTCGGCCTCCATCTTCTGGCGGCCGCCATCCTGGCGGCATGGCCGCTCACGACACATGCTCCCGGAGAGCGGTCTCAAGTAGTGGAACTGGTGTTCGCGCCACCGCAACCGCCGGAACCGCGGAGCGTCACGCCGCCGCCGCAGCCCGCCCCCCCCGCGATGGCGACGGCGAAGGCGGAAGCCCCCGCCCCGCCGCCGCGCCGCCCTGCCGTCCCGCGCCGCGCGCGATCCGCACACGCGCCAGTACCCGCACCCGCGCCCGCGCCGATTCCGGCCGCGGATGCCGCGCCGCCGGCCATGGCCGGGGCGGACGCCGCACCCTCCTCCGCCGCCGCAACCGCCACAACCGGAGCGGCGGCCGGCGCCGCCCCCACCGGCGAACTGGTGCCGCCGGCCGCGCTGGATACGTCCCGGCCACATTATCCCCGGCTGGCCCGCGAACGGGGCTGGGAGGGCGTGGTGGTGCTGCTGGTGGAGGTGGGCACGGACGGGGCGCCGGCGGCGGTGACGGTCAAATGCGGCTCGGGCCACACAATCCTCGACCAGGCCGCAGTCGATGCCGCGCGCCGCTGGCGCTTCGCCCCGGCGCATAAGAATGGCCAGGCCATCGCCGCCCGCGTGGAAGTGCCGGTGCGGTTCTCGCTGTCCGAAGGGTGATTTCGCCCATTGTCGCGGGCGAAGCCGGGGGGCTTTCCAGCGCCCCGCGTGGACGCGCCTGTGTATTGTTCACCGCCAACGGATAACAGAGACGATTCGGCACCTCTTATTATGACCCTTGTCGTCAATGGCTTATCCCGGTCGTTCCGGCCCGCCGCAGGGTCTACGGCAAAGCCGTCATGCGCGGACTTGATCCGCGCATCCTCGTGGGTCCGTTCGGCATTCCGTTCGCGGCACTGCGTGGATGGCCGTGACAAGCACGGCCATGACGCTGGCGGGAGACCGCGGTCTGTGGGAACCGGAGCCAGAGGGATAAGCCATTCACATAACCGGCGAGGGCCATACCGAGAGTTGCCGCGAGACGATCCAGCACTTGGCAACGAAGTGAAACGAAATTTACCAGGCGGAATTTATTTCCACCCGGCAATATTTGCCGAGTGCTTTTTGCCGCCGACGCCATCCCATCCCACGATCCCCGGTTGTCTCCAACGCTCAATTCTAGTGGCATGGTTTTGGCACGCCCGCCGAATGCCGGCGTTGCCGGAAAAACCTCGGAGGAAGACTTATGAGTATGGCGATCACGGGCGCCGGCGGAAGCGGCGGCGCCATGGCGGTCTCCGGAGCGAGCGGCAGAATGCCGCCGCAACAGAAGATGTCCGCTCTTTTCAACACGATCGATACCAGCGGATCGGGCAGCATCACCCAATCCCAATTCGATCAGGCGTTCCAGACCATGAACCCGCCCGCTGGCATCAAGGCCCAGGGCGCGAACGCGATCTGGGCCCAACTGGACCCCAGCGGCTCGGGGAGCGTGTCCAAGGCGGACTTCGTGTCCACCATGAAGACCGTTCTGGCGAACGCCCGCAACGGCGCGAACCAGAGCCAGGGCGCCACGGCATCCTCCGGCGGCACGCTGTCGGCGGCGGGGCAGACCCTTGGCGCGTTGGGGACGCCCAACGGCGGCGTCAACCTTCTCGTTTGATACCTCCAGGGGGCAGGGCGTCGCCGCCCTGCCCCCCCAGGGAATCGACCCACAGATGCGCCAGGCCGAGACCGCGAAGCCAATCCGGCCCCCCGCCGCCCTTGAGCATGGCGATGGTGGCGACGCTGCCCGCCACCAGACAGGACCCGGCCAGCACGGTCACCGCCGATAGCCCCCGCGCCGGCCAGCCGGTCCGAGGATCGAGAATGTGGCAATACCGCTTCCCCGCGACCTCGATGAAGCGCTCGTAATCGCCGCTGGTGGCGATGGCTCCCGATGCGAGGGGAAGACAGGCGAGCAGGGTGTCGGGATCGCGGGGATGGCGGATGCCGACCGGCCAGGGCGCGCCGTCGGCCTGAGGACCGGTGACGCGGATATCGCCGCCGAGGTCGATCAGCCCGTGCCGCCCTCCCCGCGCGAGGCCTATCTCCGCCGCCCGGTCGACCGCGTATTCCTTGCCGATACCGCCGAAATCGAGCTCCATCCCCGGAATGGGAAAGGTCAGCCGGGGCGGTTCCCACACCAGCTTGTCCAGACCCACCAGGAGAAGCAGATCGCCGATGGCGCGGGCATCGGGCAGCCGCGCCGTCCCGAAATCCCAGGCCCTCCTCAGACAGCCGGCGGTGACGTCGAACAGCCCGCCGCTCTTGCGGTGGCAGGTGAAGGCGTAGTCCACCATCCCCGCCATCTCGGCATCCAGGACCGCCGTTCCGCCGAGCCGCGCGGTTTCGTTCAGCCTCGAGAGGGCGCTTTCGGGGCGGAACCGCGAATAGGTCGCCTCGATGCGGGCGATCTCCGCCATCATGGCCGAGGCGATGGATTCAGCCTCGCCGCGCTCGGCCGCGTAAAGCCGGATGCGTCCCGGGCACCCCATGGACGTGAACGTGAAGTCGAAGAGTCTAAGCGGCAACGCTGTCACTCCGCCGGCCGGCGCAGCACGGGCATCACGCCATGGTCAGTTCCATGCCGTCGCGCGCCACCAGCGCGCCTTCCGGCCACATGCGCCGGGCCTCGTCCTCGACGCGCTCCATGAAGGCGTCGGTGTGGTCGGGATCGTGGTGGAAGATGGCAAGGCGCTTCACCCCGGCGGCGCGGCACAGGCGGACGCCTTCCTGCCATGTCGAGTGGCCCCAGCCGACCTTGGCGGGGAATTCGTCGTCGGTGTAGGTGGAATCGTAGATGACCAGATCGGCGCCGTCGATCAGCCTCAGCACGTTGTCGTCGGGATGGCCCGGATCATGCTCGGTGTCGGTGACGTAGCAGACCGAAACCCCAGAATGTTCAATGCGATATCCGGTTGCGTTATTAGGATGGTTGAGCTTGCCCGTGCGCAGCGTGACCCCCTCGAACAGGGGAAAGCTGTCGCCGGCGCGGAAGTCCTCGAAGGTCAGCACGCTGCGCAGGCCCGACAGGGGCACCGGAAAGGTCGGGGTGTCCATCTGGTTGGCCAGCACCCGGCGGATGCCGCCCGCCTCGCCGCCGAGATGCCCGGCCATGATGCGCAGCGAGAAATTGGGATCGAAGGCGGGAGCGAAAAACGGAAAGCCGTTGATGTGGTCCCAATGGGTGTGGGTGAGCAGCAGGGTGGCCGAGGCCACCTTACGCCGCATCATGTCCTTCCCCAGGCCCCGGATGCCGGTTCCGGCGTCCAAAACGATCAGGTTGCCGCCGGCTTCGACCTCGACACAACTGGTGTTGCCGCCGTAAATGACGTGATCGGGCGAAGGACAGGCGATGCTTCCCCGCACGCCCCAGAACTTCACCTTGTAGGACATTCGACGTTCCCCCGCAGCAACGCCTGCAACAACAGCGGTTCTCATTATGCGGCATCAGGGCATGTTGTCATCCCGAGGGAGCGGAGCGACGGAGGGATCTTTCACGCGCCGGCGGCTCCGCCGCCAGACACGATCTTGGCGCGGAACGCGCCGGGCCTGAAAGATCCCTCGCCTGCGGCTCGGGATGACAGCGGAAAAAGGCATAATGAGAACCGCTGCCGCAACAATATCGCCTTTGGCGCGCGCCCGCACCGGCTATTTCACCGCGCGGCTAGCCCACCAGCCGGAAAGAACTGCCCGGTCCTACGCCGAGACTTTGGTCGGCCCGCCCGCCATTGACCGCGAACTCGACCAGGCCGTTGGCGTTCTCATACCACATCGCCTCCCCCGCAGCGACGTCGCCAAACGTCCGGGCGCGGCGCAGCGTGCGCCCGCCGATGGCGATCTCGGCGTCGGGGGGCATTGCGGCGGCACGGGTCCCGGTGATGGCGTTGCCGTAGCGATCGACATAGATCACCGCCGCAAGGTCGTCGGGCCAATCCGGGCGGGTGGGAAAGGCCACGGGCTCGCACCCCGCCGTCTCCGGCGCCCGGCCGGCGGCGAGATGGGCGGCGATGGGCGCGAACAGGTCGCGGCCGTGGAAGGTGGCCGACAGACGCTCGGGCCGCCAGACGATCTCCCACGCCCGCACGACGCCGCCGCGACGGGACAAGGGCTCGAACAGGCCGTTGTCGGGGCCGACGAAGAGGCGGCCGGCGATTCCGGCGACCATGGCGGCGCGCACGCCGCCCACGCCGGGATCGACGACGCAGAAGAACACCGTCCCGGCCGGGAATTCCGGCGCCAGCGCGGCCAGCAGATAGGCGGAGGAGCGGGGATCGAAGGCGGGCGCGTCGGCGACCAAGTCCACCACCGGCACGCCGGGGGCGATGCGGTGAAAGACGGCCTTGACCTGGCCGAGATAGGGCCCTTCGGCCCCGAAATCGGTGAACGTGACGATCATCGCGGCCCTCCCCGGCCGAAGCGGCCGGCTGTTGCGAAGATCGTCTGCCCGAAGGGTTCCGTCAACGGCGGCGCGGGCTGTGTCCGGCCCGCGCCGCCGCCGGTCACATCAGCAGCCGGCGGTTCATCGGGTAGATGTCCGAAGCCGGCTCCCACGCCACCAGCCAATAGCCGCCCGCGTCGTGCCACCGGGCCGAGAGGAAATCCAGAATCGTCTGGCCCTCGCCCAAATAGGCGGCGGCGATCCGCAAGGCCTCGTCGGCCGTGGTCGCCACGCGCTCCAGCACCTCGGTAATGCGAAACGGCTTGCCACTGGTATCGGGAATGGTTGTCTGGATAACGACGAGGGGCATGGGCAGGGGCGCTCCTGGCAAAAGTATGGCAACGCCCCCTTCCTAGAGCCCGCGCCTTGCCCTTTTCTTAATCCCTAGCCCGGCTGTCCATCCGCGCGGGGCGCTGTCACAATCGGCAGGTAGACCATGACGAACAGCAGCCACGCCAACGCCCATAGCGCTCCGCCCGCATGGGTAAGGCCGGTCTGCGCGCCGCCCGCCAATGGCGCCGCCACCCGCAGCGCCGCGCCTGCGGACAGCAGCCCGTAAGCGGCCACCACCGGCCGGGCCGGGCGCAGCGGACGCCCGGAATGGCCGAGCGCCGCGCGGCTCATCACCGCCATGATCATGGTGCCGACGCAGCCGGCGGTCAGGGCATGCACCGCCGCCGAGGCGGGCAAGGCCGGCACGAAGCTGGAGAGGCCCAGCAGGAACAGTCCCGCCACCAGCCAGGCGTAGCCCACATGCAGCACCCACAGCAGCGGCTCGCCGACGGTCCCGAGGCCGTGCCAGCGCGACAGGCGAAAGCCGTGGATCGCCGCGGCGGCGATCAGGACCCAGCCGGCCGCGGCGCTGCCGGGCGCCAGGGCGGCCAGCGCGCCGCCCGCCGCCACGCCCAGGACGGCCCCTTTTTCCACCCAGGGCAGCGGCCTGGGCTCAACCGGCCGGCCCCGCATCGCCAGCCAGGTACGGGTGAAGGACGGCACGATGCGGCCGCCGACGATGGTGATCATCAGCAGCAGCACGGCGATTCCGCCATACACCCCGCGCATGGGATCGCCGATGCCGGCCATGCCCAGATGGACCGCAAGGTCGCAAAGCCAGAATAGCCCGAGGATGGGCACGAAGGCGATATTGCGCCATTTTCCGGCCGCGATCAGCGGACCGGCCACCAGCACCGCCAGCACCGGCACATAGGCGAGGTCGGCGGCGGCCACCGCAAGCGGGGGCAGCATGCTCCCCAGGACGAAGGCCGCGCGCCCCGCCAGCCACAGCGCCGACAGGACCATCAGCGGCACGCCCCTCACCGGCCGGCAATTGGTCCAGTTGGGCACGGCGGTGAGCAGGAAGCCGCCCAGCGCCGCCGCCGCGAATCCGAACACCATCTCGTGGCCGTGCCACACCGAAGGCGGGTAGGAAACGCCGAGATCGACGGCGCCCGCGTATGCCGCCAGCCACAACGGCAGCATCGCCGCCGCCTCGACGGCGGCGAACAGGAAGAACGGCCGGAAGCCGGCGGCGAAAAACACCGGCCCGCGATAGGGGCGCCAGGCCGGTTCCTGCAAACGGATGGTGGACATGGGCTCTCCCTCTCGAAGCCTTCCATCCTGACGCCTGCCGCCCGCCGTCTCTTTGACGGCGATCAAGCCCAAAGGGGAAACGGCCCCGCCCATCGGCCGCAGGACCGTGCCCTTCTTCCGGCCAGCCGCCCACCCGGCGGATGCCGTGGATAGGCTTCGCCTCGAACGGCCACCCTCCCCCGCCCGATTGTGGCGGAGGCCGCGATTGGGGAAAACTCCACCCGGGTTCCTTGATGGAGCACGCGAGCGATGATGTCCCGCATTATTCTTCCCCTTGCCATGGCGGCGGCCGTCGCCGGCTGCAGCTTCCTGCCCTTCAATGTCAGCGAGAACGAATGGGACGCGCTGACGCCCCAGCAGAAGATCGATTTGCGGCGCCAATGGTACGAGGTGCGGGTGCATCCCTCGGCCGCGATCCTGACCCCCGCCGACACGGCGCCCTTCGCCGGTAAGGATGCGGCCAAGCAGAGCGCCACCCTGACCCAGCAGAACGCGGCGTTGACCGAGAAGCTGGCCGAGACGCAGAAGGAAATCCTGCGCCTGCAAGAACAGGTCAAGAAGGCCGCCTACATCCTCGGCAACACCGAGCCTCCGGCGCCGGCGGCCGCCCCCAACCCTCCGGTGAAGGCGGACACCTCCGCGAGTTCGGACGATTCCTCGCAATAGCGCCCGGCGACGGCCTTATCGGCCGCCGTCGTATTCGGCGTGATAGGCCACCAGGCGCTCCACCTCGGCCGCCGATCCCAGCATGACCGGCACGCGCTGGTGCAGCCCGCCGGGGGCGATGTCGAGGATGCGCTGGCGGCCGGTGGAGGCGAGGCCGCCGGCCTGTTCGACGATCATGGCCATGGGGTTGGCCTCGTACATCAGGCGCAGCTTGCCGCCCTTGGCCTTGTTCCCGGCATCCATCGGATACAGGAACACGCCGCCGCGGCACAGGATGCGGTGGACCTCGGCGACCATCGAGGCCACCCAGCGCATGTTGAAATCCTTGCCGCGCGGGCCGTCCGTGCCGGCGAGGCATTCGTCCACGTAGCGCTTGACCGGCGCCTCCCAGAAGCGGGAACGGGACGCGTTGATGGCGAATTCCCCGGTGTCCGGGGTCACCCGCATATCGGGATGGGTGAGATAGAACTCGCCCACGTCGCGGTCGAGGGTGAAGCCGTTGACCCCGTTGCCGGTGGTCAGGACCATCATGGTCGACGAGCCGTAAAGGGCATAGCCGGCGGCCACCTGCTTCGCGCCCGGTTGCAGGAAGGTTCCCTTGGCGCCCGGATCGGCGCCGTCGGGCAGGCGCAGGATCGAGAAGATGCTGCCCACCGAGATGTTGATGTCGGTATTGGACGAACCGTCGAGCGGATCGAACAGCAGCAGATAGCGGCCGTCCGCCGAGCCGTGGACGACGTGGACGTCCTCCAGTTCCTCGGACGCCATCGCCGCGTAATTGCCGCCCAGCGCGTTCATGCGCAGGAAGATGTCGTTGGCGAGCACGTCGAGCTTCTTCTGGTCCTCGCCCTGCACGTTCTCGCTGCCGGCCAGGCCGAGATTGCCGGCCATGGCGCCCCGGTTGACCTCGTGCGAGATCATCTTGCAGGCGGTGACGATGTCCTGCATCAGCGAGGTGAAGGTGCCGGAACGGCCGAGGCGGCGCTGCTCGTCGAGAAGGCTGTGCGTAAGAGTGACCCGCGTATAGGACATGGTTTCCCCATGGCTGTCCAGCGGTCCTCATTATGCGGCATCAGGGAACGTTGCCATCCCGAGGGAGCGGAGCGACGGAAGGGATCTTTCACGCGAAAGTGCCGGAAAGATTCCTCGCCGTCGGCTCGGAATGACAGCGAAAAATGCATAATGAGAACTACCGATGGCTGTCTTAGAGCAATTCCACACTGTGGCGGAGGTGTTATCCTGCCTGCCGGGGAAATTGCAACACCTAATGGACATTGGGGGGTGCTGCGATTCCCCGCAATTCCCGAGAACCTCGCCCCGCCGCCGGCCGTTACCTGTCACGTCGCAGCGATGCCCCGGGTCCCTCCCGGGACGGCAAGGAGGCTGGTGGATGACCGCGTTCCCGTCGTCGGCCGACCATCCGCCCGGCCGGGCACCGAAGCGCGCCCTCGCGAAAAGCCATCGCCACCACCGGCGCCCGCCGTTCGAGTGCATCGCGCTGCTTCTCCAAGGCGGCGGCGCGCTGGGAGCCTACCAGGGAGGCGTCTACCAGGGCCTGGCCGAAGCCGGCCTCCATCCCGATTGGGTGGCCGGCATCTCCATCGGCGGCATCAATTCGGCCCTGATCGCCGGCAATCCCCCGGAGACGCGCGTCGACAGGCTGCGGGCGTTCTGGGAGGGGGTGACGGCCCAATACGGCGAGGCGCTGGGCGAATGGCGGGAGCTGTTGACCAGAGGCGACCTTGCGCGCGGCCTGTGGAACCAATTGAGTGCCGCCTGCGCCCTGGTCCACGGCGTGCCCGGCTTCTTCTCGCCGCGTCAACCGCCGCTCTGGCTGCAACCGTCGGGCTGCGTCGAGGCGACCAGCTACTACGACATCGCCGATTTGCGTCCGACCATCGAGCGCCTCATCGATTTCGACCGCATCAACTCCGGCGAAACGCGCCTCAGCCTGGGCGCGGTCAACGTGCGCACCGGGAACTTCGTCTATTTCGACACGGCCACGCACACCATTCGGCCCGAGCATGTGATGGCGAGCGGGGCGCTGCCGCCGGGATTCCCGGCCGTCGAGATCGATGGCGAGCATTATTGGGACGGCGGACTCGTTTCCAACACGCCGCTGGATTGGGTGGTGGAAAGCCAGCCGACCATGGACACCCTGGCCTTCCAGGTCGATCTGTGGAGTGCGCGCGGCGAGTTTCCGCGCACCATCGTCGAGGCGATGACGCGGCTGAAGGAGATCCAGTATTCCAGCCGCACCCGCAGCATCACCGACAGATTTAAATATTCGCGCAAAATCCGAAACATGATCGCCAGCCTGATCGACCGCCTTCCCGCGGATATGCAGAACAGCACGGAAGCGGAATTCCTGCGGTCATGCACCGACCACAAGGTCTACAACATCGTTCATCTTATTTACCGGACACGAAAATACGAAGGCCAGTCGAAAGATTACGAGTTTTCGCGCCTGAGCATGGAAGAGCATTGGCGTGCCGGCTACAACGACACTATCCGCACCCTGCGCCATCCCGAGGTACTGGAGCGTCCGCACACGCTCGAAGGGGTCTCCACCTTCGACCTTGCCCGGGACGGCCGCGAATGACCCGACAGGAGGACGGCGATGAACGAACGCGAGGTCCGTGAAAAAGCCTTCGCCATGCCGCTGTCCAGTCCGGCCTATCCGCCGGGCCCCTACCGCTTCGTCGATCGCGAATACATGGTCATCACCTACCGCTCCGATCCGGACCGGCTGCGCGAAGTGGTCCCGGCGCCGCTGGAACCGGACGGGCCGCTGGTGCGCTATGAGTTCATCCGCATGCCGAACTCGACGGGCTTCGGCGATTATACCGAGACCGGCCAAGTCATCCCCGTGTCTTACCGGGGGCGGAAGGGCGGCTACACCCACTGCATGTTCCTCGACGACCACCCGCCCATCGCCGCCGGCCGGGAATTGTGGGGGTTTCCCAAGAAGCTCGGCAGTCCGTCGCTGCGGGCCGAGCGCGACACCCTGGTCGGCACCCTCGATTACGGGCCGGTGCGGGTGGCGACAGGAACGATGGGCTACAAACATCGCCAGGCCGATTCCAGCGCCGTCCTGGCGTCCCTGTCCGCGCCGAACTTCCTGCTGAAGATCATCCCGCATGTCGACGGCTCGCCACGCATCTGCGAGCTGGTGGAGTACTACCTGGAGGATATCCGGCTCAAAGGCGCATGGAGCGGCCCCGGCGCGCTCGCGCTCACCCCGCACGCTTTGGCGCCGGTGGCGGATTTGCCGGTCATCGAGCTGGTGTCGGCGGTCCACATCCTCGCCGACCTGACCCTGGGCCTGGGGACGGTCGTCCACGACTACATGGCTTAACCGGAATTCGTTCAGCCCCAGGAAGGCGGCAATGCGCTTGCAGGACAAAGTCGCCGTCGTCACCGGCGCCGCCAGCGGCATCGGCGAGGAGATCGCCCGCACGTTCGCGCGCGAAGGGGCGAAGGTCGTCATTGCCGACCGCGACCTTGCCGGCGCGGAGGCGGTTGCCGAGGCGATGAACGCCGCGGGGCTGCGCGCCCTGGGAATCGCCATGGACGTGACCGACGAAAGCCAGGTCGAGGCCGGTATGGCCAAGGCGGTCGAGACCTTCGGCCGCCTCGACGTCCTGGTGAGCAACGCCGGCATCCAGATCGTCGCGCCCCTCGACGCGTTCGAGTTCGCCAAGTGGCAACGTCTGCTGGCGGTGCATCTGGACGGCGCCTTCCTGACGACGCGCGCCGCCCTGCGTCCGATGTACCGGCAGGGCGGCGGCACCGTGATCTATATGGGCTCGGTGCATTCCAAGGAGGCGTCGGTGCTCAAGGCTCCCTACGTGACCGCCAAGCACGGCCTGATCGGCCTGGCCAAGGTGGTCGCCAAGGAGGGGGCGGCCCACGGCGTCCGGGCCAACGTCATCTGCCCGGGTTACGTGCGCACGCCCCTGGTGGACAGGCAAATTCCCGAACAGGCGCGTGACCTCGGCCTGTCGCCCGAAGAGGTGGTGAGCAAGGTCATGCTGAAGGATACCGTCGACGGGCAATTCACCACCGTCGAGGACGTCGCCCAGGTGGCGCTGTTCCTCGCTTCCTTCGAATCGAACGCGCTGACCGGCCAGTCGCTGGTGGTCAGCCATGGCTGGTTCATGCAGTGACCGCCCGGCGGCCGCCGGCATGCGTGGCGGCCGGGACGCCCCGCGTCAGGCGATGACGACGAGCGACGCCGGAGGCGGATAGGCCAGGTCGAGTTGCGCGGTGGACAGGTAGGCGCTGCTGACGGCCACGGATTCCATCAGCGACGCCACGGCCAGCGCGTTGGACGGCGCCCCGAGCACGGTATAGAGCGTCCCGTTGATGTCGCTCTGCAACAGCGGCGTCTGGGACAGGGGATTGGGGTTGGCGGGGGACGAGCCGAAGGCGAAGGAATCGGATGCCGCAGGGTCCTGGACCAGCCGTGCGGGCACGGAGGCGTTGGCGGCGGAAAGGTAGAAATCGACCACGTTCCGGCCCAGGCCGGCGTTGAACGCCTTTCCTTGCTGCGCGAGCGCCGCCTGCTGGGCGGCCGTCGGCTTGGACGCGCTGGCCGGGGCGGGCTTCGCGGCGGCCCCGGGGATGGCCTGGAAGACCGCCTGGGCCACGACCGTGGAGCCCTGGACACCGCCGTCCTGGGTGCCGCCGTCCTGGGATGGGAGCCCCGGCACGGCCGTGCTTTCCGTGATGGCCGCTTGGGTGGAAAGCGCGCCCGGCGCCACCGGCCCGCCTGTTCCCTGGGCCTGCCCGCCCAGGGTTCGCGCCAGCGCGTTGTTCAGCGCATTGGACCCGACCACGACGGGCGTCCGCTCGATGGCGATCACCCGGGCCAGTCCCTGCGCCGTGACGATGATGGAACCGACCGCAACCATGACGAATTCTACCATTTATGGTGGCCGGGCGCCAGGATCGGAACCGCAGCCTCGGCATAGACGTTGACTCGGGCATGCCCTAGTGAATCGACTCATTCAAAAGGTACAGGGAGTTGACTTTCTTCGTCATGCTCGGGCTTGACCCGAGCATCCACGTGACAGCCGCACGAACTAACGTTTCCAATGGGGTGCGGACGGAACCGCGTGGATGGCCGGATCACGTCCCGCCATGACGGCAAAATGGGGGGATGAACCTTTTGTCGGGCCACGAGCCGGAGCGCGCCGCCATGCCGCTGCCCATCCCCGCCCGCGACGCCACTGTCGTGATCACCGGCGCCTCGGCGGGGATCGGACGGGCGGCGGCCCGTGCCTTCGCCCGGCGCGGCTGCCGTCTGGCCCTGATCGCGCGAGACCAGGGGCGTCTGGACGCGGCGGCGCGCGATGTCGAGGATTTGGGCGGACGGGCGCTGACGCTGTCGCTGGACGTGGCCGACGCCGCCGCCGTCGAGGAAGCCGCCGCCGCCGCCGAGGAGGCTTTCGGCCCCATCGCCGTCTGGGTGAATTGCGCGATGGCCACCGTCTATTCCCGGGCGGCCGACATGAGCCCCGAGGAGTTCCAGCGGGTGACGGAGGTCACCTATCTGGGTTGCGTCCACGGCACCCTGGCGGCGCTGCGGCGCATGGACGCCCAGGGATTCGGAACCATCGTCCAGGTGGGCTCGTCCCAGGCCTATCGGGGTCTCCCGCTGCAATCGGCCTATTGCGCGGCCGAATTCGCCTTGCGCGGCTTCACCGACAGCCTGCGCGGCGAGCTGATCCACGACACCTCGCCGGTGCGCCTGACCATGGTCCAGCTTCCGGCCGTCAACACCCCGCAATTCGACTGGGCCCGCAACCGCCTGCCCCGCCGGCCCCAGCCGGTGCCGCCGGTCTACCAGCCCGAAATGGCGGCCGAAGCCATCGTGCATGCCGCCGAGCGGGCGCCGCGCGAGTTGTGGGTGGACACCTCGACGGTCAAGGTGATCGCGGCCTCCCTGGCGGCACCGGGCCTGATGGACCATCTGGTGGCGGAGGCGGCCTGGCAGGGCGACGAGGGCGGCCCGCCCGACAGTCCCGGCCGGCCCGACAATCTGTTCGCACCGGTGCCGGGGAATTGGGGCGCGCACGGCCGCTTCGACGACCGCGCCCGCGACGAGGCCCCCTGGTTCGCCGAGGCCGGCGTGCGCCTCGCCGCCGCCCTGGCCGGAGGCGTGATCGTGGCCGCCGCCTTGGGGATCGGCCTCGCCGGATGGCGGCGCCTTGCGGGAACGCGCCCCTGGCGTCCGCTGTTTCCGGCTATGCCGAAACCAGAGGAGGGGACCATGGCCAACACCCGCGCGATCATCAAGGACTGGCTGAAGGACGCGCACGCGATGGAGGGCGCTTCCATCGACAGTCTCAGCAAGCAGATGGAATATTTGGACGACTACCCGGAACTGAAGGCCAAATGGCGCGAGCAGATCGATCTGACCCGCCAGCAGCAGCGCCGGATCGACGAGCAATTGCGGGCGATGGGCGAGGACGCCTCGACGGTCAGGGACGCCATGACCCGCATGGCCGGCCGGGTGCAGGCCGTCCTCGCGGGCGCTTCGCCCGACGAGGTGGTGAAGCAGGCCACCAACGCCCTGGCCTACGAGAATTGGGAGATCGCCAATTACCGCGCCCTGGCCGCCGCCGCCGAACGCGAGGGTGAGCATTCTATGCGCTCGGTGTTCGAGGAGATGGCCAACGAGAAGATCGACATGATGAACTGGCTGGTGGACGCGCTCCCGGCCATCACCCAGCGCTATCTCGACATCCAGGCCGGGCAGTAGCCGTTCCGGGCGGGCGCCGCCGACCGCGGCGGCTTTCACGCACGGGTGCCCGAAAGCGCGCCCGGCGGCGCTCGGACCGGCGCATGCCCGTTCACATCTGACGGATGAGCCTCGTCTTCAGAGTGCCGCCGCCCCTGGGGGCACTCAACGAAGAGGGCATCATGCCGATCGACTGGTCACAGATTTCCGTCCTCGACCCCATTCTCCGCACCACCCCCGACGACGTGGTCATCAGCGGCCACGGCTCCTACGAGTTCGACGGCGAAACCGCCGTCCCCGCCGGTTTCGAGCTGTGGGTCCCGGGCCCGCCCGGCTCGACCCTGACGGACGCCCTGGGCGGCGCCCTCGAACATTGCGACCCCATCACCAAGCTGGCCATCCGCAGCCGGACGACCGACTCGCTGTCGCCGGTCCAGCCCACAATCTACCGGGCCCGCGCCAACGCCCCCGACTATCGCCTTCACTCGCCGCGCGGAATCACCATCCGGCCGGGCGGCCCGCACATCATCGGCGTCGAGGGCGACGATACGCTGAGCGCGCTGTGGGCCCGCGTCCAGCCCTTCGCCAAGGCCGGACGGACCATCCGGGTGTTCTGGGCCGCCTGTACCGCCATCACGGGCGCCCGCAACCAGACCGTCCTTCATCAGTAGGACCGATCCCGATGGGGAGTCCTCCCCCTGCCCCCTTCGACAGGACTCCCCAATCCGCGGCCGGGGCCACGTCCCGGCCGCGGACCCCTCTTCTTTCCTGTCATCCCGAGCGCCAGCGAAGGATCGTTCCGGCGCCGTCGCGCGAAAGGTTCCTCGGTCGCTCACGCTCGCTCGGAACGACAACCGGGAATGTCGCCCCGGCCGCGGAACGCTTGAATCTCCGGACGATTGGCGCTACTTGGTGCCCGGCCGGCGGCCGGTGGGCCGCCCTCATCGGCGCGGGATTCCATGAACCGGAAAATTTCCAAGGTCGCCCCCAGGGTCGGTATCGTCAGCCTCGGCTGCGCCAAGGCGCTGGTCGATTCCGAGCGCATCCTCACCCGCCTGCGGGCGGAGGGCTACGACATCTCGTCCACCTATGACGGCGCCGACGTGGTGATCGTCAACACCTGCGGCTTTTTGGACAGCGCGCGGGCGGAATCGCTGGAGGCCATCGGCGAGGCCCTGGCCGAGAACGGCCGCGTGGTGGTCACCGGCTGCATGGGCGTGGACGAGGCCGCCATCCGCTCCGCCCACCCTTCGGTGCTGGCCGTCACCGGCCCCCACCAGTACGAGGCGGTGGTCGAAGCCGTGCATCGGGCGGCACCGCCCAGCCACGACCCCTTCCTCGATCTGGTCCCGCCCGAGGGCCTGCGCCTCACGCCCCGCCATTACGCCTATCTGAAGATTTCGGAGGGCTGCAACCACCGTTGCGCCTTCTGCGTCATCCCTTCCATCCGCGGCGACCTCGTCAGCCGGCCGGCGGGCGACGTGCTGGCGGAAGCCGAGCGCCTGGCCATGGCCGGCGTCAAGGAAGTGCTGGTGATCTCCCAGGACACCGGCGCCTATGGCCTCGACCTCGGCCACGCCGAAAGCCCGTGGCGGGGCCGACCGGTCAAAAGCCGCCTCACGGATCTGGCGTCGGCGCTGGGAGACCTCGGCATCTGGGTGCGGATGCACTACGTCTACCCCTATCCCCATGTGGACGAGTTGATTCCGCTGATGGCGGAAGGAAAGATCCTTCCCTATCTCGACATCCCCTTCCAGCACGCCAGCCCCACGGTGCTGAAGGCCATGCGCCGCCCGGCCAACCAGGAGAAGGCGCTGGAGCGCATCCGGTCCTGGCGCGAAACCTGCCCCGACCTCGCCATCCGCTCGACCTTCATCGTCGGCTTCCCCGGCGAGACCGAAGAGGATTTCGAGTTCCTGCTGGACTGGCTGGACGCGGCCGAGCTGGACCGGGTCGGCTGCTTCAAATACGAGAACGTGGCCGGCGCCGCCGCCAACGCGCTGCCCGGCCACATCGACGAGGACGAGAAGGAGGAGCGGCACGCCCGCCTCGTGGAGGTCGCCCGCCAGGCGGCCGACCGCCGCATGCGGGCCAAGGTCGGCCGCGCGATCGACGTCATCGTCGACGAAGTGGACGAGGAGGGCGCCATCGGCCGCTCGAAAGCGGACAGCCCCGAGGTGGACGGCTGCGTCTTCCTCCAGGGCGAAACCGGAGTCCAGCCCGGCGACGTGGTCAAGGCCGAGGTCTACGCCGCCGAGGATTACGATCTGTGGGCCGAGGTGGTGCGGGATTGAATCCCGCACCCCGCGCGAAAGGTTCCCCATCGCCACGCTCCGGCAGGTTCTCATTATGCGGCATCAAGGAATGTTGTCATCCCGAGGGAGCGGAGCGACAGAGGGATCTTTCACGCGAAAGTGCCGGAAAGCCCCCTCGCCATCGGCTCGGGATGACAGCGAAAAATGCATAATGAGAACCGCTGACGCCCCACCCTCCCCCTGGACACGCCGTTGCGGCTGCCGATCCGTCACCATGGCCGAGTGGACGCGCGACAACGTCGGGCCGTAAGTCAGCCCTCAGGCGCCGGCGCGCGCCTCCGCGCGCTTGGCTATCCTCGCTTTCCCTCCGATGCCTGCGGCATCTCCGGCCGCTGCGGCGCGCCAGTCGGTTTCAGGTCATGGCCTCAGGCGCCGGCGCGCGCCTCCGCGCGCTTGGCTATCCTCGCTTTCCCTCCGATGCCTGCGGCATCTCCGGCCGCTGCGGCGCGCCAGTCGGTTTCAGGTCATGGCCTCAGGCGCCAGCGCGCGCCTCCGCGCGCTTGGCTATCCTCGCTTTCCCTCCGATGCCTGCGGCATCTCCGGCCGCTGCGGCGCGCTCAACGCGCTAGTCGGCGGCTTCGCCGCCTCCTCAGACCGTGGGCCTCTCGCGTCCGGCCTGTTCGCGCCAATAGCGGCGCAGGCGCTCCTCGTCCGACACGAACACGTTGCGGTCGCAGCGGTCGATGCCGGCCACGGACCGCGCATAATCGCGGAACGGGCCGCCGCCACGGCCATCCGCGTCTCCGGCGTACTGCCACAACCGCCAGCCGCGCGCCGCCCAGGCGCTGGGCAGTTGCGGCGTGGCCCGGTAGTCCGCCAGCCAAAGGTCGCACGCGGCGAGGATGGACCCCGGCCGGATAGCCCCGCCCAGGGTCCGCCCATAGCCGCCCACCGCCCCGCCGTCGGCCCACACCGGATGGACGTAAAGCAACGGCAGCCGGCCGGTCGCGGCGTGGACGGCGCGGACGAAATCCTCGGCCCGGCCGATGTCCATGCTGTTGGCCGGGTCGCGTTCGTTGAGTTCGAGGTCCAGCGCGATCAGGGTGTCGGGCTGGGGCTGGGCCGTGGCCAGGAACGCCGCCGCCTGATCGGCTCCCGGCCATTCGAAGGTGCCGAAATGATAGGCGCCCCACATCAGGCCGGCGGCCTGGGCCTGGGCGCGGCGCTCCGCATAGAGCGGGTCGATGAAGCCGACACCTTCGGTGGCCTTGTGGATGACGCCAAGGATGCGCCCCTCCTCGCGGGCGGCGGCGAAATCACGGACCATGCTGGAGTGGCTGAGATCGATCACGGCGTTCAACCCCGCCCGCGCGGGGTCGGCCACCCAGCCCGGCGTGGCCGGCGGGAGCGGAAACGGCGCGTCCGGCTGGGGCGGGGCCGAGACGGCCGCCGCCTGCGGGCGCGTTCCGCAGGCCGCCAGCGGAAAGGCGGCCAATCCTGCCATCAGCGTTCGGCGAGATAGATTCATGCGTTCTCCGCGGATCGGAACCATCCGCCATCCTGGAGCAAAAATGTGAGCGGATCGTGAAGCCGACGCCAGAGGAATAGGCGGTCCGGCGGGACCTAACCTTTGGATCACGTCCAAAAAGCCCCCAATCCCCGGCTTTATGCTTTTCCCCCGGCCGCTAGTTCCTCCGCCCAGAAACGACCGAGGGCGACAGGAGCTAGTCTCTCGGGCGTCGAAACCCGGACCGGAGCGTTGAAATGTCCGACGACGTCTGCTCCATCTGCACCGCGCTGGACGTGTTCCCGCCCTTTCCCTGCCCCAATTGCCCGAGCGAATTGCTGGGCACCCGGCACGGCAGGGAGAACGGACATCGCCTGGCGGATCGCTTGATTTATCTCGGGGCTGCCTTGACCGTCGTTGGCGCCGTCATCACCGGCGCGGTCCTCGCCCTCCAATCCGCCCCCGCGGCGGATTCCCTGAAATTCCCCCCCGTCCCGTGAACGGCTCGCCGGAACCGCGGGCTCCGGCGAGCCGCCCTTGCCTACCGGTTCGCCGGCCCCTGGGCGGAGCCGCCGGTCCGGGCCGACGAGGAGCCGGGCACGATCTTCCCCGCATAGGCGCCACATTTCACGCAGGCGCAACTGAACATGTGCTGTCCGGAGAAAGCGGAAGACGGCTGCCGGCAAAATCCTCCGTCGTAATTGTCGCAATACGAACAGGACCCTGGGACTCGTAGCGTCGTCATTCCCTACCCCTGTGGCTTGAGTTGGTAGGGAATCATTAACCACATTCACGCCCGTGTCAACTTTTGATATATATTGATTTTTATGTATATTTTATTGCGGATCTGTTCGCGGATCGTATTGGCACTATAAAATGGCGTAATTTCAATGTGATATCGTCATGGCCGGACGTGTTCCGGCCATCCACGCCGTGCCGCTCCTCCACCGCCTGTCAGGTGGAACGGCGTGGATGCCCGCGACGAGCACCGGCATGACGGGTAAGGCGCGGCCCGATCGATACGATCCGCGAACAGAGCCTTTATTTTCACATACGCTCGTCCGCCTATTCCGCCGCCGCCCGTTCCCCCGACCGCCACAGGGACGGCAGGTTTATCTCGCGGTCGTGAAAGGCCGCCAGGGTGCCGCGGTGGCCGACGCTGACGATGCCGGCGTCCGGAAGCCGCTCGCGCAGGAGGGCATAGAGCCGCCCCTCCCCGGCCTCGTCCAGGGCCGACGTGGCCTCGTCCAGGAACAGCCAGTCGGGACGGTGCAGGAAGGCCCGGGCGAAAGCCAGGCGCTGCTGTTCGCCGGGCGACAGCCGGTTGCCCCAGTGGTGGATTTCGTCCAATTGCCCGGCCAGATCGGGCAGGCCGCAGGCCGCGAGGGCCTCGGCCACGGCGCGATCGTCGAAGGTGTCGCCGCGGGCGGGATAGCTGGCCGCCGCCCGCAGGGTGTCGATGGGCAGGTAGGGTTTCTGGGGCAGGAACAGCAGCCGCGCCCCGGCGGGAATGTCGATGCGGCCCTCGCCGAAGGGCCACAGCCCGGCCATCGCCCGCATCAGCGTGCTCTTGCCCGCGCCCGAGGGGCCGGTGAGCAGCACCGCCTCGCCCGGTTCGAAGCGCAGATCGACGCCCTGCCACAGCGAACGCCCGTCCGGCAGCGCCAGCCCCAGATTTTCCGCCGCCACCGCCGGAGATGGGGTTTCGCGCCGGTCGATCCCGGACGATCCCCCGAGGGCCGGTGCGGCCGCGGCCGGCATCCGCGCCCGGTCGAGCGTGTTCCGGAACGTCAGCAGCCGGTCCACCGTGGCTTTCCAGTCGGCCAGCGAGCCATAGGCCTCGACGAACCATGACAGGGCGCCGCGCACCTGGCCGAAGGCCGACGCCGTCTGCATCAGCCCGCCCAGGGTGATGGCCCCGGCGAAGTAGCGGGGGGCGGCGACCACGTAGGGGAAGACCACGGCGATCTGGCCGTAGCCCGAGGTGAAGAAGGTCAGCTTCTTCTGCCGGCGCATGATGTCCCACCAATTGCCCACCACCCGGCCGAAACGGCCAAGCAGGCGCTGGGATTCGTCGGCCTCGCCGCCATAGAGGGCCACGCCCTCGGCGTTTTCGCGCAGGCGCACCAGCGAGAAGCGGAAATCCGCCTCGAAGCGCTGCTGGTCGAAGTTGAGGCGCACCAGCGGACGGCCGATCCGGTCGGCCAGCCAGGTGCCCAGCACCGCGTAGACCACCGCCGCCCACAGCATGTAGCCGGGGATGGTGATGCCCAGCAGGGTGAGACCGCCGGACAGGCCCCAGAGAATGGCCGCGAACGACGCCAGGGTGACCACCGAATCCAGCAGCCCCAGGCTGAGAGACAGGGTGCGGGCGACGAACAGATCCACGTCGTCGGCGATGCGCTGGTCGGGGTTGTCCGCCCCCTGGCCGGCCACCTGCATCAGGTAATAGGCCCGGCCGCCCAGCCAGTCGCCGAGGAACCGTTCCGTCAGCCAGCGCCGCCAGCGGATCTGGAGCATCTGACGCAGATAGGTCTGGTAGACGGCGACGATGATGAAGATCGCCGCCAGTTCGCCGAACCGGACGATCTGGTGGATGAATTCGTCGAAGTGCTTGCCCTGCAAGGCGTCGTAGAAGCTGTTGTACCATTTGTTGAACAGGACGTTCAGGTACACCATGCCCAGGTTCATGCCGACGATGACCGCCAGCAGCCCCCGCGCCGGCCAGCGTTCCTCGGAAAACCAGAAAGGACCGGCCAGGGCCCACAGATGCCGCGCGAAGTTTCGGATGATGCCAAGCATGTGCGGTCCGGGGGCTGTGGAGGGATCGAATTCTGTATCGCCACTTTAGGGCGATACCATGGCGATGCACGCTGCACAACAGGTGGCTATCGCGCGAGCGCGATGGAAGCGGGCCGCCGGGCAGGAAAAAGGGAATGGGCTTGCGCTCGCCCTCCGGCGGTGGCAGACCCTCGCCCGAGGGCATCGCGCGGAACAGACGACATGAAGATTTTCGGACTGGCGGGATGGAGCGGCGCCGGCAAGACCACCCTGATGGAAGGGCTGCTGCGGGAGATCACTGCCCGCGGCGTCACGGTCTCGACCGTCAAGCACGCCCATCACGCCTTCGACATCGACAAGCCCGGCAAGGATTCCCACCGCCACCGCGAGGCCGGCGCGCGCGAGGTGATGGTCGCCTCGGGCCTGCGCTGGGCGCTGATGCGCGAGCTGCGCGGCGACGCCGAGCCTGCGGTCGAGGATTTGATCGCCCGCATGGAGCCGGTTGACCTCCTCCTGATCGAGGGGTTCAAGTTCCATCCCCACGACAAGGTCGAGGTTCATCGCCCGTCGCTGGGCAAGCCCATGCTGTGGCCGGACGATCCCCGCATCGTCGCCGTCGCGTCCGACGTCCCCCTGGAGGGATTGCCCTTGCCCCGGCTGGACCTGGGCGATCCGGCCGCGGTCGCCGCCTTCATCCTGGCCCGCGCGGGGCTGGCGTAACGGCGATTTCACACGCCATGCCCGAAAGGCCCCTCGGCTGCGCTCGGGGCGACAGGAAAAAATCTGTCGCTCCGAGCGGGCGCCGGCGACGAGGAACCTTTCACACGCCGTGCCCGGAACCCCGCCCGGCCAGCATCCGGCCGAGGCGCTCGACGTCGTCGGGAGTATTGACGTTGAAGAAGGGATCGTTCTCCCCGGCCGGCCAGACCGCCCGCGCCACCCGGTGGCGGTGCATCCAGCGGCCGACGCCGCGCACGTCCTCGTCCACCAGGGCGCGGCGCAAATCGCCCGCCAGCCGGACCGGCCACAGGGCGAACACGGGGTGGATTTCGCCGCCGGACTCGGCACAGGCGATGTCCGCGCCCTCGGCCCGAACCGCCGCCTCCAGGCGGGTCACCAGATCGGCGGGCAGCAGCGGAGTGTCGGCGGCGAAGCTGGCCATCCACGTCATTCCCGGCCGGTTGTCCCGCAGCCATTCGAGGCCGGCGAGAATTCCCGCCAGCGGCCCGGCGTGCCCCCCTATGGCGTCGGCGACCAAGGGCAAACCGTGGGCGGCGAAACGGCGCGGATCGCCGTTGGCGTTGAGAACCAGCGCCGCCACCTGCGGCCGCGCCCGCTCGATCACCCGTTCCAGCAGCGGCCGGCCGCCCACGTCGATCAGCGCCTTGTCGCGGCCGCCCATGCGCCGTGACCGTCCCCCCGCCAGCACCAGCCCGGCCACCGGCCCGGTCACGGCGCTCACCGGATGGGCAGCGGGGTCAGTTCGAGCATGGCCGAGACGCCGATGACCGCCACCATCAGCACGCCCTCCAGGGCCAAGCCGATCCACAACGCAGCCGCCGCCCGGGGCTTTCCGGACAGAAGACGGGCGACCAGGACGGAGCGGTTGACGCCGCCCACGGCGAGCGCGCCCACGGCCAGCCCAGCCTTCACCGCCAGAACCGAGTCGAAATAGGCGCCCAGCGAGAAGCGTCCGCCAGTCAGCAGCCAGCCCATTCCCGCGCCCGACGCCAGGATGGCCGCCATCGACCCGGCGAAGTACCAGAAGTAAGCCCGGCCGCGCGCAATCGGAAGCTTGCGCCAGGCGGCGAGATCGTTCGCCCCCATCCGCCACGCCAGCAAGGCGAGCGCCACCAGTCCGCCGACCCAGACCGACGATCCGGCCAGATGGACCATTTGAAGAAGGACGCCCGCATAGGGGTGGTCCCCGGTCGCCATCCGGCTGGCCAGGGTCAGCGAGATCAGCACCATCAGCGACCACGCCAGCGGCGCCTGGCTGCGGCCGCTCCGCTGGTCGTAGCCGCGGATGAGCGCCGAGACGGCGAAGGCCACCGCCAGGGCGCGCAGGCCCCACACCATCCCGAACGGCGTGGTGGTGAGGACGTTGAAGACGATCTCGGGCGAGGGCAGACCGCGCAGCCCGGCCAGCGCCGCCGCCACCAGCCACAGCCAGCCGATCATGGTCACGGTGGCCACCGCCAGGCAAACGAGGGCGACCCTCTCGCTGCGGCGCTTGAGGACCAGTTCCGGCACCCCGGCATGGGCCGGCCCCACCACCACGGACAGGAACAGCAGGACGCCGGCCAGCACCTCCACGGCGACCAAATGGCCGGCAATCAGGACGGACAGAACGGTGTTCAACGGGGGCTCTCCCCTTCCCTTGCCAAGCGAAATCGACGGGCGAGGACGCCCTTATAGCAAGGTGGAACGCGCTTGGCGAGCGGCGGGGAACGCTGTCAGTCATGCCTTGGATATCGGGCAGCCCGGCGAAGAGGTCAAGCGGAACCGCCCGGGCGTGCCGGGGAGGCGGACCCGAGCGCTCACGCGTGGTGCCTGAAAGGCCCCTCGGCTACGCTCGGGGCGACATTCCCGTTCATGTCGTTCCGAGAGAGCGCATGCGACCGAGGAACCTTTCACGCGAGACGTCCGATCGGCACCCGAAGCTAGAAGTGAATGGCCCGCCCGTAGGCGTCGAGGACCGCCTCGTGCATCGTCTCGCTCAGCGTCGGGTGCGGGAACACGGTGTGCATGAGGTCGGCCTCGGTGGTCTCCAGGGTCTTGGCCACCGTGTAGCCCTGGATCAGTTCGGTGACCTCGGCCCCGATCATGTGGGCGCCCAGCAATTCCCCGGTCTTGGCGTCGAACACGGTCTTGACCAGCCCCTCGGTCTCGCCCAGCGCGATGGCCTTGCCGTTGGCGATGAGCGGGAAGCGCCCCACCTTCACCGCATAGCCCATGTCCTTGGCCCGCGCCTCGGTCAGGCCGACGCTCGCCACCTGGGGATGGCAATAGGTGCATCCCGGGATCTTGCGCGCATCGAGGGGATGGAGGTCCTTCACGCCGGCGATCTTCTCGACGCAGATCACGCCCTCGTGGCTGGCCTTGTGCGCCAGCCAGGGCGGCCCGGCCAGGTCGCCGATGGCGTAGACCCCAGGCTCGCCGGTTTCGCACCATTGGTTGATCGCCACGTGCGAGCGCTCGACGACGACCTTGGTCCCTTCCAGGCCGATGTTCTCGACGTTGCCGACGATGCCCACCGCCGAGATGACGCGGTCGGCGACGATCTCCTGCGGCTTGCCGCCGGCCTCGATCACGGCGGTGACCGCATCGGCGGATTTGCTCAAGCCCTTCACACTCGCCCCGGTGATGATCGTCATACCCTGTTTCTCGAAGGATTTCTTGGCGATAGCCGAGATTTCCTCATCTTCTACAGGAAGAACCCGGTCCATCACCTCGACGACGGTAACCTGCGACCCCAGAGCATTGAAAAAGCTCGCGAATTCGATGCCGATGGCGCCCGATCCGATGACCAGCAGCCGCTTCGGCACCGTGTCGGGCACCAGGGCTTCCTTGTAGGTCCACACGAACTTGCCGTCCGGCTCCAGCCCAGGCAGAACGCGCGCCCGCGCGCCGGTGGCGAGGATGATGTGGGCGGCGGTGAGCACGTTCTTGCCGTCGACCGTGACCTTGTTCTTGCCGGAAAGCCGGCCGTGGCCTTCGAAGACGGTAACCTTGTTCTTCTTCAGAAGGTGCTTGACGCCGGCCTGGAGCTGCGCCGACACGGCGCGCGAGCGGGCGACGATCTTGGGCAGATCGAAGCCGACCGCCCCCGCCGACAGGCCGTAGGATTCGGCATGGCGCATGGAGCGCAGGATGTCGGCGGATCGCAGCAGCGCCTTGGTGGGAATGCAGCCCCAGTTGAGACAGATTCCGCCCAGGTGCTCGCGTTCCACCACGGCCGTGCGCAGGCCGAGCTGGGCGGCGCGGATAGCCGCCACATAGCCGCCGGGGCCACCGCCCAGAACGACGAGGTCGAACGTGTCTTCCGGCATTCTCTTCTCCACGAAGCTCATCGAGTCCCCCTGCGGGCGGAAGCCGCCCCGCTTCGAATTCAGAGCAGCATCATCAGCGGGTCTTCGACCAGCTTCTTGAAGGCGGCGAGGAATTCCGCGCCGACCGCGCCGTCGACGACGCGATGGTCCACCGACAGGGTGCAGGTCATCACGCTCGCCACCGCCAGCGCGCCGTCGCGCACCACCGGCCGCTGTTCGGCGGCGCCCACCGCCAGGATGCAGCCCTGCGGGGGGTTGATGATGGCCGCGAACTCGCGGATGCCGTACATGCCGAGGTTCGAGATGGTGAAGCCGCCGCCCTGGTAGTCGTCGGGCATCAGCTTGCCGTCCCGCGCTTTGATTGCCAGCGCCTTCATCTCGGTGGAGATGGCGCCCAGGCCCTTGCGGTCGGCGTGGCGGACGACCGGCGTGATCAGACCGTTGGGCGTGGCCACCGCCACCGAGATGTCGATGTCGGTGTAGCGGTGGATGGCCTCCTCGCTCCACGAGGCGTTGGCGGCCGGCACCTTCTTGAGCGCCAGGGCGACGGCGCGGATGACGAAGTCGTTGACCGACAGCTTGAATTCGTCCGAGCGCTTGTTCATCTCGGCGCGCAGCCCCAGCAGCGCGTCCACGTCGCAGTCGATGGTCAGGTAGAAATGGGGAACGCTCTGCTTGGCCTCGGTGAGGCGCCGGGCGATGACCTTGCGCATGGAGGAATTGGGGATTTCCTCGTAGGCCGGCTCGAACGGAGCGGGAGCCTTGGGCACGGCGATCGCCTCGGGCGCCAAGGACGGCACCCGCGCCGGAGCGGCGCCGGGCCGCAAGGCCGCCTCGACGTCGGCCTTGACGATCCGCCCGTGCGGGCCGGTACCGCTGACGCCGTCGAGCCCGAGCCCGGCCTCCTTGGCGATCCGTTTGGCCAGGGGGCTGGCGAACACGCGCCGGCCGCCACGCTCCGCGGCCGGCGGCGCAGCGGCGGCCACCGCCGGAGCCAAAGCCGCGGGAGCGGGCGCAGCGGACGCCGGCGCAACGGGAGCGGCGGGCGCGGCCTTGGATGCGGCCGGCTTGTCCAGCGCCGAGGGGTCTTCGCCCTCTTCCAGCAGCAGCGCGATGGGTTCGTTGACCTTGACGCCGGAGGTGCCGCCGGCCACCAGGATCTTGCCCAGCACGCCCTCGTCGACCGCCTCGAACTCCATGGTCGCCTTGTCGGTTTCGATCTCGGCCAGCACGTCGCCGGACTTGACCGCGTCGCCCTCCTTCTTCAGCCAGCGGGCCACGGTCCCCTCGCTCATGGTCGGCGACAGGGCTGGCATCAGGATCTGGATCGGCATTGGTGGTCCCCCTATTTGCGATAGCAGACCGAGCGGGCGGCTTCGGCGACCCCGTCGGGCTGCGGAAGGGCCAGGCGTTCGAGATTGGCGGCGTAGGGCATGGGCACGTCGGCCCCCGCCACGCGCGTCACCGGCGCGTCGAGCCAGTCGAACGCATGCTCGTTGACCACCGCCGCGATCTCGGCGCCGATGCCGGCATAGGCCCAGCCCTCCTCGACGCTGACGACGCGGTTGGTCTTCTTCACCGAGGCGACGATGGTATCGATGTCGAGCGGGCGCAGGGAACGCAGGTTGACGATTTCGGCCTCGATCCCTTCCTTGGCGAGCAATTCCGCCGCCTCCAGCGCCACCTGGACCATGCGGGAATAGGCCACGATGGTGACCGAGGTGCCTGGACGCTCGATCTTGGCCCGGCCGATGGGGACGATGAAGTCGGGATCGTCGGGGACGTCGAAGCTGTGTCCGTAGAGCAGCTCGTTCTCCAGCACCACCACCGGGTTGGGATCGCGGATGGCGGCCTTCAGCAGGCCCTTGGCGTCGGCCGCCGAATAGGGCGCCACCACCTTGAGGCCGGGACAATGGGCGTACCACGAGGCGAAGTCCTGGCTGTGCTGGGCGGCGACCCGCGCCGCCGCGCCGTTGGGCCCGCGGAAGACGATGGGGCACGGCTGCTGGCCGCCGGACATGTAGAGCGTCTTGGCCGCCGAATTGATGACGTGGTCGATGGCCTGCATGGAGAAATTCATGGTCATGAACTCGACCACCGGCTTGAGGCCGGCGAAGGCCGCGCCCACGCCCAGCCCGGCGAAGCCCAGTTCGGTGATGGGGGTGTCGATCACCCGGTTGGGGCCGAACTCCTCGAGCAGGCCCTGGGAGACCTTATAGGCGCCCTGGTACTGGGCGACCTCCTCGCCGATCACGAACACGTCCGCATCGCGGCGCATCTCCTCGGCCATGGCGTCGCGCAAGGCCTCGCGCACGGTCACGCGCACGAACTTCCCGTAAGCCCTTTCCTCCGGCGCCGGGCCGGCGGACGGCGCGGAAGGGGCCGGAGCGGCGGCCACGGCCTGCGCAACCGGCACGGCGGCCGCGGCCGGTGCGGGGGCCGCGGCCGGCGGGGCCGCCACGGCGCCCAGATCGGCCTCGGTCTCGCCCTCGCCCAGCAGGATGGCGATGGGGGTGTTGACGCGCACGCCTTCGGTGCCGCTCTCCACCAGGATCTTGCCCAGCGTCCCCTCGTCCACGGCTTCCATCTCCATGGTCGCCTTGTCGGTCTCGATCTCGGCGAGGACCTCGCCGGACTTCACCGGATCGCCTTCCTTCTTGAGCCAGCGGGCCAGCTTGCCCTCGGTCATGGTCGGCGACAGCGCCGGCATAAGGATGTTGGTGGCCATCGGAATCCTCTCCTCACGCCTCGACCAGCACGTCGGTCCACAGCTCGGCCGGGTCCGGCTCGGGGCTGCTCTGGGCGAAATCCGCCGCCTCGGTGACGAGGGCCTTGACCTCGCGGTCGATCTCCTTGAGTCCGGCCTCGTCGATCAGCCCGCGCGCCTCCAGCTTGGCCTTCAGCGTGTCGATGGGATCGTGTTGCTCGCGCATGCGGCTCACTTCCTCCTTGGTGCGGTATTTGGCGGGGTCCGACATGGAGTGGCCGCGATAGCGGTAGGTCTTCAGCTCCAGGATGTACGGCCCCTGGCCCGAGCGCGCGTAGTCCAGCGCCCGCAGGCCCGCCTCGCGCACCGCCAGCACGTCCATGCCGTCCACGGCCTCGCCGGGGATGTCGTAGGCGGCGCCGCGCCGGAACAGTTCGGTGCCGGCGGCGGCGCGCTCCACCGAGGTGCCCATGGCGTACTTGTTGTTCTCGATGACGTAGACCACCGGCAGCTTCCACAGGGCTGCCATGTTGAACGACTCGTAGACCTGGCCCTGGTTGACCGCCCCGTCGCCCAGGTAGCAATGGCAGACGCCGCCGTCGCCCCGGTACTTGTGGGCGAAGGCCAGGCCGGTGCCGATCGGCACCTGGGCGCCGACGATGCCGTGGCCGCCGTAGAATTTCTTCTCGTGGCTGAACATGTGCATGGACCCGCCCTTGCCGTGCGAATAGCCGCCCGACCGGCCGGTGAGTTCGGCCATCACCCCCTTGGGGTCCATGCCGCAAACCAGCATGTGGCCGTGGTCGCGGTAGCTGGTGACGGTCGAATCCCGCTTGTCGCCGGCGGCGTTCATGCCCACCACGACCGCTTCCTGCCCGATGTAGAGATGGCAGAAGCCGGAGATGAGGCCCATGCCGTAGAGCTGCCCGGCCTTTTCCTCGAACCGGCGGACCAGCAGCATCTCCCGATAATAGCCGATCAGCTCGGCCGCGCCGGGCTCGGCGGATTGCCTGGCCTTCCTCTTCGTCGTCGCCATACTTCCTCCCGGGGGCTTGGCTTGTGGCACCACGAATGGGTAACCCCAACTACCCTAATTTTCAAGGAACTCGTCCTTGGAAATCCCTGTTTTGCAACGCAATAATGACAGTTAACCGAATATCGGTTAATCGCATCGGTGCCGTGGCGCGGATCATGACCCCGCCGACGAACGCCGTCCACCCCGCCAAGGACATAGACCGGGAATGGCTGAACCGTATGTCGGAGGTGGGACGGGGATTGGCCAGTGGGAATGGGTGGGGACAGGCGGGATGATTACCGGGACTATTTCTTGCGGTCGAACACCACCACCTCGTCGTCATGCCCCATGTCGAGCATGATCCGCGCCCGCTCTTCGAGCATATCGGGATCGAGATGGTCGGGGCGGAGCAGGAGCACCTTGTGTTCCAATTGCTGCCGTTCGGCGGAGACCGTGGCGAGCTTGGCCTCGGCCTGGGCGATCTGGCCGCGCAGGCGCATCCACGCCAGCACGCCGCGATCGCCTTCCAGGGTATGATAAACGAAATACACCACGGCGCTGAGCCCGATCAGGGGGCCCACCACATGGCGTAAGCGATGGCGGAAATCCATGAGCATTCCGCCATGTAATCACAAGCGTATTTTTGTCGTCAACAAGTATTGGCCATTCGCACCGCCGTCTTTCTTTGCGTTTTCTCACAAACACAACGGATGGCGACACAAGACAAGACAGGCCGCAACATATTGATCGGCGCGGAACCGGCGCCGTTGCCGGACACCGGGGGAGGGCCAGGGCTGTTCAGTGCTCGTTTTCACCCGCCGATGTCATCCCGACCGAGCGCCAGCGAGCGGAGGGATCGTTCACGCGACAGTGCCTGAAAGATTCCCCGCCTTCGGCTCGGAATGACAATGAGGGGCACGTCACGAGCCGAGCACTGAACAGCCCTGGGGGGAGGCCTGGCCTCCCCCGCATGGGCGGTCAGCGCCGGCGGAGGGTGCTGCCGGCGAAGCGCGCCGCCGGGCCAAGCTCCTCTTCCAGGCGAATCAGCTGATTGTACTTGGCGAGACGGTCCGAGCGCGACAGCGAGCCCGTCTTGATCTGCCCGCAATTGGTGGCCACCGCGAGGTCGGCGATGGTGTTGTCCTCGGTCTCGCCCGAGCGGTGGGACATCACGGCGGTGTAGCCGGCCTTGTGGGCCATGTCCACGGCTTCCAGGGTTTCGGTCAGCGTGCCGATCTGGTTGACCTTGATAAGGATCGAGTTGGCGAGGCCCTGGTCGATGCCCATGGACAGGCGCTCGGTATTGGTGACGAACAAATCGTCGCCCACCAGCTGAACCTTGGCGCCCAGAGCTTCGGTCAGCAGCGCCCAGCCCTCGAAATCGTCCTCGGCGCAGCCGTCCTCGATCGAGATGATCGGGTAGTTCGCCACCAGCTTGGCGTAGTACTTCACCAGTCCCTTCTGGTCGAAGGTCTTCTTGGCGCCTTCCATCACATACTTGCCGTCCTTGAAGAATTCGGACGAGGCGGCATCGAACGCCAGCATGACATCCTCGCCCGCCGTGTAGCCGGCCTTGCCGACGGCCTCCATGATGAAGTCGAGGGCCTGCTCGGCGCTCTTGAGGTTGGGGGCGAAACCGCCTTCGTCACCGACGTTGGTGTTGTGGCCGGCGGCCTTGAGGGCGCGCTTGAGCGCCTGGAACACCTCGGACCCCATGCGGATGGCGTCGGCGCAGGTCGGCGCCCCCACCGGCATGATCATGAATTCCTGGATGTCGATCGGGTTGTCGGCGTGAACCCCGCCGTTGATGATGTTCATCATCGGCACCGGCAACAGGCTGGCGAAGGTGCCGCCCACATAGCGGTACAGCGGCAGCCCGACCTCCTCGGCGGCGGCCTTGGCGACGGCCAGCGAGACGCCGAGGATGGCGTTGGCCCCCAGGCGGCCCTTGTTGTGGGTGCCGTCGAGGTCGATCATGGTGCGGTCGATCACCACCTGGTCCTCGGCATCCATGCCCGACAGCGCGTCGTAAATCTCGCCGTTGACGCTTTCCGCGGCCTTCAGCACACCCTTGCCGCCGTAGCGCGACGCGTCGCCGTCGCGGAGTTCGACCGCCTCGTGCGCGCCGGTCGAGGCGCCCGACGGCACCGCGGCGCGGCCGGTCACGCCGCTTTCCAGCACCACGTCCACCTCGATGGTGGGCGTTCCGCGCGAGTCGAGAATTTCCCGCGCATGAATGTCGATTATGGAGGTCATCCTTATCTCCTGGTCCTTACGGTCCGTATCTTCGTATCAGTCGATCAAAACGGGATTGCCCTTGGCGATCCGGTCCAGGCTCGCCAGGACCGCCATCAGGGCGGGCATGTCGCCAAGCGCGATCATGTTGGGGCCGTCCGACGGCGCACGATCGGGGTCGGGATGGGTCTCGATGAACACCCCGGCCACGCCCACGGCGACGGCGGCGCGGGCCAGCACCGGGGCGAAGCGGCGGTCGCCCCCCGACGAGCCCCCCTGCCCGCCCGGCGCCTGGACCGCGTGGGTGGCGTCCATCACCACCGGCCAGCCGGTGCGCGCCATGATGGGCAGCGCGCGCATGTCCGCCACCAGCGCGTTGTAGCCGAACGACACGCCGCGTTCGGTCAGCAGGATGCGGCTGTTGCCGGTGCTTTCCACCTTGGCGGCGACGTTGGCCATGTCCCACGGGGCCAGGAACTGGCCCTTCTTGACGTTGATCGCCGCCCCGGTGCGTCCCGCCGCCAGCAACAAATCCGTCTGGCGGCACAGGAAGGCGGGGATCTGGAGGACGTCCACCGCCTCGGCCACCGGGGCGCACTGGTCTTCGCCGTGAATGTCGGTCAGCACGGGGATGCCCAGCCGCTCGCGGATTTCGGCGAACACCGGCAGCGCCGCCGCCATGCCCACGCCCCGCTTTCCGCCCAGGCTGGTGCGGTTGGCCTTGTCGAAGGAGGCCTTGAAGATCAGCGGCAGCCCGGCATGGGCCGCCATCTCCTTCAGCGCGGCGGCGCATTCCAGGGCATGGTCCCGGCTCTCCATCTGGCAGGGCCCGGCGATGAGCGCCAGCGGCAGGTCGTTGCCCAGGGTGAGCGGCCCGACGGCGACGTGATGCGGAGTCGGCATCCCCGTCTCACACCAGACGCGATTGCCGCACGGCGGCGGCAATGAAGCTGGTGAACAGCGGATGCGGATCGAACGGCTTGGACTTCAGCTCCGGATGGAACTGGACGCCGACGAACCAGGGGTGGCCCGGGATCTCGACGATCTCGGGCAGGATGCCGTCGGGAGACATGCCCGAGAATTTGAGGCCCTTTTCCTCCAGAGCCGCCTTGTAGTCCAGGTTGACCTCGTAGCGGTGGCGGTGCCGTTCGCTGATCACGCCGGTGCCGTAGATGTCGCGGGCGTGGCTGCCGGCGCGCAGATGGCATTCGTAGGCGCCCAGGCGCATGGTGCCGCCCAGGTCGCCGCCGGCCCTGCGCCGTTCCAGCATGTCGCCTTTGGCCCATTCGGTCATCAGGCCGACCACCGGGTGCTCGCATGGGCCGAACTCGGTCGAGCTGGCGCCCTTCAGCCCCACCAGATTGCGCGCCGCCTCGATCACCGCCATCTGCATGCCGAAGCAGATGCCGAAATACGGCACGCCCCGCTCGCGGGCGAAGCGCACCGCCTCGATCTTGCCGCTGGCGCCGCGCTCGCCGAACCCGCCCGGCACCAAGATGCCGTGGCAGGGCTCCAGGTGGTGGACGGCGTCCTCGCGCTCGAAAATGGTGCTGTCGATCCAGCTCAGGCGCACCCGCACATTGTTGGCGATGCCGCCATGGGTCAGCGCCTCGGCCAGCGATTTGTAGCTGTCCAGCAGGCTGGTGTACTTGCCGACCACGGCGATGGTCACCTCGCCCTCGGGATGGCGGATGCGCTCGACGATGCCGTGCCAGCGGGTCAGGTCCGGTTGGGGCGCATCGAGGCGGAAATGGCGGCAGACCTGCTCGTCCAATCCCTGCTCGTGATAGCTGACCGGCACCTGATAGATGGTGTCCACGTCGAGCGCGGGGATCACCGCCTCGTAGCCGACGTTGCAGAACAGGGCGATCTTCCTGCGCTCGCCGTCGGGGATCGGCCGTTCCGAACGGCACATCAGCAGATCGGGCTGGATGCCGACGCTGAGCAGTTCCTTGACGGAATGCTGGGTCGGCTTGGTTTTCAGCTCGCCCGCCGACGGGATGTAGGGCAGCAGCGTGAGGTGGACGAACATGGCGCGGTCGCGGCCCAGCTCGTTGCCGAGCTGGCGGATCGCTTCCAGGAACGGCAGGCTTTCGATGTCGCCGACCGTGCCGCCGATCTCGCACAGGCAGAAATCCTCGTCGGCGAGGTCCGACCTGATGAATTCCTTGATGGCGTCGGTGACGTGGGGAATGACCTGCACGGTGGCGCCGAGATAGTCGCCCCGGCGCTCCTTGGCGATCACGTTCGAATAGATGCGCCCGGTGGTGACGTTGTCGCCCCGGCGCGACGCCACCCCGGTGAAGCGCTCGTAATGGCCGAGATCGAGGTCGGTCTCGGCGCCGTCGTCGGTGACGAACACCTCGCCGTGCTGATAGGGGCTCATGGTGCCCGGATCGACGTTCAGGTAGGGGTCCAGCTTGCGCAGCCGGACCTTGAAACCGCGCGCCTGAAGGCAAGCCCCCAGCGCCGCCGACGCCAGCCCCTTCCCCAACGAGGAGACGACGCCGCCGGTGATAAAAATGAATCTCGTCATAGGCCCCTTGCTCTCAGCTCCGGCCGCGGCGCCTCGCCCGGCGCCAGCGACGACACCGCCCCCCGTTTCCGCCGCCTCCGCGACCGCCCCTTAGTGCGCGAGCGGCGCGCTCGGCCCGGCCGGCGCCGCCGGCGGCGCGGGCTGCCCCGCGGGCGCGGGCGCGGTCGGCGCCGGGACCGGCATGTGGTCGAAGACCGAACTGCCGCTGTTCCGCGAATTGGCGATCATGGCCAGCCCAAGGCTGGTCACGAAAAACGCCCCGGCCAGGATGCCCGTGGTCCGGGTCAAAAGGTTGCCCGCGGCGCGCCCGCTCAGCACGTTGCCGCCGCCGCCGCCGATCCCGAGGGCGCCGCCTTCGGAACGTTGCAGCAGCACCACGCCGACCAGAGCGACGGCGAGCAGGAGATGGATCACCAGGATGATCGGAAACAAATCCATGGGCGACACCGAAAATTTGGCCCCCGGGATGGTCTCCCTGGCGGGAGTTCCGGGACGTCGGACTGCGTTCGACCGCTTTTTAGTCCCCTGCGCCGCCGATGGCTAGCACAAAGTGTTGGGCTTGGCATCCGCCCCCGTCCTTGTCGACGGCGCCCGGCATTTTTCGCGTCTTCCCGGGCCGGGCCGAGGGATCTTTCCGCGGCATCCGCGGCAAAGACCCCTCGACGGCGGCACCGCCCGGACGTCAGCCGCAGGCTTTGGCGATGGCCCAGAAATCCTCGGCCTTCAGCGAGGCGCCGCCGATCAGGCCGCCGTCCACGTCGGGCAGCGCCAGCAGCGCCTTGGCGTTGTCCGGCTTCATCGAGCCGCCATAGAGGATGCGCATGGCGTCCGCCTCCGCCGCCCCCAGCCGGGCCGCCAGCTCGGCGCGGATGACGGCGTGAACCTCCTGGGCCTGTTCCGGCGTGGCCACGCGCCCGGTGCCGATCGCCCACACCGGCTCGTAGGCGATGACGGTGTTGGCGGCGTTGGCGCCGTCCGGCAGCGAGCCCCGCAACTGGGTGCGGTTGACGTCCATGGTCTGACCGGCGTCGCGCTGGGCCAGCGTCTCGCCGACGCAGACGATCGCCACCAGCCCGGCCTGATGGGCCGCTGCGGCCTTGGCCTTGACCACCGCGTCGGTCTCGCCGTGGTCGGCGCGGCGTTCCGAATGGCCGACGATCGCATAGCCGCATCCCGCGTCCTTGAGCATGGCGGCGGCGGTGTCGCCGGTATGGGCCCCCGACACCTTGGCGTGGCAGTCCTGGCCGCCCACCGCCACGTCCGAGCCGGCTGCGATCCGGGCCACGTCGGCGATCAGGGTGAACGGGGGGCACACCAGCACGTCGCAGGGAATGCCCCGCTCGGCCTTGCGCCGCGCCACCACGCCCTCCGCCAGCGCCAGGCCGTCGGCCCGCAGCCCGTTCATCTTCCAATTGCCGGCGATCAGCGGCCGTCTCGTGCTCATCATTTTCCTCCCGTCTGTCCGAAGTGTTCTGTTCATACCATCCCGGCCGAGCCAGGGCGAGCGGGGCTGCGGTTGTCGTTATGCGCCCTCGCTCATAATGTCATCCCGACCGAGCGTGAGCGAGTGGAGGGATCATTCATCAGCGGTTCTCATTATGCGGCATCAGGGCATGTTGTCATCCCGAGGGAGCGGAGCGACTGAGGGATCTTTCACGCGAAAGTGCCGGAAAGATCCCTCGCCGTCGGCTCGGGATGACAGCGAAAAATGCATAATGAGAACCGGCGCGCAGGAACCTTTCACGCCCCTTTGCCACGAATGGCAACGGAAATATCAAGAAAATGGGCGGGCCGTCGCCGGCCCGCCCCATGAGGATCGCTTCCGGACGCGCTCCGTTCAGCCGGAGTGAGCGCCCTTGCCCAGCACCACGACGCGCTTGCGGAGCGAGCAGGAGAAGGCAAGCATGAAGCGCATGGCTTCCTGCGTCTCCGGCTTCGACAGCATGCGCAGCGTGCCGAAAAGCCCACCGCTGGCTCCGGGGATGCCGCATTGGTCCACGGCGTCGGTCATGGCGCCCTTGGCCTCGTGGGCCAGGGTGGCCAGGTCCTCGGTGCCGAGGTTGTTGGCCATGTGCTCGATGAAGCTGAACACCCGGTCCACCATGGAATCCGTGGCGGCCGAGCGGGCCGCGTGGATCATGTAGATGGCGTCGATCAGCGTCTGGAGCACGCCGGTGCGCTGCATGTTGCCCAGCGCGCCGAGCAGGGTGGACAGCGCCTCCCGGACGTCCGGCTCGTTGAGCTTGTCCACGATCTCAAGCGCGTTGCCGGCGGTGCTGGCGAGGCGCTCGATCATGGAATCGGTCATGGCTTGCGTCGCGCCCTCGCCCAGGCGGGCGAGTTCGTCGACGTTGAGGCGAGGAATCTCGGTCATGAACGCCTCCCCCTTACAGCAGGCCGCGCGCGGACAACCAGTAGAGTCGGTTGTAGGCCAGCTTGAACCAGTGGATCATCTGCGACGGCGGGCCGGGATTGGGCGGGGTGGTGTAGTTGAACCACACGTAGGTCCCCGAGTTGAGGCCGGTCTCGATGAAGCAGAACACCTTGCCGTCGTAGTCGCGGGCGAAACGGCCCTCGGTGACCAGCGACACCAGGTTGTCGATCAGCACGTCGGCCTCGAAATGGGCGGTCGATCCGGCCTTCGAGATCGGGATGTTGGTGGTGTCGCCGCAGACGAACACGTTGGTCGAACCGTCCCGGTGCAGGGTCTTGGGATTGGTCGGCACCCAGCCGCCCTTGCCCAGGCCCGAAGCGTCGATCACCTCGGCGCCGGCATGCGGCGGGATGGTGATGAGCAGGTCGAAGGGCAGCTCGACGCCTTCCATCGACTTGATGGTCTTTTTCTCGGGATCGACCGATTCCGTGTTGAAGAAGGTCTCGTACTTGATGCCGATACGGTCGAATTCCGGCTTGGCCCAGTGCGCCACCGGCTCCAGGGCGTGCAGGCGGCCGATCGGGTAGGTATAGGTGATCTCGCTCTTTTCCCACAGGCCGTGGGCCTTGAGGTATTCGTGCATCATCAAGGTGACTTCCAGCGGAGCCACCGGGCACTTGTGGGGGGCGTTGACGTTGACGATGATCTTGCCGCCCTGGAAGTTGCTGATGGCGTCGCGCAGCTTGCGGGCGCCGTCCAGGTCATAGAACCAGTGGCCCGCCTCCTTCATGCCGGGGATGTTCTGCGGCATGATGCGCGAGCCGGTCGCCAGCACCAGATAATCGTACTTGATGGTGCGGCCGTGCTCGGTCGCGACCTGATTCTTTTCGACGTCGATGTGCTTGGCGGGATCGACGAAAAAGTTGACGCGGCGGTCGAGCACCTTGCGCTGCTCGCGGAACAGCTCGGCCTCGCGGATCTTGCCGAACGGGACGTACAGCAGGCCCGGCTGGTACATGTGGGTTTCGGTCGTCCCGAGCATCGTGATGTTGACCGCACCGGTGCGCAGCTCGGACCCGAGCTGACGGCAGAGGCCATTGGCGACGATGGTGCCGGCAAGGCCGCCACCAACGATCAGTATCGTCTTGGACATTACAAACCCTCCCTCACGTTTGGAATTCCTGTTGGCCATCCGGCGCGGCCATCGGGGGCCCGTCCGGGCCCCCGGCGGCCCGGCGCTACTTCGCCTTCTTGACGACCACGCTCCAATAGCCGTCCTTCTCGGTCGTGCCGACATTCGCGTGGCCGACCTTGGTCACCCAGGCCGGAATGTCGTTGACGGAACCTTTATCGGACGACAGCACCTCGATCTCGTCGCCGATCTGGGCGAGCTTCAGGGCGGCGATGAGTTCCATCAGGGGGCCGGGGCAAAAGGCGCCGCGGGCGTCGATGGTCTGGCGTTCGGCCATAGCGTATTTTCCTTCTTACTCTGGTTAGTCTTGTTGTTTTCAGATGGTGATGAGTTCGCCCTCTTCGGCGTCGGCGAGGAAGACCGTCAACCCCGCGGCGCCGTCGAACAGCCCTTCGGTCAGGTCCTTGTCCGCCTCCCAATGATGCAGATCGAGAACCATGGAACAGGCCCACATCTTCATGTCGCCCAGCATCTTGCCGTGCTCGAACAGTTCGATGGCGTCGGGGACCTTCGCGGTCATGAACTTCTCGTGGAAATGCCCGCCGTGATAGCGTTCGGCCGGGGTCGCCCCGCGCCGGAACGCCAGGATGGCGTTCATGGTCACGAAGACCTGCACGGGCCGGTCGGAAACCGCCGCCACCGAGGCGACCATCGCCGCGAGCTGTATCTTTTCGTGCTCGTCCGAGCACAGCATGATGAAGAGGGGCTTGGAAGCCATGAGCGCGTTTCCTCGCGTTGTGGTCTTTTCGTTGGGGAACATTAGAGAAGGTTAATACCTTCAAATCACTATTATATAACCCGGATTGGGGGGGCGCGCGCAAGGAGATTTCCACACTCCCATACGTATAATTATGGCAAGGGCGCCCCGCCGCCCCCCGGATTCATTGGTTGCGGGCCCGGACCGGCATCCTTATTATGCGCGACACCTCCGGCCGCCGCGGTCTCTTGAGACGCGCGGCCAAGGTCCTTATCCCCCGGCGACGGCTCCATCGACGATGCTCGAATCCTTCCGCACATTCGCCAAGACCTGGATCGCCAAACTGTTCTTCGCGATTCTCGCCCTCGGGTTCCTGTCCTGGGGCATCGGCGACGTGGTCCGGCGCGGCATCTTCGGCACCGCCCCCGCCATCCAGGTGGGCGGCGTCTCCCTGGCGGCGTCCGACGTCAACGCCGAGTTCAAGCGCGATGTGGAACGGCTCCAACCGCTGTTCGGCGGCAAGCTGACCACCGAGGATGCGCGCAAGCTGGGCATCATGGACCAGACGATCCGGACCATCGTCAACCGCACCCTGGTGGACCAGGCCGGCGCCGACCTCGGCCTGACGGCGTCCGACCAGATCATTCTCCGCAAGATCGCGGCCGCCCCCGACCTGCGCAACGCGAAGGGCGAGTTCGATCGCCAGCGGCTGGAAATGGCGCTGGCCCGCGCCGGCCTGACCGAGAAGGCGTTCGTGCATTTGCAGCGGGCCGACATGATCCGCGGCCAGTTGTCCAACGCCCTGGCCGGCGGCGTCGCCGCCCCGGCCGTCCTGGTCGATCCTTTGGTGGCGCACCGGCAGGAACGCCGCATCGCCGACACCGTGCTGGTCAAGGACGCTTCCATCGCCCTGCCCGCCCCGCCGGACGCGGCCACCCTTGACGCCTATTACAAGGCCAACACCCGCCACTTCATGGCGCCCGAATACCGCGCGGTCACCGTGCTGCTGCTGCGTCCCGCCGACGTCGATGGGCAGATCCAGGTCACCGACGCCATGATCCGGGACGAGTACGACCAGCGCAGCGCCGAGTTCATCATTCCCGAGCGCCGGCAGGTCAGCCAGGTGGTGGCGCCCGACGCCGCCTCGGCCGACAAGGCGGCCGCCCTGGTCAAGCAGGGCAAGGACCTTCCCGCCATCGCCGCCGCCGTGGGCGGCCACGTCGTCGATCTCGGCAACGTCGAGAAGGCCGACCTGCCCGAGGGCTTGGGCGATTCCGTGTTCGCCCAGAAGCCCGGCACCGTCGCGGGGCCGGTCAAGACGTCGCTCGGCTGGCACATCGTCAAGGTGACCGGAATCACCCCCGGCCACACGCGCGCCCTCGCCGAGGTGCGCGACCAGTTGGTGCAGGACATCCGCAGTGAAAAGGCGGGCGACCTGCTCACCGACCTGTCCAACAAGGTGGACGACGCGCTGGGCGGCGGGGCGTCGCTGGAGGAGGCGGCGCAGCGCTTCAATCTCCAGATCGCCAAATTCGCCGCCGTCGATGCCAAGGGCCGCGGCCCGGACGGCAAGCCGATGGCCGGCCTTCCCAAGGTCCCGGCCTTCCTGGAAGTGGCGTTCCAGTCCGATCCCGGCAACGAAAGCCAGCTTACCGAGAACGGCGCGGACGGCTATTTCATGCTGCGGGTGGACAAGGTCACCCCGCCGGCGCCCAAGCCCCTGGACAGCATCCGCGCCGAAGTGGTGGGGAACTGGCAGGCGGAAAAGCGCCACGAGTTGGCGCGCGCGAAGGCCGACGCGGCGGCTGCGGAACTGGCCTCGGGCAAGACGGCCGCCGAGGTGGCCAAGGACGTCGGCGGCGAAGCCAGGACGACCGACCCCTTCACCCGCGACGCCGTGGCCAAGGCCGGCGTGCCGCCCGCAATCGTCGGGGAAATGTTCGACAAGGCCGTGGGCCAGACCGCGGTGGCCGCCGCGCAGGACGGTTGGATGGTCGCCCGCCTGGCGCGCATCGTCCCCTTCGATCCCGCCACCGGCGCCGACGCCGTCAAGACCGCGCGGGAGAGCGTGTCCAAGCAGATCGGCGGCGACCTGATCGACGAGTATCTGTCCGCCCTTTCCGCCAAGTTCGGCGTCAAGGTGGATCGCAGCCAGCTCACCCACGAAGAGTGACCATGACCGTCCAGCCCGACTTTCCCGCCTTCCGCGCCAGCTACGATGCGGGGAGGCCGCAGGTGGTCTGGCGTACCCTGGTCGCCGATCTGGAGACGCCGGTCACCACCTTCTTCAAGCTGGGCGGCGGGCAGCCTTACGCCTTCCTGCTGGAATCGGTGGAAGGCGGCGCCGTCCGCGGCCGCTATTCGGTGATCGGCCTGAAGCCCGACCTGATCTGGCGCTGCGCCGGCAACCGCGCCTGGATCAACCGCCTGGCGCGCACCGCGCCCGACGCCTTCGAGCCCTGCCCGGTGGCCGAACGGTCGGGCGCGCTCGACAGCCTGCGCGCCCTGGTGGCCGAATCCCGCATCGACATCCCCGCCTTCCTGCCGCCCATGTCGGCGGGGCTGGTGGGCTACATGGCCTACGACATGGTGCGGCTGGCGGAGCGCCTGCCCGACGCCAATCCCGACGAGATCGGCGTTCCCGACGGCATCTTCGTCCGCCCCACGATCATGGCCATGTTCGACAACGTCAACGGCACGCTGACGGCCGTCGCCCCGGTGTGGCCGCGCGACGGCGTGGATGCCCGGGCCGCCTACGACCTCGCCTGCGAGCGGCTGGATCACGTGGTCGAGGCCCTGGACCGCCCCCTGCCGCGCGCCGGCGAGTGGATCGACCGCGCGGGGCACGAGCCGACGCCCGTCCACAGCATCACCCCCGCGCAATACGGGGCGATGGTGGACAGGGCGAAGGACTATATCGCGGCCGGCGACATCTTCCAGGTGGTGCTGTCGCAGCGCCTGTCGGTGCCGTTCAAGCTGCCGCCCTTCTCCCTTTACCGCGCGCTGCGCCGCGCCAATCCCAGCCCCTTCCTGTTCTACCTCGATTTCGGGGGCTTCCAGCTGGTGGGGTCGAGCCCCGAAATCCTGGTGCGGCTGCGCGACGGCAAGGTCACCATCCGCCCCATCGCCGGCACCCGCAGGCGCGGCGTGGACGCGGCCGAGGACAAGACGCTGGCGGCCGACCTGCTGGCCGACCCCAAGGAGCTGGCCGAACACCTGATGCTGCTCGATCTGGGCCGCAACGACGTCGGCCGGGTGGCCGAGGTGGGATCGGTGGCGGTGACGCAGAAGATGACCGTCGAGTACTACTCGCACGTCATGCACATCGTCTCCAACGTCGAGGGCCGCCTCAGGGCCGATTGCGACGCCATGGACGCGCTCATGGCCGGCTTTCCCGCCGGCACGGTGTCCGGCGCGCCCAAGATCCGCGCCATGGAGATCATCGACGAGCTGGAGACGGTGCGCCGCAGCTTCTATGCCGGCTGCATCGGCTACATCGCCGGCAACGGCAACATGGACACCTGCATCGCGCTCCGCACGGCGCTGGTCAAGGACGGCACCATGTACGTCCAGGCCGGCGCCGGCATCGTCGCCGACTCGGTTCCCGAAAAGGAACACGAGGAATGCATGAACAAGGCCCGCGTGCTGATCCGCGTGGCCGAGGACGCCATCAACTTCACCCGCACGGGGACGTAAGGCTTCGCGCCCGCGCTCGGGGCGACAAACCGCTTTTGTCGTTCCGAGCGAGCGCGAGCGACCGAGGAACCTTTCACCCACGCTCTGCCCGAAAGGCCCCCCCGGCTGCGCTCGGGGCGGCAGAATGGATTGCTCACGCCGCCCCGAGGAAGGTGAATCCCGCCTCGCCCACCGCCTTCTTCACCTGAGCCTCGCTGGCGCCGTCGACCGTCACCGTGGCGGTGCCCAGATCGACCGCCACCGTGGCGCCGGGGGCCTCCATCTTGATCGCCGTCTCCACCGAGCGGGCGCATCCGGCGCAGGTCATGCCGGTGACGTGGTACTTGCTGGCCATTTCCGTTCTCCATCGTTGCGCCCCGGTGGTCGGGGGCGGGGCTTGGTGTGAGTGTCCCCGCCGATGGAGCGAAGTCAAGCGGCCTTGGGCAGAATCTCGACTTTCAGCCAGCCCGGCTGGCGGCGGTCGAAGGCTTCGTAGGCTTCGATCACCGAGGACAGGGGCTGGACTTGCGACAGCAGCCCGGTCGGTTCCACCGCGCCGCTCCGGATGGAGTCGATCAGGGCGGGGATGTAGGTGCGGTGGTTGCAGTAGCCGGCGTTGACCGAGAGGTTCTTGTTCATCGCCACGCCCACCGGGAAGACCTTGGCCGTGCGCGGATAGATGCCGATGATGGCCAGCGTGCCGGCCTTGGCCACCGCCTCCACCGCCCAGCTCAAGGCCTGGGACGGCGCGTCGCCCGGATGCCAGTTGGCCCCGTGCGGATTGGTCTGGGGCGCCACCACCTTCACCTCCTCGGGATGGCCCTGGCCCCTGGGCGCGACGGCATCGACCCCGACCGCATCGATGGCGCGGTCGACGCCGATCCCGCCGGTCAGGCCGCGGATGACCTCCACCGGGTCCTCGGATGCGAAATCGATGCATTCCGCGCCCTGGCTGCGCGCCACCTCCAGCCGGTCGGGCAGGCAGTCCACCGCGAACACCCGGTGCGCGCCCTTCATGAACGCGGAGAGGATAGCGAACTGGCCGACCGGGCCGCAGCCGAACACGGCCACGGTGTCGCCCGCGCCGACCTCGGCCAGCTCGGCGCCGAAATAGCCGGTGGGGAAGATGTCCGAGCACAGGATCGCCTGCTCGTCGGTCACCTCGTGCGGGATCTTGATGAGGTTGTGGGCGGCGAAGGGAACGCGGGCGAATTCGGCCTGAAGGCCGTCGAACGACCCGCTCCATTCCGGGCCGCCGTAGAAGGCCGTCCCCGCCAGCGGCCCATTGGGATTGGCGTGGTCGCATTGCGCGGTGTAGCCGGCACGGCAATAGCTGCACCAGCCGCAGGCGATGGTGGACGGGATCACCACCCGGTCCCCCTTGCGGAAATTGCGCACCCCAGCGCCCACCTCCTCGACCACGCCGACGCCCTCGTGCCCAAGGATGGTGCCCGCCTTCATGCCGGACAGGGTGCCGCGCACCATATGGAGGTCAGTGCCGCAGATGGCGCTGGCGGTGATGCGGATGATGGCATCGCCGGGCTGCTGAATCTTCGGCTCGGGGACGTCGTCGAGGCGGATGTCGCCAATCCCGTGGAACACGACGGCCTTCATCGGAGAACCTCCCTCTCGCCAATCCTGGGGTTGTCCCCGGCGAGATGGGAAGCCTGCCCTGGCGCCGTCATCCACGCGCCAACGGCATACCCCGGCGGGAGGTCACCCTCCGGGGCCGGGCTCTTTCACCAAAGCGGTGACCGGCACCAGCACGAAGCCCCGCCGCTCCAGGGCGGGCAGCCACGAGCCCAGGGCTTCGATGGTGGCGTCGTGGGGGTGGCCGATGGCGATGGCGGCCCCGGTGCGCCGCGCCAGCGCCTCGACCTTGTCGAGCTGCCCGCGCACGGCGGCGACGCTCTGGTCGTTGTCGAGGAACACCTCGCGGGCGGCGAACGGCACGCCGTAGCGCCGCGCCATCTCCCCGGCCACCGACTTGCCGGTGGTCACCGAGTCCAGGAACAGCAGCCCGCGGCGGCGCATTTCCTCCATCACCACGGCCATGCCGACCGGATCGGCGGTGAAGCGGCTGCCCATGTGGTTGTTGATGCCGACGAAGCCCTTGAAGCGCGACAGCCCCCAGTCGATGCGCCGGCGCAGTTCGGCGGCCGGCAGGCCGGTCAGCAGGACGTCGGGGCCGGCGTCGTAGCTGGAGTTCATGGGCTGCATGGGCATGTGGACCATGAGTTCGTGCCCGCGGCTGCGCGCCAGGGCGGTCTGCCGGTCCAGGTCCTCGGCATAGGTCATGAAGGACAGGGTCAGCGGCGCCCGCAGCGTGGTCACGCGCTCGGTACGGCGCTTGTCGAGACCGAGATCGTCGATCACCACCGCGATCATCGGCCGGCCGAGGGCCGGCGGCGCCGGCACCGCATAGCGCACCCAGGCCGGAATCCCCTTGGCCGGCGCGGCGGCGGGGGGAATGGAGGCCAACGCCTCCTCGCGGGCGCCCTCTCCGGTTATGGAGCCCGACGGCCGCGGCGGGGGCGCCTGCACGTCCGGCGTGGCCAGCGGCTCCTCATAGACGGGAAGCCGGGAATCCTCGCGGGCGGCCGGGGGCGGCGGGGATTGCGGCCTGGGCCGGGCGACCAGGCCGATGCCGATGCCGGCGGCCACTCCCCCCACCAGGACCAGCACCATCAGCGCGGGGATCGCCCAGGGCCGGTCCAAGAGCCTCTTCCTGGGCGGACCCATCAGCATCCGCCGGATTTCACGCCGCGACACCCGCCCCCTCCTGCCATCCGTTACGCGCGATTCCGGTTATAGCCGTCGGCCGTCCGCCGAACAAAGGGCCAGAGAGGGTCCGCCCTCCGCCATCGGAGCTGTCCGCCATTGGCGGGAGGCGGGCGCTACCGCGCCCGCCATCGGCGCAGGAGCAAGGCGTTGGAGACCACCGACACCGACGACATGGCCATGGCCGCGCCGGCGATCACCGGGGTCAGCAGGCCCAGCGCGGCGGCCGGCAGGGCGACCACGTTGTAGGCGAAGGCCCAGAACAGATTCTGGCGGATCTTCGCCGTGGTGGCGCGCGATATCCCCAGCGCGGCCGGAAGCAGGGCGGGATCGCCCTTGACCAGGGTGATGCCGGCCGCCTCCATGGCCACGTCGCTGCCGGTGCCCATGGCCACGCCGATATCGGCGGCGGCCAAAGCGGGCGCGTCGTTGACCCCGTCGCCCACCATGGCGACGACGCGGCCCTCGCCTTTCAGGGCGGCGACCGAGGCTGCCTTGTCCTCGGGCAGGACCTCGGCGATCACCCGCGCGATGCCGATCGCGGCGGCCACGACCTCGGCGGCGCGGCGATGATCTCCGGTGAGCATGACGCTCTCGATGCCCATGGATTTGAGCCGGGCCACCGCGGCGGCGGCCGACGGCTTGACGGGATCGGCCACGGCGATCAGGCCCAGCGCGCGGGCGCCTTCGGCCACCCACATCACCGTCCGCCCGTCGGCTTCGTGCGTCTCGGCGGCATGGGCCAGGGCGGACAGATCGACGCCGCGTTCGGCCATCAGCCGGGGGCTGCCGATCACCAGCGCCCGGCCATCGACCTCGGCGGCCAGCCCGCGTCCGGCCAAGCTGCGGAAACTGGCGACGGGAGCGAGGTCCACCCCCTTGGCCTCGGCCAGCACCGCCTTGGCCAGCGGATGCTCGCTGCCCGCCTGGGCCGAGGCGGCAAGGCGCAGCAGGCCAGCCTGGTTGCCATCGGCCGCCACCACCGCCACCACTGCCGGCCGCCCCTCGGTCAGCGTGCCGGTCTTGTCGAAGACGACGACGTTGACCAGATGGGCGCGTTCCAGCGCCACCGCGTCCTTGATCAGGATGCCGTGCCGCGCCGCCACGCCGGTGCCCACCATGATCCCGGCGGGCGTCGCCAGGCCCAGCGCGCAGGGGCAGGCGATGACCAGAACCGACACGGCGGCGATGAAGGCGGTGTGGGGATCGCCCAGGGCGGCCGCCCAGATTGCGAAGGCCGTTGCGGCGATGGCCACCACCGCCGGCACGAAGATCGCCGAAATGCGGTCCACCAGATGCTGGACGGGGGCCTTCGAGGCCTGGGCGCCCTGGACCATGCGGATGATGCGGTTGATGGTGGATTCGGCGCCCACGCGGGTGGCGCGCACCCGCAACAGGCCGTCGCCGTTGACGCTGCCGGCCACCGCCGGGGCGCCGGGGGCCTTGGCGACGGGCAGGCTTTCGCCGGTGATCAGGGATTCGTCGGCCTGGCTTTCGCCCTCGACCACCACCCCGTCCACGGCCACACGCTCGCCCGGGCGCACCACCACCACGTCGCCCGGCGCCACCGCCGCCGCCGGGATTTCGACCACCCGTCCGTCCCGTTCCACCCGCGCCACGTCGGGGCGGAGCGTCATCAAGGCCCGGATCGCCCCGGTCGCCGAGCGCCTGGCCCGCGCCTCCAGCACTTTCCCCAGCAGGACCAGGGTGATGACGACCGCCGCGCCCTCGAAATAGAGGTTGCCGTGACCGGCCGCGCCGGTCACCACGTTCCAGGCCGACAGGAAGTAGGCCGCCGAGGTCCCCAGGACCACCAGCACGTCCATGTTGCCCATGCCGCCCCGCAGGGACTTCCACGCCCCCTCGTAGAAGCGGGCGCCGATCCAGAACTGGACGGGAGTGGCCAGCGCCAGCGCCAGCCACGGTGGCAGGCGGAACGGCAGGCCGGCCATGTGCGCCACCATCTCCGCCACCAGCGGCAGGGTCAGCGCCGCCGCCAGCGCCAGCATCCGCACCTGGTGGCGGACGTCGCGGGCGCGCTCCGCCTCCTCGCGGGCCAGGGACTCGTCCTCGCCGGTCAGCACGGTGGCGCTGAACCCGGCCTTCTCCACCGCCGCCACCAGATCGGCCACCGCTGCCCCCAGGGCGGCAACGACGCGGGCCCGTTCCGAGGCGAGCGCCACGTTGGCCGAACTCACGCCTTCGACCCGGCCCAGCACTTTTTCCAGCCGCGTCGCGCAGGCGGCGCAGGTCATCCCCGAGATGGCGAGGTCGATGGTCTGCTGATCTTTCATGATTCCAAGATCATGCCGACCCTTCCCGGAGGTCAAGGATTTCCGTCTTTGAACGTGCCAGGCCCTTGTCCCCCACAACCGATAGGGATAGCCTTGGGGGATGATCACCCACCTTCGGAATGCGATCGCCCTCCTTCGCCACCGTTTCGACCGCGGCCCCGGCCTGCCGGCCGGGTGGGATGCGGCGCAACGGGAGGTGATCGCCGCCGCGTCCGCCGCCCGGATGCTGGTGGACGGCGGGCCGGGCACCGGCAAGACCGCCATAGCCTGCGCGCGGGTGGCCCATCTGATCCGCGAGAACCGCGTCGCGCCCGAGACCGTGTGGCTGATCAGCTTCACCCGCTCCGCCGTGCGCGAGATCCGCGAGCGCATCGCCGGGGCCGTCGGCGATGCCGACGCGGCTCACGCGGTACGCCTGTCCACGCTGGATTCCCTGGCCTGGGACCTTCAGCCCGAGACCGAGGGCCCAAGCTCCTACGACGAATCCATCCGCCGCGTTCTGGACCTTGTGCGCTCGAACGCCGAGGTGGGCGCGCGCCTGGAAACGGTGGCCCATCTGGTCATCGACGAGGCCCACGACATCGTCGGCATCCGCGCCGACCTGCTGGCGGCCATGATCGCGAAACTGTCCCCCGACTGCGGCGTCACGGTGTTCGCCGACGACGCCCAGGCCATCTACGGCTTCGCCGAACGGGGCTGGGGCGAGGAACCCCTGATCGACCGCCTGCGCGCCGATCCGGCTTTCCGGCGGTTGGCCCTGGCCACGGTGTTCCGCTGCCGCTCGGACCGGCTGGCGCGGGTCTTCCGGCGCACGCGCACGCGCATCCTGAGCCCCGGCACCCCCCCGAAGCGGGTTCTGGCCGGGGTGCGGCGCGACATCGAACGGGCGGCCACGGTCCACAGCGAGGAATGCGACCTCGTGCTGTTCCGCAGCCGCGCCGAAGCCCTGCGGGAATCGGCGCGGCTGCACCACCGGCGGATCGGCCACCGGCTGCGCATGTCCGGACATCCGCCGGCCATGGCGCCCTGGCTGGCGGCCTGCCTCTCGGGCCATAGCGCGCCGGTCCTGACGGAATCCCGCTTTGCGCGGCTGTGGCGGGACAACGTGGAGGGCACGCCCTTCGCCATCCTCGATCGGGGGGAGGCGTGGCGAAAGCTCAACCGCGCCGCCCCCGCCGGCCCGAACCTCGTGGACACGGCGCTGCTGCTGCGGCGGCTGTCCGGGCACCGGCCTCCCGCCGAGTTCTGCCTGCCCGACATCGGCACGTCGGGGCCCATCCTGGGGACGATCCACGCGTCCAAGGGGCGTGAGGCGGATTCGGTGCGCCTGATGCTGCCGGCCAAGGCCGAGGCCCGCGGCGAGCCGGCCGAGGAAGCCCGCATCCTGTTCGTCGGCGCCACCCGAGCCCGCCACCGGCTGGCGGTCGGGCACGCCCAGGCCGCCCACGCCTCCCGGCTGCCGTCCGGGCGGGTCTACGAGACCGCCGGAGCCGGGACGGTGCGGATGGAATTCGGCCGCGAAGACGATGTGGGCGCCCTGCAAGTGGCCGGAAGGCACGTCTTCGCCACATCCACGGAGGTGGCGGCGGCCCAGCTCTATCTGCGGTCCGTGCAAGGCTTCCCGGTGCCCCTGACGGCGCGGGCGCAGTCGGCGCCCCGCTTCGCCTTCCACGTCGTTCCCGATGCCGCGCCGGACACCGGCCTCGCCGCGTTCGCCGACGCGGTCGTGGGGGATCTGGACGCGCTGGCGGCCCTGGCGGCGGACGGACACGGCCGCACCATCCTTCCCGCCGCCATCGCCGACCTCTGGCTGGTCGGAACCCGCAGTCTCGCCGTCCTGCCCGACGCCGGCCTGCACGAACCCTGGAACCGCGGCGGATTCCTGTTCGCCCCCGTCGTCATCGCCTACCCCACGGTCGCTTTCCCTGTGATGGCGACGGCATCCGCGGCCGCCGCGGCAACCCCGCGCGCTTGACGGAACAAGGGCGCGGCTGCAATCTTCGGCCTTCGGAAAAACGCCCGGCGGACGCTCAAGGCCATGTTCCTCCTGATCGATAACTACGACAGCTTCACCTACAACCTGTGGCACTACCTGGGCGAGCTGGGGGCGACGGTCGAGGTGCGGCGCAACGACGCGCTCGGCGTGGAGGAAGCGATGGCGATGGCCCCGGAGGGCATCGTCCTGTCCCCCGGCCCCTGCGATCCCGACAAGGCCGGCATCTGCCTGGACCTGATCCGCCGAGCGGCGGGAACCGTCCCCCTGTTCGGCGTCTGCCTCGGCCATCAGGCCATCGGCCAGGCCTTCGGCGGCAAGGTGGTGCGCGCGCCGGCCCCCATGCACGGCAAGGTCTGCGACATTCACCACGACGGCAGCGGCGTGTTCGCCGGCCTGCCCACGCCGTTCCGGGCGACGCGCTACCATTCCCTGGTGGTGGAGCGGGAGACCCTGCCGGCCGGCCTGCACGTCTCGGCGTGGAGCGACGACGGCCTGATCATGGGACTGGCCCACAAGACGCTGCCCGTGTGGGGCGTCCAATTCCATCCCGAAAGCATCGAGACCCAGCATGGGCACCGGATGCTGCGCAATTTCCTCGACCTCTGCCGCCTGCCCAAGGGAAGCGCCGCGTGACGGGAACTGCGTCGATGAAGGACGTTCTCGCCCGCGTGGCGGCCGGCCATCGCCTGTCGGAATCCGAAGCCGAGGGCGCGTTCCAGACGATCATGTCCGGCGAGGCCACGCCGGCGCAGATCGGCGCCCTGCTGATGGCGCTCAGGGTGCGCGGCGAGACGGTCGCGGAAATCACCGGGGCCGCCCGGGCGATGCGGGGCAAGGCGCTTCCCCTCGACGCGCCCCAGGGCGCCATCGACACCTGCGGCACCGGCGGGGACGGCGCCGGGACCTACAACATCTCCACCGCCGCCGCCTTCGTGGTCGCCGCCTGCGGCGTGCCGGTGGCCAAGCACGGCAACCGCGCCTCGTCTTCCAAATCCGGCTCGGCCGATGTGCTGGCGGCGCTGGGGGTCGATCTCGATGCCGACATGGCGCTGGTGCGCGAGTGCCTGTGGACCAGCAACCTGGGCTTCCTGATGGCGCCCCGGCATCACAACGCCATGCGCCACGTAGCCGGCGTGCGGGCCGAACTGGGCACGCGCACCATTTTCAATCTGCTCGGCCCCCTGTCCAACCCCGCCGGCACCCGATTGCAGATCGTCGGCGTGTTCGCCGACCACTGGGTGCGGCCGGTGGCCGAGGTGCTGGGCCGCCTGGGCGCCGAACGGGCGTGGGTTGTCCACGGCTCGGACGGTCTGGACGAACTCACCACCTGCGGGCCGTCGCTGGTGGCGGAGCTGCGCGACGCCACCGTCGAGATGTTTGAAATCACCCCGGAGGACGCCGGCCTGCCCCGGGCCCGCCCCGACGATCTCAAGGGCGGCGACGCCGCCCGCAACGCCGGCGCGCTCCGGGCATTGCTGGACGGGGCGCCGGGGCCCTACCGCGACATCGTCCTGCTCAATTCCGCCGCCGCGCTGATGGTGGCGGGCAAGACCGACCATATACGGTCCGCCGTCGCCATGGCCGCCCAGGCGATCGACAGCGGGCGGGCGCTGGGGGTATTGAACCGCATGGTCGCCATCACCAATCGAAAGACTGCAATCCCATGACCGAAACCGCCACCGTGCTGGACCGCATCTGCGCCGAGAAGAGGCGCGAGGTGGCCGAGCACAAGACCCGCCGGCCGATCCAGGAATTGCTGAAGCGCGCCAAGGACCAGGCTCCGCCCAGGGGCTTCGCCGCGGCGCTGCGGCGGGACGCCGCCGCGCGCGGAATCGCGCTCATCACCGAGATCAAGAAGGCTTCGCCCAGCGCCGGAATCATCCGTCCCAATTTCGATCCCGCGGCGCTCGCCCGCGCCTACCAGCGCGGCGGGTCCACCTGCCTGTCGGTGCTGACCGACCAGCGGTTCTTCCAGGGCTCGGAAGCCGATCTGGGCGCGGCGCGCGCCGCCTGCGAGCTTCCGGTGCTGCGCAAGGATTTCATGGTCGATCCTTATCAGATCGTCGAGGCCCGCGCGCTGGGCGCCGATTGTGTGCTGCTGATCGCCGCCTCCCTCACCGATGCCGAGATGGCGCAGATGGAGGAGATCGCGCTCGGCTACGAGATGGACGTGCTGGTCGAGGTCCACGACGAGGCGGAACTGGACCGGGCGCTGAAGCTCAAGACTCCGCTGGTGGGGGTCAACAACCGCAACCTCAAGACCATGAAGACCGACCTCGCCACCACCGAGCGGCTGGCGCCGCTGGTCCCGGCCGAGCGCATACTGATCGCCGAAAGCGGCATCGACGGCCCGGTCGATATCAAGCGGCTGGCCGACGCGGGCGCCAAGGGCTTCCTGATCGGCGAATCGCTGATGCGCCGCCCTGACGTGGAGCTTGCCACCCGCGTCCTGCTGACCGGCTTCGCGGCCGCCTCCCAGGCCCGTTGAGGCGAGCGGTGGCCCCCATCACCCATTTCGACGAGAACGGCAACGCGGTCATGGTCGACGTGTCGGCCAAGGCCGAGACCGAGCGGGTGGCGGTCGCCCGGGGCAGCGTGCTGATGGCGCCGGCGACGCTGGCGCTGATCCAGGCGCACGGAGTGAAGAAGGGCGACGTGCTGGCGGTGGCGCAACTGGCCGGGATCATGGGGGCCAAGCGCACGCCCGACCTCATCCCGCTTTGCCACCCCCTGCCGCTCGCCTCGGTGACCGTCGATCTCGCCATCGACCCCGCCCGCAACGCCGTGGACATCGAAGCCCGCTGCAAGCTCACCGGCCGCACCGGCGTGGAAATGGAGGCGCTCACCGCCGTATCGGTGGCGGCGCTGACGGTCTATGACATGGTCAAGGCGGTGGACAAAGGCTTGCGCATCGCCGATATCCGTCTTGTCCACAAATCGGGCGGCAAGTCGGGAACCTGGGACGCGCCGGCCGAGCGGCCGGGAGGCGCCGGGTGATCGCCGTCGAAACCGCGCTCGAGCGGGTGCTGGCCGGGCTGCGGCCCTTGGCCGGAGAAAGCGTGGCCCTGCCCCAGGCGCTCGGCCGCGTGCTCGCCGCCGACCTCGCCGCCCGCGTCAGCCATCCGCCGCTCGCCGTCTCCAGCATGGATGGCTGGGCCGTCCGCGCCGCCGATGTCGCCGCCGTCCCTGCGCGGTTGGCGGTCGCCGGCACCTCGGCCGCCGGCCACCCCTTCGCCGGCACCGTCCGGACCGGCCAGGCCGTGCGCATCTTCACCGGCGCCCCCCTTCCCGACGGCGCCGACGCAGTGGCGCGGCAGGAGGATTGCCGGGCCGAGGGCGGCGCGGTCACGGTCACGGTGGGCATCCCGCCGGGAAAATTCGTCCGCCCCGCCGGCCTCGACTTCGCCGTCGGCGACGTGCTGCTGACCGCCGGAACGGTCATGGACCCGCGCCGGATCGGCCTGGCGGCCGCCATGAACATCCCGTGGCTGCCGGTGCGGCGCCGGCCCCGGGTTGCGGTGCTTTCCACCGGCGACGAGATCCGCATGCCCGGCGAGCCCTTGGCCCCGGCGCAGATTCCCGGCTCCAACGGCCCCGCTTTGGCGGCCCTGATCGAGGCCAGCGGCGGCCTGCCCATGATCGTGGGAATCGCCTCCGACACCGCCGAGTCCCTGGCCGGGCTGATCGCGGCCGCCGAGGGCGCGGATTTGCTGGTGATCTCCGGCGGCGCGTCGGTCGGCGATTACGACATGGTCGCCCCGGCGCTGGCCGAGGCCGGGATGGCGCTCGATTTCTGGAAGGTGGCCATGCGCCCCGGCAAGCCGCTGATGTGCGGCCGGCTGCGGGGCACGCCGGTGCTGGGACTGCCGGGAAACCCGGTGGCGGCCCTGGTCTGCGCCACCCTGTTCCTGGTGCCGATGCTGCGCACCCTGGCCGGACTGGCCCTTTACGACGGCGACACCACGGCGATCCTGGGGCGGGACCTTCCCGCCAACGACGACCGCCAGGATTACCTGCGATCCAGCCTGGAGCGCCGGCCCGACGGCACCCTGGTGGCCACCCCCTTCGCCAAGCAGGATTCCGCCGTCCTGTCCGGACTGGCGGCCGCCGACGCGCTGGTCGTCCGCCCGCCCCACGCGCCGGCCGCCAAAGCCGGCGAAAGCGTGACCGTGCTGCCCCTCGCGGGAATATGACGGCGGGCGTTTTCGTTTTGTTCTAAGATACAACCACTTGGTTGGACGACCACCGGCGGGCCAGGGGGCTGCGCAGGCTGGCCCATTCCTCGAACCGACGCCGCGCGTCGGCCTCGGCCGCCTTGCGGTTGATGCGGCCGACATAGGTGATGGTGAACTCCGCCTGCCCGTCCGCGCGGCGGCCATCTTCGGTGAACGCGAATTGCATCCGCATGTCAGTACATCCTCACCAGACCGACCAGCCTTCCCTGAACCTTGACGCGGTCCGGCGGAAAAATCCGGGTCTCGTATTTCGTGTTGGCGGGTTCGAGGGCGATCGACCCCCCCTTGCGGCGCAGCCGCTTCAGCGTGACTTCGAAATCGTCCACCAGCGCCACCACGATGCTGCCCGCGTCGGCGGTTTCGCAGCGCCGGATGATGACGGTGTCGCCATCGAAAATCCCGGCGTCGATCATGGAATCACCTTCGACCGTCAGGGCGTAATGCTCGCCCGACCCCAGCATCGCCGCCGGCACCTCGACCGAATTGGAGTGGTCCCGCAACGCCTCGATGGGGGTGCCGGCCGCGATCTTGCCGTAGAGCGGCAGGGTCACGGCGGCCACGCCGGCGGCGACCGGCGCCGCGCCCGCCAAAGCGTTCTGGGCGAAATTCCCCTTGATGACCGTGGGGGAGAACCGTTGCGGCGCGGGCGGGGATTGATCCCCGGTGTTCTCGGGCAGGCGAACCACCTCCAGCGCCCGGGCGCGATGCGCCAGGCGGCGGATGAAGCCCCGTTCCTCGAGGGCGGTGATCAGCCGGTGGATTCCGGATTTGGAGCGGAGATCGAGTGCTTCCTTCATCTCGTCGAAGGACGGTGAAATGCCGGTCGCGCGCAGGCGCTGGTCGATGAACATCAACAGTTCGTATTGCTTGCGTGTCAGCATCCGCGATTTCTCCCCCAAAGGAACCGTACGGTTCCCGTCCCTTGCGAACAAACCAAAAACCGAACGGGATTTGTTCTACTCTCGTTCCCATTTGGGGTCAAGCGCAAATGCCGGCCGCCGCAACCGTCGCGGTATGCGCGGCCGCGGGCCGTGCCGCGGCGGGAGAGCGGGGCCGCCTAGTCCTTCGGCCGGACCACCGTGCGCGCCGGCGGGAAGGTCAACACCACGCGCGTTCCTTTGCCCGGTTCCGAGGAGAGCGTGAGGGTGCCCCCGTGCAATTCCATGAACCCCTTGGCGAGCGGCAGGCCCAGCCCGGTGCCGTCGTGCGTACGGGACAGGGCGCTTTCGACCTGCCCGAACGGCTGCAACACCAGGGGTATGTCCTGCGGCTCGATGCCGATCCCGTCATCCGCGACGGCAATGCTGACCGCGCCATCCTCCACCCAGGCATGCACGCCGATATGGCCATCCTCGCCGGTGAATTTGGCGGCGTTGGACACGATGTTCAGCAATATCTGCTTCAGCAGCCGCACGTCGCCCTTGAGGCGGGGGAAATTCTCGGCGATCGAAAACGACAGCGTCTGGCTCTTTCCCGCGGCGACATGGCCGATCAGGCGCAGGGCCGTCTGGATCGCGTCGGCGACATCCACATCCTCCTCGCGCAGATTGACCTTGCCGATCTCGATCCGCGAGACGTCGAGGATGTCGTTGATGACCTGGAGCAGATGGTTGGCGGATTCGGTGATGTTGCACAAATAGCCGCCGTATTTTTCCAGCTCCCTGGCGTTCATGACGGTGGTCGCCAGTTCCGAGAACCCGATGATGGCGTTCAACGGCGTGCGCAGCTCATGGCTCATATTGGCGAGGAACACGGTCTTGGCGCGGTTCGCCTGTTCGGCGCCCCGCTGCGCCGAGCGCGCCTGGTCTTCGGCCAGCGCGCGGCGGCGGATTTCGTCGCGCAACCAACGCGTGCGCTCCTCGACCGCCTGCTGCAACTCCTCGTGAGCGCGCCGAAGGTAATCCTCGGCCTGCTTGCGCTTGGTGACGTCGCGGGCCACCCCGACCAGGCCGACGACGTCGCCGCCTTCTCGGATCGGCACCTTGGTGATCGAATGCCATACCTTCGCCCCCGACGGGCCCGCCGTGGCCTCGATCTTGTCGATCATCGGCGCGTCCCGGTCGAGGATGTCCTTCTCCTGCTCCTCGACCGCGCCCGCCTGCTCGGCGGCGACCAGATCGGCCAGCCGCAATCCGACGACGCGCTCGGGGGAATCGATCCCCAGCAGTTCGAGCTGGGCCGCGTTCACGCGCGTGAAGCGCAGAGAACGGTCCTTGAAGAAGATCGCGTCGGGGATGTTGTCCATGAGGGAGCGCAGCAGGTTGCGTTCCTCCCGCAACTGGCGCCCCAGCCGCCACCGTTCGGCGGCCGTCTCGACGACCACCTTGAGTTCCAATGGATTCCAGGGTTTCGGAAGGTAGGCCTGGATCTGGCCCAGGTTGACGGCCATGGCCAACGCGGCGAAGTCCGAATAGCCCGTCAGCAACACCCGGGTGGCGTCGGAGATTTCGCGGGCCTTGCCCAGGAATTCGGCCCCCGTCATTCCCGGCATGCGCTGGTCCGTGAGGATCACCGCCATGTCCTGCACCGTCAGGATCTTGAAGGCGGTCTCGGGATCGCTCGCCGTCCATACCGAGAAGTCACCTTCCAGGAGGTCGGTGATCGCGGTGAGTATCTGCGGCTCGTCGTCGACGACCAGCACCCCGAGCTTGCGCCTGTCCTCCCCCGCCATGGCCTCACCTCCCGCCCGCGTCCGTGTTGCCGTCCGAGCGGCCGACAGGCCGCATCACCCTTCCAGATCGCGCGGGATCAGGACGCGCACTTCGGTGCCCGCCCCGACCGTGCTGTCGATGTCGATGCGCCCCTTGTGAGCCTGGACGATCTTGTAGGAGATCGACAGCCCCAGTCCGGTTCCCTGCCCGACGGGCTTGGTGGTGAAGAAGGGGTCGAAGATCCGCTCCAGGTTTTCCGCCGGAATTCCGCAGCCGCTGTCGCCGACCGCGATCATGAACATCCCGTCGCGGGTGCCTGTCCGCACCGTGAGGCGCCCCTCGCCCTTGATGGCATCGACCGCGTTGGCGACCACGTTCATGATCACCTGGTTCAACTGGCCCGCATAGCAGGCGAGGCGGTTGTCCTCGGCGTACTCCCGCACCACCGCGATGCGGTCGGCCATTTTGTGGCGCAGGAACAGGAGCACCGATTCCATCGTCTCGCGGATATCGACGATGGTGAAGTCCCCCTCGTCCAGCCGCGAGAAGGTCCTGAGCTTGACCACCAGTTCGCGCACCCGCTCCAGCCCCTGGCCGGTGTCGCCGATCCTGGCCAGGACCTTGTCGATCCTGTGCCGGATGGGGGTGGGCATGCCCGCTCCCTCCTCCAGCGCCTCGGCCAGCCAGCCCTCGATGGAGAACACGTTGGACAGCGCGAAGGAGAGCGGGTTGTTGATCTCGTGGGCGATGCCCGCCACCAATTGGCCGAGGGACGCCATCTTTTCCGACTGGATCAGGTGGACCTGGGTCTCCCGCAGCTTGCGGTTCGCCTCCTCCAGGTCGCGGTTGGCCCGCTCCAGCCCCTCGGCCAGGGTCGCGCGGGCCTCCGCCGCCTCCTTCTCGGCCTTGGCGCGCAAGGTCTCCATCTCGCGCACGCGGAATTCCTCGATGATCCGCTCGTTCTGCTCCTGCAGGAACTTGCGGCGCAGAAGCGCCCGCAGGCGGGCGCGCAGCACGTTCATCTCGGTGGACTTGCCGACGAAATCGTCGGCGCCGGCCTCCAGCGCGCGGGTGACGTTCTCCTTGCTCTCGTAGGCCGACAGCATCAGCACGACGATCGGCGACTGGTGCTCGCTGCGCAGCCGGGCCAACTCCTTGCAGAAGACGATGCCGTCCATGCCGGGCATCACCATGTCGACCATCACGCAGTCGAAATCGCTTTCCGCCAGGCGCTTGAGCCCTTCCGCGCCGTCGGCGACCTGCGAGACCTCGCACCCCTCCTCGCGCAATTCCCCGGCCAGGGTCTCGCGGTAGGTGGTGCTGTCGTCGATGACCAGCACCCGGGCGCGGCGGAACAGGGAACGGGCGACGTCCAGGGTGGAGCGGTTGCGGCTGGCCTTCCGCAGCAGCGTATGGACCCTGAGCAGCAGGATTTCGACGTCCTCGGACTTGGACACGAAATCGTCGGCTCCGCTTTCCAGCCCGTGCATCTCGGTGGCGGAGGTCTCGTCGGCGGTCAGCATCAGGATGGGGATGGACCGGGTGCTCAGGTTCATGTGGACCTGGCGGCACAGTTCGTCCCCCTGGATGCCTGGGAGGTGATAATCGACGACGAGGAGGTCGGGCAGGCGCCGGTTGATCTCCTCCAGCGCCTCCTCGCCCGAGTAGGTGCAGATGGTGGCGAACCCCTCGGCCTCCAACACGTGCTGGAGTTTCAGCGCCTGGGTGGCCGAGTCCTCGACGATCAGGACGAGCTTTCGATGGCTCATTCTCCTTTTGCCCCTCCTTCGGCAAGCTGGAGCAGCCGTGTGGCGATGGATGGCAGCGGCAGCATCTCCTTGGCCGCGCCCAGCTTGGCAGCGGCGGCCGGCATGCCGTAAACGACGCAGGTGGAATCGTCCTCGGCGATGGTGTAGGCCCCCGCCTTCTTCATTTCCGCCAAGCCGTCGGCGCCGTCGGCGCCCATGCCCGTCAGGATCACGCCGATGCCCCGGCGCCCCAGGCCCTTGGCCATGCTTCGCAGCAGCACCGACCCGGATGGCCGCTGGCTGCACACAGGAGCCTCGTCCAAAAGCGCCAGGCGCCCGCCGTCGAGGCCCAGATGCCGGTCCGGCGGCGGCACGTAGACGTGCCCTCCCTCCGGCACTTCGCCCCCGGCGGCGACCACGGCGGTGAACGGCGTCACCCCCGACAGCCACGCCACGAACCCTTCCAGGAAGCTGGCGGTGATGTGCTGGACCAGCAGGATCGGCAGCGGGAACGCCGGCCCCAGCGCCCCCATCAACTGCACCAGCGCCTGCGGCCCGCCGGTCGATGAGACGATCCCGACCATGCCGTAGCCCTGGGCGCCGCGCCGCGGCGGCGGCGGCGGCGCCTCGGGCGTCCCGAACCGCAGGCCGCGGTCGATCCCTTGGCGCACGACCTTGACCTGGCTCATGATCGCCAGCTGGGTCTTGAGGCGTTCGGCCATGGCGTCGAAGGCCAGGTTCGCGACCCCCACGGGCTTTTCCACCACCGACAGGGCTCCGGCCCGAAGCGCGTTCATGGCGATGCCCAATTCGTCGTCGTCCACGTTGGCCGCCACCACGACGATGGGCGTAGGCCGCGACCTCATCACCTGGAGGGTGAATTCCAGGCCGTTCATGCCGGGCAGCCGGATGTCCAGGGAAATCACGTCGGGCGTCACCGCGTCCATCACCGCCAGCGCCTGCTCGGCGCTTTCCACGGCCGCCACCACCTCGAAACGGGGGTCGGCGCCGATGATGTGCTTGAGCAGCTCGCGCACCACCAGAGAATCTTCGACGATTAGAACCTTGATCCTGCTCATCCCACGATCTGCCCAATGGTTTGCAGCAATTCCTTCTGGTCGAACTTGCGCTTCGCCACATAGGCGTCGGCGCCCAGCGCCAACCCCCGTTCCCTGTCCTCCCGCGCCTCCAGCGACGTGACCAGCACGACCGGTATGTCGGCAAGCGCCTGGTCGCCCTTCATGGCCTGCAACAGGCCGAAACCGTCGAGCCTGGGCATTTGCACGTCGGAGATGACCAGGTCGAATTTCTCCCCCCGCAGCTTGTTGAGCGCCTCGATCCCGTCGATGGCGAGGCGGACCTGATAGCCGTGGGCTTCCAGGATGCTTTTCTCCAGGGTGCGCGTGGTCAGCGAATCGTCCACCACCAGGATCATCGGCACCCGCCTCTCGGCCGGGCGCTCCACCGTGGTGAGCACCCGGATGGACCCCGCCTTGCGGAAGGTCTCGACGATCTCGAAGGGGTTGAGGACCAGGGCGACCGAGCCGTCCTCCAGCAGCATGCCCCCGGCCACCATCGTGCCGCACACCGCCGGCACGCCGATGTCCTGCACCAGCCCTTCGCGGATGGACAGGAAATCGTCGACGGCGACGCCGACCCGGCGCTCGCCGTTCTTCAGGACCAGGAGCGGCACGACGTTGCGGCTGACCGTGACGGCGGTTTCCCCCAGGGCCAGCAGATGGGCAAGCGACAGCAGCGGCAGTTGCTCGCCACCGAGATAAACCACCGATTTGCCCTCGACCGTCCTCACCGCCTCGGCGGGAACGCGGTAGAGCCTGTCGATGCCCTCGGTCGGCATGGCGTAGGTATGCCCCTGGCAGCCCACCAGGAACAGGCGCTGGGTCGACACCGACAGCGGCACCGACAGGCGGAAGCGGGTTCCGGGCTGCCGTTCGATCACCTCGACGGTCCCGTTCATCATGGCTGCCGCTTCGCGCACAACCGACAGCCCCATCCCGCGCCCGGCCAAGTCGTCGACGGCGCCGCGGGTCGAAAAGCCCGGATCGAAGATCAGGTCGATCAGCGCCTGGCGAGGCAGCTCCCGCGCCTCGTCCTCGGTGAACATTCCCCCCTCGACGGCCTTGCGGCGCACCGCCTCGAAGTGGATGCCGCGGCCGTCGTCCTCGACCAGGACGCCAAGCCGGCCATCGGCGATCTCGAACCGCAGCGACACCAGGGCGGCGCCCGGCTTTCCGCCGGCCGCGCGTTCCGCCGGGGGCTCCACCCCGTGGGCCAGGGCGTTGCGCAACAGGTGCATCACCGGGTCCTTCAAGGCCTGGAGCACGTTGCGGTCGGCCTCCACATCCAGGCCGGCCACCTCCACCGTGACGTCCTTGCCCGTATCCCTGGCGATGTCGCGCACCATCTTGCGGAAACCGCCGAACACGGCCTCGGCCGGCACCATGCGCGCGTCGCGCACCTCCTGCTGCACCTCGCCCGCGAGCCGGCGCAACGCCCAGCCGGTGTGCTGCTGCATGCGGCGCGACGTGCGGGTCTGGCGCGCCACCACCCTTAGCGCCTGTTCCATCAATTCGACCTGGCGTTCCAGGCCGGAGGCCCGCTCGGGATTCCCAAGCTCGCGCGCGATGGAGGCCGAGACCTTGCGGACCCTGTGCCACTGCTTGTCGAGGTCCGCCAGGCGGCGGTCGATGTCGATCATGCGGTCGGTGACGGAGCGCTGGTTCAGCGTCTCGGTGAGCAGCTCGTTCGAGGTCCGGAGCAGGCGGTCGAGATGGACGGCCCGCACCCGTACCGTTTCCTCGACCCGCACCGGGGTGGGGGTGGGAGTGTGGCCGGCGGCGGGCGCGGGAATTGGGACAGCCGGGGGCGGCGCGGGCGCGGCCTCTCTGGCCGAGGGCGGCGGAGACGGCGCAGGCGCGGCGGATGCCGCCGCCTCGGGATTGTCCGAGGGGGCGAGGATCGCCTCGACCTCGCCCACCAGGGGATCGAGATCGGGCGTCGCCTCGGCCGCGTTGTTGGCCGACACCCAATCCTCGATGGCGTCCAGCATCCGGTTGACCACCGCCGCCACGTGGCCGTCCGCCTTCAGTTGACCGCTGCGCAGGCGGGAGAACAGGGTCTCCAGACGGTGGGACGCCCGCTCGATCACCAACAGATCGACCGCCCGCGCCGCCCCTTTCAGCGAGTGGGCGCGGCGAAATATTTCGTCGAGCTGAGCGATGCCGCTGCCTTCCCGGTTCTTCCCCAGGTCCGCCAAAAGCACCCGGATGGCTTCCAGGTGCTCGCGGTACTCGACCTCGAAAGCGGCCAGCAGCTTTTCACGGATGCCGATCAAAGCCGGTATTTCTCCAGCGTCTTGGACAGAAGGCCTCCCAACTGCGTCAATTCGATCGACGCCTTCTCCAATTGCTGGGTGGTGGTGGCGGTCTGCTGGCTGGCATGGCGGATTTCATGGAGCGCCTGGGTCACCTGCTCCAGCCCGATCTGCTGCTGGTTGGTGGCGCCGACGATCTGCTGGAACGCATGCACGCTTTCCTCGATGTTGTTGGCCATCTGGCGGATGACCTGCTCGGAGACGCTGGTGCGCTCGTGCCCGGTCTCGACCCGCTTCAACGCCTCCTCGGTCAGCATCACCGACGTGTTGATGCCCTTCTGCGTCTGTTCGAGGATGCCGCGGACCTGGGACGTGGCCTCCTTGGCTTGGTCGGCCAGGTTCTTGATCTCGTTGGCGACGACCGAGAAGCGGCGCCCCTGTTCGCGGGCGTCGGCCGCCTCGATCGCGGCGTTGAGGGCCACCAGGTTGGATTGCTCGGCGATGTCGTTGACGGTGGCGATGATCTCCCCCACCGCTTGGGTACGCTCGGACAGGGTGACGATGTTCTCGGCCACGGTCTCCGCCTGTTCGCGGATCGCCTCCATGCCCACGGAAGCGTCCCGCACCGCCTGGAGACCGGCCGAACCCGACGCCGCCACCGCCTCGGCGGTGCCGGCGACCTGGCGCGCGCGTTCGGCGACCTGCTTGCCGGACAGCGAGATTTCCTCGACCGTGCTGGTGATCTGCTGGACGGCGGCGGCCTGCTGCTTGGTGCCGGCCGCCTGTTCCTGGGTCGATGCCAGGATCTGCGCCGCCGCCATGGTCAGGCTGTCGCAGACGCTGCGGGTTTGGGCCGAAATCTCCCGCAGGCTGGCCAGCATCTCGTTGAACGCCAGTTGCAGCGTGCCGATTTCGTCGCCCGAGTGGATCTTCTGAGGGTCGATGTGCAGGTTGCCCCGCGCGATCTCGCGCGCCGCGCCGGCGCAGTCCGCCAGAGGGTCGGCGATCTGGCGGCTGATGACGGCGCTGATGACGATCCCGATCAGCGCCGCCAGAAGCCCGGCGCCGATCTGGAAGAAAATGGTCGATTCGATCCGGTTGTCCGCATAGGCGTTGTACAACCGGGCCACTTCCTCGGCGTTGGCCGACAGGCGGGCCTGGATGGCCAGCAGGTCCTTGAGCTGCGCCGGCCGCCCGGAATCCTTTCCCGCGTCGGACAGGTACTTCCGCGCGCCCTCGTTAAGCTGGCCGAGGATGGTCAATTGTTCGGCCAGGAGCGTCCTGATCTCGTCGGTGGGGGCCGCGGCGACCATCGCCCCCATGCCGCCGCCGCCGGTTCCGGACATCCCCTCCAGCGTGTCTTTGAGGTTGGCCATGGTGGCGTCCGGTTCGGCCGGCACGCCCGAGGCCGAGAGCAGCACCTCCTTGACGAATTTCTGCGACAGCATCCGCTGCCGGGCGGCCATCTCGCCCAGATGGGCGTTGGTCCTTTGGCTCTCGATGACCAGGACGTTAACCGCGATGAGCCCCGCCAACACCAGCGTGAACATCGACGCGACCAGCGTGAACTTGTGACGAAGCTTCATCGACTTCCACAGCGAGAATCCCTTGGCGGTCATCGTCCGTTTTCCTTTATAAGGCCGCGCGAGCGGCGGCGCGGCGGTCCTGCAACACATCCAGCGCGAGCAACTGGCGCGAATCGAGCAGGATGAGCGTATCCGGGGTTATCCCGGCGATGAAACGTTGCGGAAGCCCGTTGGCCGCCGCATGGGGCAGCGTGAGGTCGTCGTCCCGGACGACGCTGATACGGTCCAGGGCGTCCGCCCGCACGCCGACGTCCCGGAACTCCGCCGCCCGAGTCCTGTGGCGCAGAAACACCACATATCCGCCGGCCGGCGGCTCGGGTTCGGGCAGCGACAGGATGGCGTGCAGGTTCATCACCGGGCGGATCTCGCCACGAACGTTGACCACCCCGAGCAGGCTTTGCGACACCCCCGGCACCGGGGCCCACGGCCCCAGGGGAAGCACCTCGGCCAGGTCCGAAAGCGGAAGCGCGTAGTTTTCGCCGGCGACGCGGAACCCCAACACGGCCACGCCCGCGGGCAGGTCCTCGGTGTTGGCGCGCGCGGCGGCGAGACGGCGCGCCCGGAGGTCGAGAACCGCCGCCGCGAAGGCGCTTTGGTCCGCCGCGGCGGCAGAGGCCAGCCGTTCCAGGCGTTCGAGCAGCGACGACGCCCCTCCGCCATCCGGATCGCCCCTTGCGTCTTTGTCTTGCCGACCCCCGCTCATGCCGCCCCGATAAGCTTGAGATAGGTCTCGATGGCCTCACGCACCTGGCCGGCGGTGATCTCGTCACCGTCGCTCACCACGTGATCCTCCGAGACGCCGTCCAACAACGTCAGCGCGTTGCGAAAAGACCGCGCCGCCGCTTGGGCATCATCCCTCCGCCATAAGAACACACCCAGGTGATAATGGGGAAGAACCAGTCGCCGGTCGAGGTATATGGCACGCCGAACCGCCTTTTCGCTCTCCTTCGCGTCGCCGATCTGCTCCAGGATCAATGAGCGGTAGAAATGGGTGCGCGCATCGAGCGCATTGCCGACCAGCAGGTCGTCGCAGGCGCGAAGGGCCTCCTCCCAACTTCCGCCGTCCGCCAATTCCCGGACACGCTCCGCGCCGGACCCTCCGCCCTGGCCGGCAACGGCCGGCGGGTTGGCCGGCACTACCGGGGCCGCGGGCCGCGGCGGGGCTTCCCGGCCCCTGCCGTTCTTCTTGGGCAGGAAGGACAAGGGCGCATCGAAGGGGATCGGCGGCACCGCCGCCTGCGCCTTGCCTTGCGCGGCGGGAGCCGGGGCGCCGATGGTTGGCCGCGCCTCCCTGGCCTCGCTCTTCTGGTAGAGCACCGCGCCCGCGGTGTTGATGGCGCGGAAATCGCGGAACAGCTCCGCATTGGGTTCGGCATGGCCCATGACGAGCCAGCCACCCTCGGTCAGGCTTTCCCGAAAACTCGGGATCAACCCCTGGATGGTTTCCTTGCTAAAATAAATTATGACATTTCGGCAGATTATGACATCGAAATTTGTCAAATCATCCAATATAGATGGAAACTTATTTTTTATAAGATTGTGATGCTGAAACGTCACGAACCGCCTAAATTCTGATTTTATTATCCAATGCTTGCCGTTTTTGTCAAAGCAGTCGCGGCGAATATCGTCCGGAACCGAACGGAAAGCCCAGTCGTCATAGCGCCCCTCGCGGGCCCGGGCGAGGAATTTGCTGTTGATATCGGTGCCGACGATGGAGATGTCCCAACCGGCGATGCGCATGCCGAAATCCCGCGTGAGCATGATCGCCAGGGAATAGGGTTCGGGCCCGGTGGCGCACCCGGCGCTCCAGATGCGCAGGCGGCGGACCCCGCGGTTGCGTTCGATCACGTCGTTGAAGACGATCTCCCTAAGGGCGTCGAACTGCTCCTTGTGGCGAAAGAAATAGGTTTCACCGATGGTCAGTTCGGCCACCAGGGCGTCCATTTCGGCCGCGCCCGTGGAACCGTCCGTGAGCATGTCGAGATAGGCGGCGCAATCGGCCACACCGGTTTCGGCCAGGCGTTCGTGCAGAATGCGGGCGAGTTCCTCGTCCTTGTCGGCGTAGAACGCCATCCCCGTGGTATCGATGACCATCGCCTTGAGGTCGGTGAACAACCCGTCGGCCATGATCCTTCGCAGCGGGGCCGGAAGGGTCGTCACGGTGTCAGCAACTCGTCCACGCGGGCCTGGGCGCGCGCAGCGAATTCGGCAAGGCGCCGCCGCTCCTCCGCCATCAGCACCTCGTTCCACGACAACAGGTGAAGCTCGGCCGTTCCCGACGCCAGGATACCTAGAAGGCATCCGTTCAGCGTGCGTTCGGGCGGAACCGGCAGGGCGGCGAAATCGCCGGCGGTGCGCACGCCGTCCACGTGGCTGACCAGCAGCCCCAGCGCCGGTTCACCGCGCATGATCAGAATCGAAGCCGAGAGGTCATAGCCGCAATCGGCCAGCCCCAGCAGCCGATCCAGCCGCAGCACCGGCACCGCCTCCCCACCGAGGTTGAGGATGCCGTGGACCGCGCGAGGCAGTTGGGGCGGATGGGCCAGGCGGGCGATGGGCACGACTTCGCGCACCGTTTCGACGGGCAGGGCCAGCGCCAAACGGTCCAAGCGAAAGGAGATGAGGCCGTGCAAATCAGAATTGATGTAATCGCTCACGCAATCCCCCTTGCATTAGTGACCATTTATAAACAAATGAGAACCATTCCGGCAATCGTCAGAATTCTCGCCGCGCGGTCCTGGCGGCGAGCACATCCCGAGGGAGTGCGGCGACCAATGGATGTCTGCCCCACGGTAACACCCGAAGACCGCTCGCCTGGGCCTCGGCACAAGTACGCCGGATGAGAACGGGCCACGCCTGGTTCCGCCACTGTCCGGAGAATCGGCGGCAAGGCTGCGGGATAATGTTGACAAATCAAGGGCAGCGTGAGGCCATAGACGGGGAAAGACGGGACGGGCCGGACCGATGAAACGCAGGGCCGCCTACTTGACGCTCATTACCCTGTCCCTGCTCGTTTCCATATGGGTGGCGGCGAAAATCAACCGTGAGTCATATTTCGCCGAGCGTTCCAGCCGCACCGGCGCCGAAGCGGAACGACTGGCGATCGCGTTCGCCGAGCATACCGAGGGCATTCTCCGCAACGCCGACTTCCGCGTTCGCGTCGCCAGGGAGGAATACCTCACCCACGGCGGGACCGAGGCCGCCCGCCGGCTGGCGCCGTCGCCGAGTTTCGGCGATGATGCGGTGCCGGTGTTGGCCATCGCCGACGCCAGCGGACGGGCCACCCTTCTTACCGGGGACCCATCCCGGCCCGCGGTGTCCATCGCCGGCGGGGAGTACTTCACGTTTCCCCAAAACCATGCCGGCGACACGCCGTTCATCTCGCCCCCCTCGGTGAGTCCGCTGTCGCCGACGGCCCTGCTCTGGCTGTCGCGGCGGATGGCCGCCGACGACGGGTCCTTTGCCGGGGTCGTGGTCGCCGGAATCGCCCCCCGGTCGGTCAAGGCGTTCTTCCGGCGCCTGGACGTCGGCCCCCACGGCACCGTGAAACTGCTGCGCACCGATGGGGCGCTGATCGCCCGCGAGGGGCCACACGACGCGACCGGGGCCGCCGCCATGCTGTTGCAAGGGCGTCTGAAGGCGCGGCTGAGGAGCGGCCCGGCGGGCACGTTCCTGGAAACCAGCGCCATCGACGGCATGGAACGCCTGTATGCCTACCGCGTGCTCGACAACGCCCCGATGGTGGTGATCGTCGGCATCGCCACCCGGGACATCGCTTCGGCCTCGTCGGACCATCTGCGCGGCGCCCTGGCGCAGTCGCTCGCCGCCAGCGTCGTGGTGATCCTTGCCGCCCTGGCGGCGTGGCGCCAGATCCTGGCCGGCGAACGCCTGCGCATCGCCAACCAGCAGATCGCCGCCGCCAAGGAGGAGGCCGAAGCGGCCCGGCGCCGCTCCGAGTTGATCCTGGCGTCGCCCATGGAGGGGATCGTCGGCCTGGACGCCGACGCCAGGATCACCTTCCTCAATCCCGCGGCGTGCCGGATGCTGGGATGGGAAGCGGCGGAAGGCGTCGGCATGGATTTCCACGCCGCCGCGCGCGGTTGCGCCGCCTGCGATCCGTCTGCGGCCTCTCCGGAATGCCCGTTGTGGATGACCTTGCGCGATGGCGAATCGCGGCGCGTCGAAAACGACCTGTTCTGGCGGAAGGACGGATCGCCGTTCCCGGTGGAGTATGCGGCCGCGCCGATCGCCGCCAGCGGCAAGGCGGAGGGCGCCGTGGTGGTCTTCCACGACATCAGCGAGCGGCTGGCGGCCGAACGGGCGCTGAAGGAGAAGTCGGCGGAACTGGCAAGGTCCAACGCCGAACTCGAGCAATTCGCCTACGTCGCGTCCCACGACCTGCGCGAGCCCTTGCGGATGATCTCCAGCTACCTGACCCTCATCGACCGGCGGCTGTCCACCCTGGACGCGGAAACGCGCGAGTTCCTCGGCTTCGCCAAGGACGGGGCGGTGCGGATGGACCGCCTGATCCTCGATCTGCTTCAGTATTCGCGCATCGGCCGCCAGGCCCGGCCGATGGAGCCGACCCCGCTGGGCGAGGTCCTGGACGAGGCGGTCGCCAATCTCGGCGCGGCGGTCGCCGAAGCGGGCGCGACCATCCAGGCCGACGATTTGCCGACGGTCGTGGGCGACCGCGAGGAACTGATGCGCCTGTTCCTGAATCTGGTCGGCAACGCGGTGAAATACCACGTTCCCCGCCGCGCGCCGGTGATCCGGGTATCGGCCGAGCGCACGGACGGCCACTGGACCGTCGCCGTGGCCGACAATGGCATCGGCATCGCCCCCGACAACTTCGACCGCATCTTCCGCATCTTCCAGCGTTTGCACGGGCGGGCGGAATACGAGGGCACCGGCATCGGCCTGGCGATCTGCCGCAAGATCGTCGAGCATCACGGGGGTCAAATCTGGGTGGAATCCGAAGGCGAGGGCCGCGGCAGCACGTTCCGCTTCACGCTGCCGGCCGCCCCCGGCTGACCATCGGCGATCAGCCCAGGTCGACGAACGACAGGGCCTTGCGGACGCCCGACAGGCCGGCGCCGAGCAGCAGGGCGAACACGCCGACCGTGGCCACCAGGAACGCCACCAGCCAGAGCCGGTTGTCGATGAAAAAATGGACCAGCCCCAAGTGCAGGCGTTCCATCCGGGTGCGATCCCCGTAGAGCAGCCGGTCGAGCCGGCTCGTCCCCTGGGCGATGCGGTCCCCGGTCGGCCTGCCGACGGTCCGCGCATGCCGTTCCTGCCATTCCATCAGGACGTGCAGGGCCTGTTCCCGGGAAACCCCCGGATCGAAGTCGATGCCCGCCTTGGCGGCCGCCTGGCAGTGCCGTTCGATGAACTCCATGGCGAAGGCGAGATGGGCGGCGGCGGCGGGGCTGCGGGGCGCATAGACGCAGACCGGCAGGCCGGCGCTGGCCGCCTCGATGACCGCCGTGTCGCGCGGAATCTCGACGTGGTACACCGCCGGCCCCAGGCGCGCGCGGACGGCCTCGTTGATCCGCTGGGTGGTCCTGTGCCGGTCGCTGATGGTGAACAGCACCCCTTGCAGCACCAGGGCCTTGTTCAACCCCTCCTGCACGTATTTGATCGAGGGCAGGGTGCGCATCAGCCCGTCGTTGGCATAGGGCGTCGCGGTGACCGGAATGATGACCGCGTGCGCCGCCGCCAGGGCGTTGATCGGCAGGATGCCGAGCGCGGGCGGGCAATCGATGACGATGTAGTCGCAGTCGATCTCGCCCTTGCGGAACACGTTGACGAGAGTCCGCTGGGAATCCTTGAGCTCCGACAGCTTCAGCTCGATCCCGGCGAGGCTGTAGGTGGACGGAACGATGAACAGGTTGTGGAAGATCGTCGGCACGATCACCTCGGCCAGTTCGGCCGCGCCGACGAAGACGTCGTAGATGCCGCGTCCCGGATCGGGATCGACGTTCAGGCTCTTGGTGGAATCGCCCTGGGAATCCAGATCCACGAGCACCACCGACTTCCCGCATGCCGCCAGGCAAACCGCGAGATTGGTGCTGGTGGTGGTCTTGGATATCCCCCCCTTCTGATTGAACACGGCAACGATGTACGGCTTCATCTGCATCCCGCGTCCCAGGCGGCCCCGCCCCTCGGGCCCCAAGCGCCGCTCCGAACAGTCCGTCGTTGGGATACCGACCGTTTTACGCGGCGCCTGCTCAACAATGGTTAAGCATAGGACGGCCTTTTAGGCAAGATCAGACTGTAACGTCCGCCCCAGACATTTTGGCGCGATCATTGCCGAAAGCCATACATTGGGATGCGATCATACGCTTTTTGTTATCCACCGCGGCCGCAATGGGGGGATCTTTCATGGGGAGATGCCCGAAAGAACTCTCGGCGGGGCCGGAGATGGCGGCCAAGCCTGTTCAGTGCTCGTGACGTGTCCCTCATTGTCATTCCGAGCCGAAGGCGAGATGCCGCCCAACGTGTCGAATCGGGCGCCTGCGCGCCCGGCGCTCCGCTCTCTCGGGGGGATGACATATCTGAACTGAACAGCCCTGAGACGGGGGCGACACGACATCCTCGTCGTTCCAAGAAGGCCGGTGACCGGGGGAGCGTATCGCCAAGCAACGACGGATCAGGCCGTGACCTTGGGATTGGCCATCCGCCGCGGCGGCCTGCGCCCGCCGCCGGATTTCCCGTCCCCTTCCGCCGAGGGTTCCAGGACCGCGGCTCCGGGGTCGTCCTGCACCACCGGCAGCGGCTGGCCGGCGCGGTAGGCGGCGATCACCCCGTCGGCGGCGTCCCAGCCGTCGCGGACGCTGCGGTCGAGATTCGACCAGGTCCAGTCGTAATCGATGTTGAAGGCCACCGGAATCTCCACCACCCGCAGGTCGGGGCGCTCGCCCTGCACATGGGCCTTGAACAGCTTGACGTCGTCCTCGCTGGTGGTGGCGGCGAACAGCATCACCAGGTTGTTGAGCGCATCCACCAAATTCCCCGGCTGGCGAATCTGTTCGACGTCGAGAATGCGGCTGACCCAGACCTCGTCGAGATCGGGATGGTTGGCGAGCAGGTCCTTGAAGTTCACGGTATCGACGGTGGCGCCTTCGCAATAGGCCTTGTCGCCGATGGTCACCGGGTCCTCGATATACGGCAGGGCCGAACAGGCGCACAGGGTCTCGGCGGTGATGGGGGGATACTTCCTGTTGGTGTTGCTGAACAGCTCCAGCCGCCGGTCGGTCAGGTTGTAGGCATTGTGATAAAGGACCGGCCGGCCGGGCTCGGAGAGGCGTTCGAAGTCGATCTGCCCGAGAAAGGCGCTGTCCGGATAATAGATGCGCGACAGGCCGCGCGTGCGGCTCTTGTAGATCCAACTGGTCAGAAAGCGCGACCAGGGATTGACGGCCAGCACCTGATTGAGCAGCAGGGCGTTGAAGTTTCCGACCGACCATTGCGAGGGCGTGCGGAGATACGACAGGCACACCTCGCCCGCCTCGACGATGGCGTCGGGGACGACCAGATTGCGATAGCTGTTGGGGTCGATCAGGAAGGCGATGGCATTGCGCACGGTCGCCTCGAAATCGGGGGCGAAGGCGCTGGCGACCGGAAAACGGTCGTAGATGTCGTCGCGGCGAAAGATTTTCCGGAAGAATTTCAGCGAGGTCTCGACCTCCTCGCCCGGTTCGGCCTGGTTCCACACGATACCTAGCCAGGCGCCGATGCAGGATAAGGTCCAGACGTCGAAGCGGATGTCCGGTTCCTCGTGCAGCCGCTGCAAGGCCCCAAGGCTCAACCCCACCGCCGGCCCGCCGCCGGCCAACGCAATCGCCCGCTTCATCGCCTTCCCCTTTCCGCCGCGCGCATCCTCGCACATCGCCAGCCATCTTAAGAGGCTCCGCGCGGGCCGGCTACGTATGCGGGCGTCATGTCCCGAGCGGACAATCGCCAGAGGTCGCATGCCCAGCGCGGCATGACGTCGCCGACGGCGCCCTCCCTTCGGCCTGCCGCGCGGGGCGAACGGCGGCGTCCCCGGCACCTTCGGCCCCTCCCACCCCATTCGATATCCGCCGCAGACCCAGGAGAGCCGGAAAAAAGTCCCTTCGGCCAATGGCACAGACCGGCCGCTCCGCCTACTTCCACACCAACGCAGCCAAACTCGAGGCCATACATGATCGCGCGCATCACCATCCCCGTCATCGTCGCCACCCTTCCGCTCCTGGGCGCCTGCGCCGAAGACACGGCGACCAAAGCCGATGTCGCCAGCCTGCGCCAGGAGATGCAAAGGGTCGAACAGACCGCCAGCGCCGCCCAGCAGCAGGCGGCGGCGGCCCAGCAGCAAGCGGCGGCGGCCCAGCAGCAAGCGGAAGCCATGTACAACCGCAGCTTGCGCAAATAGGCCGTGCGCAAAGCGGCCGGATTGATGTTGATGGCGGCGGCGGTCGCCCTGGCCCAGCCAGCGGCGGCCCGCCCGCCTACGGATATCGTCGAACTTGCCGAGACCCAGGTCGTGGCCAAGGGCGACACCCTGCCCGACATCGCCCGCGCCCACGACCTCGGCTATGTCGAGCTGTTGGCGGCCAACCCCGGCGTCAATCCCTGGATTCCGACGCCGGGTACCCGCATCGTCCTGCCCACCACCCACATCGCCCCCGCCGGCATGAGGCCTGGCCTGGTCGCCAACATGGGGGACATGCGGCTGTACTACCTGCCCCGGGAGGGCGGGCAGGTCACCAGCTATCCCATGGGCATCGGCCGCGAGGGATGGGAACTCAGGCCCGGCACCACCCGAGTCGCCGGCAAGCGGGTGCATCCCACCTGGACGCCGCCGAAATCGATCCGCGCGGAAAAGCCCTGGCTGCCGGCGGTGATACCGGCGGGGCCCGACAATCCGCTGGGCGATTACGCCCTGGACCTGGCCCTGGGGCTGATCCGCATCCACGGCACCAATCTGCCCGACGGGGTCGGCCGCCGCAGCAGCCACGGCTGCATGCGCCTGTACCCCGAGGACATCGCCGCCCTGTTCCCCGAGATTCCGGTGGGAACCCGCGTCACCATCGTCGACGAACCGGCCAAGCTGGCCTGGATCGACGGCGACCTGTGGCTGGAGGCGAATCCATCGCACGGACAGGCGGACGCGATCGAGGACCGCCGGCCGATGCCGGTCGAACGGATTCCCGGCCTGCGGCGGATGGTCACCGCCGCGGCCGGCTCCCAGGCCGACCGCGTGGATTGGGCGGCGGTGAGCTGGGCCGAAGCCGCCCGCCCGTCGGTGCCGGTGCGCATACTCCACTCCGCGTCGTAGGGCCCGCGAAGGCCGGGAACGAACCGCCGCCAAACGCTTGACAGGCCCCGGCGAAGGCACTATATCGGCGCCTCTCGCTTGCTGCGGCGGAGTAGCTCAGCTGGTTAGAGCAGCGGAATCATAATCCGCGTGTCGGGGGTTCAAGTCCCTCCTCCGCTACCAATAAAAACCCCTGCTAGGTCAACGACTTAGCAGGGGTTTTTCTCTTTTGTTCCGGTGTGCTTGGCGCTTCCCATAAAATCCCAGGGTTTCCGCCGTTTTCCACGGATCGCGTTAAACTCCGTGCTACACGGATGCTACACGGAACCGGGATTTTGTTCACGCCGTGTTCACGATCACGCGGCGGTGGCCGATGCCCGCGCGGCCGTCACGATGACAGGTCCCACCAGGATGGTGCGGAGCGCGGTTTCACGGCTCTCCAGCGCATCTATAGCGCGGCGCGTGATTTTGGACAGATCGGCGCCCAATTTTAGACGCGGAGCCGCATGCGCTTTTCCAGGAACTGCCGAACCGATGCCATGACCCGCAATCCGGCGCGTTCGCTCCGCACGAAGATGTTGGCATCATCGGCGTACCGAACGAACCGAAGGCCGCGCCTCGCCAATTCGCCATCCAGTTCGTTGAGAACAACGTTGGAGAGCAACGGCGAGAGCGGACCCCCTTGGGGAGTTCCTTCCCGGACGGCGACCTTCGTTCCGTCCGGCATCACCGCCGCACTTTCCCTTCAACCACGCTCCAGAAGCCGATCTTGCGGCCATGGGCCTTGCGCAGGCCCAGCGTGTAGGTGACGTGATTTTCCAGGCCGTCCCAGTCTGCGATCCAGCCGGCCAGCGCCTCCAGCTTCGCGAGATGACGCGCCCCGTGGCCGTAGGCCGGGGATTTGGCCCTAGCGAGAATGTCGTTCAGCAGGGCTCGGTACAACACGGTGGCGGCCAGCGGAAACTTCTCCTCCAGCGCCGCGGCCGCTTCACCCAGAACGTCGTAGTGGCGGCCGTCCCACTGGCTACGCTTGGCCAGAACCATCATCGCGGCACGGTCGAGGCGCGGCCACTCGACGAAGAACGCCAGGGCGACGTAGGGATGCCGGAAGGCCTCGACGACGCCGAAGGCCCGCTCCTGCTCCTCGTATTCGATGAAATCCTCCAGCTTGCGCAGGTAGTCGCGGAGCGTCGGCACATGCAGGGTGGCCTCGAAGGCGGCCCAGCGCAGCGCCTGGGCGGCCGGCCGGTCGCCCATCGCCTCCATGATGCGCGCCTCCAGCGCCACCCGGTCGGCGTCATGCAGCCTGTTGATCCGCCCGTCGGCCAGATCGGCCTCGGTGGCATAGGCCACTCCGCTCTTGCGCTCCCGGCGCACCCAGGACAGCGCCTCATCCAGACGATTGGCTGCCAGCAACTTCTCGGCCGCCCGCAGCGGATTCTGGCGCCAGTCGGCACGCTGAAGTTCAAGCGCGAGATAGAGGTCGAGGTCGCCGCGCGCATCGGCGATGGCCTGGCGGATCGCCAGGATGCCGTCGCCGTCACCATCGGCCTTCCGCAGCGCACGATCCCACTCCGCCAGCACGGTTTCGGGCAACAGCGGCGCCACCGCGATGGCGATCCGGCCGGCCAGGCCATGGGTATCCCGGGACAAGCTGACCAGCAGCCAGTCGGGCACGCGGGCTCGGTCCCCGGGCGAAAGCCTCCCGACCAGCCCCGCCACCGCCTCGCTCGCCCGCCAATAGACATCCTGGATGCGCCCGCCGGAATCGTCGATCCGGTTGAACACCCCGCCATGGGTGTCGATGAAGCGCAGCAGGCGCTGAACGGCGGCAATCGCGTCGAGGCCCGCCAGTTCCTTGGTGATCGTCTCGACGGTGGCGTCGAGGTCGGCGGCGAAGGCCCGCTCTTTTTCCCAGGCGACCATCGCCCGCGCCTTCTCCAGGGCGGCCAGCCGTCGGTCGATCAGGGCGGCGACGGCCTGCGAGCCCTTGGTGCCGGCCAGGGCGGCGCGAACCCGCTTGCGGAAGGGTGCGTTGCCTTCCGCCTCGTCGAGGATCAACTGCGCCAGCTTGTCCGCACCGAGGGCGACCAGGTTTTCCGGGGACAGGGTTGTCTTGCAGGCCATAAGGTCTATTGGTGCCGGGAAGGTGGCTCGGTCCGGGACCATCGCAGGTTCCGGCGGGAGCCGTCAACGACCGGGGGCCTTGGCGTGACCGGGGGGCCGGAGGCTGTTACCTGCGCGTCCGTCAAGGCGACGCTTGCCGCCGCAAATGCGCTCTCGCCTGATAGCTATGTGGTAGCTTTCGGGATTTTCGCCGCCCAAATGCCGGAATCAAAAAGCCGCCGATTCATGTTTAGAATCAGCGGCTTTGGTTTGGTTGCGGGGGCACGCAATGCCCGAGAGTTTAACCTGCAGCGACTACCGCGGGTAGGGATGCCAGTTTTGGTGATCTGAGCTAAACCTTTTCATCCTGTTTGCGGCTCGCTTTTATCTCATCCACACGGGCTTCCATTGCGGCTCTTTTTTGCGCCTCCGCCTCAAATCGCCGCTGCGATTTTCTCAGTTCACGCCTCTTATTCCGCTTGCCATCTAGAAAAAACGTCACAACCGTAAGAACAACCCACGCTACTCCCGCCTCATTCGTAAAGTGAAAATTCGGATTTCCCTCAGACATATTCGTTACCAACACACACACGACAACGAACACAACAGAAGTAATAGGGTAAAAAAACATTGTTCCAATAGCAATCCCGACCGCTACAAGCATCCATATCATAGCATCCCCCTTACGTTTACAGACCAATTGCGAGCTTGTCCCGGGCGGCCCCCTATGCCGCTCCCGCCACATCCATCTCCAGGCTCAGCGCAGCCACCCGCTTCCTCAGTGCCCTGTCCAGACGGATCATGGCGTCCGTGAGCGTCACGAAGATTTCCGCCCATTCGTCCGGTGGCGATCTGTACCCGCCATCGAAGATATGGCGGATGCGGCATCCATCGCTTTCAGGTAACTCCTGCCAGTCCAATTCACCGCCAAAATCGGCCTCTATGGCGTCCTTCTGTGCCTTCAATGCATGGAAGGCTGCCTTGTTTCGGGCGGTCTGTCCCGTGCCTAAGTGTCTGACTCGGAATCGGCATGGTTGCATTATCCCCGCGCCAGTCGCCGCATGATTAGCTTGATGCTCGCGATCATGAGCCATGCTGCGGCGGAGGTGACAAGAGCCTCGAAGTCCTTGGCG
>JAJZVW010000071.1 GCA_021847015.1 Pseudomonadota bacterium | reverse complement strand
CTGTATGCCCTGGTCGCCGACGGCGAACCGGGCAGCCATGTCTATGCCGCGGCCACCACCCGCGACCAGGCCCGCATCGTCTTCGGCGAGGCCGAACGGATGGTCGAGGCCAGCCCGCCGCTACGCGCCCGCGTCACCCGCACGGTCAACAATCTCGCCGTGCTGACCACCTCGTCGTGGTTCCGGCCATTGTCGGCCGACGCCTCCAAGATGGATGGCCTCAACGTCCACTTCGCCGCAGTCGACGAGGTGCATGAGCACCCCAATCCGGAGATCGTCCAGAAGCTCAACACCGCCACCGGCGCGCGGCGCCAGCCGCTGATCTTCGAGATCACGACGGCAGGCCACGACCGCCATTCGGTGTGCTGGCAGCACCACGAATTCTCGGTCAAGGCGCTGGAAGGCAGCATCCCGGCCGAATCGACCGATTCGTGGTTCGCCTACATCGCCACCATCGATCCGGGCGACGATTGGACTGATCCGGCGGTGTGGATCAAGGCCAATCCGTCCTTAAGCGTCACCGTCAAGGTGGAAGACCTCAAGCGCCAGGTCGACGAGGCTCGCGAGATGCCGGCGCAGCAGAACGCCATTCGGCGGCTGCGCCTCAACGAATGGACCGAGCAGGTCACCCGCTGGCTGGACATGGACGTCTGGGACGAGGGCGGTCCGCCCCGGGGCACCAGCCCGGCCGCCGTCAAGACGGAGATGGACGCCATGGCCGAGCGGCTGGCCGGCCAGCCCTGCTATGGCGGGCTCGACCTCGCTCGGGTCAACGATCTGTCGGCTTTCGTGCTACTGTTCCCGCCGAACGGTGCTGGCGACAGGTGGACCACCCTGTGCCGGTTCTGGGTGCCCGAGGAGGACATCCTGCGCCGGGCCCGGCGCGACCGCGTGCCCTACGATCTGTGGCGCGACCAGGGCTGGTTGGTGGCCACCCCCGGCAACACCACCGACTTCGCCTTCATCGAGCAGGAAATCCTCGATCTCGCCGGGACCTACGACCTGCGCGAGATCGCCTTCGACCGCACCTTTGCCGGCGAGATCGTCCAGAACCTGCAGGACGAGGGCCTGACCCTGGTGGAGTTCGGCCAGGGCTTTCTCAGCATGGCGGCCCCGACCGCCGAACTGGAGCGTCTGTCGGTTAGCCGCGCCCTCTGGCACGGCGGCCATCCGGTGCTGCGCTGGAACGCCTCCAACGTCGCCGTGCGTCAGGACCCGGCCGGCAACATCAAGCCGGACAAGGAACGCTCGACCGAGCGCATCGACGGCATCTCGGCCCTGATCAACGCCCTGGGCCGCGCCATGGTCGGCGGCGAAGCCGAACGCTCGGTCTATGAGGACCGGGGATTCCTGGTGTTCTGATCGGTCAATGACGGTTGGCGGGCGGCAGGCGAAGCATGAGGGTCATCGGATTGGCCGGAGATTCGACGAAACCGTAATGCTGGTAGAAGGTCTTTGCCGCATCGTTGAGCGCATGCACCAGGAGAGCCCGCACACCGGCATTTTCGGCGACGGCCAGGCACCGCAGCACGGCATCCTTCAGCAAGGCCGCGCCGAGGTGCCGACCCTGGCCTTGCCGATCGACCGCAAGCCGGCCAAGCACCATCACCGGGATCGGATCAGGCATGTTGCGTCGGATCGCCCCAATCGCCTCCCCGTGGTCCACCGCGCCGGCGGCCAGGGCGTAATAGGCGAGCACTCGGCCATCGGCATCGGTCACCACGAAGGTGCGGCTCGCCCCGCTCCGTTGATTGGCCAGAGCGTGCTTCTTGAGCCAGTCGTCGAGCATGGGCTCGCCGCAGTCGAAGGGCGCGCAATCGTGCTCCGGCCCGAGGGGAACGGGCGGAGACGTCATGAGCGGTCCGGCGTTTCCCACGGTGCCTCGACCGCCAACAGGCGCTCCAGGCCGGGGTTGGCGGTGACAGGGGCCTCGAGCTGCTGGCAGAACTGCTGAAAGCGCTGCTCGTCGAGGCGGAAGAACACTTGGTCAAGCAAGACGCTTTGGGCCTTTTCGCAGGCCGCTTCGAGCATGAAATCGGAGCGGGTCTTGCCGGTCAGGCTGGCGGCCTGGTCGATCAGTTCGCGTTGCTCGATGCGGGCGCGCAGGTTGATGGCGGCATCACGCATTGCCGGCCCTCCAGTAAGATACACAACAGCTACACGCCAGAGTGCGCTGACGTGTAGCTGTTGTCAATACGATCTTCTGTCGGCCGCCGGTTCCTGGCCGGCGCAGCTACCCAGGGACTCTCCCATGCCCCATCGCTTTCGTCATGCTACCGGGAGGATTGCGGCGGCAGCACCCAACCTGCTGCGCGACCTTGCCGGCCTCATCGCCGTCGCCGCTATCAGCTACGGCGCCTGGCTGGCCTGGCCGCCGGCCGGGTTCATGGTCGGCGGTGCCCTGGTCCTTGTCGGCGTGCTGCTGGCGGCGCGCCAGGAGGTGCCGCCGCCCGCCGCCGAGGGTGACGGCTGATGCGTGGGCTGTTCGGGGCGATGGTGGCGCCGCGGCGCCGGGGGGCCACTTTGGATGCCGGGGCTGCCGGCTGGCTGCCGTTCCTGGGATCGGTGCGCTCGGCCACCGGCATCGCCATCAACCAGGCCACCGCCATGCGCTGTGCGGCGGTGTTCGGCTGCATCACCATTCCCGCCGAGGACGTCGCCCGCTCGTCCCCGCGGCTGTACCGTCGCCTGCCCGACCGCCAGACCGAGGATGGCCGGGTGCTGCTGGGCGGGCGGGAGGAGGTGACCGACCACCCCCTGGCCCGGTTGTTCCGGCGGCCCAACCGGGTGCAGGACTGGTACCAGTTCGCCGGCATGATGGAACGCTCCATCGGCCTCAAATCCAACGCCTATGCCCTGGTGCTGCGTGATCGCGCCGGCACGCCGATCGAGCTGCTGCCGTTCAACCCGGACAAGGTCATCGTGCTGGAGGCGGCCGACGGCTCGATCTTCTACCAGTTCGCCCCTACCGGGCTGTTCGAGCTTTCCATTTTTGATCGCCTGCGCCAAGCCTACGAGGGCTTCCGCGTCCCGGCCGAGCATGTGTTCCACCTGCACGAACTCGGTTTCAATATGCTGCTGGGCACCAGCCGCATCGGCTTCGCCGCCGAGGCGGTGGGGTTGACCCTGGGGCAGGAACAGCAGGCCGGCCGCTGGATCGGCAACGGGGCGCGGCCCTCGGTGGTGCTGACCACCGACGGCAAGCTGACCCCGGAGGCGGCGCGCCGCATCAAGCAGGATTGGGAAGACCTGTTCGCCGGGCTGGCCAATACCGGCCGCACCGCGGTGCTGGAGCAGGGGCTGAAGCCGGCGACCCTGACGCTGACCTCGGTCGACCTCGAGTTCCTGGCCAGCCGCAATTTCCAGGTCGAGGACATCTGCCGCTTCTTCCGCATGCCGCCGCACAAGCTGGCCAAGACCGACCGCTCGACCAACAACAACATCGCCGCCCAGGACGCCGACTACACCAACAACACCCTGGCGCCGAAATTCACCCGCTGGGAGCGGCGCCTCGATTTCCATTTCGGCCTGGCCGAACAGGGGCTGTTCGTCGATTTCGATTTGTCGGACCTGTTTCGCGCCGATCCCGCCACCCGTTTCAACCAGTACCGGGTCGGCATCCTCACCGGCTTCATGACCGTCAACGAGGTGCGCATCCGCGAGGGCCTGCCGCCGGTGGACGGCGGCGACGTGCTGATGAGCCCGGTCAACATGGCGGCGCTGGGCTCGAACCTGACCGGCACCGCCCCCGACGGCGCTGGCCGCCCACCCAAGGGGGAAGAGCAATGACGCTTCAGCGGAAATTCCTGTCGACCACCACCAGCACCTCCGGACTCGACGAACGCCAAGTGCGTGTCGTCGCCTCGACCCCGGCGGTGGACCGGGCCGGTGATATCGTGGTGGCCGAGGGCATCAACCTTGCCGCCTACAAAGCCAATCCGGTCATCCTGTGGAACCATGACCCCGGCAGCCCGATCGCCCGCTGCGTCGAGATCGGCGTCAATGCGGGGCAACTGGAAGCGGTAGCGCAGTTCCCGCCGGAAGGCACCGATCCCCTGGCCGACCGGGTGTACGGCCTGATCAAGGCCGGCGTCGTCAACGCCACCTCCATCGGCTTCGCCCCGGTGGAAGAAACGCCGATCAAGGGCGGCGGCGTGACCGTCAGCCGCTCCGAGCTGTGGGAATTCAGCTTCGTCTCGGTACCGGCCAATCCGGAGGCCCTGGTGGTGGAGCGTTCCGCTCCCGCCGCCGCGCCGGTCCCTGCTGTCCCGCCGCCCAGGCTGAAGACCAAGGGGCTTTACGCGGTGAGCTGGCTGGCCGGTCTGCTGGCCGAACTCGGCTACATCGAAGAGAACGTCGCGTGGGAGGCTGAGGCCGAGGGCGACGCTTCGCCGGTGCCGGAAATGCTGGCCGAGGCCCTGCGCCAGTTGGGCACCGCCCTGGTGGCGATGACCGCCGAGGAGGTGGCCGAGCTACTGGGCGACGATGCCGACGACGGCGA
>JAJZVW010000070.1 GCA_021847015.1 Pseudomonadota bacterium | reverse complement strand
ATTTCCAAGGCCGGCGGCGGCGGTCCCCTGAAGCCGGGAATGGTCCTGTCCGTCGAGCCCGGTTATTACAAGCCCGAAGGCTACGGCATCCGTCTGGAAAATCTGGTGGCGGTGGTCGAGGCGCCGACGCCCGCCGGGGGCGAGCGCCCGCTGCTGGCGTTCGAGCCCCTGACCCTGGCGCCGTTCGACCGCGCCCTGATCGATCCCGGCCTGCTCGACGCCCGGGAAACGGCCTGGCTCGATTCCTATCACGCCCGCGTCGCCGCCGAGATCGGCCCCCTGGTGGATGGTGAGACGGCGGTATGGCTGGAAGGGGCGACCCGGAAGATCGGGTGATTGGGTTTTTGGTTTTTGGGTTTTTGGTTTTTTGGTTGGGCCTCAGGCGCCGGCGCTTGCGCTTGGCTTATCCTCACTCGCTTGCGCTCGCTCCGGCGCGCTCAACGCGCATAGTCGTCGCTGCGCTCCTCCGGGTGCCGTAGGTCGAGGGTTGTGGAGGCGGGGGCGGGTTTGTTGGTTGGGCCTCAGGCGCCGGCGCTTGCGCTTGGCTGTCCTCACTCGGCTCGCGCTCGCTCCGGCGCGCTCAACGCGCATAGTCGGCGGCTGACGCCGCCTCCGGGTGCCAGAGGTCGAGGGTTGTGGAGGCGGGGCGGGGGTTACCCGCCGATCAGTTCCAGGAACAGGCCGCAGGCGGCTGAGGGGGGGATGCGAACCGTGCCTTCGCGGTCGCGGCTGTGTTCGATGCCGCCTTCGGCCAGCACGCGGGCGGCGCGGTCGGTATCGGCCACTTGCAGGGCCAGGGCGACGATGGCCGGCGGCTCCGGCGCTTCCTCGGCCTCCGCATCGGGATGAAGCTGGCTCAGATCCTCGGGCCGGGTCAGGAACACCACGCCGCGGCCGGTATGGACGGTGACGGTGTTGTCGGTCGGCGTGGTGGCGTGGGGGCCGAACAGGATGTCCCAGGCCGGAGTCAAATCGATGGGGTCCTCCACCACGGCGGTGATCGAGGCGATGCCGATGGCGCCGTTGGGATGGTCCAGCCATTGGGGAAAGCGCTCGCGTTCGCCGCTCTTGTGCTGGACCAGCCGCGCATCGATGCCCGGCGCGACCGAGGCGGGCAGGGCGGCCTCGGCAAAGCTCAGGGTGGGGGCGTCGGGCGCGTCCAGGCGGCGCGACAGGGTGCGCACCGGTCCGATCTTGATGCCGGCCCGGGTCAGGGCGCCGGTGGCGGCCTCGGCATCGTCGGCGGCGAAGGACAGTTCCATGGCCCCTTCGCGCCGGGCGGCGAAATCGCGCACGTGTTCGGCCTCGGTGCCGGCGTTTTCCGCCGACAGCAATTGGATGTGGTCCTGGCCGAACATGACGCAGTAATCCGAGACCCCCCATTCGAGGTCGTGGCCGCGCGGGGTGAGCGTGAAGCCCAGCCCGCGGAAAATGGCGGCGGCGCGGTCGAGATCACGTACGGCGATGGCCACGCTGTCGATGCCGATGATGTGGTTGTACATGGGGCAGTTTCCGTTCGCTCGCAGTCCCGCCGACTGCCATCCGGACCAGCTCCAGGGTGGCACGGTCGGCCGGCCGGGGCCAGTCAAATCGGGCTGAATGTGAGGTTCTTGCAGAACTCGGCAGCCGAGGGAGGCTTCTGCGGCATCGGGCGACGGGATCGCCCCGCGTTGTGACACCCGTCGCCAGTCTCCGGTATGGTGACGGTGCTGGACATGGCCGGGATCGAGGCGGTGGTCCCAGGCTGGCGCGGCGGCTGCGGCCGTGGCTGGGTCGTCCTCGGCACCGCCGGGCGCTTGGTCGGCCACATCTTCATCCACAACGGCGACGAATCAGGCTTCGTCTGCGAGCCGGACTGACTTCTTCACCAGCCTAATTTTCGAAGAGCGTTTCTGGCTTCGCGGCCTCATCCGGCCGCCTCGCCAAGCGATGCGGCAATGTCGCTGATCGAACGGAGCAGGACCAGCGGGTCGTCCCCGGAAGGCTCGAATCCGCACCGCCGCCAGAATTCGGCTGCCTCCCCGTCGACCGCGTTGACCATCAAGGCCCGACCGCCAATCAGCGAAGCGGCCTGAACGCAGCGCTGGAGGGCGTGCTTCACCAGGCCGATGCCTACGCCCAATCCCGCCCACCCGGTGTCGACCGCGAGTTGGCCGAGCAGCATGCATGGAACGGGATTGGGCGGCTGGCCTGTCCGGATCGAGCGAGGCAGAACCGACGGCACGACAGCGGTGGGCGCGAGGCCGTAATATCCGACGACGCGCCCGGCCTCATGCACCACGAGGACGGCGGTAAAGCCCTTCTTCTGATTGGTGAGAGCGCGCGTTTTCAGCCAATGGTCGAGCGCCGGCTTCCCACAGGAGAACTCGGAAACGTCGTGAGCCACGGTAAGCGGTTCGGGGCCTGACAGCTGCAAAAGCTCACCGCTTGGCCACGTAACCGGGCTCCCACGGCGCGGGTCGCTTCAGGACTTCCACCATCTCCGGCACCGGAGCTGCGGGACGCGCCAGCACGGCCATGAACTCGGCGAAACCTTCCGGGCTCATCCGGATCAAGCCCTGCTCCATCACGACCTCTTCGGCCGCGCGCACAGCGGCGTCGCGCACAAAGTCGGTGCGCGAGCGGCCGCGCAGGCTCGCAGCGCGATCGATCATCGCGACATCCGCCTCGGGCAGACGCATCGAGATCGGGTGTTCCTTGCGTTCGGCAGTCGTGACCATGGCGAGTCTCCGTGCTCAGCATACAGCACATTGTATCGCGAATTACAATACACCAATCTCGCCGCAACAGTCAACGACCTCATGAGGAAAGGTGCCGATTCGACTCGCCACCAGATCCGCCGGGTTTTGCAAGAGCTTTATGTGGCGTCGCGAAACTTTGCCCGCTCGAAGCGGATCGCAAATGCTTACGTTGACATTGCGACTCAGTTGCATTATCAGTGCGGCCCTCAGACGCGGCAGCGTCCCGAGGAGTGATGCGAAACAGAGGATGCGACCATGGGAGAGGCGGGATATCGCGGCGCGCGGCGCGCAGGTACGAAATGGGGGGCAAGCGGCAAACCGGGGCGTCGGCTTCGCCTTCACCTTCTCACCGCCGCCGTCGCGACGGTCCTCGGCGCGGCGCCGGCCGTCGCCGCCGCGTCGCCGACGCCGTCCTTCACCCTCGTCATCCGCCATCAGGCGTTCGTGCCCGCCACCCTCCGCGTTCCGGCGGGGCGGCTGGTCAAGCTGATGGTCACCAACAAGGACGCTCTGCCCGCCGAATTCGAGAGCGACGATTTCAACCGCGAGGAGGTCGTCCCCGGCGGCATCAGCCTGCCGGTCTATGTCGGGCCGTTCAAGCCGGGCCGCTACACCTTCTTCAACGATTTCCACCCGTCCAGCACCGGCGTTCTGATCGCCGTGCCGGCGCGACACTGAGGCCGCCATGCTTGCTACCGCGATCATCGTCTACCGCGAGGTCCTGGAGGCCGCGCTGGTGGTTTCCATCGTTCTCGCCGCCGCCAAGGGCGTGGCCGGGCGCGGCCGCTGGGTGGCCGCCGGCGTCGCGCTGGGCTTGGGCGGCGCCTGCGGAGTCGCCGCCTTCGCCGGCGCCATCGCCACCGCCTTCCAGGGGCGCGGCCAGGAACTGCTCAACGCCGCCATCCTGCTGACCGCCGTGGCCATGCTGGGGTGGCACAATGTCTGGATGAGCAGCCATGGCAAGGATCTGGCCGCGAAAATGAAGGCGGTCGGTCACGATGTGGCGGTGGGCGACAGGCCGCTGACGGCGCTGATGGTGGTGGTGGCCATGGCGGTCCTGCGCGAAGGCTCCGAGGTGGTCCTGTTCGGCTACGGCATCTATGCCGGCGGCGCCGGCGCCGAGGCGATGCTGTCGGGCGGACTCGTCGGCCTCGCGCTCGGCGTGGCGACCGGCGCCCTTTTGTACAGGGGGCTGCTGCGCATCCCCACCCGGCACCTGTTCACGGTGACCGGATGGATGGTGCTGTTGCTGGCCGCCGGAATGGCCACCGACGCGGCCGGCTTCCTGACCCAGGCGGGCATCCTTTCGCCCATCCGCGCCGGCTTGTGGAACACCTCCTGGCTGTTGACCGAGCATTCGATGCCGGGGCGGCTGCTGCACATTCTGGTCGGCTACACCCAAAGCCCCTCCGCCCTCCAGGTCTTGTTCTGGCTGGCCACCCTGACGGTGATCGGCGGTCTGATGCGGGTGACGGGTCGTGCCGCCGTTCGCCGGAAGGAGGCGGCCGGTGACTGACATGACCGGACTACGAAACGGACGCGCCGCGGCGCACGACCGCGCCATGATCCGCCGGATCGAGGCCTGGGCGGTTCGTCATCGCGACAAGCTCGCCTGGGTGCATGTGGCCATGTTCCTCGCCTTCATGGTTCTGATGGTGGTGCCGTTGCTGCTGCCGGACCCGGCGGACGGCGCGACCATGGCCGACAATTTCACCCTGTTCGCCAACTTCGTCATCTGGGGGATATGGTTCCCGCTGGTGTTCGTGTCGGTGATCTTCACCGGGCGCAGCTGGTGCGGCGTGTTCTGTCCGATGGGGGCCTGTTCCGAATGG
>JAJZVW010000041.1 GCA_021847015.1 Pseudomonadota bacterium | reverse complement strand
AGCCGACGGCGAGGGATCTTTCCGGCACTTTCGCGTGAAAGATCCCTCAGTCGCTCCGCTCCCTCGGGATGACAACATGCCCTGATGCCGCATAATGAGAACCGCTGCTGTCGATCTGCCGACGGGGGGTGATTTTCGGGCCGTATCCGGGTATATCGGTGCCGCCCGAATTCCAAGGACTGATGCTCATGACCGTTCTCGTTACCGGTGCCGCCGGTTTCATCGGCTTCCATACCTGCCGTCGCCTGCTCGAACGCGGTGAGCGCGTGGTCGGCATCGATAATCTGAACACCTATTACGATCCGGCGCTGAAGCGGAGCCGTCTCGCGGTTCTGGGCGAGAAACCGGGATTCGTCTTCCACATGGTGGACATCGCTGACCGCGCCGCCATGGCGGAGGTGGCGAAGGCCAATCCCGACATCACCCGCTATATCAATCTGGCGGCCCAGGCGGGCGTGCGGCATTCCTTGAACGCGCCCTTCGACTACACGCATTCCAACGTCGAAGGATTGCTGGTGCTGCTGGAGATGGCCCGCGCCAACGACAAGTGCGAACACGTCGTCTACGCCAGTTCGTCCTCGGTTTACGGTACCAACACCAAACTGCCGTTTTCGGTCGAGGACCGGGTCGACACCCCCATCTCGCTCTACGCCGCCACCAAGCGCGCGGGCGAGTTGATGAGCCACGCCTACAGCCACCTCTTCCGCATCCCGACCACCGGCCTGCGGTTCTTCACCGTCTACGGTCCCTGGGGGCGCCCGGACATGGCGGCCTATCTGTTCGCCAAGGCCATCCTGGCCGACCAGCCGATCCGCGTGTTCAATAACGGCGATATGCGCAGGGATTTCACCTATATCGACGACATCGTCGCGGGGGTGATCGGGGTGCTGGACAATCCGCCCAAGGATGCCGCCGGGGTGCCGCCCTATCACCTCTACAACATCGGCAACAACAATTCCGAACACCTGATGGACTTCATCGGCCTTATCGAGCAATCCCTGGGCAGGAAGGCCATCTATCAGTTCGAACCGATGCAGCCGGGCGACGTCAAGGAGACCTATGCCGATATCTCCGCCATCCAGCGCGATGTCGGCTTCGCCCCCACCACGCCGATTTCGGTGGGCATCCCCCGCTTCATCGATTGGTTCAAGGCTCACCACGGCGTATGAGGTCCCACCCGGTTTCCGCCGAGGAATTTGCACGGCTGATGGCCCCCCTGGGGCCGTTCGAAGCCGATCCGCAAATCGCCGTGGCGGTGTCCGGCGGGCCCGATAGCCTGGCCCTGGCGCTGCTGGCGGCCGATTGGGCGGCGGCAAGGGGCGGCCGCGCGCATTGCCTGACGGTCGATCACCGGCTGCGTCCCCAGTCCACGGCAGAGGCGGAGACGGTCGGGGGATGGCTGGCCGCCCGCGGGATCGCCCATGCCATCCTTCCCTGGACCGGCGAAAAGCCGCAAGCCGACCTTCAACGGGCGGCGCGCGACGCCCGGTACGCGCTTCTGCGGGGGTGGTGCCGCGAGCGGGGATTCCTGCATTTGCTGCTCGCCCACCATCGGGACGATCAGGCCGAGACTCTGCTGCTTCGCCTGGGGCGCGGTTCCGGGGTCGACGGGCTGTCGGGCATGGCCTGCGTTCACGAGGCCGCCGACGCGCGGCTGGTGCGCCCCTTGCTGGGGCTGCCCCGCGCGCGGCTGGCGGCGACGCTGTCGGCGCGGGGGCAGCCATGGATCGAGGACCCGTCCAACGCCAACCCGGCGTTCGCGCGGGTGCGGATGCGCCAATTGCTGCCCGATCTGGCGCCGGAGGGTTTGACCTCCCGCCGGCTGGCCGAGACCGCGCGGCGCCTGGGGCGGGCCAGGGCCGCGCTGGAGGAGGGCGTCGCGGCGGCGGCGGCGCGGTGGGTCGTCCTCCATCCCGCCGGATTCGCCACCATCGATGCGCAGGCGTTCGCCCTGCTGCCGGACGAGATCGGCCTTCGGCTGGTGTCCCGCCTGGTGATGGCGGTTGGCGGCGGCGTCTACCCGCCCCGGCGGGAACGGCTGGAGCGCATTCACGCCGCCCTGAGTGGAACGGCGTTCTCCGCCGCGACGCTGGGGGGATGCCGGCTTGCGGCCGGGTCCGACGGGCGGTTGCTGGTGTGCCGCGAGGCGGCGCGGATGGCCGGACCGGCGATCCTGGTCCCGGGCGGCGAGACGACGTGGGACGGCCGCTTCCGCCTCGCCGTGGCCGCCGACGCGCCGGCGGGCCTGGCGGTGGCGGGGCTGGGCGTCGAAGGGTGGGGGATGGTGGCCCGGTTGCTGCGGTCCAGGCCGTTGCCGCCCATTCCCGCTCCCGTGCGGCCCACGCTTCCGGTGGTGGTGGATCAGGATGGTATTTCCGCCGTGCCGCACCTCGGCTATAACCGGGATGCCAAAGCGGAGCGTACCGTGCGATGGATCGTGCCGGCCCCGGCCAATCCATTGACGGTGGCCAGCCGTTGCCTTGTCTAGGGAATGACCGACATTATCTCTAAAGCGGCCTCCGTTTACGGAGGCGCATTGAAATTTTCCCATGGCGGCCCCGGCCTTGTGGTGGGGCAAAGGCGCGGCGCGGGCAGACCGTCGTTTCCGTGCGGGCGGCGGCGGTCTCAGGGGAAAGCATTTCGGCAAGGCGCGGGGGCTCCGGCGCTCGCCAAACGAGGAAGGGTCCGACCTTGAACTTCAGCAAGAACCTGGCGCTGTGGATATTCATCGCGCTGCTGCTGGTCGTGCTGTTCAACCTGTTCCAGACATCGTCGCCGCAGCACGGCGTCGGGCAGACGGCGTTCTCCGACTTCATGACGGATGTCGACCGCGGCCAGGTGACCGACGTGACGATCCAGGGGTACGCGGTGACCGGCCATTTCTCCGACGGGCGGCCCTTCAGCACATATCTGCCCCCCGAAGCCGACATCGTTCCCAAGCTGCGCGAGGCGGGCGTCCGCATCACGGCGTTGCCGCCGGCCGAGGATACGCCCACCGTGTGGGGTGTGCTGGTGTCGTGGTTCCCGATGCTGCTGCTGATCGGCGTGTGGATATTCTTCATGCGCCAGATGCAGTCCGGCGGCGGCAAGGCCATGGGATTCGGCAAGAGCCGCGCCCGGCTGCTGACCGAAAAGACCGGCCGCGTGACCTTCGAGGACGTCGCCGGCATCGACGAGGCCAAGCAGGAACTTGAGGAAATCGTCGAGTTCCTCAAGGACCCGCAGAAGTTCCAGCGCCTGGGCGGCAAGATTCCGAAGGGCGTGCTCCTGGTCGGCCCGCCCGGCACCGGCAAGACGCTGCTGGCCCGTGCCATCGCCGGCGAGGCCAACGTGCCGTTCTTCACCATTTCGGGCTCCGACTTCGTCGAGATGTTCGTGGGCGTCGGCGCGTCCCGCGTGCGCGACATGTTCGAGCAGGGCAAGAAGAACGCGCCGTGCATCATCTTCATCGACGAGATCGACGCCGTCGGCCGCCATCGCGGTGCCGGCCTGGGCGGCGGCAACGACGAGCGCGAGCAGACGCTCAACCAGTTGCTGGTGGAGATGGACGGCTTCGAATCCAACGAGGGCGTCATCCTGATCGCCGCCACCAACCGTCCCGACGTGCTGGACCCGGCGTTGCTGCGTCCGGGCCGCTTCGACCGGCAGGTCGTGGTGCCGAATCCGGACATCCTGGGGCGCGAGAAGATCCTCAAGGTCCATATGCGGAAAGTGCCCTTGGCCCCGGACGTGGAGCCGAAGATCATCGCCCGCGGCACTCCCGGTTTCTCCGGCGCCGACCTCGCCAATCTGGTCAACGAGGCGGCCCTGCTGGCGGCCCGTGCCGGCAAGCGGGTGGTGACCATGGTCGAGTTCGAGGCGGCCAAGGACAAGGTGATGATGGGCGCCGAACGCCGCTCGATGGTGATGAGCGAGGAGGAGAAACGCCTCACCGCCTATCACGAAGCCGGCCACGCCCTGGTCATGCTCCGCGTTCCCGGCCACGAACCCTTGCACAAGGTGACCATCATCCCGCGCGGCCGTGCCCTGGGCGTGACCATGTCGCTGCCCGAGCGCGACCGCTATTCGCTGTCGCTCGGGCAGTTGAAGGCGATGATCGCCAGCCTGTTCGGCGGGCGCGTGGCCGAGGAGATCACGTTTGGCCGCGATTCGGTGACCACGGGCGCCTCCAACGACATCCAGCGCGCCACCGAACTGTCGCGGAAGATGGTGACCGAATACGGCTTCTCGGAGAAGCTCGGGCCGCTGCGCTACAACGACAACCAGGAGGAAATCTTCCTCGGCCATTCGGTGACGCAGCACAAGAACGTGTCGGATTCGACCACCAAGCTGATCGACGAGGAGGTCCGTCGCTTCGTCGACGAGGGCGAGGCCACCGCCCGGCGCATCCTTACCGAGAACATCAACCAGTTGGACATCATCGCCAAGGGCCTGCTGGAGTACGAAACCCTGTCGCGGGAGGAGATCGACGCCCTGCTCCGCGGCGAGCCGGTGGTGCGCAACGGCTCCAGCTACGAGCCGCCGCGCCCCAAGGAGCCGCCGCGGCGGTCCTCGGTGCCCAGTTCCGGCGGCCAGAGGGAACCGGGCGGATTCGCTCCGCCCGAGCCTCAGCCCGGATCGTGACGCGTCAATCCGGCCCTCACCGGACACGGTGAGGGCCGGAGTATTTCCCCATGCCGACAATCCCCACGCCAGCCTATCGCCGCAGCCCCGCGCTTCCGCGCGGATTGGCGTGGGACGAGGCCGCGATCGCCGGACGCCTTTACCTGATGCCGGCGGGGATCGTCGCCGGGGAACGGGCCGCGGCGGCGGTGGTGGCCGGCAACGGCTGGCCGATCGCCGGTGGACCGCTGGCCTTCTCTTCGGCGGCGGCGGTCTGGCGCGAGGGGGCGATGGCCTGGCTGGCCCTGGCGCCGTTTCCCGAGGTTGTCGAGTGGGCGCAACGCGAGGGGGAGCCGGTGGCCTCCCATGTGTCGCGGCTGGTGCATCGCGTCGGCGGACGGCGCAAGGAATGGGCCGGCCTGCCGATGGACCGGCCGCTGGTCATGGGCATCGTCAACGCCACGCCGGACAGCTTCTCCGACGGCGGCGACACCCTCGCGCCCGCGACAGCCGTTTCAGCGGCGCTCGCCATGGCGGCGGCGGGGGCCGACATCGTCGATGTCGGCGGCGAGTCCACCCGTCCCGGGGCTGCGCCGGTGTCCGAGGATGCGGAACTGGCGCGGGTCATCCCCGTCATCCGCGCCTTGGCCGAAAAGGGTCTGACCGTGTCGGTGGACACCCGCCATGCCCGCGTCATGGGTGCGGCGGTCGAGGCCGGGGCCAGAATCGTCAACGACGTCGCCGCCTTGCGCGGGCCGGGCGCCCTTGAGGCGGTGGCGCAGGGCGGCGCGGCGGTGTGCCTGATGCACATGCGGGGCGAGCCCGGCACCATGCAGCAAGACCCCCGTTACGACTGCGCGCCGCTGGACGTGTTCGATTTCCTCGCCGAACGGGTCCGGGCGTGCGAGGAGGCCGGCATCCCCCGCGGCCGCATCGCCGTCGATCCCGGCATCGGCTTCGGCAAGACCGTCGCGCACAATGCCCAGATTCTCGCGGCGCTGCCCCTCTATCACGGTCTGGGCTGCCCGGTGCTGCTGGGGGCATCGCGTAAGTCCTTCATCGCCGGTCTCAGCGCCGGCGAGCCGCCCAAGGCCCGCCTGCCCGGCAGTCTTGCCGCCGCGCTGGCGGGCCTGGAGGCGGGCGTTCAGATCGTCCGCGTGCACGACGTCGCCGAAACCGTGCAGGCGGTTCGCGTCATGGAGGCGGTGCGGGCGGCGGGGTGAGGATTCCCCAGGGTCGCGAGCACGTTGGCCGTGCTCCACGGCCATGACCAAGCCCATTTCCGCGCGATTTCAATCCTGGTCCGGGAACCGGAATCCCCGCTCGGTGCACAGCCGCACGGCGGAATCGACGATCGTCGCGTCCAGCTTGATGCCGCGCTGCCGCCTGATCTCGGACAGGCCCGCGTCCAGGCCCAGCGCCGGGCGGTAGGGACGGTGCGAGGTGATGGCTTCCAGCACGTCGGCCACGGCGATGATGCGGGCCTCGATGCGGATGGCGTCGCCTCCGATCCCGTGGGGGTATCCGCTGCCGTCGAGGCGCTCATGATGCTGGCCGGCGATGTCGGCCAGCGGCCAGGGAAAATCCACCGCGCTCAGGATCTCGTAGCTGGCGACCACATGGGTCTTGATCAGTTCGAATTCGATGGCGCTGATGCGTCCGGGTTTGGTGAGCAGGTCGGTGGGGACCTGGATCTTGCCGATGTCGTGGACGAGCGCCGCGAAATAGGCGCCCTTGCGAACGTCCTCGCCCAGGTCGAGGTCGCGGGCGATGGCCTGGGCCAACCCGGCCACCCGCTTCTGGTGTCCGGCGGTATAAGGGTCGCGGCGCTCGATGGTCGAGGCCAGGGCGGCCACCATCTGTTCCAGCGCCCGCTGCTGTTTGACGGCCTGGCGTTCCCGTTCCTTGACCTCGTTCCGGTAGGCGGCCTGGGCACGCCGGGACGTTATGGCGAAGGCCAGGTTCCGGGCCAGTTCCTCGAACAGCCGGACCTCCTCGGGAGAGAACACGTTCCGCCGCTTGGCGTAGATGGTCAGCGCGCCCAGCGCATGGTCCCCTTCGAGCAAAGGGACGGCCAGCGAGGCGGCGATGCCGTGCCGGGCGGCCCGTTCGGCCCACGGCTGGAACATAGGGTTGGTGAGGGCGTCGTTGTTGATCTGGGTTTCCCGCAGACGGATGCAGCGGCCGGTGGGGCCGCGCCCATGCTCGTCGTCGCGCCAGCTTACTTGGAGCCCGTCGAGATAGCCGATCGAGGAACCGGCGGAGGCGCCGATGCGGACGGTCCTGGCCTCGTCGTCCTGGGGAAGGCCGATCCAGGCCAGGGTGAAGATGCTTCCCTCGGTGATGCCTTCGCAGACCGCCCGCATCAAATCGTCGTCGGTGGCCGCGCCGACCGCCGCCCCGGTGCCGCGCGTGATCGCGGTGAGCGCCCAGGCCAGCCTCTGGCGCTCGCTCACGTCGCGGAAGCCGCCGAGAAAGAAAAGCCGGCCGTTCTGGAGGAAGCCGTTGACCCGCAGTTCGACGGGGATGCGGAACCCCTCGGCGTTCACCACGTCGATGTCGAGATGGCGGTCGAACCGCCCCGCCGTTTCGCCGAAATGGCTTCCGGCGCGGCCCGCGTGCTCCGCCGAGTAGAGGCCGGTGACGTCCATGCCGCAAAGCTCGGCCTGGCTTCGGCCGAACAGGCGCTCCGCCTCCGGGTTGGCATCGACGATCCGGCCGCTCGCGGCCTCGACGACCAGCAGTGCGTCGCCGCAGTAGCGCCAAACCGCCTCAAGTTTCTGGCGTATCGGATCGACGATCATGGCTTCCCTTTCAGGGGGAGACCCGGCCATCCAGGGGGTATGGGTTCACCTTAGAAGGGAGGTGAGGCTTTCGCACGCACGAAAAAGGTCCATGAAATTTTGCTACTTTTGCCTAGGGCGGGCATGCGTTGGGTTAATGTTTGGCCATCTTTTTCCCGCATACCGTCAGGGAAACGGAGAATTTAAGATCACCGGATTGCCGTTCCTCCGGTTGAGAAACCGAGATGTTCGGCGGTCACGCCTCGCCGTGAGGCACGGACAAAAAGCCCCCATCGAGAGGGTTAGTATTCTCGTTGTGGTTGTTTTTCGGACGTCTGGAAGGGAAGCGGTCACGAAGAATGGCGGACATCGCCGCGAACGGGGAGGAGGAACTCCTCCGGAGGCTTATCGACGCCGTCCCCGATCTCATTTTCCTGAAGGATGCTGCTGGCCAGTATCTCACATGCAATAAGGCGTGCGCGGAGTATTTCGGCATGACGGCGGCCGAAATCGTTGGCCGTACCGATTTCGATCTGGTCAATCCGGAAATCGCGGAATTCTTCCGCAGGCAGGACACGCTTGCCGCGGCCAGCGGCCAGCCGCGGTGCAACGAGGAATGGGTCGTGCGTCCCAACGGGGAACGCATGCTGCTGGAGACGTCGAAGACGCCTCTGTTCGGCGAAGACGGACAGCCGCTCGGCATCATCGGCATCTCCCGCGATATCACCGGCCGCAAAGGGATCGAGGATGCGTTGCGGGAAAGCGAGCGCCGCTTCCGCGTCATGTTCGAGCAGGCGTCGGACGCCATGTTCCTGCACGACGAGAAAGGCCGCGTGGTCGATGTCAACGAGGCCGCCTGCCGCACCCTTGGCTACAGCCGTGACGAACTGATCGGCGCCCAGCCCGAAGGTTACGTGATCTGGTCGGGGCAGGGGCCGCAAGGGGCCATCGGCCCGAGTGGCGCTCTGGAATACGTCTTCTCCGGCGGCGATGTGGCCGAGTGCCCGATCCATCGCCGCAAGGACGGGTCCACTTTTCCGGTGGAAACCATCTTCCGCCGGCTGGAGTTCGGCGGGCGGCAGTTCATCCTGGCGGTTGCCCGCGACGTCACCGAGCGCAAGCGCGCCGAGGACGCCCTCAAGACCGCAAGGGCGGCCGCCGAAGCCGCGAACAAGGCCAAGACCAATTTCCTCGCCGCGGCCAGCCACGACCTGCGCCAGCCGGTGCAGGCTCTGACGCTGCTGCTGCACCTGCTGAACGAGCGGCAGGGCTGCGACGAACAGGCCGATATCCGTGCCAAGATGGCGGTCACCCTGGGGTCGACGGCGGACATGCTGGCCAAGCTGATGGATTATGCCGCGCTGGAATCGGGCGGGGCGGTGGTCAAGAACGAGGTCTTCCGCCTCGACGGCCTGGTGCGGACCATCGCCCGGGAGGAGGAGGAGAACGCCGCCGCCAAGGGATTGCGGTTGCGTGTCCATGCGCCGCCCAGCAGCACCGAAAGCGATCCCGTGCTGCTGGGGCGCATTCTCCGCAACCTGATCCGCAACGCCATCGTTTACACCGAGCGGGGAGGGGTTCTCGTCGCCATCCGCAAACGAGGGACCATGACCAGGATCGAGATTTGGGATTCGGGTTCCGGCATTCCGCCGGCCGAACGGGACAAGGTATTCGAGGAACTGTACCAGACCAACAATCCCGGGCGCGACCGGGACAAGGGCGTCGGGCTGGGCCTCGCCATCGTGCGCAAGACCGCGCAAGCCCTCGGCCACCGCTTGTCAGTGCGGTCCAGCGAAGGCAGGGGCTCGGTCTTCGCCGTGGACGTTCCCTGGCTTGCCGCGGATGGAGGGACGGTGGCCGCAGACCCGGCGGAGGAAGCGGAGGCCCGGTGCGGCGCGACGGTCCTGATCGTCGAGGATGACCATGTCCAGGCCGCGGCCCTGAAATCCATTTTGTGCCAACTGGGATACATGGCGGTGGCCGCCCGCGACGGGGCCTCGGCCCTCGACGCGGCTGCCCAACTCCCCGAGCCCCCCCATCTGGTGATCAGCGACTACCGTCTGCCGGGGACGCTTAACGGCGTGGAGGCCGTTTCCGCCCTGCGGGAAGCGGTCGGCCGTCCCATCGCCGCGATCCTGGTGACCGGCGATACGCAGGCCGCCGTCGCCGAACAGGCGGAACGAATCGGCTGCGCCGTGGTTCACAAGCCCTTCTCGCCGATTGCGCTCATCGACTTGATCGACTCCCTCCTCGCGGAGCGGGGCCGGAACGCCGCCTGATACGCCAGCGGTTCTCATTATGCGGCATCAGGGTATGTTGTCATCCCGAGGGAGCGGAGCGACTGAGGGATCTTTCACGCGAAAGTGCCGGAAAGATCCCTCGCCGTCGGCTCGGGATGACAGCGAAAAATGCATAATGAGAACCGCCGCCCGACGCGCGATCCCCCTTCCCAACGGCGGGACATCTGCGCTAATCACTGCCTTTTCCGGCATGGCGGGGACGCGACGATGGGGCGCAAGCTGTTCGGTACCGATGGCATACGGGGCACCGCCAATACCGAGCCGATGACGGCCGAAACCGCGCTGAAGCTGGGCATGGCCGCAGGCCGCCACTTCACCCGCGGCGACCATCGGCACGTGGTGGTGATCGGCAAGGACACCCGGCTGTCCGGCTACCTGCTGGAACCCGCCCTGACGGCCGGCTTCATCGCCGTGGGAATGGACGTGGTGCTGCTGGGCCCGCTTCCCACTCCGGCGGTGGCGATGTTGACGCGCTCGCTGCGCGCCGATCTGGGTGTGATGATCTCGGCCTCGCACAATCCCTATCAGGACAACGGGATCAAGCTGTTCGGCCCCGACGGGTTCAAGCTGTCCGACGAGGACGAACTCGCCATCGAGGCCAGCATGGCCAACGGCATCGAAGGATTGCGCGTCGGTTCCGACCATCTCGGCAAGGCCAAGCGCCTGGACGACGCGGCCGGGCGCTACATTGAATACGTCAAGCAGACCTTTCCGCGCGGTCTGCGGCTGGACGGCCTCAAGATCGTGGTCGATTGCGCCAACGGCGCCGCCTACAAGGTCGCCCCCACCGTCCTTTGGGAACTGGGGGCCGAGGTGGTGCCGCTGGCCGTGTCTCCCGACGGCTTCAACATCAACCGCGAATGCGGGTCCCTGTCCACGCAGGCGATGCGCGAACAGGTGGTGACCCACGGCGCCCATCTCGGCATCGCCCTGGACGGCGACGCCGATCGGGTGGTGCTGTGCGACGAAACCGGCACGGTCATCGACGGCGACCAGCTCATGGCGCTGATCGGCACCTCCCTCGCCAGGGCCGGTGCGCTTCGCGGCAGCGGCGTGGTCGCCACGGTGATGTCCAACATGGGGCTGGAACTGTTCCTGAACGGGCAGGGACTGGACCTGCACCGGACGGCCGTGGGCGACCGCTACGTGTTGGAGCGCATGCGCCGGGACGGCCTGAACGTGGGCGGCGAACAGTCCGGACACATCATCCTGTCCGACCACTCCACCACCGGCGACGGCCTGCTGGCGGCATTGCAGGTGCTGGCGGCGCTGGTCCAGGCCGGCCGCCCCGCCAGCGAGGTGTTGCGCCTGTTCACTCCTTTGCCGCAACTCCTCAAGAACATCCGGGTGCCGGCCGCGTTGAACGGGGTGGTGCTCGATCATCCCCGGGTGAAATCGGCCATCGCCGAGGGCGAGGGGCGCCTGGCCGGGTCCGGGCGGGTGCTGATCCGCAAATCGGGCACCGAGCCGCTGATCCGGGTGATGGCCGAAGGCGAGGACGATAGCCTGGTCGGCGCCGTGGTGGACGACATCGTCGCCGCCATCCGCGACGCGGTAGGGTAAGGACGGCGGGCCATGCGCGGCAGGGTTCTCGTCGCCGCCGGTTCGGATTCGGGCGGCGGCGCCGGCATCCAGGCGGACATCAAGACCATCACCGCGTTGGATGGCTACGCCGCCACCGCGATCACCGCGCTGACCGCGCAGAACACGCTGGGCGTTTTCGGCGTCCACACGATTCCGCCCGAATTCGTGTTGAGGCAGATGGAACTGGTGCTGACCGACATCGGCGCCGATTGCGTCAAGACCGGGATGCTGGCCACGGCGCCGATCGTCGCGGCGGTGGCCGAGGGATTGGAGCGTTTCGCCCCCGCCGTGCCGCTGGTGGTCGATCCGGTGATGGTCGCCAAGGGCGGAGCGTCGCTCCTGGCCGGCGAGGCAGGGAACGCCCTGGTGGAGCGGCTGATTCGCTGCGCCGCCCTGATCACCCCCAACATCCCCGAGGCCGAGGCCCTTCTCGGCCGGTCGATTCCTGACCGCGCGGCGATGGATGGCGCCGCCAAGGACCTTCTCTCCCTCGGTTGCCGCGCCGTGCTGCTGAAGGGCGGTCATATGGAGGGCGAGGATGTGACCGATCTGCTGGCCACGCCCGAGGGGATCGCCGCTTTTACCGCCCCGCGCCTCGGCAGCCGTTCCACCCACGGCACCGGCTGCACCCTGGCTTCGGCTATCGCCACCGGGATCGCGCAGGGAATGCCGCTGCCCGACGCGGTTGTCCGCGCCCGCGCCTATGTCCGCCGCGCCATCGAAACCGCACCGGGGTTGGGCAAGGGGCACGGGCCGCTGAACCACGCACACACAGTGGAATGTTCCCGCACGCCTTACTAACGACGATTGATCACGCGACCCGGTAGCTTGAACCGAGGCGGATGATTTCCGCTGGGAGGTGGCGGTGGAGGGATGCGCCGAAACAAGGGGCGGGCGCGCGGCCCCGCCAACGACCGCCCAAGGGCGCATCGTTCCCTCCGGCAGGATCAAGGCGGTGGCGCCGCCGGTATCGGCGGCGATGCCGGCCATCCATGCCTATGATGGAAGTTCCTGCGATAGGGCGACGGCCCCTGCTCGCCGGCGTCGCGATGCGCCAAAGCGGTCTTGGACACAGACCATGGACCAATGGCGACCAGAGCCAGCGGTTCTCATTATGCGGCATCAGGGCATGTTGTCATCCCGAGGGAGCGGAGCGACTGAGGGATCTTTCACGCGAAAGTGCCGGAAAGATCCCTCGCCGTCGGCTCGGGATGACAGCGAAAAATGCATAATGAGAACCGCTGGTGCGGAACAGCACGCCCCAATAGACCAAGGTGTTCGCCACTTCACATTAGCGCCTCATGCGCCGGCGCTCGCGTCCGCTCGCTTGGCTTCCTCGCTTTCCCTCCGCCGCCTCCAAATGCGATCCCCCTGACAATGTTCCATAGGCGCGTTGACGCCCCCGCCCAGCCACCCTACACTCCCGCGCGGGCCACGGCCTCCCAACGGGCCGCGTCCCTTCTGCGAGGGAGGGCTTTCTTTCATGACGAATCTTCCGCGGCCGGCCGTCCGGCCCGCCAATCCGAATTTCTCCTCGGGCCCCTGCGCCAAACGCCCCGGCTGGACGGTCGAGGCGCTGAAGGGCGCTCCGGTCGGCCGTTCGCACCGGGCCAAGATCGGCAAGGTCAAGCTCGAAGAGGTGATCGACCGCACCCGCGCGGTCCTGGGCATCCCCGCCGATTACCGCATCGGCATCGTTCCCGCCTCGGACACCGGCGCCGTCGAGATGGCGCTGTGGTCGCTGCTCGGCGCCTGCGGCGTCGATGCCCTGGCTTGGGAGAGTTTCGGCGAGGGCTGGGTCACCGACATCGTCAAGCAGCTCAAGCTGCCGGACGTCCGCGCCGTCACCGCTCCCTACGGCGAGTTGCCGGACCTGTCCCAGGTCGATACCGACCGCGACGTGGTCTTCACCTGGAACGGCACCACCGCCGGCGTGCGGGTGCCGAACGGGGATTGGATCAAGGCCGGCCGCAAGGGTCTGACCATCTGCGACGCCACCTCGGCGGTGTTCGCCATGGACATGCCGTGGGACAAGCTGGACGTGGTCACCTGGTCCTGGCAGAAGGTGCTGGGCGGCGAGGGCGCGCACGGCATGCTGGTCCTCTCGCCGCGCGCCGTGGAACGCCTCGAAACCTACAAGCCGGCTTGGCCGTTGCCCAAGATCTTCCGCCTCACCAAGGGCGGCAAGCTGATCGACGGCATCTTCAAGGGCGACACCATCAACACGCCGTCGATGATCGCCGTCGAAGACCAGATCGACGCGCTGCGCTGGGCCGAATCCATCGGCGGGCTGAAGGCCCTGATCGGCCGCTCCGAAGCCAATCTTGCCGCCATCACCCGATGGGTAGGGAAATCGGATTGGGCCGCCTTCCTCGCCAAGGATGCCAAGGTGAGGTCCTGCACGTCGGTGTGCCTGATCGTGTCCGACCCGTTCTTCGCCGCGCTGTCGGCCGAGGATCAGGCGGCGGCGGCCAAGAAGATCGTCTCGCTACTCGACAAGGAGGGTGTCGCCTACGACATCGGCGCCTACCGCGACGCGCCCGCCGGCCTCAGGATCTGGGGCGGCGCCACCGTCGAGACCTCGGATATCGAGGCGCTGCTGCCGTGGCTCGACTGGGCGTTCGCCCAGGTGAAGGCGGAGTTCGCGCCGAAGGTCCTGTAATCGCGCCAATCCCTCGCCCGCACGCTCTCTCCGCCGGAGGGAGCTGCGGGGAGGCCGGCGGCATCCTAAGGGGAGGGGAGTTCCAATGCCGAAGGTTCTGATCAGCGACAAGCTGAGTCCGGCCGCCGTCCAGATTTTCCGGGATCGCGGCATCGACACCGACGTCAAGGTCGGCCTCCCGCCCGACGAATTGAAGGCGATCATCGGCGAATACGACGGGCTGGCGATCCGCTCCAACACCAAGGTCACCGCCGATGTCCTGGCCGCCGCGAAGAACCTGAAGGTGGTGGGGCGTGCCGGCATCGGCGTCGACAACGTCGATGTGCCCGCCGCCACCCAGCGGGGCGTGGTGGTGATGAACACGCCCTTCGGCAATTCCATCACCACCGCCGAACACGCCATCGCCCTGATGTTCGCCATCGCCCGCGACATTCCCCAGGCCAACGCCTCGACCCATGCCGGGAAGTGGGAAAAGTCGAAGTTCATGGGCGTGGAACTTACCGGCAAGACGCTCGGCATCATCGGCTGCGGCAATATCGGGGCCGTGGTCGCCGACCGTGCCCTTGGCCTCAAGATGAAGGTGCTGGCCTACGACCCGTTCCTGTCGGCCGAGCGCGCGCGGGAATTGTCGATCGAGAAGGTGGAACTCGACGCCCTGCTGGCCCGTTCGGATTTCATCACCCTGCACACCCCGCTCACGGAAGCCACCCGCAACATCATCGACGCCAAGGCGATCGCCAAGATGAAGAAGGGGGTGCGGATCATCAACTGCGCCCGCGGCGGCCTGGTGGTGGAAGAGGACCTCAAGGCGGCCATCGAATCGGGCCGCGTCGCCGGCGCCGCTCTCGACGTGTTCAAGGTTGAGCCGGCCAAGGAGAACGGCCTGTTCGGCATGGACAAGGTGGTGTGCACGCCCCATCTGGGGGCCTCCACCGCCGAGGCGCAGGAGAACGTCGCCCTCCAGGTTTCCGAGCAGATGGCGGATTACCTGCTGACCGGCGCGGTCACCAACGCCATCAACATGCCCTCGGTGTCCGCCGAGGACGCCCCCAAGCTGCGGCCCTATATGAAGCTGGCCGGCCAATTGGGCAGCTTCGCGGGGCAGCTCACCGAACATGCGATCAGCGGGGTGGTGGTCGAGTATTTCGGCCATGTGGCCGGGCTCAACACCAAGCCGCTGACCGCCATCCTCCTGGAGGGGCTGCTGAAGCCGATGAACGAGGCGGTCAACATGGTCAACGCCCCGGTCGTCGCCAAGGAACGCAACATCAAGGTCTCCGAGGTCACCAGCGAAGGCGACCGCGACTATCACACCCTTATCCGGCTGACGGTGACGACCGAGGCGCACAGCCGCTCGGTGGCCGGTACCCTGTTCGGCGGCGACAAGCCCCGCATCGTCGAAATCAAGGGCATTCCCATCGAGGCGGAACTGGGCGAGCACATGCTGTACGTGACCAACCAGGACAAGCCGGGGTTCATCGGCTCCCTCGGCACCCTTCTGGGCCGGCATGGGGTCAACATCGCCACCTTCCACCTGGGGCGTACCATGTCCGGCGGCGACGCCATCCTCCTCACCCAGGTCGACCAGCCCCTGACGGAGGCGATCATCGCCGAAGTGCGGGGCCTGCCGCAGGTGGTCCAGGCGAAGGCGCTGCGCTTCTGACGTCCCGCCAGGATTTGTCGGGCCCCGCGGCCGGCATGGCCGCGGGGCCCGTCCGTTTCCTCCACCCGATCATTTCCGTTTGCTCCCGCGCGGCAAAAGCGTTACATCGGCTACTGCCTTGAATTCGGGTGGCGCCGCCGGGCGGCGCCGAATAGCCGGAAGCGAATTGCCGAGATGACCGACACTCCCATCCGGGCGCTCTTGCCTGCCGGATTGCGCGACGTTCTGCCGCCCGATGCCGACCGCGAAGCGGTGGTGGTCAATGCCATCATGGCCCGCTTCGCCGCCCATGGGTACGAGCGGGTCAAGCCGCCGCTGATCGAATTCGAAGATACGCTGCTGGACGGCGCCGGGGCCGCCACCTCGTCCCAGAGCTTCCGGGTGATGGACCCGCTGTCGCAGCGGATGATGGGCGTGCGCGCCGATATGACCCCTCAGGTGGCGCGCGTGGCCGTCGCCCGTCTGGCGAGCGCGCCCCGCCCCTTGCGCCTGTCCTATGCCGGCGAGGTGCTGCGGGTCAAAGGCACGCAGTTGCGTCCGGAACGCCAGTTCGGCCAGGCCGGGATCGAGCTGATCGGAAGTGCCGCCCCGTCCGCGGATGCCGAAGTGGTGACGCTGGCGGCCGAGGCCCTGACCGGTCTCGGCGTGCCGGGGGTTTCGGTCGATCTGTCCCTGCCGGCCCTGGTGCCCACCCTGCTGTCGGAACTCGGCTTGGCCAAGGACGCCATCGCCCCCTTGCGCGAGGCGCTCGACCATAAGGACGCCGCCCTGGTCGGTTCCTTGGGCGGCGCGGCGGCGGCGGCGCTGTCGGCGCTGCTGGATGCGGTCGGCCCGGTGGACCGCGCGCTGGCCGCTCTCGGCGCGATCGTCCTTCCTTCCGGTGCCGCCGCCGAACGGGACCGCCTGGCCGAGGTGGTGGCGCGGGTGCGTGCCGCCATCCCCGGCCTCGCCCTCACCGTGGACCCGGTGGAGAACCGGGGGTTCGAATACCACACCGGCGTCGCCTTCACCCTTTTCGCGCGCGGGTTCGGCGCCGAGCTGGGCCGGGGCGGGCGCTATCTGGCGGGGGGCGGCGAGCCCGCGACCGGGACCACCTTGTTCCTGGACGCCGTGCTGGCCGTGGTTCCCGCCAACGCCCGGCCGCGCCGGCTGTTCGTGCCGGTGGGCGTTCCCTGGTTCGAATCGGCGGCGCTGCGGGCCGCCGGCTGGGTGACGGTATCCGGCCTGGATCCGGTGGGCGACGCTGCCGCCGAGGCGAAGCGGCTGGGTTGCAGCCATGTGATGACGGCCACGGGGGTCGTGGCGGTCGAGTGAGGGGCCTAGCCCCCATGAAGAGGACCGTGCGCCGACGCTTACGCGGGGTCGGCGCATTATTCGAACGGGTCAGGGCACTAGGAGAGCGAGATGGCCAACGTTGCGGTGGTCGGCGCCCAGTGGGGCGACGAAGGTAAGGGGAAGGTGGTCGATTGGTTGTCGGAGCGCGCCGACGTGGTCGTGCGCTTCCAGGGCGGCCACAATGCCGGCCACACGTTGGTGGTGGAAGGCAAGACCTACAAGCTGTCGCTTCTCCCCTCCGGCGTGGTCCGCGGCAAGCTCAGCATCATCGGCAACGGCGTGGTGGTGGACCCGTGGGCGCTGCTGGGCGAAATCGAGCGCATCCGCGAGCAGGGCATCACCGTCACCCCGGACATGCTGAAGATCGCCGAGAACGCCACCCTCATCCTTCCGTCGGTGCATGGACATCTCGACCGCGCGCGGGAGCAGGCCAGCGGCGCGGGCAAGATCGGAACCACCGGCCGCGGCATCGGTCCCGCCTACGAGGATAAGGTCGGCCGGCGCGCCATCCGCGTCTGCGACCTCGACGACATGGCCATGCTGGAGCGCAAGCTCGACCGCATGCTCGCCCACCACAACGCGCTTTTGAAATCCCTTGGCGAGTCCGAGCTGGACGGCCAGAAGATTCTGGGCGAATTGCAGGCGATCGCTCCCAAGATCCTGCCCTATTCGGCGGTGGTGTGGCAGTTGCTGGACGAAATCCGCCACACGCGCAAAAGGGTGCTGTTCGAGGGCGCGCAAGGCGCCATGCTCGACATCGATCACGGTACCTACCCGTTCGTCACCTCGTCCAACACCGTGTCCGGCAACGCCGGCACCGGCTCGGGCGTGGGGCCGTCCCAGGTCGGCTATGTGCTGGGCATCTGCAAGGCCTACACCACCCGCGTGGGCTCGGGGCCGTTTCCCACCGAACTCTTCGACGCGGTGGGCGAACTGATCGGGGATCGCGGCCGCGAGTTCGGCACCGTCACCGGCCGCCGCCGCCGTTGCGGCTGGTTCGACGCGGTGCTGGTGCGCCAGGCGGTCAAGGTCGGCGGCGTCAACGGCATCGCGCTGATGAAGCTCGACGTTCTCGACGGGTTCGAGGAGCTGAAGATCTGCACCGGCTACCGTTGCCGCGGCGAGGTCATCCACCACCTGCCGGCGTCCCAGGCCCGGCAGGCCGAGGTCGAACCCATCTACGAAACCATGCCCGGCTGGCGCGAGAGCACCGAGGGCGCCCGGTCGTGGGCCGATTTGCCGGCGGCGGCGGTCAAGTACATCCGCCGTATCGAAGAGCTGATCGAGACGCCGGTGGCGCTGCTGTCCACCAGCCCCGAGCGGGACGACACCATCCTCGTCCACGATCCGTTCGCGGCGTGATCCGATGGCGCTTGAGCCGGCGGCCCATGCCTCGTACAACAATGGCATGGGCTTGCCGACCGTCGGGCGCATCTTAGCCGCGGGCAGCGCGGCGGGGATCTCGCGGCGGCGGTTGTCGAGAGGGGTAACCACGCGGTCATAGCATGGCGGACGCCGCAGCCGAGGTGATGGTGCAGGAGGAACGCCAGGCCGCCGGTCCGCCGGGGGTGTTGCGCGACCGCTTCATCATCCGTTCCAACCAGCCCTTGGCGCACCTGTCGGCGCCCAACGCCGAGGCTTTCTCGGCCGAGGACAAGCGCGACCCGTCCCGCAAGCTGTATGCCCTGATCTGCCGGCCGGAGCTGCCGCCGCGGGTCAACGTCATGCGGGCGCTCAAGGGGGTGGGGGCCGCGGGCTTGCAGCAACTGGTCGAGTGGGGGCCGATGGTGTGGCCGCCGCTCGGGCGCCAGTGCATGACCGTCGTCTACGAACGGCCGGCCGGCGAGCGGGCGATGGCCCACCTGAAAGCCGAGATGCGCCGGATCGACGAGTTCGACATCACCCGCAAGGTGATCGAGCCGGCCGTCCTGGCCATCAAGGAATTGACCGCGCGCGGCATCACCCACCGCGCCATCCGTCCCACCAACCTCTATTACATGGACGACAAGGGCGAGCGCCTGGCCTTCGGCGACTGCGTCACCGTTCCCCCCGCCTTCGACCAGCCGTCGGTGTTCGAGACCATCGAATCGGGAATGGCGATGCCGATCGCCCGCGGGGGCGGCACCTTTGCCGACGACCTGTATTCGCTGGGGGTGACCCTGGTGTTCCTGCTGCTGGGGCGCAATCCCGTCGCCCATCTCGACGACGAGGCGGTGCTGCGCGCCAAGATTCAGCAGGGCAGCTATTCCACGCTGGTCGGCGATGCCCGTCTGCCGCTTCCCATGATCGAAGTGCTGCGGGGCTTGCTGTGCGACGACGAGACCCAGCGCTGGGACATCGAATCCCTGGATTTGTGGCGGCAGGGCCGGCGCCTCTCGCCGTTGCAGACGCGCGGCGAGAAACGTGCCGCGCGCGGATTTCCCTTTCAGGGCAAGGAATACTTCCACTGCCGCGAGTTGGCCGTGGCGATGGCCAGGAATTGGGAACTGGCCATCCCTCCCGTCCTGGAGGGCAAGCTGGAGCTGTGGCTGCGCCGGGCGGTCGAGGACAAGGAACGCGCCCAGGCGGTGAGCGACGTGGTGCGCAACGCCCTGTCCGCCATCTCGGACAAGCGCGCCGCCATCGACTTGATGCTGTGCAAGACGCTGACGATCTTGGACCGCAGCGCGCCCATCCGCTACAAGGGCTTCCACGCCATGCCGGACGGGATCGGTTCGGCGCTGGCCGCCCTGGTCGCCCAGCAGGGCGACACCCGCCTGATCATCGAGATGATCCTGCGGGAAGTGCCGAAACTGTGGTTCGAGGCCCAAGGGGATGCCCGGCCGGACACGTCGATGCGGGAATCCAATTTCCGCGAACTGCGCGGCTATCTCAGCCAGACCGGCATGGGGTTCGGGGTCGAGCGCTGCCTTTACGAGATGAACGACGCGCTTCCCTGCCAAAGCTCGTTGCTGGGCGAGCAATACGTCGTGGACCTGAAGGAACTCCTTCCCGCCCTTAACGAGGCCGCGGCCAAACGCGAGGATCTCAAGGCGTGGCCGTGCGACCGCCACGTGGCGGCGTTCATGGGGGCGAGGGCGCGCAGCGACATCGACCGCAACCTCCTCTCGCTGAGCGATCCCGATGCCGGCAAGGGCCTGATGGCCCTGATCAATCTGTTCGCGGTCTACCAGTACCGGCTGGGTCCGGAATCCCTGCCCTCCCTGGCCGGATGGATCGGCGCCTTGGCCGAGCCGGTCGTCAACGCCTATCACAGCCGCGAACAGCGCAAGGAATTGGCGAAGGAACTGCCCAAGATGGTGCGGCGGGGGTCGCTGGTGGAAATCTACACCCTTCTCGACAATCCCAACGCGCGCCAGAAGGATCAGACGGAGTTCGCCTGGGCGCAGGCGCAGTATCAGGCGGCCGAGGAGGAAATCCGGCGCATCCACGGCGACGAGGAGGAGCGCGAGCGCGGGGTGGACCGGATCGGCAAGCAGACGGCGGCGGTCGTGGGCATCATCATCGGCATGGTGACCACCACGATCGTCGTCATCATGACGGTGTGGTGAGCCATGGCCAAGCGACCCGCGAAGCCGTCCGCCGCTCCGGCCAAAGGCAAGGATGCCGGCGTCAACAAGGTCGTGCTGCTGGTCATCGCCGCCGCCCTGGTGCCGTTTTCCCTGCCGACGGTGACCATCCTGGCGGCGACCATGCTGCCGACGCTGGGCGCCTATTTCAGCGAAAGGGGCTCCAACCGCTATGCCTGGCTGTGCATCGGCGGCCTGAACTTCTCGGGTGTCGTCCCCTATCTTTTCAGCCTCTGGTTCGGAGTCCACACGGTGGACGAGGCACTGCGGCTGTTGTCGGAAGGCAACGTGCTGCTGTGGAGCTACGGCGCCTCGGCCGTCGGCTGGATGCTGTACAAGGCGACGCCGCCGGTGGTGTCGGCGTGGCTGACGATGACCAATCAGCACCGGGTCAGCGGCTTGAAGGCGGCCCAGCGCAAACTGGTCGAGGAATGGGGCGAGGAGGTCGTCAGGAAGACGCCCGCCGCGTAGCGGTTGATCTACAAACTCCGAGTCCTCGCCCGCGCCCGGCGGCCATCCGCGATCAGGTATGGACCTGATTGTCGATGGCCGCGTTCTTGATCGACTTCTGGAGCTTCTCGAAGGCCCGGACCTCGATCTGGCGGACCCGTTCGCGGCTGATGCCGTATTGCTGCGACAGGTCTTCCAGCGTCACCGGCTCCTCCTTGAGGCGGCGCTGGGTCAGGATGTGCCGCTCGCGCTCGTTCAGGTTCTTGAGCGCCAGGGACAACAGCTTGCGCCGGCGGCCCATCTCCTCGCGCTCGCCCAGTTCGGTCTCCTGGTCGTCGCGGTCGTCCACCAGCCAGTCCTGCCATTCGCCCTCGCCATCGGTGCGCACCGGGGCGTTCAGCGAGTGGTCGGGGCTGGACAGGCGCCGGTTCATGCTGACGACGTCGGCCTCGGTGACGTCCAGCTCCTCGGCGATCTTGCGGACGTTCTCGGGCGAGAGGTCGCCCTCCTCGATGGCCTGCATCTGCCCCTTGAGCTTGCGCAGGTTGAAGAACAGCTTTTTCTGGGCGGCGGTCGTGCCCATCTTCACCAGCGACCACGAATGCAGGATGTATTCCTGGATGGCGGCGCGAATCCACCACATGGCGTAGGTGGCCAACCGGAAGCCGCGATCCGGGTCGAACCGCTTGACCGCCTGCATCATGCCGACATTGCCCTCGGAGATCAGCTCGCCCATGGGAAGGCCGTAGCCGCGATAGCCCATGGCGATCTTGGCCACCAGACGCAGGTGGCTCGTCACCAGTTTGTTGGCGGCGCTGCCGTCGCCGTGCTCGCGGAACCGCTTCGCCAGGACGTATTCCTCGTCCGGCCCCAACATCGGAAACTTACGGATCTCCTGGAGATAGCGCGACAAGTTTCCCTCTGGCGCGATCATCAGGCTCGGGGAAATCGCCGTCATGTCGATTCTCCTCTCGTCGGGCGGGAGGGTGTGCCCTCCGCGCTGAGCCGGCCCCCGCAGGCGCGACCTTTCTTGGTTAACATATTCTCCTGGGGGGAAAGAATGACACACTCGTGCAGTCAGGTATAGTGAGTTTTTATATAGCCTCTAAAAATTTTAGTAAGAGGTTGATATCTGATGGCATATTTCTTTCAAATTTCAGCCACTCCCCTGAAGAGGGATGAGAGAATCCGAGTCGGTAGGCGTGAAGCGCTTGGCGCGGGAAGGTCTTCAGCCTCTCCCGGACCTCGCCATTCAACACCTTCAGCCGCCCCGCGCGCGAGCGGCCATAGGTCGAATCGCCGACAAGGGGGTGCCCGAGGGACGTCATGTGGACTCGGATCTGGTGGGTCCGCCCCGTGGCCAGACGGCATTCGACCAGGCTGACGGCTCCGCCGGCGTAGGCGCGCAGCACGGTGTAGCGGGTGAGGGCGAACTTGCCCCCGTGTTCGACCAGCGCCATCTTCTTGCGGTCGGCCGGGCTGCGCCCGATGTTGCCGGCGATTTCCCCGTTGCGCGGATGCGGCAGGCCCCAGACCACCGCCTTGTAGGCGCGGTCGATGGTGTGCTCGGCGAATTGCTGGGCCAGGCCGCGGTGGGCGCGGTCGCTCTTGGCGGCCACCAGCAGGCCGCTGGTGTCCTTGTCGAGGCGGTGGACGATGCCGGGCCGCCGCACGCCGCCGATTCCCGACAGGGATTCGCCGCAATGGGCCAGCAGCGCATTGACCAGGGTGCGGTCGGGGCTGCCGGGGGCGGGGTGGATCACCAGGCCGGCCGGCTTGTCGATCACCACCAGGTCGTCGTCCTCGTACACCACCGCGAGATCCATGGCCTGGGGCTCGGGCTCGGCCGCCTCGCCGGGCGGGACGGCGACGGTGAAGGCCTGGCCGGGTTTGACCCGTGCCGAGGCGTCGGTTACCGTAGCGCCGGCCTCCGCCACGTGGCCGGTCTCGATCAGCGCCTTGACGCGGGTGCGCGACAGCTCGGGCAGGCGCTGGCACAGCCACTTGTCGAGTCGCGTTCCGGCCTCGTCCGGGGCGACCGGGGCGGGGGCTAGGGTTTCGGCGGCTTGCATCGCGTTCCCTGATTTCCTTTGGAACCAACCGGTGAATCGTAAGGCATGAAGGCGCTCAAGGCTCTGGTGATTTTCATGGGCATCCTGGTGGTGGCCGGGATGGGTCTGGTGGGCTACGGGGTGGTCACCAAGCTGCCCCGGGGCGCGGGCAAGGCCCCCGCCGCGGCCGCGCCGCCGGCCGGCGGGACGCCCGCGACCCCCGCCTTCGGCGCGGTGCCGGTGCCGGTTCCGGCCGGCGCCCGGGTCGAGCAGATGGCGGTGGCGGGCGACCGCGTGGTGCTGCGGGTGACGGGCGGCGGCGGCGACCGCCTGATCGTCCTGGACCCCGCGTCGGGCCGGGTCGCCGGCAGCTTCGTGCTGGCCCCCGAGGCGCCGGGGACGCCGTAGCCGCGCCCATGATACTGCGGTTGAGCCTCGGGCACCACGCCGCCATCCTGGACTCCGCCCGCGCCGCCCGCCCGGCCGAGGCCTGCGGCCTGCTGGTGGGGCGGGGCCGGGGGCGCCTGACCGTGACGCGGATCGTTCCCGCCGCCAACCTGCTGGCCCATGTTCCCGGCCGTTTCGAGCTGGACCCCCGGGTGCGGCTGGCGGTCGAGAAGGAATGCCGGGGATCGCCCGAGCGGGTGCTCGGCCACTGGCATTCCCACCCCGGCGGTCCCGCCAGCCCGTCGGCCGCCGATCTGGCCATGGCCTACGAGCCCGACCTGGTGTGGCTGATCGTGGCCGTCGCCGCGGACGGCACCGTCGACGCCAACGCCTTCCGCCTTGACCCGCAAAGCGCGGGGTTCCGCATCGTAACCCTGTCCATCGGGTAGGGCGCGGTCAAAAAAAGGACTTGCATCCCCCCGGGGATTCCGACATAAAGCCGTCCTCGCTCAGGACGTCCCCTTCGTCTAGAGGCCTAGGACATCGCCCTCTCACGGCGGTAACAGGGGTTCGAATCCCCTAGGGGACGCCAATCTCACCAGACAAACCGGCTCTACGGTGAAGACGCGGCCTTGGATATCCCAAGGTTTCGCCCGGGTTTGCCGTGTCGTGCTGCTGACACGGCGTCCGTGGAAATCCGGCGAATTCTCTCTCCGTTGCTTCTTTCTCTCCCGACCTGTTGACACGCCCGTCCGTATCAACAGGTCGGCAATGGCCTGAAACAAATCGATATTCTGGAAATCCCCGCACCGTGTAGTTTTGCCGTTTTCGTGGAGGACCGGGAGTTTCCCAGATCGGAATCTTCACGCCGTATCAGCAGGTTGCGCTTTGTCCAAGGCGTCCCGCAGATGGGTGGCGAGCGGATGGTCGATGATGGCGAGGGCATTTCGTGCCGCCTCCGCCAGGTCGGCGCCGGAGCGGGCGATCCGGCCCAGCAGGACGACGGTTTCCTCGTCGGCGATATCAGCGATGGCGTCGATGGCTTCGGCGGTGGGCGCATCGCGCAGCAACCGTTGCAGCGTCGGCCGGGCCTCGGTTTGCCCCATCCGCCCCAGAGCACAGGCCGCCTGGTCAGCGACCTCCTGGTGCAGATCTTGCAGAAGATCGGACAGCACCGCGGCAATGTCAGGGCGGAACCGGGCGCAGCGGCAGGCGTCGGCGCGCACCCGGGGATCGGAATGGCGCAGCAGGGGAAGTACCGTGTCGGCTGGCAGGCTGGCCCCCAGCCGGGCAGCGGCGGCGATCGCGGCCCCCACCGTCGGACCTTGGACGAGTCCCTTGATGATGATCCGCACCACCGCTTCGACCGACTCGGGACCGCCGATCTCGGCCAGGGCATCCAGCGCCGCCACCTGCTCCGGCACCGGCTGCGCGAGCCCAAACCCGGCAAACCGCTGGCACAGGCGCTCAAGGGCGGGAACGGCGGCGGTCAGGTGCCGCCGTGCCGCCTCGGCCGTCAGCCTGGAGGCATCAGCCAGACCCGCCTCCGGAATGGCGGTGACCAGGGTGGTGTCGTCGAGGGCATCGACCGCAACCGGCGGTGCCGTGGCGGCAGGCGGTTCGGCGACGCCCCGTTTTGCGCCGGCGGCAGAGAACAGATCAAGTTGCACGTCGCTGGCGATCATGACCGCTCACCCGGTTCCGCCGGGCCGCTTCAGCAGGTCTCCCGGCTCCACGTCCAGCGCCTCGGCGATCCGGCCGAGGACGGTGATGCTGGCGGAGACGGCGGCGCGTTCCACCGCGCCGACATAGCGGGTGCTCAGTCCCGCCCGCTCCGCCAAGTCTTCCTGCGTCAGCCCCTTGTCATGGCGCACCCGACGCAGGTTGACCGCCATGACGTCCTTGAGATCCATTTCCGGATGGGACCGCACCAGGAACGATCGTGCCAGGAACGATAATTCCTATTCGCGACCTCTTATGGTATCCGTGCGAACAGGACGTTGACGAGATATGGCTGGCCATGCCCAAGCAGGCACAGATCGATGCAATCGCAGCCGAAATTGCCGACCGCGCCACCACCAAGGCTGAGGCCCTGGCCGCC
>JAJZVW010000069.1 GCA_021847015.1 Pseudomonadota bacterium | reverse complement strand
TGGGCAGGAACCATCCCATGCCAAGGAAGCGGGTGCCGATGTTGGGCACCGTCCAGATAATGCCGCTGTCCACGTACCAGCCGAGGTCGAAGGCCTTGGCAACGACACCGCTCCCCTGCAGCGTGCGTACGCCCGACCCGGTGGTCGGACCTTGGACATAGGTGCCGAGCTGCGCCGACCACGGCTGCGCGAGCTGTAGAAGGTCGTTCGCCGCGCCGAACTGCTCGAAGCCGCAGGCCCATTCCAGGGTGAACGCCAAGGTGATCTCCTATGTGATGATCCACAGGAACGGCAACACGGGGGCCGTCACCGGGGCTCCACCGTTGCCGCAAAGGACCTCGACGGCCATCTGTCCCAGGTTCAGCGCCGGACCGCCCTGCCGCAGCACCTCCACCGCGAGCTGAGTCAGCATGACGCCGACCGGCTGGGTCGAACCGCTGCCCCGCAGAACCTCGACCGCCACCTGCCCCAGGCGGACCGGGGGAATGCCGCCGCGCAGCACCTCCGCCGCCATCTGAGCGGAGCGGACCGCCCCCGGCCCGTCGCGCAGGATTTCGGCGACGACCTGGCCCTGGCGGATGCCGGATTGGCCGCCGCGCAGGATCTCGACGGAGGCTTGCCCGAGATTGGCACTGGTCACGACGCGATCTTGGCCCCGGCCGACAGGCTATTGACGCCGCTGGCGGTCCAGGCGGCTCCGGTGTTGGGATCAGTATCGGCATAGGCCGCGAAATAGGCGTAGGAGGCGCCGGGGGCCTGGGCGGCGCCCGAGACCTCGGTAGTGCCCGATTTGATCTGCACCGATACCGTGCGGGCACCGCTGTCGGTCTTGCGCAGCAGCGCCGACACCTTGACGCCCGCGATGTTGGACGGCGTGGAACTCAACGACGCGAAGCCATACAGATCCTCGGCCCCCACGGTGCTCGAAGCCACATAGCTCAGATCCCCGCCGGGCGGAATTTCGTTGGTCTCACTGAAATTGCTGGAGAGCCCCGTGACGTTGCCCCAGACCTGCAGGCTGGGCTGACCGGCGCTCATGCCGGGCGCCGTGGCGGGGGCGCCGCTTGAATAGGTGACGTTGGCGGTGTAGCCGGCATTGGTGGAGAAATTGCTGTTGTCCTGCCGCTGCATGGAGAGCGAGGTGTCGGTGAGATAGCCGATCCACAGCGGCGTGCCGGGCGAGAGCGTCTGCGACGTGGTCAGCGCCATTGTCACGGCGGTGCCGGCGGTGGCCCCGGTCACCTGCGGTCCGCTGGAAAGCAGGTTGCCGGGCGCGCCGTTGTTGTCGGCATAGACGGCGGGCTTGAAATTGGCGCTGGCGGACGTGGATTGCGGCATCGCCGACACGCTGGCCAGAATCCCCGCCACCGTGGGGGTGACCTTCCGCAGGAAGAGCTGATTGGCCGACATGTAAGCGGTCGAGCCGTTCAGGCTGTACCAGGCCCCGATCACCCCCTGGCCGGGGGTGAAGGCGACCGAGGAATCGGCGGTCGGGAACAGCGTATCCACGCGGCTGTCGCCGCGCACGGCGTTGTTGACGCTGCCGGTGCTGTCGAACAGGTACATGTCGTCGAAATTGCAGGTGTTGCCATTGAGCAGCACGGTGTTGGCGGAGGCGTTGCCGCTGCTCTTCAGGTTGCCGGTGCCGGTGAACACCTGAGCGCCGTCCAGCCAGACGGTGTAGGTGCCGGCGGAAGCGAAGGTCAGATCCCATTCGACGTAGTGCCAGGAATTGGCGGTGATGGAATTGGACGAGATGGCGATCTGGGTACCGCCCAAGCCTCCCTGCCACAGCACCAGCTTGCCCTGGGAATTGAAGCCCAGCGAGCACTGGTTGGTGCCGGCGTCGGCGAACAGGACGCCGCTGTTGTTGGACAGGTTGGACTGCATGGCGATGCCGCCGATCAGGCGGGGGTAGTTCGCCGGCAGGGTGCGGCTGGCGGTGTTGCCGTAGGAGATCTGCAACGCCAGGCTATTGGTAAATCGGCCCGCCACGAGCAATCCGGAGTTGCTCGGCAGGCTGGTCCATTCGCTGCCCATGGACGACGCCGAGGTCGTCGCGTTGAGGGGGCCGTACTTGTCGAAACCGTCCCAGAAGATGTCGGCCATGGGCTACCTCGTCCCGGTGATGGTATAGCTGGGGCCGGCGAAGGTGGCGTCGGCCGGAGACGACGCGTCGAGTTCCAGCACGTCGCCTGCCGCCAGCACCACTTGGTTGGTGAAGTTGAACGTCCCGGCGGTGGCCCCAGCGGCGAAGGCGATGCTGCCGATCGCAGTGCCGTTCTGCTTGAGGCCCAGGGTGACGGCATTGGTCGGCGCGGTCTGACAGATGGCCCGGCTGCCGGCCAGGCCGGCCGGCAGGGTGACGGCGCGCACCATCTCGATGCGGAACAGCACCTGCCCCGCCGAGGGGAGTCCCGGCAGATAGCCGGCGATGTCGTAAGGTGATGGCCCGGTGATCGCGGTCCATTCCGTGGTGGTGCTCCCCACCGTCAGCTTGAAGCTCAGCCCGGTGACGACGTAGCTGGTGGTGGCGGGAAAGGTGACGGAGCCGGCGATGGCCGAGCCGGCGTTGCCGACGGACGGCATGAACCCGCCCACCACCGAGTAGGTACTGCCGTGGGCGCTGCCCTCCGCCGTCCAGGCGGAAGAGAGCGTCCCCACATTGCCCGAGGTCTGGCCGATCACCGCTACCAGGGCCACCTCGGCATTCTGGGTCGCGGTGGTGCCGGAGGCGAAGCTGCCGCTGGGGCTGGCGGTCTGATCCACCAGGCCGAAGGAGACGTCGGGATTGGCGGACCAGATCGCCGAGAGCCCCGATACTTCAAACAGGATGCCGCCCGCCCCACCGTTGCCGGTGGTGGGCGTCCAGGTGGTACCGTCGCCGGACTGAGCCTGGCGGACGGCGATGGTGGTGCCAGAGGCGTTGCCGTTGGTGTGCAGCACCTCCGACCAGCCCGAGGCGACGCCGATGGAATTGTGGTAGTGGCTGGCCAGCAGGATCAGCCAGTTGCCCGGCATCGGCGCGGTAGCGAGCTGGTAGACGGGATCGCCGCTGTCGCTATAGGAGGCGACCTTCTGGACGATGCTGAACCCGGTCTGCGAAGCGACCTGCGACTGCCACAGCCCGCCGCCGCCGTCGGCGCGGGAATAGAGGGTCCCCGCCGGCTCCAGCGTCACCGGTGCGCCATTGGCGACGACGAGGGTGTTGCCGCCGCCGCCGCCCGTGGCTGCCACCGTGTGGATGGCGGTGACGCAACCGGCGGCGTCGACCGTCACCACCGGAATGTCGCCGGCATCGCCATAGGTGCCGGCGGTCGCCCCCGAGGCGGGAAGGTCGGCGGCCACCAGGGCGCGGAAGCCCGGCGCCGCCGCCGATCCTGATTGCGGGCCGGCATAGACGAGGTTGGGGTTCTGGCCGGCCTTGGCCACGGCCAGGGTGCCGGCGCTGGTCACCGGCGAACCGGTGACGGAAAACTCGGGCGGCATCGACATGCCGACGCTGGTGACCATGCCGGCGCTGGTGGCGGCGGTGATCTGTCCCGAGGCGTTGACGGTGAGCCCCGCATAGGTGCCGGCCGCGTTCAACAGGGGGAAGCCGGTGCCCTTGGGCGTGTAGCTATAGGCGGTGCAGGTGGACAGGTCTTGGATGCCACCGCCCCAGACGTTGAAGGACTGCAGCTTGACGGTGATCGCCTGGCCGACATAGGCCTGCGGCAAATCGTACCGGAACACCGCGCTATCCAGCCGCGCGAACTGCGCCCCGCTGGCGTGCGCCCCGGCGGTGGTGCCGTAGAGGCCGCGATAGAGGGTGGCGAGGCTGTACTTGCCCGTGGCCGTCAGGGTGGCAGTCTCGAAGGCCAGCAACTCACCGTCGCACCAGCACAGCGTGCGGGAGGCGGCGGCATCGGCAGCGGTGCCGGACGACAGGGTGCTGGCGCTCTGATTGAGATCGACGGCCAAAGTGTCCCCGTTGTCGGGGTTGGTGCCCGAGAACGCGGCCAGGCCGGCGGTGAGCACGCCCATCCGGGCCGGCCCGTTGATGGTGCCGGCCATCTCATAATCGGTGCCGTCCACCGACAGCCAGACATTGCAGCCGCCCCAATTGGGATCGGCCACCCCGTTGGTGCCGCCCGAGGCGGCGATCCACACCTGGGCCACCCCGGAGGTCAAGCTGGCCGGCGGCTCGAAGATTACCGGCGGATTGACCGGGGCCGGCACGGCGGCGGGATTGATGGTGACGCCATTGCTGTTGGCCTGCGCCGGGTAGGCGGTCGCGCTCGCCGTGCCCGAAGGGAATTCCTCGGCGACGATGGTGAGGATGCCGTTGTCGTCCTCCTCCACCGAGGTGATGCGCACCGCCACCTTGGTCATCCCCATGCCGGTATCGGTGAGCGTCACCAGATCCATCGGCTCCAGCAGGAAGTATTCCCAGGAGAGCTTGAAGGTGTAGGTGTTGCGGATGTTGACCGACCGCTGGCAGATCAGGTTGGCGGCGACCTGGGCGACCGATCCTTGGGTGAACTCGTGGGCGGAGATCTGGCTGGCGACGCGCAGGCCGAATCGCTCGATGCTGGCCTGGTCGCGCGCCTCGACCGTGTTGACGTTGTAAAGCACGGTGCGGTCGGAGAATTCGAGGCGGAAGCAGTTGTAGGCGTCGTTGGGGTCGGAGCGGATCAGCTGGACCGGATCGCCGTCGCTCGGGCGCACATAGTCGTTGTCGGACAGGTCATAGACCGGCGTGACGTCGGGAGTGAACACATACCCGTTGCCGGTGACCGGCGTATCGCCATAGGGAATGGCCTTCAGCACCGACCCCGACCATACGGCGGCGGTGTTGGTGATCTGGAACCAGCGGGCCAGCACGTCATTGGCCTTCTCGACCGAATCCAGGCAGGGGGAGAAGTCGAGCCCCAGCGACCGGCACCAGGTCTGCCAGGAGGAATCGCCGGTGGTCTGGGCATTGGGGCCGGAGAACCAGGAGGCGGTGTCGATGGCGGCCGCCGGCAGTCCCACCCCGTGCAGGCCGGTG
>JAJZVW010000040.1 GCA_021847015.1 Pseudomonadota bacterium | reverse complement strand
TAACTCAGCTTGATGTCTTCGGCGGTTGCGGTCCGGGCCACGCCCAGCACGTCGTAAGGATCCCGCACGCGGTCTCATCCCCCAAAAGCGAAAGGGGCGGCGCCGGACGGCGCCGCCCCTTTGTTTTGCCAGAAAACCTTGCCTAATTCACGACCTTCCAGGTCCCATCGGGCTGACGGCATGCCTGCCCGTACGCCTGCTGGGTCTGGCCGCCGATATTGACCGTCGTCTGATACTCGCGGCAGTAGTTCCCGGCCTGGTCGTGGCCATCCCGGGTCGGCGTATACGTGCCGGAATGGCCCGAATCGGGATTGTTCCATGTGATCTGCTGGCCGATCGGCGCCGAATAGGCCGCCTGTTCGGCGCGCTGGGCGTACATCTGGTCGGCCCGGTCGAGCGATTGGCCGATCTCGGAGCCGATGAAAGCACCGAGCAGGGTGCCGACAGCCGTCGCCGCAAGGGTGCCGCTGCCGCGGCCGAACTGCGCGCCGGCCAGCCCACCGCCGATAGCCCCCAAAACCGCGCCGCCGGTCTGCTTCGGACCGGCATCGGTCGAACAGCCGGTCAGCAGAGCCGCCACAAGCGCCGCGGCAATGATCTTCGTCTTCATCATCACCCCCATCTTCCCGCCCCAGCGGGTATACGAAACCGGATTGTCTTACATTCCAATAGGAATTCGACTTTTGTAGGGCGATGGACACCCGGTGGCCCGCCGCCTATTGTAACCGCCGACAGCCAATCAGCCAGGGCCGCCGCCAATGTCCGCCGACGAAACCGATCCCTTCGCGCTTTTCGCCAAGTGGATGGCCGAGGCCGAGACCCATGAGCCCAACGACCCCAACGCCATGGCCCTGGCCACCGCCGACGCCCAGGGCCGGCCCTCGGTGCGGATGGTCCTGCTCAAGGGATGGGACGAGCGCGGTTTCGTTTTCTATACCAACCTGGAAAGCCGCAAGGGCACCGAGCTTCACGCCAATCCCCAGGGTGCGCTGTGCCTGCACTGGAAGAGCCTGAGGCGGCAGATACGCGCCGAGGGGCCGGTCGAGGCGGTCAGCGAGGCGGAAGCCGATTCCTATTTCGCCTCGCGCGCCCGCACCAGCCAAATCGGCGCCTGGGCTTCGCGCCAGTCGCACCCCCTGGGCGGCCGTTTCGAACTGGAACGCCGGGTCGGCGAATACGCGGCCAAATTCGGATTGGGCGCGGTGCCCCGCCCGCCATTCTGGTCGGGGTTCCGCCTGATTCCCGAGCGCATCGAGTTCTGGCAGGACCGCCCGTTCCGACTCCATGACCGTTTCGCCTATCGGCGCGCCGACAGCGGCTGGAGCCTCGAACACCTCTTCCCCTGACAAGGCGCAAGGATGGGAGGGCTTGGCGCCCTCCCAAGAGGCGCTATTTCTCGCTCTCGTCCGACGGCCCCAGGGCCCTGGCGAGATCGTGGACATGGCGGCGCACCTGCGGATCGGTAATCCGGTAGTAGGCCCGCACGAGCTCCAGGGTCTCGCGCTGCGCCATCAGGTTTTCGCCGAATTGCGGCGGGTCCTCGGTCGCGCGAACCATGTTGCGGGGGCTGGCCGCCTCGACCTCTTCGGTCATGTCCTCGTAGAAGTACGAGACCGGCACATCCAGCACGCGGGACATGTCGAACAGGCGGGACGCGCCGATGCGGTTGGCGCCCCGCTCGTATTTTTGCACCTGCTGAAAGGTCAGGCCGAGGGCCTCTCCCAGCTTTTCCTGGCTCATGCCCAGCAGCGTGCGCCGCAGGCGGACGCGGGCGCCGACATGGACGTCGATGGGGTTTGGCCGGCCCGAAGGCGTGCGTCCACGGCTGGCGCGTCGGGACACTGCCGGTGTGGCCGAATTGCGAGCGGTCTGAACCATCCTCGGATCACCTTCAATTCACTGCGGAAAAAGATCGGGACGAACGTCCCGCCCCCACACGTCGCATATGACTTTTGGCATGCGCGTGCTATGCCCATAGCATAGCCTACAGGCGACGCGATAGCTAGAAGGATATCCTGCGAGGAAAATTTATCTCCGGCGTTGTGGCCAAGCGAAACGCCCCCAAAGAGCGAGCCTTTGGGGGCGCGATGGCAGAACGCCGCAGCGCTTCGCCGATGTCAGCCGGCGATCTCGCTCTGGGAAAAGAAGAAGGCGACCTCGATGGCGGCGTTCTCGGGCGAATCCGAACCGTGCACCGAATTCGCCTCCACCGATTCGGCGAAGTCCGCGCGAATCGTGCCCGGAGCGGCATTGGCCGGATTGGTGGCGCCCATGATCTCGCGGTTGCGGGCCACGGCGTTTTCACCTTCCAGCACCTGAACCACGACCGGCCCGGAAATCATGAAGGCGACGAGGTCCGAAAAAAACGAACGCTCGCGATGAACGGCATAAAATTGCTCGGCCTGTTCCTTGGTCAGACGTATCCGCTTTTGCGCGACGATGCGCAGGCCGGCCTCTTCGAAGCGGGCGTTGATCTTGCCGGTGATATTACGCCGCGTCGCGTCCGGCTTGATGATCGACAGGGTGCGTTCGATAGCCATTTGGTCATCCTTTTCGGCGGTTTAAGCGCGCCGCGATTCCGGCGGCCCGCAACGCGCGGAGCGAGCCGAAATCCGAACCTGGACCCCATCGACCGCTTCCGGGCGAGCGCATGTTCGCCCTCGGCGGCCGGCGCTCGTGGGCGGGCGGTTTATACAATCATCGACCGCGGGTGACAACGCCCTGTTTGCACGCTGCCGCCGCCGTGCTAAGAGCGCGCCATGCTGCACGTGAACGATCTGGTGTTCCGCTTCGGCGGACGAGTGCTGTTCGACCACGCCACCATTCACGTGGCCACCGGCCAGAAGGTAGGGCTGGTCGGCCGCAATGGCGCCGGCAAGTCCACCCTGTTCAAGCTCGTCCTCGGCGAACTGCACGCCGACGGCGGCGGCGTCGCCGTGCGTCCGCGTGCCCGGGTGGGACGGGTCGCCCAGGAGATGCCCGAGGGCGGGATGGCGCTGATCGACTGCGTTCTGGCCGCGGATGGGGAGCGCACGGGCCTGCTGGCCGAGGCGGACGTCGCCACCGACCCGCACCGCATCGCCGAGATTCACGAGCGCCTGGCGGCCATCGACGCTCATACGGCGACCGCGCGCGCCGCGGCCATCCTTGCCGGCCTCGGCTTCGACGCCGAGACGCAGACACGCCCGCTGTCGGCCTTTTCGGGCGGCTGGCGCATGCGCGTCGCGCTGGCGGCGGCGCTGTTTGCCCGCCCCGACCTGCTGCTGCTGGACGAACCGACCAACCACCTCGACCTCGAGGCGACCCTATGGCTGCAATCCTATCTGGCCGGCTACCCGGGCACCCTGGTCGTCATCAGCCATGACCGCGAACTGCTGAACGAGGTGGTGAACCGCATCGTCCACCTGGACGGCGGCAAGCTGGTGGCCTATGGCGGGAACTACGACGATTTCGAGCGGACGCGGCGCGAAAAACTGGAATTGGCGGCCAAGGCCTACGCCAAGCAACTGGAGCAGCGCCGCAAGATCCAGTCCTTCATAGACCGGTTCCGGGCCAAGGCCACCAAGGCGGCACAGGCGCAAAGCCGGATCAAGATGCTCGAACGCATGGGACCGGCCGTCCCGGTGGTCGAGGAGCGCGCCGTCAGTTTCGACTTCCCCGACCCCGAAGGCCTGTCCCCGCCCATCCTCGCCATCGAAGGCGGGATCGCCGGCTACGGGGACCACGCGGTCTTACGGAACCTGAACCTCCGCATCGACATGGACGACCGGATCGCCCTTTTGGGGGCGAACGGCAACGGCAAATCGACCCTGGCCAAGGTCCTGGCCGGCCGCCTACCCTTGATGGCCGGCACGCTTGCCCACTCCCCCAAGCTGGAGGTCGGGTATTTCGCCCAACACCAGACCGAGGAACTGATCGGCTCGCGTTCCGCCTATGCCCACATGGCCGAGGTGCTGAAGGATGCGCCGGAAGCGAAGGTGCGCGCCCATCTCGGCCGCTTCGGGTTCGAGCAGGAGCGCGCCGACGTTCCGGTGGACAGCCTGTCGGGCGGCGAAAAGGCGCGGCTGCTGTTCGCCCTGATGAGCCGGTCGGCGCCGCACCTGATGATCCTCGACGAGCCGACCAACCACCTGGACATCGACGCGCGCCAGGCACTGGTGGCCGCCCTCAACGCCTATGACGGCGCCGTCGTGCTGGTCAGCCATGATCCCCATCTGATCGAGCTGGTCGCCGACCGGCTCTGGCTGGTCGCCGATGGACGGGCCGCTCCTTTCGACGGCGACCTTGCCGATTACCGCCGCCTGCTGCTGGAACGGGCGCGGGAAGCCCGGCGCGACAACCGCTCCGGCAACCGTGCCGGGGCCGTCTCCCGCAAGGACGAACGGCGCGCTGCCGCGGAAGCGCGCGCCCAGACGGCGCCGCTGCGCAAGAAGGCCGAGCGGGCCGAAAAGGTTCTCGATGATCTACAGCGGCGCAAGACACACTTGACCGAAACGCTCGCCGATCCCGGCCTCTATCGGGAGCCCTCCGAGAAAGTACGGAGATTGAGAAAGGAATTGGCCGACATCGAACGGGCCGTCGCGGAAGCCGAGGAAGAATGGCTTTCCGCGCACGAGGCCTTGGAGGCGGCCCGCGGAATGAACGATTGATCCCGCGCGAAGGCGTGTTATTCTCGCCCAGGGTTGCGCTGCCGGTGGGGGATGTGCACGCGTCCCGAGAGGGAGGCCCCGACTTCTGAAGGATCCCTGCCAAATTGCCTTGCCCCGCCTTCGGCTTTGCACCCGGCCTTGTGCAGATTTAGGGTTAGGGCATCCCTTGCCGAGGTTCGCACCGTGAGCCACCACGCCCGTCCCCTGCCACCACCCTTGACGGTGAGCGCAGTAGACCGATTGAGGCGCGCCGTTTGGCTGCTGCTGATGGCGGTGACGCTGCTTTCGGTGGCGACGGCGACGGTTTATCTCGCCCACCGCCGCGATGAAGCGTTGGAAGCGGCGCGGGTACAGGCCCGAGGCACCGCGCGCCTGCTGGAAGAAAACCTGCGGCTGGTTCTGCAAGCGACCACGTTCATCCTCGACCAGACCGCCGAGGCCGCCCAAGATCACGACGACGGCCCGGCGTGGCAACGCTTGGCCGTTCTTGAGGCGGGCCTGCCGGAGACGGGCCGCCTCTACGTCACCGACGCCGAGGGCGCCGTCGTTCTTTCCGCTTCCGGCAGAGCGGCCCAGTCCGTTCACCTGGGCGACAGCCCCTATTTCCGTGCCAACCGGGACGGCAGGGACATCGTCGTCGGGCCGGTGATCCCTTCGCCCGAGACCGGCGAGCCCGTGTTCACCGTCAGCCGCCGCATCGTTGACAAGAAGGACGACTTCCTGGGAATCGCCGTAGCCAACATCGAAACCGGCTACCTCGATCGGTTGCTGAAGGACCTGAACCTGGCGCCCTCGTGGGACGTGCAGGTTCACGACGGCTCGGGAGCGGTTATCCTCGGCCTGGGCACGGCGGCCCGAAGGGCGGCCCAACCGGGACCGATGCCGGGCCACACCGGGGTATCGATCCGATTGGGCAGGGATGGCGTGGAACGGCTGACCGCCTACCGCGCGCTGCCCGATTTGGGCATCGTGATCGCCGCCAGCATCGCAACCGACGACGCCCTGGCCGATTGGCGCCGCGCCGCCGCATTGATGGCTGCGACGATGGTCCCGCTCGGCGTGATGCTGGCGGGACTGGCGATCATCGTCTTCCAGAGCCTCGACCGCGAACAGGCCACCATGCGCGGGCTGGAGGAAGCCGTGCGCGAACAGACGACCGAGGCCAGATTGCGCGCCGAGGAGGCCTGGCGCGCCAACGAGACCAAGACGCGTTTCCTGGCCGCGGCCAGCCACGATTTGCGTCAGCCGCTCCAGGCCGCCGGCATGTTCGTGGAAACCCTGTCCAACCGGCTATGCGACACTCCGCACCAGCCGATCGTGGACAAATTGCGCCAGTGCGTGGATGCCACCGGCACACTCCTGAACACCCTGATGGATGTCTCGACGCTTGAGGCGGGAAAGGTGCGGGCCAACGTCTCGACCTTCGCCCTCGCGCCGCTGCTCGCCAGCCTGGCCGATCAGATGGAACCCCTGGCCGCCGATCGCCACCTGCGGTTCCGCATGGTATCCACCCGGGCCGCAATCGTCAGCGATCCGGTGCTGCTGGAGCGCATTCTGCGCAACTTCCTTGTGAATGCCATGCGATACACGAAGAAAGGCGGGGTTCTGATCGGCTGCCGTCCGTACGGCGATGGCCATCTGGCCATCCAGGTTGCCGATACGGGGTGCGGCATCCCCGAGGATAAACTGGGCGTGATTTTCGAGGATTTCGTCCGCCTCGACGGGGATTCCCGACTGGGGCCGGGACTGGGATTGGGCGTGGCCCGGCGAATGGCGCAATTGCTGGGCCACAGGATCGACGCGCGGTCCGCTCTTGGCAAAGGCTCCGTGTTCGCGGTGATCGTGCCCCTTTCGGCGACGCGCGCGGCTCTCGTGGAAGAATCACGGCAGGAAGCCAGCACCGTCAGGGCGTGACCAGCGCCCTTCGTTCCGGATCACGCCCGCGCTTTTTCCTCCCACCCGCCCGAACCGGTCTGCTGGTAATAGACCAGTTCGTGCCCTTCCGCCTTCCATCGCTTCCAGCGCTCGCGGGCGGCCTGGACCGCATCCGCGTCCTTGCCGTCGAAAAGATCGAGACACCGGGCATACGCCCCCATTCGGGCGGATTCCGCGCCGTCGCAGACGACGAGGACGGTAGCGCCGTTGGGATTCTCGTCCCGGCACGTAAGCCAGACCGGTTGCAGCGGCGCGTCGCCGTCCCGCTCGGTGCCGTGAGGAAGCCAGGACTCGTCGGCGTAGGTCCAAAGCCGCTCGTCCAGATAGGACACCCGCTCCGCCGAACCGGCCATCACCACCACGCGCAATCCCGCCGCCAACGCCTTTTCCAGCAGCCGCGGCAAGGCCTGTTCCAACGGCAGGGTCAGCAGGTGGTAGAAGCCGATCTGCGCCATTCCCCGCTCCGCCCTATTTCTCCTCGAAATAGTCGGCGACGAGGCGGTCGAGCAGCCGCGTCCCGAAGCCGGTCGCGCCCTTGGGGCAGACGGGCAGATCCTTCTTCGTCCACGCCATCCCGGCGATGTCGACGTGGGCCCACGGCACATCGCCGACGAAACGCTTGAGGAACTGCGCGGCGGTAATGCTGCCGCCCTCCCGGCCGCCGACGTTCTTCATATCGGCGATTTCGGACTTGAGCTGCTTGTCGTAGGCATCGCCCATCGGCAGACGCCACACCGGCTCGCCCACCGCCTTGCCCGCGGCGGCGATGCGCTCCGCCAGCGAATCGTCACTGGCGAACAATCCGGCATATTCATTGCCGAGGGAAATGACGATCGCCCCCGTCAACGTGGCCAGATCGACGATGGCACAGGGTTTGAAGCGGTCGTTGGTGTACCAGAGCGCATCGGCCAGCACCAGGCGCCCTTCCGCATCGGTGTTGATGACCTCGATGGTCTGCCCGCTCATGGACGTCACCACGTCGCCCGGCCGCTGCGCCGTCCCCGACGGCATGTTTTCGACCAGGCCGACGACACCCACGGCATTCACCGCCGCCTGCCGACCGGCCAGGGCGCGCATGACGCCGATCACCGCGGCGGCCCCCGCCATGTCCCACTTCATCTCCTCCATGCCATGACCCGGCTTGATGGAGATGCCGCCCGAATCGAAGGTGACGCCCTTACCCACGAACGCCACCGGCGCCGCGTCCTCGTTCTTGGCCCCCATCCAGCGCATGATGACGAGCTGGCTTTCCTTGGCCGACCCCTGGCCGACCCCCAGCAGGGCGCCCATGCCCAGCTTGCGCATCTGCTTTTCGCCCAGGACCTCGACGTCGACGCCGACCTCCGCCAGCTTCCTCGCCTGTTCCGCCAAGGTTTCGGGATTGATGACGTTGGCCGGTTCGGAAACCACGTCGCGGGCGAAGAGAACGCCGTCCGCCACCTTGGCCAGGGAGGCGAAAGCGTCCTTGGCGGCCGAATGTCCGTCGAGCGCCAGCGCCACCTTCTTGAGGGAGGGCTTGTCCTCCTTCTTTTCCCTGGTGAGGTACTTGTCGAACCGGTAGCCGCGCAACTGCGCACCCAGGGCGGCGTTGGCCGCGAATTCGGCCGCGGACACCCCCGCCCCCGCGATCTCGTCCACGAGGACGGTCGCCAGCGAGTCGCCCGCCCCCGCCAGCTGGGCGACGACCGTGCCCCCGAACGCCTGCGCCGCCGCGGCGTCGACGGCCTCGGCTTTGCCAAGCCCCACCAGCAGCACCCGGCTGGCCTGAAGGCCCGCGGGCGCGGCAATTGTCAGGGTCTGGTCCTTCTTGCCTTCAAACCGGCTGGCATCGATCGCCCGCGTCAGCCCCCCCCCCATCTGCCCGTCGATGTTCTGCGCCGACGGCGCAAGCACCTTGCCTTCCAGCACGGCGACAACAACGGCTCCTTCAGCCGGGACCTGGGATTTGGCGAATGCGATCTTCATGGTGGAATCCTCGGGGTCGGAACGTCCGGATACGAATGTAGCAGTCCCCGTGGGGAAAGGAAGGGATACCCGAAGCCATCCCCCTCGCCCTGCGGTCAGTCCTCGAGGGGCGCCCAGGGAATGCGGCCGACCTCCACACCCTCCTCCTCCAGCGCCACGGCCTGTTCGGCCGAAGCCTCGCCGTAGATGGCGCGGGGCTCCACCTCGCCATAGAAGATCTTGCGCGCCTCCTCGGGGAACCGATCCCCCACGTAATCGCAGTTCCGTTCGACGGCTCTGCGCAATTCCCGCAACGCATGGCGCAATGCGCGGGCACCTTCGCCGACATCCACGGCCTCGCCGCGGGCGCTGTTGATGCGCGGCGCCATGATCGCCTTCGAAACCTCGGCGCTCCCGCATTCCGGGCAGGCGATTTCCCCCGCCTGGGCCTGCGCGTCGTAAGCGGCGCCGTCCCGGAACCACGCCTCGAAGTGATGGTCATGGGAGCAACGCAATTCGAACAGGATCATTCCCCGGACATCCCCGTCGCATTCGTTTCGTCATCGAGATCCGCCGGCCGGACGAAGGAAACCAGCCGGCACGTCCCATCGCCAAGGTCTGCCCAACGCCCGACATCGCATTCCAGGATCGCCAGGGCGCCGGTGGGATATTTCTCCCGCATGCGCGCCATCCCCGCACGGTCGCCATGGCCGGCGGCCAAAGACGCGGCCAGCCGTTCCAGGCCCGGATTGTGGCCGATCAGCAGGGCCGAGGCCAGGCGGTCGTCCATCCGCCGCAGCCGCGCCAGAAGGTCGGCCTCGTCCGCCTCGTATAATTCCGTCTCGATGGCGACCGGCACCCCCTCCAGCACCGGCGCGAGCCGGTCGAGCGTCTCGCGGGTACGTCGCGCCACGGAACACAGGACGATGGCGGGCCGCACCCCGGTCGCCCCGAGGTAGCGGGCGACACGCTCCACGGCACGCCTTCCCCGCTTGGAAAGGGGGCGATCGACGTCGGCGAGGGAGGCATCGTCCCACCGGGACTTGCCGTGACGCAGCAGGCACAGGCGACGCATTCCGTCCATTCACGCCGTCATGACACGCGGGGTCGGAGCATATATAAAGAAGGCACCGTGCGCCACAGCGCCAAGCCCAGGAGAGACTGGTGACGACCGTCCAGCCCATCGAAGCGCCCATCATGGACCTCGACGCGAAAGAGCGGTTCATCAATCGGGAGTTGTCGTGGCTGGCCTTCAACAGCAGGGTTATCGAGGAGGCGTTCAACCGTCGCCATCCCCTTCTCGAACGGGTGCGGTTCCTGTCGATCTCGGCATCCAACCTCGACGAGTTCTACATGGTGCGGGTCGCCGGCCTGAAGGGCCAGCTCGAAGCCGGTGTGATGACCCACAGCCAGGACGGCCTGACGCCGGCTCAGCAACTGGCCGCCATCCACCGGGAAGGCGCCGAGGTTCTCCGCGCCCAGAAGCTCTGCTGGCGCGAACTGAAGCGGGAGCTGCGCGAGGCGGGCATCGCCGTCGTGGATCAGCAGGATCTGACCAAAGGCGACATGCGCTGGCTGGAAAGCCGGTTCATGGAGCACATCTTCCCGGTGCTCACCCCGCTCGCCATCGACCCCGCCCACCCCTTCCCGTTCATCCCCAATGCCGGCATCGCCCTGGTCCTGCACCTCTTCCGGCTTGAAGACGGCGAGGTGCTGCGCGCGCTGGTGCCGCTTCCGTCCCAGATCGACCGCTTCATCCGCCTTCCCGGCGAGGCCATCCGCTTCCTGGCGCTTGAGGATATGGTTCTGGCCTTCCTCGACCGGCTGTTCCCTGGATTCCGGGTCGAAGGGACGGGCCTTTTCCGCGTCATCCGCGATTCGGAGATGGACATCGACGAAGAGGCCGAGGATCTCGTGCGCGTGTTCGAGACGGCCCTCAAGCGGCGGCGGCGGGGGCACGTCATCCGCATCACGTTCAGCGCCGGCATCCCCGACGACCTCGAACGCCTGATCATCAACGAGATGCACATCAACGAGACCGACGTCTTCGAATTCGACGAGATGATCGGCCTGGTGGACATCAAGCACCTCATCACCGACGAGCGCCCCGACCTCCTGTTTCCCCCCTACAACGCCCGCTTCCCCGAGCGCATCCGCGATTTCGGGGGCGATTGTTTCGCGGCCATCCGCAAGAAGGACATCGTCGTCCACCACCCGTTCGAAAGCTTCGACGTGGTGGTCCAGTTCATCCGGCAGGCGGCGCTCGACCCGCAGGTGGTGGCGATCAAGCAGACGCTGTACCGCACGTCCAAGGACAGCCCCATCGTCAAAGCGCTGGTCGAGGCCGCCGAAGCGGGGAAGTCGGTCACCTGCATGGTGGAGCTGAAGGCCCGCTTCGACGAGGAGGCGAATATCCGCTGGGCGCGCGACCTGGAGAGCGCCGGAGCCCAGGTGGTGTTCGGCTTCCTGGAACTGAAGACCCACGCCAAGATATCGCTGGTGGTGCGCCGGGAGGGAAGCGGGCTGGTGTCCTACGTCCATTTCGGCACCGGCAACTACCATCCGATCACCGCCAAGATCTACACCGACCTCTCCTTCTTCACCTGCGACCCGGCGCTGTGCCGGGATGCCGCCAAGGCATTCAATTACATGACGGGCTATGCCCTGCCCGAGAAGATGGAGAAGCTGACCATCGCGCCGCTGGGATTGCGCAACCGAATCCTCGGCCTGATCGCCACCGAGATCGAGAACGCCACGGCGGGGAGGCCGGCCGGAATCTGGATCAAGATGAACTCCCTGGTCGATCCCCAGATCATCGACCAGCTTTATCGCGCCTCCCAGGCCGGCGTGCCGATCGACATGGTCATCCGCGGCATCTGCTGCCTGCGGCCGGGTGTTCCGGGTCTGTCGGAAAACATCCGCGTCAAGACCATCGTCGGGCGTTTCCTGGAACACTCGCGGATCATTTGCTTCGGCAACGGCCATCGCCTGCCCTCGCGCCATGCCAAGGTGTTCATCAGCTCGGCCGACTGGATGCCGCGCAACATGGATTGGCGGGTCGAGGCGCTGGTCCCCATCGAAAACCCGACGGTGCATCGCCAGATCCTGGAACAGGTCATGGCCGCCAATTTCAAGGACCAGGCGCAAAGCTGGACGCTGAAGCCGGACGGTTCGTATGTCCGCCAGCTTGAGGAGGACGGCGCCTTCAGCGCGCACACCTGGTTCATGACCAATCCGTCGCTGTCCGGCCGCGGCAGCGCCCTGGAGAAAGGCCGGAAACCCAAGATGTTGGTCGATCAGGCGGGGTGAGCGGACCGTGGACATCGGGCATGCCATGGAGCCGGTGGGCATCGTCGACATCGGGTCGAATTCGATCCGGCTGTGCGTCTATGACGGCGCGGCGCGGGTCCCTGTGCCGCTGTTCAACGAGAAGGCCGTCTGCGCGTTGGCCGAGGGGCTGGGATCGTCGGGGCGGCTCAATCCGGCCGGGGTCGCACAGGGCCTGAAGGCCGTCGCCCGCTATGCCGCGCTCGCCCGCGCCATGGGTCTCAGATGGCTCGACGTGCTGGCGACGGCGGCGGTGCGCGATGCCGCCGACGGCGCCGATTTCGTGGCCGAGGTCGAACGGCGCTGCCAGGTCAGCGTCCGCGTCCTGTCCGGCGGCGAGGAGGCGTGTCTGGCGGCGATGGGCGTTCTTTGCGGAACGCCGGAGGCCGACGGCATCGTCTGCGACCTGGGCGGGGGCTCCCTGGAACTGGTGACCGTGACACAGGGAAATTTCGGCAAGCACGTCACCATGCCGCTGGGGTTGCTGCGCTTGGCGGAGGCCTCGGGGGACAGCCGCACCGTCGCCGCGGAAATCGTCGAGCGCCACCTCAAGCCGCTGACCTGGATGGAGGAGGGGCGCGGCCGCAGCCTGTATGCGGTGGGCGGAGCCTGGCGATCGCTGGCGCGCCTGTGCATCGCCCAAACGGAGCATCCGTTGACGGTGCTCGACAATTTCGCCCTCGACGCGAGGGAGGCACTGCGCATTCTCGATCTCCTGGCCGCCCAGAGCAAAAAATCCCTGGAGAAGGTGCCCGGCGTCTCGAAGAAGCGGGTGGCTAGCCTGCCTCTGGCGGCCCTGGTGCTGGATCAGGTGCTGCGCGCGGCGCAATCCCGGCAACTGGTGTTCTCCATCTACGGCATGCGGGAGGGGCGTTTCTTCGAACGGCTCCCGGAAACGCTGCGCCGGGAAGACCCGCTGCTGTCGGTATGCCGCCAGATCGCGCGGACCACGTCGCGTTTCCCCGAACATGGCGACGAACTGGTGGCGTGGATGCCCCCCCTGTTCCCAGGCGATCCTCCTCACCACGCCCGAATCCGTCTGGCCGCCAGCCTGGTGTCGGACACCTTCTGGAACGAACATCCCGATTACCGGGCCGAGCAGGCCTTTCTGCGCATGTTGCGCCTGCCGTTCATGGGGGTCCCCCATGCGGATCGCGCCGAGATCGCGCTGACCGTCTTCATCCGTTACCAGGGCAACGAGGACGCCCCCCTGGTGCAGCGGGCGACCCGCCTGCTCGACGAAGCGGCGGTGAAGCGTTGCCGCGTGACGGGGAACGCCCTTCGCCTGGCCCACACCCTGTCCGGCGGGGCGCCGCATCAGCTCGCCCGGACACGGATCGGGATCGAAGGGAGGGATCTTGTCCTCGACGTCCCCGCCGCCAACCCGGCGTTCGACATCGACGCGGAGCGGGTGGCGGAACGCCTGGTGAAATCCCTGGATTGCGAGCGGCTGGTATTCCGGCGCAACCCGTCGTAGGGGATCAGGCCAGCACCGCCGCCAACGCGTCCACGAGCGAGACGGGCCCCGGAGCGATCCCGGCGGCGGCCAAGGCCTGCGCCAGACCGGCCTGGGCATGGCCATAGATGCCCCACTGCACCGCCAGCACCGGAACGCGCGTCGCCTCCCCTTCCAGGGAGCGCCGGCAGTGTTCGGCATCGGCGGAATTGTACCCCCGGCATGGCAGGGGACGGGTGGAATGCACGGCGCAACGCCCATCCTCGGCCAGCAGCGGACACGGCAAGCGCGCCGCCCACCACTGCCGCTGATCCAGCCCGCGGGTGCGGTTCACGGCAGCGGCGACACTGCCCCTGATGCGCGCGCGTTCCCCGGCCGGTAAGGCAAGCACCCCCTCGGCCAGCAACGCCTGCTCGGCCGGCGTAATCCCCACCATCTGGTGGCAGCACCAGGAGCAACCGGCGCGGCAGGCCAGCCCCGCCATCCGACCGCGTGTCCCCGGCTCGCGCCCGGCATCGGCGAGCGCGCGGTCGGCGATGCGGATCGCGGTGCGGGCGGCGGCGGCCAACCCCCGGGGAAGGTGGCCCGCGACGGCGCCGCGCACCCGGACTTCGACATCCGCGAACGGGGCCTCCGGCGGACGCGGAATCATGTCAGCCGGGAATGGCCTGGGCGACCGCAAGGTCCTCGGCCGGCTCGGCGGGTTCGACCGGTTCGATCGGCACCAGGCGCAGACGGCGGCCGTCGGTGCAGAAGCCCAGCCCCAACCGGCCATGCTTGAGCCTGAGAGCGTCCTCGCCAAACAATTCCCGCCGCCAGCCGCTGAGGACCCGCACGTCGGCATCGTCGTCGGCGGCAAGCGCCTCGATATCGGCGACGTTGGCGACCAGCTTCTGGGCCACCCCGTGCTCGTCGCACTTCATCTTCAGCAGCACCTTGAGCAGTTCGACCACCGGCCCAAGGCCGCGCGGCAATTCCACGCGCTCGGGCGGCTTGGGCGCCTGCTCCTCCGGCACGGCCAAGCCGCGCTTGACCGCATCGAGGATGGCCTGCCCCATCCGCCCTTCCACCAGCCCCTTGCCCAGACCCCGGGTACGGCCAAGCTCGGCCACGGAACCCGGATGGTGGGCGGCGATCTCCATCAGCGTCTCATCGCGCACGATGCGCTGGCGCGGAAGATCGCGTTCCTGCGCCTCGCGCTCGCGCCATGCCGCCAACTCCCTGAGGACGGCGAGGAAACGCGGACTGGAGGAGCGCGGCTTCAGCCGGCGCCAGGCGTCCTCGGGTTCGACCCGATAGGTCGCGGGATAGGTCAGCTCCGCCATTTCCTCGGCCAGCCACTCGGCCCGGCCGTTCCGTTCCAGCTTGCGAACCAGTTTTTCGTAGGCCACCCGCAGATGGGTGACGTCGGCAAGCGCGTATTGCACCTGCCGTTCCGTCAGGGGTCTGAGCGACCAATCGGTGAAGCGCATGGACTTGTCGATGCGGGCGCGCGCCAACTGGCTGACCAGGGTTTCATAGCCCACGGCATCGCCGAACCCGCAGACCATCGCCGCCACCTGGGTATCGAACAGCGGCGTTGGCACCTTGCCCGAAATGTTGAGGAAGATTTCGACGTCCTGACGGGCGGCGTGAAAGACCTTGAGGATGCGGGGATTGGCAAGGAGGTCGAGCAGCGGCGCCAGGTCGATGCCCGGCGCCAGCGGATCGATAGCCCGCGCCTCGTCGGGCCCGCCGATCTGGATCAGGCACAATTGCGGCCAGAACGTCTTCTCCCGCATGAACTCCGTATCGACGGTGATGTACTCGGCATGGGAGAGCCGCTCGCAAAAGGCGGCCAGCGACGCTGAATCGGATATCATTGGCATGGCACGACAGGAATACACGGTCGGGGTGCGGGAACGCAAGCGCAGCGGAGGAACGCATCCAACCGTGTGGCGCTCCCAACCGATTGGAGAGCCTGGGCAACACTTCGGCGTCGGGCCGTGATTGCCGCCTTGACGAAAATGGGCACGTGTGCCTTTTACCCGTTTTCGACCGTCGTCCCGCCAGCGGAGAAGGCTTCATGCACGCTTACCGTACCCATACCTGTGGCCAGCTCGGCCGCGAGGACGCCGGCCGCACCGTCCGGCTTTCCGGCTGGGTCCACCGCAAGCGGGACCACGGCAACCTGCTGTTCGTCGACCTTCGCGACAATTACGGCGTCACCCAGTGCGTGGCCGACGTTTCCAGCGCGGTATTCGCCGCCCTGGAGAAGGCGCGCCCCGAAAGCGTCGTCACGGTGACCGGCAAGGTCGTGCGCCGCTCGCCCGAAACCGTCAACCCCAAGCTCGCCACCGGCGACATCGAGGTGCAGGCTGCCGAGGTCGAGATTCAGACCATGGCCGAGATTCTGCCCATGCAGGTGGCCGGCGACCACGACTACCCCGAGGACATGCGCCTGAAGTACCGCTTCCTCGACCTTCGGCGCGAAAAGATCCACGACAACATGTTGCTGCGCTCCCATGTCATCGCCAGCCTGCGCCGACGCATGACCGAACAGGGATTCGTCGAGTTCCAAACGCCCATCCTCACCGCGTCCAGCCCCGAGGGTGCGCGCGACTATCTGGTGCCGTCGCGTCTGCACCCGGGCAAGTTCTACGCGCTGCCCCAGGCGCCGCAGCAGTTCAAGCAGCTGCTCATGGTCGCGGGGTTCGACCGCTACTTCCAGGTCGCGCCCTGTTTCCGCGACGAAGCCGGCCGCGCCGACCGCTCGCCGGGCGAATTCTACCAACTCGATTTCGAGATGAGCTTCGTTACCCAGGAGGACGTGTTCGCGGCGATCGAACCCGTGCTCCAGGGCGTGTTCGAGGAGTTCGGCGGCGACCGCAAGGTGACCCCGGCGCCTTTCCCGCGCATCCCCTACGACGAATCGATGCTCAAGTACGGCTCGGACAAGCCCGACCTGCGCAATCCGCTGGTCATCGCCGATGTGACCGAGGCCTTCCGCGGCTCCAATTTCGGCATCTTCGCCCGCGCGATCGAGGGCAAGGGCGCGGTGGTGCGCGCCATCCCCGCTCCGGGAGCCGCCGACCAGCCGCGCGGCTGGTTCGACAAGCTGAACGAGTGGGCCCGCGAGCAGGGCGCCGGCGGCTTGGGCTACATCCAATTCGCGGCCGAGGGCGCCAAGGGGCCGATCGCCAAGAACCTGGAGCCCGAACGCGTCGCGGCCATCAAGAACGCAGCCGGGCTCAAGGACGGCGACGCGGTGTTTTTCGCCTGCGACAAGGCGATCGCCGCGGCCAAGTTCGCCGGGCTGGTGCGCACCCGCATCGCCCAAGAGCTCGACCTCATCGAAAAGGACGTCTTCAAGTTCTGCTGGACCGTCGATTTCCCGATGTACGAGATGAACGAGGACACTGGCCTGGTCGAGTTCAGCCATAATCCCTTCTCGATGCCACAGGGGGGAATGGATGCCCTGCTGACCAGGGACCCGCTGGAGATCAAGGCGTTCCAGTACGACATCGTCTGCAACGGCGTCGAACTGTCGTCGGGCGCCATCCGCAACCATCGCCCCGACATCATGCTCAAAGCCTTCGAGATCGCGGGGTATAGTGCCGAGCACGTCGAGGAGCATTTCGGCGGCATGCTCAACGCCTTCAAGTTCGGCGCCCCGCCCCATGGCGGCGCCGCCCCCGGCATCGACCGCATCGTCATGCTGCTGGCGGACGAGCCCAACATCCGCGAGATCATCCTGTTCCCCATGAATCAGCAGGCCCAGGACCTGCTGATGGGCGCACCGGCCGAGGTCGATGCCTCGCGCCTCAAAGAACTGCACCTCAAGCTCGATCTGCCCAAGCCGCCGAAGAAGGACTGACCTCCCCAGTCGCGCGCCCGCCAAGCCTCTCCGGGGGCTTTGCGGGCGTCTTCGGGGGAACCCGCCCGCAGCCCTTCCGTTACCCGGTCGGATTGCTCAAATCCCAGCTCCTACTCCATAGCCGTGCTCGACCTTCCGCAGCCAACAAACGGGAGCGAGGCGAGACATGAGGCTTTGTCCGTACTGCCGATCCGAACGCCGATCGCGCCGGGTCGAAGCCAGGGAGATGTCGCAGGCCACGCGGGAGAGCTTCGCCTATCTGGTCTGCGGCGATTGCGGAAGCGCACGCATCGCCGAGATGCCGGCCGACATTGGCAACTACTATCAGGGATATTACAGCCTCGATGCCACGCCACGCCGCCCGACGGCCGCGACCTTGGCGAAGCGGGCGGCGGCGGCGCTGCTGCGCCCGTTCATCCAGCCGGCGAGCCTGCGGACGATCCGCACGCTGCTGCGCCATCCGCCGCGTTGGGCGTGGCCGATCCTCTCCCCCAACCTTCAGGCGTTCCTCTACCTGGGACCCTCCCCCCGTGCCCGCATCATCGACGTCGGCAGCGGCAACGGCGCTTTCGTCGCCAATCTTCGGCGCCTGGGCTTCCGCGAAGCCCGCGGCATCGACCCCCTGATCGACGCCGGCCGCCTGCCCCACCGCGACGGGCTAGTCCGGCGCGGCCGGATCGAGGACGTCGCCGGACAATTCGATGTCATAACCTTCAACCACAGCCTGGAGCACATGCCATCGCCCCGGCACGTCCTGGACCACGCCGCCGGATTGCTGGCGCCGGGAGGCACCATCGTCGTCCACATCCCCAACATCGAATCGGTCGAGTTCCAGCGCTTCGGGGGGGATTGGTGGGGGCTGCACGCGCCGCGCCATTTCACCCTGCCGACCGCCAGGGGCCTGTCGCTCGCCGCCCGCAGCGCCGGACTCGGCGTTTCGGACCGGATCTTCACATCGCGATACGATAATTACCTCTACAGCGCCGAATACGAACGCGGCATCGCCGACCACGACCCCGGCTCCCTGCGCGCCGGGGGGCCCAGATGCGTCTGGAGCCGGCGGGACATCGGCGCCGCTGCCGAGCGGGCCATGATCCACAACGCCACCGGCGAGGCCGATTGGGTCTGCTATTACCTGACCCATGCGGACGAGAGCCGTTGGACGGGCTGAGAGTTTGTGAAGGAATGCCCGTTCCGCTCGATTCCGACGGAAAAAGCCAATGTTTTCAATGGGCATTCTGTCACACGTTCGATTGATTTACAGACTCTGAGGGCGCCACCGGCCAAAGGTGCCGGAGGCTTGCCCATCCCATCGGCCGCGGCCCATTCGCGAACGGAGGTGGTCGGCCAGGCGGACGGCGAAAGCGACGGCGGTCAGCGTGGGGCTGACATGGCCGGTGGTGGGAAAGACCGCCGCCGACGCGATGTAGAGGTTGTCCACCCCGAACACGCGGCAATCGGGATCGACGACCCCGAGCGAGGGATCGTCGGCCATGCGGGCGGTGCCGATGTGATGACCGCCGATGGCGCCGAAATCGGAGCGCAGTTGCGCCTCGTCGAAGACGAGGTCGCCCAGCCCAGAGGCCAGCAGGCGCTCCTTCATCAGCCGATAGGTGGCGACGACATTGTCGTGATCCTGGGCCGATGTGCGCCAATCGATTCGCAAGCGGCGGCGGCCGAACGCGTCCCGCTCGGGGGCGAGCATCACCCGGCTGTCGGGATTGGGCGCCTGCTCGGCGTAATAGTCCAGGTGAAAGCGGTTGTCGCGGTTCGGAGGGGACACATAGGGAATGCGCCGGGTTCCCCACCGCCGATTGGGGAACCAGCGCGCCGCGAACCCCGCGACCGAGGGCGCATCGATCAGGATGTTGCGGACGTGCAGGGCCAGCGTCGCCAGGGGCGGACGGCCATTTTCGCCGTTCAAGCCGCATTCGGCCAGCTTGCGGGAATATTCGCGGGCGAGGAAATGGCGGCTGAGATACATGGCCGAGAGGATGCCGCTGCGGTGGCCGGGATCGGGAATCGCCGGATGCTCGAAGCGAACCGCCACGTTCATCAGCCGTAGCCGCCTCTGTTCGGCCTCCACGATCCGCAATTTGCGGCGGCAATAGACTCCCTCCTCGTCCCGTTCGTACTCGTGCACGACGCCGTCCAGGCTCGTGTGGAGCTTGACCACCCCCGCCTTGCCCTGAAGGTGGCAAAGATAGAAACGCCCCACCAAACCTTTGGCGTTGCCGATGCCGGTGGGCACGACGTCGTCCGATTCGAGCAGAAGCCGAGGCGTTTCCAGACCCCCGGCGGCGAGAACGCAGGCATCCGCCGTGACGGTGAAGCGCCGCCCGGGAACGGAGGCCATGCGCAGCACGGCGACGTGGTCGGCCGACGGCGCCAACCCAAGGGAAAGGCAATTCGCGTTCAGGAGGACCCGCAAATTGCCCGAAGCGGCGATAGCGTCCCGATAGCGTTCCCCGAAGCGGACCGGCGGACTGAAGCGGTCGATGGCGGCGGTGTCGAGAACGGGATCGGTGAAGCCGGGAATCATTTCCGGAGCACGCTCGCGCATGACGCCGTTCACCCGCCAGTCCGCCCGTCCAAGATCGCAATAGCGTGCGGCCCGCCCGTAGGCATCGTCGAGATCGGCCCGGGCGATCGGCCAGCCGCTGTAAGGAACCCAGTCGCGCGCCTCGAAGTCCAGATTGTCGAAGGGAGCGCAACGTCCGCCCCACAGCGCGCTGGTGCCGCCGAGACAGCGGCTGCGGTAGAGGTCGGATGGCGGGTGGCGCGCGGTGAGGACCTCGCCGCCGAACACCGGCCAAAGATCGCCATCGGGCTTTTCGCCGCCGGCTTCGGCCAGGATCACCGACAGCCCGCTGCCGATCAGCTCGTGGGCAAGCGTTATTCCGGCGGGGCCGCCGCCGACGATGCAGACGTCGGCGGTCAGCCGTTCGTCGTCCGGCATTTGGCGGGCGTCGAGGATCATCGGCGGGCCTCCGCGCGGGTGGGGACAAACAGAACGCCTGCCGGAAGGTATAAAGGGGGCCCGGTCCGCACACGCGGGCAAAGGGAGGGCATACCGCCCCATGCGGGGCGGAGCGGTCGCCGATGGCGTCACCCCCTGCGCGCCGTGGCGCCCCGCCGACGGAGGGCGTAGGAAGGCACCCGCCAGTCTCCCCGCGAGAGGTGGACCTCCATGCCCATGCCAGGGACATTCCCATCCGCCGACTATCGCGCGATCCTGTTGACCGGGGCATCGAGCGGGATCGGCCGCGAATTGGCACTGGCCTACGCCGCCCACGGCACCGAGCTCCATCTCTGTGGGCGCGACCGCGAGCGCCTCGCGCTCACCGCCGAGGCGTGCCGGCGGCGCGGAGCCGCGGTGAGCGAGCGCGTTGCCGACGTCACCGACGCCCCCGCCATGGAGGCCTGGGTCACGGAATGCGACCGGCGCTCCCCGCTGGATCTGGTCATCGCCAACGCGGGGATCTACGCCGGCACCGAGGATGGCGGCGATGAAACGGCGGAGCAGACGCGCGCCGTGTTCGACACCAACCTTTCCGGCACCCTCAACACCGTGCTTCCGGTCCTGCCCGCCATGCGCGGGCGCCGCCGGGGGCACATCGCGCTGGTCAGTTCCTTCGCCGGGTTCCGCGGCCATGGGACGATGCCCGCCTATTGCGGCAGCAAGGCCGCCGTGCGGGTCTGGGGAGAGGCGCTGCGCGACTGGCTGGCGGCCGACGGCGTCCAGGTGACGGTGATCTGCCCGGGCAAGGTGCGGACGGCCTCCTGCCAGACACCGGGCGACCATGTCCTCGGCGCCGCCGCCGCCGCCCGCCTGATCCGGAACGGCATCCGCGCCAACCAGGCGCGCGTGGCGTTTCCCTCAGGCGCCTACGCCCGCGCCTGGACGTCCGCGGCGATACCGCCCCCGGTGCGCGAATGGCTGCATGCCCTTAAGGGGAACGGCAGATGAGTTCCCTCAGGCGTAGTGGGCGTAGGCGCGCACGACCTTGCCGTCGGGGCCGAAGTGGAACACCTCGGCGGCCGGACCGCGTGCGCCGTTATAGTACAGAGTGACGCTGCCGACCCCGACCAGGACCGCCAGCAGGTCGAACCGCAAATTGGGAATCATCCGCAGCGCCTTGCGCCAGTAGGCGCCGACCGCAGCCTTGCCCTTCAGCGTCCCGGACGGCTCCCCCGCCACCTGGACGATGATCGGGGAGGCCATCTCGAAGTCCTCCGCGTAGTGCCTCAAGACACGGTCCAGGTCGTGGGCGTTCCAGGCCGCGATCCATTCCGCGGCGAAACGCTCGGCGAAATCCCGATCCATGAGCGGTCAGGCACCCCCGGTCATCACCGTGACACCCGCCGCCCTGGCCGCCTCGGCAAGCTGGCCGTCCAGGGTCGCCAGCGGCAGCCCCGTCCGCTGCGCGAGGTCCAGGTAGGCCGTATCGTATGCGGTCAGGCCATGGGCACGGGCAAGCGCCACGATGGCCGCGGTGCCGCCGCGGTCGGGCGCGGCCTGGATGGGAAGGCTTTCCAGAAGGCCAAGGAACCGCGCGGTATCCGCTTCGGTCAGGCGCTTCCTCCGCTCGGCGATCACCAGAACGTTCGCCATTTCCAGGCGCCACAGCGGGGGCACCACCGCCTCGCCGCCAGCCGCCAGCGCATCCAGCGCCCGCTCGGCCGCGGGGTTGGCGGTATCCTCGAAACACCAGGCGAGCGCCACCGAGGCGTCGAGGACGAATTTCACCGCCGCCCCTCGGCGATCAGGTCGCGCACGTCCGCTCCCAGCGTGCGGCCCATGCGGAACGCGCGCAAGGACGCCGCGACCTCGGCGGGGTTGGCGGCCATTGCCCGATCGGCGGGCACCATGACCGCCACCGGTGCGCCGTGGCGGGTGATGGTCACCGACCGCCCTTTCGCGACCTCGTCCAGCAGGGCGCCGAGCTTCACCTTGGCCTCGTAAGCGCCGACTTCCCTATGGGTTTCCATTGCCGTCTCCAAATCGACCAGTGCAGACCAGTCTAATCGGCGCCGGGGGGGGCGACAAGCGCGCGATCGAAGGTCGGCCTATAGGGAGTCGTGGACCAGCGTTGTGGACCACCTGGGTCCACAACGCTGCCACAGCGGCAAAAAGCCAATCATATTAAGAAGTTGGCTGGGGGACAGGGACTCGAACCCCGATAAGCAGAACCAGAATCTGCTGTCCTACCATTAGACGATCCCCCACCAGCGGGACCGGACAGGATTTGGGCTTTTACCCGCGACCTGCATTCCACGCCGCCCGGCCGCGATGGGCCGACCCGCGCGGGAGGCGCACCTTCTAACACAAAGCCCATGGCTTGTGGAGGAGAAAAATCGCCCCCAGGGGCCCACTCCAGACGGCCATGCATTTCCGCTTGGGGGGATGCGCGCCCTCCTCTAACATCCGCACGGACCCACCCGCAACGTTCGGATCGCGAAGCATTGACTTTCGCCGCCGCCCAGCCTGCCGACACCGTTTACGCCGCCCTCGACCTCGGCACCAACAACTGCCGCATGCTGGCGGCGCGTCCCCATGGGCGCACCTTCAAGGTGGTGGATTCCTTCTCGCGCATCACCCGTCTTGGCGAGGGGCTGGCCAGGACCGGCCGCCTCTCGGCCGAGGCCATGGAACGGACCCTCGACGCGCTGAGGCACTGCGCCGACCGCATGGCGCGCAGCCAGGTGGGGCGCGCGCGCCTGGTGGCCACGGAAGCCTGCCGCCGCGCCGCCAACCATGCCGAATTCGCCGGCCAGGTCACCCGGGAAACCGGCCTCAACCTCGACATCATCAGCCCGGCGGAAGAGGCGGCCCTGGCGCTGGCCGGCTGCGCTCCGCTGCTCCGCGCGGAGCACGCCCGCGCGCTGGTGTTCGATATCGGCGGCGGTTCGACCGAGCTTTTGTGGGTGGACAACGGATCGGATGGTCCAAAGATCGATGGCTTGGTCTCCCTGGCCATCGGCGTCGTCACCCTGGCGGAAAGCCGGGGAGCCGCCTTGTGCGATCCGGGCGGTTACGCCGAGGTCGTCGCCGACGTGGCCGCCCGCCTGGCGCCCTTCGAGGCCCGCCATGGCGTCGCCGCCCATTTGCAAAGCGGTACCATTCAGATGCTGGGGACTTCGGGCACGGTGACGACCCTGGCGGCGCTGCATCTGGACCTGGAACGCTACGACCGCGGCGCGGTCGATGGCCTTGACATGGATTTCGCCGACGTGGCGGCGGTGACCCGGCGGCTTCTGGCGATGAGCGCCGAGGAACGCGCGCGCAATCCCTGCGTGGGCCCCCAGCGCGCCGATCTGGTCCTGGCGGGCTGCGCCATTCTCGAAGCCGTATGCCGGCTGTGGCCTTTGGGGCGCTTGCGCGTGGCCGACCGCGGCGTGCGCGAAGGCGTGTTGCTGACCATGATGCGGGCCGACGTTTCGTCGTCGGCGGGAGCGCGCCGATGAAAAGCGGTAAGGGTGGCGGCAAAGGCGCCGGGGCCAAGGGAAGCGGAACCCGCCAGCTGTTCGAACGGGTCAAGACGGCCAAGAAGCGCACGCCGTCTTCGGCCCGCTGGCTGCAACGCCAGTTGAACGATCCCTACGTCCACGAAGCGCGCCGCCTGGGCTATCGCTCGCGCGCCGCGTTCAAGCTCAAGGAACTCGACGACCGCTTCCACCTTCTCAAGCCGGGCCAGCGGATCGTCGATCTTGGCGCGGCCCCGGGCGGATGGACCCAGGTGGCGGTCGAGCGCACCCGGCCGGGCGGCCCCAAGGGCGGCGCCGTGGTCGGCATGGACATCCTGGAATGGGATCCCGTGCCCGGCGCAACCGCCCTCGTCGGCGACTTCCTCGCCGACGACAGCCCCCAGCGGCTGATCGATGCCCTGGGCGGACCGGCCGACGTCGTTCTGTCGGACATGGCGGCGCCGACCACGGGGCACCCGTCCACCGACCACCTGCGCATCGTCGCACTGGTGGAGGTGGCCATCGATTTCGCGCTGCGCGTTCTGGCTCCCGGAGGGACCTTCGTGGCGAAAGTCTTCCAGGGCGGAACGGAACGGACGCTTCTGGAGGCCCTCAAGCGCAACTTCGCCACCGTCCGCCATGCCAAACCTCCCGCCAGCCGCGCCGAATCGGCCGAGACCTATGTGATTGCGACCGGCTTCCGCGGCGGCGGACAAGCGCCTGCGGACGGGAAATAGGCGGACGGCCCGTTCGCCACACCGTTCCGGACCCGCCACCGCGGGTACGGGAGCGCCGCCCCCGGACGGCCCCGTTCCCTACCCATTTTTCGCGCGGGTTACCACTTAGGCTTCCTGGAAGGAAGCGTATCAAAAACGATACATTAACAATAACGCGAACACATGCTCTCTATTTGTCGAACAATATATTTCACGCCGGCATCGTATTCGTACTGATGTGTGGCAAAAACCACTGATTTTTACCTATGTTTACAAGTGGGCTTCGTGATGAACGGCCACGTGCTTTCCCGGATCGCGGCCTTGAGCGGGACACATGAACCGCCGACCGAAGGTTCCGCCTTTGGGTGGGAACAACGTCACCGTGCCGGCCGCGGCATCCCGGTGACATGGCCATCGCCCCAGGCTCCGAACCGGGGATGCCGTTGTCGCGGCATCCCCGGACAGGACGGGGGCAGGGCCATGCCCCCGCGCCAACCGGTACCCTCCGATATCCACGGACAGCTACGAATCCGGAGAATGCAAATGAAAAAGCATTTGCCTCTGGCCTCCGCCGCAGCCTTGTGGTCCGGCACGGCGATGGCGCAGCCCAACACCGCCACCACCACCGCAACTAGTACCGGCAATTGTTCGACCAACACCCCGCACTGATGGTCCGGGCGGCGTGGGCATCCCGGCCGCCTTTCCCATGGAGAGACAGATGGGCACGAAATCGATTGCGCCGAAGATCATCCTGACGACAGGCAGCCTCCTCTACCTGCTGGCAGCCAGCCCCGCCGTAGCGCAACCCAATACCTATCTGAACGACGTGGGTACGAACGGCATTCCCACGCCCACCAGCGACGGCATCCCACCCCTTCTGGCCCAGCCCGGCGGGACCGCCCCCGACGCTTCCTCGCACACCCAGCCGATCGACGACGGCAAAGGGACGACGGCGGACCAATCGCCGGCCGGCCCGGGCGCGTCCAACAGCGACCTTCCCCCCGCCTCTCCCGACAGCGGCGACGACGTAGATCCCCAGGACACCGGCACATCCGCCATCCCGAATCAAAAATAGGCGGGGATCCTTTCGGCATGGCGGCTCGGCAGCGGTGCCACAGCGGCCGCCAGCCGAAACATCGACGAAAGACGACGGGGGATGCGCAATCTTCGCATCCAAATACCCCGCGCTTTCGGGACAATCCCACATCTCTGAACGGTGCCGGCGGGGCAGCTCCTCGATCGGAACGGCCGATTCAGCCGGCAGACGATGCCGGTCCGGCGCCTTTGCCGGTATCGGACCGGGAACGTGACGCCGTCGGGGCCGGTCCATTCCCCACCAGCGAACACCCCGACGGCCACGACCGGCCCCGAGCGACCACGCCATTTCCCGATCGCGACATCGCTTCGGCGCAACGCCTAAGCGCACATCGCGTCACGCGCATCCGTCGCGGCTTTTATCCGAGATGTTTACCACCTTTCGTTCCAACGGTACCACCTCAGTTTCCTAGTGGCATGCGTATAAAAGACGTTACATTCGCGGCGAGAAAAAACAACTTTCGATAACAGGAAGATTATAAATGATGAACCCTGGCAACAACACATAATATATCTTCATACATTTACCTTGCTTGGCAAAAACGGCAGGGCACTCGACAATGCCCTGATCCCGATATCCCTATTTATATTCCGGCAGCGAGAGAAACATGATGTATTCGCCGATAACTACAACCCTCGCGTTCATCGGCAAGGATATTCTCTCCCCAATGTCGGCCGCGGTCCATGACGGAAGTTCCGGCCAGGCACCCAGGCGCGGAGAGCACCACCCCACGTGACCCAACAGCGGGTCGCCGCGCCAGACGACAACTCGGACCAGGACTCACAACAATGACCTCAACGTCGAAGTACGGACGGCGCGCCGCCGCCGCCGCAGCCCTGCTGCTGGCCCTGTCGGGGTGCGCCAACACCATCTCGCCCGGCCCCACCACCCACGAGGTGACGCCCACCGCCACCCTGCTGCACAGCGTCCCCGCGCCGCAGCGCCCCGTGGTGGTCGCCGTCTACACCTATCCCGACCAGACCGGCCAGTTCCAATCCACCAGCGTCGTGGCGACCTTCTCCCACGCCGTCAGCCAGGGCGCGACGTCCATCCTCATCAAGGCCCTGCAGGACGCGGGCAACGGCCAGTGGTTCACCGTCGTCGAGCGCGAGCACCTCAACAACCTGATCACCGAACGGCAGATCATCCGCCAGGAACGGCTGGCCTACAAGACGGCGGACGGACGCCAGCTGGGGCCGCTGCCGCCCATGCTGTACGCCGGGGTCCTGCTGGAAGGCGGCGTCATCGGCTACGACACCAACACGCTGACCGGCGGCCTCGGCGCCAAC
>JAJZVW010000013.1 GCA_021847015.1 Pseudomonadota bacterium | reverse complement strand
TTCCGATCTCGCCACCGAATCGCCGACGCTGCGCAACCTCGCGCGGCGCCTGCTGGTGACCGCCGCGGACGCGCCCAAGGAATCGCCGCCCGTCGGCGGGCCGCTGCTCCTGGACCTGCGGGTGCAAAGCCTTCTGGCGCTGGGCCGCGGCGACGACGCGGCCGCCCTGGCCGGCGCCGCGCCCGCGGCCGCGCGCAGCCCCGCTTTGGCGCGCACCCGCATCGACGCCCTGCTGCTCGCCGGCAGGACCCAGGACGCTTGCGGGGACGCGTCGGGCATCGCGGCCGACGACGGCGCGGCCGATGCGACCCTGGCCGAGACCCGGGTTCTGTGCCAATTCGCGTCGGGCGATACCCAGGGCGCCACGTTCGGCCTCGACCTGCTGCGCGACCGCAAACCGGCGGATGTCGGTTTCATCGCCGCCGCCGAGACGCTGGCCGGCCTGCCCCCGGCCAAAGGGTTCGTCGCGTCTATGCGCGATCCGACGTCCACCCAGTTCGCGGCCATGCAGGCGGCCAAGCTGCCTCTGGCTCCGGACGTGGCCGCCACCGCGCGTCCGGCGGTGGTGCGCGCGTTGGCCGTATCGCCCGCGACGCCGGGCGATCTTCGTCTGGCCGCCGCCCTGCGCGCCGAGTCCATGGGCCTGCTGGACACCGAGGCGCTGCGCCATCTGATGGATTCGGTGGACATCACCGCCGACGAACTGGCGACCCCGCTGGCGAGCGCGGGCGGCCTGCCGGCCGGGCGCGCCCTTGCCTTGCTGTTGCGGGCGACCGCCGGCACCGCCGATTCGGTCACCGACATCGTCGCCAAGGCCATGGAGATCGCCGCGAAGAACGGCAGCACCGCGACGGCGGCCCGGTTGCTGGCCCCCGTCGTGGCGTCGGTGGCGCCGCAGCCGGCGCTGTCCGGCTTCGCGCCGGTGGCCGCGCGGATTCTGCTGATCGCCGGCCGCGCCCAGGCCGCAGCCCCATGGCTGGACCTGGCCGCGCGCGATCCCGTCACGGTCAAGGAGGCGGCACGGTTGTGGCCGCTGGCGCGGCTGTGGGGCGTGGGCGACCCGTCGCCGGCCGCGCTTGCCGTCTGGCGGCAGTCCGTCGATCCCCGCAATGCCGTGCTGATGCTGGGGCTGCTCGCCGCCGCCGGGCAGCCGGTGCCCGATGGGGAGATGGCCGCGCTTCTGGAGGTCCCCCGGTCGGCGGTGGGTATCGGCCCGGCGCTGTCGCAAATGCTGGGCGCCTCCGCCCGCGACAAGCGGGTGGGCGGGACGGTGCTGGCCGCCCTGGCGGCCATGAACGGCCCCGCCTTCGACAAGGTCGATCCCGATACCGCCGCGCGGGTGGTGGCCGCCCTTGGCGCCGTCGGCCTCGGTGACGATGCCCGCCGCTTGGCGGCGGAGATCATGCTGGCCAACGGGGTATGACGGGGCGGAGGGGCTGATGTCCCGGCACGTCGAACGCTTCCTGGAAATGCTGGCGGCGGAACGCGGGGCGGCCGCCAACACTCTGGATGCCTATGGCCGCGATCTTGAGGATTGCGCCGACTTCCTGGCCCGGCGGGGAGTCGTTCCCGAAACGGCGGCCAGCGGCGACGTCCGCGCCTATCTGGCCCATCAGGCCGCGATCGGCATGGCGGCCCGCACCCAGGCCCGCCGGCTGTCCTGCCTGCGCCAGTTCTACGGCTTCCTGTTCGCGGAGCGGGTGCGCGGCGACGATCCCACCGCCGCGCTCGACTCGCCGCGTCTCGGGCGGCCGCTGCCCAAGTACCTCTCCGAGGCCGAGGTGGCCAGCCTGCTGGAGGCGGGGCGGGCGCTGCCCGATACGGAAGGGGTGATGGCGACGGCGCTGCTGGAGCTTCTGTACGCCACCGGCCTGCGCGTGTCCGAACTGGTCGGATTGCCGCTCGCCGCCGTGGCCCGCGATCCGTCCGTGCTGGTGGTGCGGGGCAAAGGCGGCAAGGAGCGGATGGTGCCGTTGTCGGACCCGGCCCGCGACGCCCTGAAGGCGTGGAAGGCGGCGCGCGAAACGGTGCTGGACAAGGTGCCGTCGAAATGGCTGTTTCCGTCGCACGGCGCCTCCGGACACCTGACCCGCAGCGGTTTCGCCAAGATGCTTGGGCGTCTGGCCGCCGCCGCCGGCCTCGATCCGTCGCGTGTGTCGCCCCATGTGCTGCGCCATTCCTTCGCCAGCCATCTGCTCGCCCACGGCGCCGACCTGCGCAGTCTCCAGCAGATGCTGGGCCATGCCGACATCGCCACGACGGAAATCTACACCCACGTTCTCGACGAGGGCCGCCAGCGCCTGGTGCGCGAGCATCACCCGCTGGCGGTCTTAGGGCGCAAGGCGTGAGCAGCGGTTCTCATTATGCATTTTTCGCTGTCATCCCGAGCCGACGGCGAGGGATCTTTCCGGCACTTTCGCGTGAAGGATCCCTCAGTCGCTCCGCTCCCTCGGGATGACAACATGCCCTGATGCCGCATAATGAGAACCGCTGAGGCGTGAGGGATGGCTTTGACTTCGCTTGCGCAGGTCCGCTAAAACCCGATCCGCTCTTTTTGCGAAGGCACAGCGAGGGAAAACCGATGATCCTCTACAGTCTGCAATGCGCCAAAGGCCATGTCTTCGACGAATGGTTCGCCAACAGCGCCGAGTACGACAGCCGCAGTGCGGCCGGCACCTTGACCTGTCCGGAATGCGGCGGCGGCGACGTGAGCAAGGCGATCATGGCGCCGCGCGTGGCCAAGAGCGCGGGCGAGCCGGCTCCCGCCCCGGCGGCGCCGACATGCATGCCGGGCGGCTGCGGCGCCTGCTCGTTCGCCGGGCACGACTGACCGGCGGAATCGAGCCGAATGGGCAGTCTTTCACAGACTCTCAGCCAACGATGTCGATGGATGCGGGGACCAGGGCGGCGGCCTGTTCGGCCGCCGCGTTCTCCTTGCCGGCCAGGAGGCCGGCGGCGATGTTGCGGTCGAGGTCGATCAGCACCTTGATCTTGTCGGGCGTGCCGTCGAGCATCGTCGCCACGCTGTGCTTGTGGACGAACTGGCACAGCGTCAGCATGTTGGCGCGGATGTCCTCCGGTGTGGTGCAATGCGGCGCGGTCAGTTCGGCCTGGAAGATGGACCACAGCCTCATGTTGAGGTTCAAGGCGTCCTTGACCGCTGTTTGCGGATCGGCGGCCGTTTGCGCCTCGAACAGCTGACGGGCGCATTGGATCAGCGCCCAGGCTTCCGTATCGGCGGGGCAGCCCCCGCTGGGCAGCTTGGAATAGCCGGGGACCTGTTTGCCGAAGGACATTGGTCGAACCCCCGCGCTCCCCGACAGGCCCGATGCCGAGGGGATGGTGCGGCAATTCAGTTAAACCATGGGCTCCGCGCCGACGCAAGGTGGCGCCGGTCCGGCCAGCGGTTCTCATTTGCGGCATCAGGACATGTTGTCATCCCGAGGGAGCGGAGCGACAGAGGGATCCTTCACGCGAAAGTGCCTGAAAGATCCCTCGCCATCGGCTCGGGATGACAGCGAAAAATGCATACTGAGAACCGCTGCGGTCCGGCCGGACGTGGGATCGCCTTACGGCGAATCCGTCGCGGTGTCCCGCACGCGTGGATCGAGGGAAAGTCGGCGGCACAGGGCGGCGGCGAGGGCGGTCCCGATCATCGACGACGGGCGCGGCGCCGATGACGGAGGGAACGTCAGGCGGGCGTCGGCGGCGCGGCGCTCGCGCGGTTCCCCCATCGCTTCGACGATTTCGCGGATTTCGGCCGGGCCCAGCATAATGTTCCTTTCGGCAGGATGTCCCGGGCCATCATTGCCGCACCGGTCTTTCTTTCGTCTTTACGCGGAGACTAACGGTGCACGCCCCCACGTAATTTCCGCCCGAAGGGAGGGCGGCGCCGGAGTGTCGCTCCGGAATCGGCCCGCGGCACGGGGATGCCGTGCCGCGGGGATTTCCACAATTTACAGGATGGCGACGGTGTCCGCCTGGGGGCCCTTTTGGCCCAGGGTGGTGGTCACCCGCACCCGCTGGCCGCTTTCCAGCGCCTTGAGGCCCGAACGCTCCAGCGCCTTGACGTGGACGAACACGTCCTTGCCGCCCTCGTCGACCGCGACGAAGCCGAAGCCCTTCTCGGCGGAGAAGAACTTGACGACCCCTTCGACCACCTGGCTGGGACCGCGGTCGGGCCGCTTCGCCGCGCCGGGGGTGGCCGTCGAATTGTCCACCTCGTGCACCATCACCACCTGCGGGCCGCGGTTTCCCTGGCCAAGGTCGCAGACGATGGTCGCGCCTTCGTTCACCTGGGTGAGGCCCGCGCGCTCCAGCGCGGAGATGTGGAGGAAGGCGTCCGGGGTGCCATCGGCGGGGGCGACGAAGCCGAAGCCCTTCGAGGCATTGAACCACTTCACCGTGGCGGTGACGTTCGCCTGACTGATCTGCTGCTGCGGGCGACCGAAGTCGCCGCCGCCGCCGCTACGGGGGGGGCGGGGCTCGTAGCCCATGTCGCCGAAGTCGTCCCTGCGACCGCGATCCCGGGAACGACCACCATGATTATCTCGGTTCCATGCCATTTTTTGCGTCTCGTCATATAAGAAAGCACGTTCCCCGCGCACCGCACGGGGCATTCCGCCCGGGCCCGTTCCGCCAAGGTCAGCCTGAACTCATACCATTACCCCAAGACGCGCCCGCCGCATAGAGCGTTGAAGGGCTTTCCTTCGAATGGGCGGGATTATTTTCGCGAGCGCCATCCGGACGGGTTCGCCCGCGCGATGGAACGGGCGGGCGCGGCATCCCCCCGCGGAGCGCGGCGGACGAGGGGTTTTTCCCCTACGGATAGGGCGGCATAACGCCCTTGCCTGCCCTGCGGAAATGTCTATAGTGACGCCATGACACATTCTTGCTGCCCGCCCGACGGGCTTGTGAGGGTGGGCCGCAGGCCCACTTTTTTGTTTTTTGGACCCTGAAAAAACGCGAGGGCGAACGCGGCGATGGAGCGTCAGCAGCGTCTGGAGGCACTGGTTTCGCCGACGCTCGAGTCGATGGGCTACGAGCTGGTGCGGGTGCTCTTCCAGGGCAGGCAGCGGCCGACCCTGCAAATCATGGCGGAGCGCACCGACGGCCAGCCGATGACGGTGGAGGATTGCGCCGACATCAGCCGTTCGCTTTCGGCCGTTCTCGACGTCGAGGACCCGATCAGCACCGCCTACGTTCTGGAGGTGAGCTCGCCGGGTATCGACCGGCCGCTGACCCGCGCCAAGGATTTCACGGCGTGGGCCGGATTCGAGGCCAAGATCGAGGCGGACCAGCCGATCGGCGGCCAGAAGCGTTTTAAGGGAAAACTCCTGGGCGTCGACGAGGATGGCCGGGTCGGCCTCGCCAGCGAGACGGGCGAGGCGCGCATCCCGCTGGATGCGGTCAAGAGCGCCAAGCTGGTGCTGACCGACGACCTCATCGCCGCCGTCACCAAGGAACAAGGCCAGGGATAGACGACTGAGATGGAACGTATCGCCGCACTTCCCCGCCCCGAGCTGCTGCAAGTGGCCGATTCCGTGGCCCGCGACAAGGGCATCGACCGCGACGAGGTGCTGGAGGCCATGGAGCAGGCCATCCAGAAGGCCGGCCGCTCCAAGTACGGCCACGAGCACGACATCCGCGCCCATGTCGACCGCAAGACGGGCGAGATCCTGCTCGCGCGCTACATGGAGGTCGTGGAGGAGGTCGAGAACGAGGCGACCCAGGTCCCGCTGGCCAAGGCGCTGAAGAAGAGCCCCGACGCCAAGCTGGGGGAATTCCTGGTGGACCCGCTGCCGCCGATCGATTTCGGCCGCATCGCCGCCCAGACCGCCAAGCAGGTGATCGTGCAGAGGGTGCGCGACGCCGAGCGTCAGCGCCAGTTCAACGAATACAAGGACCGCGTCGGGGAGATCGCCAACGGCCTGGTCAAGCGCGTCGAGTTCGGCAACGTCATCGTCGATCTCGGCCGCGCCGAGGGCCTCTTGCGCCGCGACGAGCTGATCCCGCGCGAGACCTTCCGCACCGGCGACCGCGTGCGCGCCTACATCTACGACGTCCGCGCCGAGCAGCGCGGCCCGCAGATCTTCCTGTCGCGCACCCATCCCCAGTTCATGGCCAAGCTGTTCGCCCAGGAGGTGCCCGAGATCTACGACGGCATCATCGAGATCAAGGCGGTCGCCCGCGATTCGGGATCGCGCGCGAAGATCGCGGTGCTGTCCCACGATTCCTCCATCGACCCGGTCGGCGCCTGCGTGGGCATGCGCGGCAGCCGCGTGCAGGCGGTGGTGGCCGAGCTGCAAGGCGAGAAGATCGACATCATCCCCTGGTCGGGCGAGCCGGCGACCTTCGTGGTCAACGCCCTGGCGCCCGCCGAGGTGAGCAAGGTGGTCCTGGACGACGAGACCCACACCATGGAGGTGGTGGTGCCCGACGACCAGCTCTCGCTCGCCATCGGGCGGCGCGGCCAGAATGTCCGCCTGGCCAGCCAGTTGACCGGGTGGAGCATCGACATCCTCACCGAGGCCGAGGAATCCGAGCGCCGCAACGAGGAATTCCGTTCCCGCTCGAAAATGTTCATCGACGCCCTGGACGTGGACGACGTCATCGCCCATCTGCTGGTGACGGAAGGCTTCTCCTCGGTGGAGGAGGTGGCGTTCGTCCCCCTCGAAGACCTCACCGACATCGAGGGCTTCGACGAATCCATCGCCGACGAGTTGCAGAACCGCGCCCGCGTCTTCCTGTCCGAACAGGACGAGCGCTACGACCAACGGCGGAAGGAGCTGGGCGTGGCCGACGAGCTTGCGGCCCTCGACGGGCTGTCGCCGGCCATGCTGGTCAAGCTGGGCGAAAAGGGGGTCAAGACTCTGGACGATCTCGGCGATCTCGCCAGCGACGAGCTGATCGAGATCGTCGGCAAGGACCAGCTTGGGTCCGAGCAGGCCAACGCCGTCATCATGGCCGCCCGCGCCCACTGGTTCGAGGGCGAGGGTGCGTGAGGCACGCGGCCATGCGCGGGGCGGACGGCATCCCTTCGCCGGCTCTCGCGCCCGCGGGTGCGAACGTTGAGGGTGAGCCCGACGAGTCCGGGCCGTCGCGGCGGTGCATCGTTACCGGGCAGGTGCGGCCGAAAGCCGAATTGCTCCGGTTCGTGCTCTCCCCGGAAGGGGAGGTGGTTCCCGACGTGGAGGAGCGGCTTCCCGGGCGGGGATTGTGGTTGTCTGCCCGCCGGGATGTGGTAAATACGGCCGTGGCGAAACGCGCGTTCGCCAAGGCGGCCCGCCGGGCCGTCACCGTTCCCGCCGACCTCGCCGACCGTGTGGAAGCGCTGTTGGCGCGGCGCTGCCTCGACGCGGTGGGTCTGGCACGGCGAGCGGGCCAGGCGGTCTCGGGGTTCGAGAAGGTGCGTGCCGAGGTGAAGGGGCGCCGGGTCGGCGTCCTGGTCGAAGCTCGCGATGCGGCCGAAGGCGGCCGCAACAAGATTCGGGGGCTGGCACCGGACGTGCCGGTGGTGGACCTGTTCGATGCGGCCGAACTCGGGCCGGTGTTCGGCCGGGATGCCGTGGTTCATGTGGCCGTGGCTCCGGGCCGGCTGGCCAGCCGATTGTCCGCCGACGCGGCGCTTCTCGCCGGGCTTCGGCGGGGGGCGGCGGTACGGGACGAAGAGGGCGGCGGCGGTGGCGCCCTGCCTTCCGTCCAAGGTTGATGTTCATGGCGGGATGCCCCGCCGACGGCGCGAAAGAGACGAAGCGGTAGATGAGCGATAAGGATCAAGAGCGTAAGGCCCCACTCAAGCTTTCCCAGCCGGGGAAGCTGGAGTTGAAGAAGACGGTCGAGACCGGCCAGGTGCGGCAAAGCTTTTCGCATGGCCGCTCCAAGGTCGTGACCGTCGAGGTCCGCAAGAAGCGCACGTTCGCTCCTGGCGCCAGCGGCACCATGCACGAGGTGCGCGAAGGCATGCGCGGCGCCGAAGCCGACTTGGCCCGGGCCGTCGCCGACGTGGAAGCCGCCCAGCGGGGCATCTCGGCGCACGATTTGACCCTGCACGAGAAGAGCGCCCGCGCCAAGGCGCTCCATGAGGCCATCCGGGTGGAAGAGGAAACCCGGGTGCGCGCCGAGGAGGAGGCGCAGATCGCCGCCGCCGAAGCGGTGCGCCGCGCCGCCGAGGAAGAAGCCGCCCGTGCTTCCGCGGCTGCGGAAGCCGCCCGTCGCGCCGCCGAGGAAGAGGCGGCCCGCGCCGAGGAGGAAGCCGCTCGTCAAACCGCCGAGCCGGCCGAGGCCGCGCCCGCGGCTCCGCTTGCGCCGCCGTCCGCCCCTGCCGCCGCCAAGCCCGCCCCGGCCGCCGCGGCGACCGCCGCCGCCGCGCCGCGCGTGAAGACCGCCGCCGAGGAGGAAGAGGAGGAGGAGCGCGCCCGCAAGCGGGCCGCCGCCCACAAGCCCGCGCCGGTCAAGCGCACCGAACCGCGCCGGCGCACCGGCAAGCTGACCATCACCGCCGCCCTCGACGAGGACGACCGCGGCGAGCGCGGCCGCTCGCTGGCCTCGGTCCGCCGCGCCCGCGAGCGCGAGCGTCTGAAGCATCTCCAGAAGGGTGCCGAGAAGGTCATCCGCGAGGTGATCATCCCGGAAAGCCTGACGGTTCAGGAATTGGCCAACCGCATGGCGACCCGCGGCGGCGACGTCATCAAGGCGCTGATGCGCATGGGCGTGATGGCCACCATCAACCAGTCCATCGACGCCGATACCGCCGAATTGGTGGTGGCCGAGTTCGGCCATAATCCCAAGCGCGTTTCCGAAGCCGACGTGCTGGTGGGCCTGGAAGGCATCGCCGACACCGAGGAGCAGCTCACGCAGCGGCCCCCGGTGGTCACGGTCATGGGCCATGTCGACCACGGCAAGACCTCGCTGCTCGACGCCCTGCGGGCGACCGACGTGGTGTCCGGCGAGGCCGGCGGCATCACCCAGCATATCGGCGCCTATCAGGTGACGATGGGCTCGGGCGACAAGATCACCTTCATCGACACGCCCGGCCACGAGGCGTTCACCGCCATGCGCGCCCGCGGCGCCAAGGTCACCGACATCGTCGTCCTGGTGGTGGCGGCCGACGACGGCATCATGCCGCAGACGGTCGAGGCCATCCGCCACGCCAAGGCGGCGCAGGTGCCGATCATCGTCGCCATCAACAAGATCGACAAGCCCGACGCCAATCCCCAGCGGGTGCGCCAGGAACTCCTGAACCACGAGCTGGTGACCGAGGAACTGGGCGGCGACGTGCTGGCCGTGGAAGTGTCGGCCAAGCAGCGCCTCAACCTCGACAGGCTGGAGGAGGCCATCCTCCTCCAGGCCGAAATCCTCGACCTCAAGGCCAACCCGGTGCGTGCAGCCGTGGGCACGGTGGTCGAGGCCAAGATGGAAAAGGGCCGCGGTCCGGTGGCGACCGTGCTGGTTCAGAAGGGTACCCTCAGGGTCGGCGACACCTTCGTCGCCGGCGCCGAATGGGGCCGTGTCCGCGCCCTGGTGGACGATCGCGGCAACCGCGTCGAGGAAGCCGGCCCGTCCACCCCGGTGGAGGTGCTGGGTCTCGACGGCGTGCCGGCCGCGGGCGACGACCTGATCGCCGTCGAGGACGAAAGCCGGGCGCGCGAGATTTCCGGCTATCGCCAGCGCAAGGATCGTGAAGCCAAGGCCAAGCTGGCCCAGCGCGGGACGCTGGAGCAGATGTTCTCGGCGATCAAGGCCGGCGAGGCCCAGGAACTGCCGATCGTCATCAAGGGCGACGTGCAGGGGTCCATCGAGGCCATCAACGCTACCGTCGAGAAGATCGGCAACGAGAACGTCAAGGTGCGCGTGCTGCACGCCGCCGTGGGTGCGATCAACGAATCGGATGTCACCCTGGCCAAGGCCAGCGGCGGAATCATCATCGGCTTCAACGTCCGCGCCAACCCGCAGGCGCGCGAGATGGCCCGGCGCGACGGCGTGGACATCCGCTACTACTCGATCATCTACGATGTCACCGACGACCTGAAGAAGCTGCTGTCCGGCATGCTGGCGCCGACCCTCAAGGAGCATTTCCTGGGCTACGCCGAAATCCGCCAGGTGTTCAGCATCACCAAGGTCGGCAAGGTCGCGGGCTGCATGATCACCGAGGGCGTCGTCAAGCGCGGCGCCAAGGTCCGCCTGCTGCGCGACAACGTGGTGATCCACACCGGCGACCTTTCGCAGCTCAAGCGCTTCAAGGAGGATGTCCGCGAAGTGCGCGAGGGCTACGAATGCGGCATGTCCTTCGCCAATTACGACGACATCCGCCAGGGTGACGTCATCGAATGCTTCGAGATGGAGGAGGTGGCCGTCACCCTGTAAGGGTGGGGCCACCTGTTCCGGGGAGCCTGTTATGGCGCGGGAAAACAAGCCGCATGCGGGTATCGCCCGCACCTCCAGGGCCAAGCCGGCCGGCCAGCGTTCGCTGCGGGTGGGTGAGGAAATCCGCCATGCCCTTGCCGGCGTGATCGAGAGGGGCGAATTCCGCGATCCCGACCTTGCCGATCGCGGCATCACCGTCACCGAGGTCCGCGTCAGCCCCGATCTGCGCAACGCCACCGTCTTCATAACGCCGCTGGGCGGGGGCGATCCCGCATCCGTGCTGGCCGGGCTCAAGCGGGCCAAGGCGTTCCTCCGCCACGAACTGGCCCGGCTGGTGCAGCTCCGGCAGGTTCCCGACCTGTGGTTCCAGGCCGACGACAGCTTCGACGAGGCCAGCCGGATCGAACGGCTGCTGCGTTCGCCGGAAGTCCGCCGCGACGTGGAGGGCCGAATTGGCGCCCGCGGGGACGACCATGGGGACGACGACATCGACAGCGGCGAGGCCGGGGACGATGGCGCGTAAGCGCACCGGCCTGCCCGTCGACGGGTGGCTGGCGATCGACAAACCTCTCGGCGTGACCTCGGCGCGGGCCGTCGCCGCCGTAAGGCGCGCCACGGGGGCCACCAAGGTCGGCCATGGCGGCACCCTGGACCCGCTGGCCAGCGGCGTGCTGCCGATCGCTCTCGGCGAGGCCACCAAGACGGTCCAGTACGTGATGGACGGTTCCAAGACCTACCGCTGGCAGGTCCGCTGGGGCGAGCAACGCACCACCGACGACGCCGAGGGCGACATCGTCGCCACCTGCGACCGGCGCCCTACCGCCGCCGAAATCGAAGCCGCCCTCGGCGCCTTCATCGGCGACATCCTGCAAATCCCGCCGGCCTATTCGGCGATCAAGGTCGAGGGCGAGCGCGCGTACGATCTGGCACGGTCGGGCGAAGCGCCGGACCTCGCCCCGCGCCGGGTCCGCATCCATGCCTTCACCCTCCTGGGCACGCCCGACGCCGACCACGCGGATTTCGAGACGGTGGCCGGCAAGGGGACGTATATCCGCGCGCTGGCGCGCGATCTGTCCCAGGCGCTTGGCACCAAGGGATACGTCTCGCGCTTGCGGCGCACGGCCTGCGGGCCGTTCCGCGAGGAGAATGCGATTTCGCTTGAAACCATCGAGGAGGTGGGGCAAGGTCCCGCCCTTCGGAGCCATCTGCTTCCGGTTGAGACCGCGCTGGACGACATCCCGGCGCTGGCCCTGACGGAAGCGGAGGCCCGGCGCCTCCGGAACGGGCAGGCCCTCCCGCTGTTGCAGGTGGCCGCCCGCAACCCCCTCGCCAAGATCGCCCAGGACACCGTCGTCCGGGCGATGGACGGCCGGCGGGTGGTGGCGCTGGCGCGCATCGCGGGCGGAGAGATCCGGCCGATGCGCGTCATCCATAGTAAAACGGACGATCAACAGGAGTGACGCACGATGTCGATTACGCCCGAGCGCAAACAGCAGCTCATCACCGAATACGCCACCACGGCCGGCGACACCGGCTCGCCCGAGGTGCAGGTCGCGGTCCTGTCGGAACGCATCCGCAACCTGACCGAGCACCTCAAGGAGCACAAGAAGGATTTCCACTCGCGCCGCGGCCTGCTGATCATGGTCGGCCAGCGTCGCCGCATGCTGGACTATCTCAAGAAAAAGGACGTGTCCCGATACGAGGCATTGATCGGCCGTCTGGGCTTGCGCAAGTAAGCACGGCCTCTTGCCATATCGACGGACGGGCGTCGCGTCGAAGCCGGCCCGCGTGGGATTGGTCCCGCGCGGGCGGGCGCATTTGCATTTGATCCGAAAGGACGCCCCGACCGCCGCAATACGGCGGCGGTCCGTACGGGAAAGGAAGTGACCCATATGTCGATGTTCAAGACCTACCGCAAGGAGCTGATGTGGGGTGGGCGCAAGCTCGTCCTCGAGACCGGCAGGATCGCCCGCCAGGCGGACGGCGCCGTGCTCGTTACCTACGGGGCGACCACCGTACTCTGCACCGTGGTGGCGTTGCGGACCGTGAAGCCGGGAGTCGATTTCTTCCCGCTCACCGTCCACTACCAGGAAAAGGCTTTCGCCGCCGGCAAGATCCCCGGCGGCTTCTTCAAGCGCGAAGGCCGGCCCACCGAGAAGGAAACCCTGGTTTCCCGCCTGATCGACCGCCCCATCCGCCCGCTCTTTGCCGACGGTTTCCGCAACGAGACGCAGGTGATCTGCACCGTGCTGTCCCACGACCTCGAGAACGATCCGGACATCGTTTCCATGGTCGGCACCTCGGCCGCCCTGACCATCTCCGGCGTGCCCTTCATGGGCCCCGTGGGCGCCGCCCGCGTCGCCTATATCGATGGTGAGTACGTGCTGAACCCGCCGATGGGCGATGTGTCCAAGTCCAAGCTGGACCTGGTGGTCGCCGGTACCGCGGACGGCGTGCTGATGGTCGAATCCGAGGCCAAGGAGCTGTCGGAAGAGGTCATGCTGGGCGCCGTGATGTTCGGCCACCGCGAATTCCAGCCGGTCATCAACGCCATCGTCGAGCTGGCCGAGCAATGCGCCAAGGAGCCGTGGGACCTTCCCGAGGCGCCGGCCGCGGTCGCCGTCGTGCGTGAGAAGTTCGTCGCCGCCGGCGTCGTCGCCGAACTGGCCGAGGCTTACAAGATCGTCAAGAAGCAGGACCGCTACGCCAAGGTCGGCGAGGTCAAGCAGAAGGCCGTATCCTCCCTGGAGGACCCGGCCGAGCTGGACGTCGCTCCCGGCATCCTCAAGGACCTGGAATCCGAGGTGGTGCGCGGCAACATCCTGAAGACCGGCGTCCGCATCGACGGCCGCGATACCCGTACCGTCCGCCCGATCGAGGTCGATGTCGGCGTGCTCCCCCGGGCGCACGGCTCGGCGCTGTTCACCCGCGGCGAGACTCAGGCCCTGGTGGTCGCCACCCTGGGCACCGGCCAGGACGAGCAGATCATCGACGCCCTGGAAGGCGAGTACCGGGAAAACTTCATGCTGCACTACAACTTCCCGCCCTATTCGGTCGGTGAAGCGGGCCGCATGGGCAGCCCCGGCCGGCGCGAGATCGGCCACGGCAAGCTGGCTTGGCGTGCCGTTCATCCGATGCTGCCGGCGAAGGACGCCTTCCCCTACACCATGCGCGTGGTCAGCGAGATCACGGAATCCAACGGTTCGTCGTCCATGGCGTCGGTGTGCGGCTCGTCGCTCGCCCTGATGGATGCCGGCGTGCCGCTGGCCCGCCCCGTGGCCGGCATCGCCATGGGCCTGATCAAGGAGGACTCGGGCTTCGCCGTCCTGTCCGACATCCTGGGCGACGAGGACCACCTCGGCGATATGGATTTCAAGGTGGCCGGCACCGATTCCGGCGTCACCGCGCTCCAGATGGACATCAAGATCACCTCGATCACCGAGGAGATCATGAAGATCGCCCTGGCGCAGGCCAAGGACGGCCGCCTGCACATCCTGGGCGAAATGTCGAAGGGCATCGATCATGCCCGTGACAGCGTCTCGTCGAACGCTCCGCGCATCACCACGTTCTCGATCCCGAAGGACAAGATCCGCGAAGTGATCGGCACCGGCGGCAAGGTGATCCGGGAGATCGTCGAAAATACCGGCGCCAAGATCGACATCGAGGACGACGGCACCATCAAGGTCGCCTCCACGGATTCCGATGCCGCCCAGCGCGCCATCGACTGGATCCGCGGCATCGTGGCCGAGCCGGAGATCGGCGTGATCTACACCGGCAAGGTGGTCAAGGTGGTCGATTTCGGCGCCTTCGTGAACTTCCTGGGCAGCCGCGACGGTCTCGTCCACATCTCCGAACTGTCCCGCGAGCGCGTGGGCAAGGTCGCCGATGTCCTCAAGATGGGCGATTCCGTCAAGGTCAAGGTCCTTGGCTTCGACGACCGCGGCAAGGTGAAGCTGTCGATGAAGTGCGTCGACCAGGCCACCGGCGAGGACATTACCGCCAAGATCGAGGCGGAGAGGGCCGAGCGCCGCGAGCGCAAGGAAAAGGCGGTGGACGCCGAGGCGTAAGCCCCGGCTTTCCCGTCGGTGAACGAAGGGCGGGCCCGTGCGGCCCGCCCTTTTTTTCGCATAGCGCCTCGGGGCGTTTCGGCGCGCGCCAGCCATGGTATCCTCGCGCCATGACCCGCGCCATCTTCCCCCCCGTCATCGGCCACCGCGGCGCCGCCGCCTACGCGCCGGAAAACACGCTGGCCTCGTTCCGCAAGGCCGCGGACCTCGGCTGCCGCATGGTCGAGTTCGACGTGCGTCTGTCGGCCGATGGGGTGCCGGTGGTGTTCCACGACGCCCGGCTGGAGCGCACGACCGACGGGGCGGGCTGGGTGGGGGAAACCAGTCTGGCGCAGCTCAAGCGGCTCGACGCTGGCCGCTGGTTCGCCCCCGCGTTCGCCGGGGAATCCATTCCGACCCTGGCCGAGGCGATGGACGTGTGCCGCGACCTCGGCCTCGCGGTGAATATCGAGATCAAACCCGACCACGGGGCCGAGCGGGCGACGGCCGTCGCCGCGCTGGAAACGGCGGGCCGGATATGGCCGTCGGATCGTCCGCCGCCGCTGGTCTCAAGCTTCCGGCGCCCGGCGCTGGCCACGGCGGCGGCGGTCGCCCCCGCGTGGCCGCGCGCGCTGCTGGTGGGGCGGCTGGGCGCGGGCTGGCGGCGGGCGGCCAAAAGGCTGGGTTGCGTCAGCGTGAACGCCGACCATCGTTACCTGTCGCGGCGTGCGGTCGCCGCCATCGGCGCCGCCGGCCTGGCGGTCATGGCGTACACCGTCAACGATTCCGAGGCGGCGCGGACCCTGTGGGAGGCAGGCGTGGCGTCGTGCTTTTCGGATGCTCCCGATCGCTTGGGTACGGGCTCAGAGCGGGGTGGTCAAACGGGCTGATGGCCGGTATACCGTTAGCGCGCCGTCGGTCATGGGGAAGGCGGTCCGTTTGCCAATGGAGTGGATTCCGCTTTGAAAACCATCGCGCCTCTCGTTATTTCCGGCCGTGAAGTCCTACCCATCGTCGAGGGCGGCAAAGGCATCGCGGTGTCCACGGGCATCAGTTCGGGCGCCTGGGCGGCGGCCGGCGGCGTCGGGACGTTCTCGGGGGTCAACGCCGACGTCTACGACGAGGACGGCGCCGTCGTCCGTCCCGTCTACCATGGCCGGACCCGCCTGGAGCGGCACCGCGAGCTGATCGAACTCGGCATCCGGGGCGGCATCGCCCAGGCGCGCATCGCCCACGAGGTGTCGGGCGGACGGGGCCGCCTGCACATGAACGTGCTGTGGGAGATGGGCGGGGCCGAGGAAATCCTCCATGGCGTGCTGGAAGGGGCCAAGGGCCTGATCCACGGAATCACTTGCGGCGCCGGCATGCCCTATCGGGTCGGCGAGATCGCCGCCCGCTACGGGGTGTACTACTACCCCATCGTGTCCTCGGCCCGCGCGTTCCGCGCCCTGTGGAAGCGCGCCTATTCCAAGTACCGCGAGGGCCTGGGCGGGGTGGTCTACGAGGACCCGTGGCTGGCCGGCGGACACAACGGCCTGTCCAATTCCGAATCCCCCGACAAGCCCGAACCGCCCTACGGCCGGGTCCGCGAATTGCGCCGCGAGATGGTCGAATACGGTCTCGGCGCGGTTCCCATTTTCATGGCCGGCGGGGTCTGGCGCCTGGACGAATGGCAGGATTGGATCGGCAATCCGGAACTCGGGCCCATCGCCTTCCAATTCGGCACCCGCCCGCTGCTGACGCGCGAAAGCCCCATCTCCGACGTCTGGAAGCGGCGCCTGTGCACGCTGGCGCCCGGGGACGTGCTGCTTCACCGCTTCAGCCCGACGGGGTTCTACTCGTCGGCGGTCAAGAACGTCTTCATCCAGGAATTGGTCGAGCGCAGCCACCGCCAGATCCCCTACACCGGCGAAGAGGTCGGCGAGCATGTCGCCGAGCTTCCCATCGGCGCGCGCCGGCGCGTCGTCTGGGTGACCCCCCACGACAAGGAACGCGCCGAGGCGTGGATCGCCGAAGGCTTTTCCGAAGCGCTGCGCACCCCCGATTCGACCCTGGTGTTCGTCACTCCGGACACGGCCGAGGAAATCCGCCGGGACCAGACCGATTGCATGGGCTGCCTGTCCCAGTGCGTGTTCTCGAACTGGGCCCAGAACGAGGCCACCACCACCGGCAAGAAATCGGACCCGCGCAGCTTCTGCATCCAGAAGACCTTGCAGAACATCGGCCATGGCGGCGACGTCGAAAACGAGCTGATGTTCGCCGGCCACAACGCCTATCGCTTCGCCCAGGATTCCTGGTACGGGGGGGGCTTCATCCCCACTGTCCGCGAACTGGTGGAGCGGATCGCCAGCGGGCAGTAGCGCACGAGGGTATGCGCCTATCCGTCGGGTAGGCGTCTTCCCTCATCCTCCGGTCGATACCCATATGGCAGTCGCGTGCCGCCGACCGAAGGTGCCCCCATGGCCGAATTCCCTTCCGCCGCTCCGCCCGTACCCGGTGCGGGTTCCGTGTCCGCCGCCCAAATGCGCGAGGTGGTCGGGCTGTTCGCCGATCCCCATGCCATGGAGACGGGAATCCAGGAATTGCTGACCGCGGGGTTCGACCACGGCGACATCGCCATCCTCGCCGACCAGCGCACGGTCACCGATACGTTGGGCTGCCGGCTTGCCGACAGCGCGACGGCCGCCGACGATCCGCGCGTGCCGCGGCGCGGCTGGATCGAGCCGGAGAGCCGGATCGAAGGCTGGAGCGCCCTTGCCACGGCGCTCGGCTATGCCGGCGCGGTGACCGCCATCGCGCTCACCTTCGCCAGCGGCGGCGGCGCAGTGGCGGCGATCGGCGGCGCGGTGTTCGCTGCCGGTGCCGGCGGTGGGCTGGGCGCGGCGCTGGGCCGTCTGTTCGACCGGCGGCTTGCCCGGCAGTTCGAGGAACAGATGGCCAAGGGAGGAATCCTCGCCTGGGTGCGGTCCCGATCCGAGGACGATGACAGCCGCGCCGTCGAAATTCTGCGCCGGCATGGCGCCCATCACGTCCACGTCCGCGGCGGCCAGGGTGCCGGCAATTCCAGATGAAAACCGTAAATTCCATTATACTATTGTTTTCAACCGCCCATGTGCTATCGTTGAAACATAACTCTTCCAATCGCCAAGAGGGCGGCCCATATCATGACCATGGTCACCGTACGCCCCTACAGCCAAGCGCTTGACCGGCTCCGCAGCGCCGGCCTTCGCCCCACCCGGCAAAGACTCGCCCTTGCGCGCCTTCTGTTCGATGCCGGTGACCGCCACGTCTCGGCGGAACAGCTTCATACCGAGGCCGTATCGAACAACATCCGGGTGTCGCTCGCCACCGTCTACAATACCCTCCACCAGTTCACCGATTCGGGGCTGTTGCGGGAAATCGTGGTCGATGCGGGCCGCTCGTATTTCGATACCAACACTTCGGACCACCACCACTTCTTCTTCGAGCGGTCGGGGAAGCTGTCGGACATTCCTGGTGAGATGATCGGGGTGACCAAGGTGCCGCAGGCGCCCGAGGGCTTCAAGATCAGCCGGGTCGAAGTCATCGTCCGCGTGGATGGCTGAAAACGAAATGGGGCGCCGTTCAGGCGCCCTTCGTTTTATTGGGCTCCGTCTTCCGCGACAATTTTCCTAATTTCCGCGGTCACCGTCGGCGAGGTCCAGTCCTGCACGCCCAGGCCGTGCCAGGCGACGCGCCCCTTGGCGTCGATCAGGAAGGACGTGGGCAGCATGGCGTCGGGGAATTGCGTGGGGTCGGCGTTGTAGACGGCGAGATGGCGGATGCCGTTCTTGCCGAACCAGCGTTCCGCCGCTCCCGTGCCTCCCCGGTCCAGGGATACGGCCACCACCTGGAAGCGCCCGCTTCCCAGCGTGCCCTGGAGTGCGTCGAGGTCCGGCATTTCGGAAACGCAGGGCGGGCACCAGGTCGCCCACAGGTTCACCAGCACGGTGCGGCCGCGGAAATCCGCGAGCGTGAGCGGCCGTCCGTCCAAGCCGGTGAAGCGCAGCGGCTGCGCTTCCGGGCGGCTTGCCGCGGGCAGGGCGGCGAGGGCGCCGCTGCCGCTTGGGTTCGCCGTCGAACCGGTGTAGCTTATGCCCGGGCCGTGCCCCAGCAGCGCCAGCGCCGCCGCCGCGACCGCCATCAGGGCGAGGCCTATGCCGGCGAGTGCGAGGGGCCGGCCGTTGCGTTCCGAGATTTTCATTTTTGCCCCGATCGGTGTCCATGAGCGACGAACAGAAGACTTCCGCGCCGGCCGCGTCCCCCACCGGCGCCTCGCGGATGTGGGGTGGCCGTTTCGCTGGCGGTCCCGCCGCCATCATGCAGCGGATCAACGCCTCGATCGACTTCGACAGACGGCTGTATGCCCAGGACATTCGCGGCTCGAAGGCGCATTGCCGCATGCTGGTGGCCCAGGGCGTGCTGGCGGCCGAGGACGGCGACGCCATTCTCGCCGGCTTGGACCGGGTGGCGCAAGAGATCGAACGCGGCGAGTTCGCTTTCAGGGTCGAACTCGAAGACATCCACATGAACGTGGAGGCGCGGCTGGCCGAACTCATTGGCGACGCCGCCGGGCGGCTGCATACGGCGCGCTCCCGCAACGATCAGGTGGCAACCGATTTCCGCCTGTGGGTGCGGGACGCCATCGACGGAATGGACCGGGCCCTGGCCGGGCTGCAGGCGGCGCTGATCGACCGTGCCGACGAGCACGCGGGGACGGTGATGCCGGGCTTCACCCATTTGCAGGCGGCGCAGCCGGTCACCTTCGGCCACCACCTCATGGCCTATGTGGAGATGGTCGGCCGCGACCGCGGCCGTCTGGCCGACGCCCGCCGCCGCCTCAACGAATGTCCGTTGGGCTCGGCGGCGCTGGCCGGCACGTCCTTTCCCATCGACCGCCACGCCACCGCGGCCGAACTCGGCTTCGAGCGGCCGACCGCCAATTCCCTCGACGGCGTGTCCGACCGGGATTTCGCGCTGGAATTCCTGTCGTCGGCGTCCATTTGCGCCGTCCACCTGTCGCGCCTGGCCGAGGAACTGGTGGTCTGGACCAGCGCCCAGTTCCGCTTCGTCGGCCTGTCGGACGCCTTCACCACGGGCTCGTCCATCATGCCGCAGAAGCGCAACCCCGACGCCGCCGAACTGGTGCGCGCCAAGACCGGACGGGTGATCGGCGATCTCGCCGCGCTGCTGGTCGCCATGAAGGGCCTGCCGCTGGCCTATTCCAAAGACATGCAGGAGGACAAGGAGCCGGTGTTCGAGGCCGCCGACACCATGGAGCTGGCCATCGCCGCCATGACCGGCATGGTGCGCGACATGAGGGTCAACGCCCAGGCCATGGCCGCCGCCGCCGGGGCGGGCTTCACCACCGCCACCGACATCGCCGATTGGTGCGTGCGGGCGCTGGGCATGCCGTTCCGCCAGGCCCACCATGTCGCCGGGCGGCTGGTGAAGCTGGCCGAGGACAAGGGCTGCGGCCTGGAAGACCTGTCGCTGGCCGAGATGCGGATTGTCGAACCGCGCCTGACGGACGAGGCGCGCGCCGTGCTGTCGGTGGAGAGTTCCGTCGCCAGCCGCACCAGCTTCGGCGGCACCGCGCCCGAGCGCGTGCGCGAGGCGGTCGCGGACGCCCGCCGGCGGTGGAGCGGGCCGGCCGCGCCATGACGCGCCGCGGGCTCCTGCTGGCCGCGGGCCTGTGCGCGGGCTTGTCGCTCGCCGCGTGCGGACGCAAGGGCGCGCCGCATTCCCCCGAAGGAGCCTTCTACCCGCGCCACTATCCGGACATCAAATTCCCGGACGGGTCGTCGTCGTCGGCGCAAACGCAAAGCGGGAACCAGCCGCCCCAGGCCGGCAACGCGCCCCCGCCGGCGCAGGCCGGCAACGCGCCCCCGCCGGCGCAGGCCGGCAACGCGCCCCCGCCGGCGCAGGCCGGCAACGCGCCCCCACCGGCGCAGGCCGGCAACCCGGCGATCGTGCCGGCCGTCCCACCCACCTTCGACGACCTGACGCCTCCCAAGGCCGAACCAGCGAGCCCGTAATGGACCATTTCGACTATCGCAACGGCGTTCTGCATGCCGAGGACGTTTCCATCGCCGACATCGCCCGGCGTGTCGGCACGCCGTTCTATTGCTATTCCACGGCGACGCTGGTGCGCCATTACACCGTCTTCACCGAGGCGCTGCGGGCCGCCGGTCTCGACGCCACGGTGTGCTACGCGCTCAAGGCCAACCCCAACGTGGCGGTGGTGCGCACCCTGGCCGGGCTGGGCGCCGGCGCCGACGTGGTCAGCGAGGGTGAGCTGCGCCAGGCCCTGGCCGCCGGAATTCCCCCGGCGCGCATCGTCTTTTCCGGCGTGGGCAAGACCCGGCGCGAGCTGGAATTCGCCGTCGCCAAAGGCATCATGCAGATCAACGTCGAGTCCGAACCCGAACTGGAACGGCTGTCCGAGGTGGCGTCGTTGCGGGGCGTGCGCATGCCCATCGCGCTTCGCGTCAATCCCGACGTCGATGCCGGCACCCACGAAAAGATCACTACCGGCAAGAAGGAGAACAAGTTCGGCATCGAGTGGACGCGCGCCCATGAGGTCTACCGCCGCGCCCGCGACCTGCCGGGAGTCGAGGTGGTGGGCGTGGCCTGCCACATCGGCTCGCAGCTCACCGACATCCGGCCGTTCCGCGACGCCTTCCTGCGGGTGCGGGATCTCGTCGCCATCCTGCGCGCCGACGGCTTCGACATCCGCCGCATCGACCTCGGCGGCGGCCTCGGCGTGCCCTACGAGGGCGAGACGCCGCCGCCGCCGTCCGACTACGCCCGCGCCATCGCCGACACGCTGGGCGATCTGGGCTGCCGCATCATGCTGGAACCGGGGCGCCTGCTGGTCGGCAATGCCGGCATCCTGGTGTCGCGGGTGACCTATGTGAAGGAGGGAGCCACGCGCACCTTCGTCATTCTCGACGGGGCGATGAACGACCTCATGCGTCCTGCCCTTTACGACGCCCACCACGCCATTCAGCCGGTCGTCCAGCCCGCCGCCGGAACACCGCTTTCGCCGGTGGACGTGGTCGGGCCGGTGTGCGAAACGGGCGACACCTTCGCACGCCAGCGTCCGCTGGCGCCGGTGCGGCCCGGCGATCTGGTCGTCTTCCGTACTGCCGGCGCCTACGGCGCGGCGATGGCGTCCACCTACAACAGCCGGCCGCTGGTGCCGGAGGTGCTGGTGAACGGCGATCGCTTTGCCGTGGTCCGGGAGCGGCCCACATACGAGGACATGCTGGCCCTGGAAAGTCTGCCCGACTGGCTCTCGTGAGCCCGTCGCGGCGACGCAACGCCGGAGACAATGGTTTCACCGCACCCCGCCAACACCCCCGAAGACCCCATCGGCGACCGCCTGGCCCGCCGGTTGCGGCTGGCGCGCTGGGTGCTGGCCTGGGAGCGGGCGTGGCCGGCCCTGGCCGCGCCCTTGGGGGTGGCGGGACTGTTCCTGGCCCTGGCGCTGTTCGACGTGTTGCCCAGGCTGGCGGTCTGGCTGCACGGGCTGATCCTTGTCGGCTTCGCCGCCGCCGTCGCATTGCTCGTCTGGCGCGGGTTCCGCCGCTTCGGCTGGCCCGGCGACGAGGAGGCGGCCCGCCGCCTGGAGCGGGATTCCGGCCTTGCCCACCGGCCGCTGGCGGCCTTGGCCGACACGCTCGCCACCGACGCCGACGATCCCCGCGCGCGCGCGCTGTGGAGCGCCCATCGCCGCCGCATGGCCGCGCTGGTCGCCCGGCTGCGCCTGGCGCCGCCGTCGCCGGGCATGGCCGCGCGCGATCCGCTGGGATTGCGCGCCGGGGTGATCCTGCTGCTGGTCGTCGCTGCGGCGGCGGGGTGGCGCGACGCGCCGGAACGTCTCTTGCGGGCCGTGTCTCCGCCGGTCGGCAGCCTGGTGCCGGCCGCCGCCCTGGACCTGTGGGTGACGCCGCCGTCCTACACCGGCCTTCCGCCGACCCTGCTGCGGCCCGGGGCGCGCGGCACGGTGGTCATCCCCTCGGGCAGCGCGGTGGCGGCGGCGCTGACGGGCGGGTGGGGCGATGCGCGGCTGGACGTCGATGGCGCGGCCACGCGGTTCGAGCGTCTTCCGGATGGCGGCCAGAGGGTCGAGGCCGTCCTCGATTCGGGGACGCGCATGGCTGTCCGGCAGGGATTCCGCACCCTGGCGTCCTGGCCCATCCGGGTGGTGCGGGACGCCCTGCCGTCGATCGAATTCACCGCCATCCCCTCGGCCGGTGACCGGGGCCGCCTGCGCATCGCTGTGGCGGCCAGCGACGATTACGGCCTCGCCCGCGCGTGGGTGGAAATCCGCCGGGTCGGCGCGCCGCCCGGCGAAGCGCCGCTCACCGTCGATCTTCCCCTGCCGGGCGGCAAGCCCCGCAGCGTTCAGGCCTCCAGTTGGCACGACCTCACCGGCCATCCCTGGGCCGGCCTGCCGGTGGTGGTGCGGCCGATGGCCCGGGACACCGCCGGCCAGACCGCGGGCGGCGAGCCCGCGACCGTCACCCTGCCGGAACGGGATTTCGCCGATCCCGCCGCGCGGGCCATCGTCGAGCACCGCCGCCTGGTGACCGAGAACCGGGACAACGCGCCCGATGCGGTGGCCGTCCTCGACGCCATTTCCGGCCGGCCGGACCTCTTCCACGAGGACGTGGCGGCCTTGCTGGAGGTGCGCCTGGCGCGGGATGTGCTGGCGAGGGAAGGTTTCGATCTCGGGGAGGCGCAGGAGCTGATGTGGAACGCCGCGCTCAGGATCGAGGACGGCGCCGCCGCTTCGGCCGAACGGGTCCTCGGGGAGGCCCGCAACGCCCTTGAAAAGGCCCTGGACCAGGGTGCGACGGCGGCGGAACTCCAGCGCTTGGTGCAGCAGTACCAGGACGCCGTGCGGCGCCTGCTGGAGGCCCTGGCCAGGAACGTCCAGACCGGCGCGCCGGGTATGGCGCCCGATGCCACGGTGATCGGCGAAGACGAACTCAAGCAGATGCTCGACCGCATGCGCGGACTGGCGGAAACCGGGTCGCGCGACGCCTTGCGCCGGATGCTCGGGGACCTGACGCAAATGATGGCGGGCCTCAGGACGGCGCCGGCGGCGCCAGGGGGAGAGGCCGGCAAGGCCGCCGCGGGTCTGCGCGATCTCGCCCGCCGCCAGCAGGAGCTGCTCGACCGCTCGTTCCGCGAGGCCCAGCGCCCGCCGGCTGCCGGCGCGGCCCCCGGCGGGGAACCGGCCGGCGCCGATGCCGGGCAGGCGGCGCGAGCCCAGGCGGAGCTTGGCCGCCGGCTGGCGGAGCTGACCCGGACGCTCGGCCGCGCTCTGGGGAATGCCGTTCCGGACACGTTGGCGGATGCGGGCGAGTGGATGGGCCAGGCGGCCCGGGATCTCGCCTCGGGCCGCTGGGCGGAGGCCGCCCGGTCCCAATCGCAGGCTCTCCAGAATCTGCGTGACGGGGTTTCCGAGGCGATCGAAAAGCTGAATGCCATGGGCGGAGCCGGCAGCCTGCGGCAAGACCCCTTCGGGCGGCCGCTGCCGGGCGCCATCGGCGAGGACAGCACCACCCGCATCCCCGACCGCCCGGATGTTCAGCGCGCCCATGACATCCTGGAGGAGTTGCGCCGGCGCGCCAACGATCCGGCGCGGCCCAAACCCGAACTGGACTACCTGGACCGGCTGCTCAAGCAGTTCTGAGGGCGGCGGGAGGCGGGGGCCTTACTTGCCGGCGGCCTCGGCCGGGTCGACGAAGACGACGTTGACCTCGACCGCGTTGGGGTCGGGGCGCTGGACCTGAATGCTGAAGCTGGCGGTGCCGCCCGCGTCGAGCGCGGCGACGGGCGGCTGGTCGATCGTCTCCTGGACGACGTTCTTGTCCTTGTCCAGGAGCGTCAGCTTCATCGGCGGAATTTTGCGCACCCGGTCCGAGACGTTGGCGATGATGCCGCGGACGGTCAGGACGTCGACGCCGTTGAGGACGGTGCGCTCCGGGGTGCCGGCATTGCGGAGTTCCAGGCCGGACCCGGGTTTCTCGCGGCGCACGCCCAGGTCGGTCATGATCCTGTCGGCCGGGGGCCACAGGTCGACGATCTTTTCCTGGAAATAATAGGCCGCCCCGGCCAGGCCGCAGAGCAACAGCAGGATCAGCAGCAGCCAAAGGCCGGCCGTGCCGCCCTTCTTGCGGGGCTCGCCGGTCTGGCGGAAGACGTCCGGGATCGGCTCGTGCCCGAAGTCGAGACCGGAAGGGATGCCGGCGCCTTCGGGCTGTGCGGCGGAGCCGTCGTCCTTGTGGTCGAGGCTGAACGCCATGGTCAGCCGGGCGGCGGCCCGTGCCGCGGCGGCGGCGGGGTCCACGGCCTCGGGCGGCGGCGCTTCCGCTCCGCCCCCGGCCATGACGGCGGGCGCCTCGGCGTCCGGCTCGGGCCGGGACGCGGGACGCGGCTTCGGGGGTGGGGGAAGGTCGTCGAGACCGAATTCCTTGGCGGCCGGCGCCGCCGGTTGGAACCACTTGCCGCGGCACCGCGCGCAACGGAGCGTGCGCCCCTTCGGCCCCAACGCGGCATCCGGGACGGAAAAGGTGGTTGCGCAGTTCGGGCAGCTGACGAGCATGGCCAAGGACGTTCCGGCGCTTAACCTGGATTTCCCACCGTGGCGCCAGCGGCATCGTGCCGCGGGAACGCGCAACGCCAAGCTGGGAAATCCAGGCCGGACCCTCCTTATAGGCTTATCCCCAGATCAACACAAGCGCGCTGGACGGGGCGGCGGCGGCCATGTCATCCTTCGCGCCCGTCGGGAGTAGCTGCCTTGCGCCATCGGCCATCAGGGGAAAACATCATCGGTTTCGAGAGCGTCGGACTGCGCTACGGCCTCGGGTCCGAGGTGTTGCAGGACGTCAGCTTCGTCATGCCGGCCGGCTCGTTCCACTTCCTCACCGGCGCTTCGGGGGCCGGAAAGTCTTCCCTCCTGCGGCTGATGTTCCTGGGCTTGCGGCCGACGCGGGGCCGGGTGGTCCTGTTCGACAAGGATATCGCCCAGACGCGGCGCTACGAACTTCCGGCGCTCAGGCGCCGGATCGGGGTGGTGTTCCAGGACTTCCGGCTGCTCGACCATCTCTCGATTCTCGACAATGTGGCCTTGCCGCTGCGCGTCCGCGGCGTCAAGGAAACCGAGATCAAGAAGCACGTCCCCGAACTCTTGGCCTGGGTCGGCCTGGCCGAGCATCTCCACGCCAAGCCGCCGACCCTCTCGGGCGGCCAGAAGCAGCGGGTCGCCATCGCGCGGGCCGTGATCGGCCGGCCGGAACTGCTGCTCGCCGACGAGCCCACCGGCAACGTCGACGACCACATCGCCATGCGCCTGATGTACCTGTTCGAGGAGCTGAACAAGCTCGGCACCACCATCGTCGTGGCCACCCACAACGAGCAATTGGTGACCCGCTTCTCCCACCATCCGCGCCTGCATATCGGGCACGGCATCGTGCGGAAGGTGTCGCCATGATTTCGCGCCATTCCGACCTGCCGCTCAAAGGCGACGCCACCAGCCGGTACATGCCCTGGCTGGTCGCGCTGATGGTGTTCCTGTCGGCGGTCGCGGTGGCCAGCGCCTTCGCCATCCAGACGGTGATGACCCGCTGGGACCACGACGTTTCCGGAACGCTCACGGTTCAGGTCACGCCGGTGCCGGGCGACGGCGGCGAGGCCCTGACCGAAGACCGGGTCCGCGCCGCCATCGACGTCATGGAGCGCACCCACGGGGTGACGGCGGTGCATGCCCTGGACAAGCGGCAGATGATGGCGCTGCTGGAACCCTGGCTGGGCTCCACCGACGTGGTCGAGGACCTGCCGCTGCCGCGCCTGATCGACGTGACCCTGGATCCCGACGCCCATGTCGATCTGGCCGAGGCCGGCGAGCGCCTGTCCAGGACGGTGCCGGGCGCCAGCCTGGACGACCACCGCATCTGGCTGTCGCGCCTGATCGACCTGTCCCGCACCATCCAGTGGCTGGCGGTGGGCATCGTGGTCCTGATCGGCGCGGTGACCTCGGCGACCGTGGTGTACGCCACCCGCACCGGAATGGCCGTGCATCGCGAGGTCATCGAGGTCCTGCACCTGATCGGCGCCCAGGACGATTACATCGCGCGGCAATTCGCCGACCGCGCCTTCGCGCTGGGCTTCGGCGGCGGGCTGATGGGCCTCGCGCTGGCGGTTCCGGTGCTGACCGCCATCGGCTGGGCGGCGCGGCGGATGGAGGGCGGTTTTCTGCCCCACCTGTCGCTGCCGCTGGTGGGCTTCATCGCCATCGGGCTGCTGCCGGCGGCGGCGGCCCTGGTGGCCATGGTGACGGCGCGGTCCACCGTCCACGGCACCCTGGCGCGGCTGCCATGAGGCAGGACGGGCGGTGGCTTTCGCGTCTGTTGGCGCGCATCGTCCGCGGGGCGGCGTCGATCGTCAAGGTGGCCGGGGCGGTGGCGCTGGCGTGGTTCGCCGGGCTGGTGTGGTTCGCCGCCACCGTGCCCGACCACGTCGAGGACCCGGACACCCGCACCGACGCCATCGTCGTCCTGACCGGGGGCAGCGTGCGCACCGCCACCGGGGTCGCCCTGCTGGAGGCGGGACGGGCCGACCGGCTGTTCATTTCCGGCGTCCACAAGGGGGTCGACGTCGACGAGATCCTGCGCCGCAACCACGCGCCCCGACCCGAGCTGGAGGGGAAGATCGTGCTGGGTTACGCCGCCGACGACACCATCGGCAACGCGGCGGAGACTGCCGCCTGGATCGCGGGCGAGCATCTGACGTCCCTGCGGCTGGTGACGGCGGCCTATCACATGCGGCGCAGCCTGTGGGAATTCCGCCAAGCCATGCCGGACGTGGCCATCATTCCCAACCCGGTTTTCCCCGAAGGGGTGAAAAGTCGCGACTGGTGGCGCTGGCCGGGCACGGCGGCTCTTCTCGCCACCGAATATTCGAAGTACCTTGCCGCGATCGTCCGCCATTGGTTCGTGCCAAACGGGATCGCGCCGCCGTGACTGTTCTCCGTTCCTGCCTTTACGCCGTCGGCTTCCACGCCTGGACGGCGCTCATGGCCTTCCTTTACCTCCCGCTGCTGCTTCTGCCGCGCCCGGTGATGACGTCGGCCGCCCGCTTCTGGCTGCGGGGCGTGATGGCGGTCATGAGGGCCACCGTCGGACTGTCGTTCGAAATCCGCGGCACGGAGAACCTGCCCCGGGGGCCGGCGATCGTCGCCGCCAAGCATCAGTCGGCGTTCGAGACCTTCGCCTTCCATCTTATCCTCGACGACCCGGCTTATGTGCTGAAGCGCGAGCTGACCTGGATTCCGTTTTTCGGCTGGTATCTGGCCAAGAGCGGGGTGGTGGCCATCGACCGCGCCGCCGGCGCCAAGGCGCTCAAGGCCATGGTCAAGGGCGCCGGGGCCGCCAGGGACGAAAACCGCCCGGTGGTGATCTTCCCCGAAGGTACGCGCACGCCGCCGGGAACGCGGCGTCCCTACCATTCCGGCGTCGCCATGCTGTACGGGGCGCTGGGGGTGCCGGTCGTCCCGGTCGCCCTCAATTCCGGACTGTTCTGGGGGCGGCGGACGTTCACCAAGCGGCCCGGCGTGGTGACCGTCGAGTTCTTGGCGCCGATCCCTCCCGGCGTCGACCGCAAGCGCTTCATGGCGCAGCTGGAGGAGAGCATCGAAACCGCTACCGACCGCCTCGTCGCCGAAGCGCGGCGGCGTTTCCCCGACCTTGGCGAGTGACGCAACCGCGATGGACCGACTGACCCAGGGCTTCCGCCCCTACCTTCTTCTGAGCCTGCTGTGCCTGGTCGTCTATGGTCCCGGCCTGGCGTCCGTGCCGCCGCTCGACCGCGACGAATCCCGGTTCATCCAGGCCACGCGGCAGATGATGCAGAGTGGCGATTATGTCCGCATCCAGTTCCAGGACGAGATGCGGGCGAAAAAGCCGGTCGGCGCCTACTGGTTGCAGGCCGCCGCGGTCGAAGCCTTCTCCCATCCGCTGTCGCCGTCCCTGTGGCCCTATCGCCTGCCGGGGGCCTTGGCGGCGTGGGCGGCCGTGGTGATGACCTTCGGTTTCGGCCAGTCGCTCCTGGGGCGGCGTCCGGCCTTCATCGCCGCGATCCTGCTGGCGACGGCGGTGATCCTGGTCTCCGAGGCCCATCAGGCCAAGACCGACGCGGTGCTTCTGGCCTGCGTGGTCGCCGCCCAGGGCACGCTGGCCCGGTTCTACGTGGCGGGCCGGGCCAAGGAGATGGCTCCGGCCGGATCGGGCGGTTGCGCCGGCGGGTCTTGCGGCGGCGCCAAGGGCGCCGTCCAGGGCCCCGGACTGGCCGAAGCCCTGCTGTTCTGGGTGGCCCAGGGGGTGGGTATCCTGATCAAGGGGCCGATGGTTCCCGTGATCAGCCTGCTGACCATCGCCGGGCTCGGTTTCGCGGACCGGCGGGTGCGCTGGTTCGTCGCCATGCGGCCGCTGGTCGGCGCGGTCGTGGCCGCCGCCATCGCCGCGCCGTGGTTCGTCGCCATCTCCCATGCGACCGGCGGCGCCTTCGTCGGCCAGGCCATCAAGAGCGACCTCCTGCCGAAACTGCTGGGCGCGCAGGAATCCCACGGCGCCCCGCCGGGCTATTACACGCTGCTGGCCGCTCTCACCTTCTGGCCCGGCTCGCTGTTCCTGTGGCCGGCGATGGTGCGCGTCTGGGCCGAGCGCCATCGGCTGGCCTACCGCTTCCTGCTCGCCTGGGCCTTGCCCGCCTGGGCGATGTTCGAGCTCGTTCCCACCAAGCTGCCCCATTACGTTCTGCCGGTCTTCCCCGCGCTGGCCCTGATGACCGGCGGCCTGGTGGCGGAAGGCGCCGACATCTTCCGCGGGCGGGGCGCCCGGATCTATTACGCCGCCTGGTCCTTGATCGGCGTGGCGCTGGCGGCCGCGGCGGTGGCGCTGCCGATCCGATTCGGCGACGGGTTCGACCGCAACGCCCTGCCGGCGGCCGTGGGCATCGTGCTTGCCACCCTGCTGCCGGTGGCGCTGGCGCTCAAGGGCCGGGTGGCGACCGCGGCGCTGGCCCTGTCGCTGACCGCCGCCGCCACCTTTCCGGCGGTTCTGGCCGGAATCATGCCCGGCCTCGACCGCCTGTGGGTCAGCCGGCAGGTCGCCGCGATCGTCGATAGCCTGGGCGTTAGCGAACCGGTGGCCTCCGCCGGGTTCAGCGAGCCCAGCCTGGTGGTGCTGCTGGGCACCCACACCCGGTTGACCGATGGCGGCGGCGCCGCCCGCCACCTCGCCGCCCATCCCGACTCGGCGGCGGCGGTCGCCGCCCCGGAGCAGGCGGCCTTCCTGTCCGGCGTCTCGGCCGAGGGGTTGCAGCCCCAGGCGGTCGGGCACGTCGTCGGGTTCAACTACTCCCGGGGCAAGCCGGTGGACATCACCATCTACCAGGCGCGGCGGAAGTGAGCCGGGCCTCCGATGCCGTTCGGACCGTCGCCGAAGCGGCGGGTCTGGCCTGGGACGAGGCGAGCCTTTGGGCGATGGGCGTCTGGCGCCGGGCGGCGGGCCTGCGGGAGGCGCTGGCCGCCCAGGCCGAGCGCACCCGGCGCAGCCCGCTGGCCTGGGGAACGCTGTACGTCGCGATTTTCTGCCTGCTGTCGATAACGCTGATCGACCGGCCGCTGGCTTTGTGGCTGAAGGCGCACGTCCATGGCGACGTCCAGGGCTTCTTCCGCGTCGTCACCAACCTGGGCCGCGCCGAGTTCTATCTGGTGCCGGCGGGCCTCGCGTGGCTCGCCGCCGTTCTGCGCGCGCGCCGCACGCCGGATCCGGCGCGGCGCCGGCGGCTGCGGGAATGGTCCTGGCGTCCGGCGTTCCTTTTTCTCGCCATCGCGGTATCCGGGATCCTCGGCACCCTGGTCAAGGTGGCGGCAGGCCGCGCCCGCCCCCGCATGCTGTTCGACCAGGGGATTTACGGCCTGCATCCGTTCACCCACGACTGGGCGATGAACTCCTTCCCCTCCGGCCACAGCCAGGCCGCGTGGGCGGCCATGACGGCCCTGGTCGTCCTGGTGCCGCGCTACGATCTTCTGTGGCTGCTGATCGCCGTGCTGGTGGCCGCCAGCCGCGTGGCCCTTACGGTCCATTATCTCGGCGACGTCGTCGCCGGCTCGTGGCTGGGCCTGTCGGTGACCATCCTGCTCGCCCGGATGCTCGGGCGGCGCGGTCACTCGATCCATTCGCCCCTGTAGACGCCCCACATTTCGTCGCGGCGCAGCCAGCCCTGGTATTGGCCCACCTCGACGCGGCAGAAGTCGCGGTTGCGCGGGCATTGGAGAAGCCGGCCCAGCACGCCCGGCTCGACGATGGCCACCGGGTCGGCCGAATCCGCATCGGAGCTGCGCAGCGAGCGCGGGGTGCCGATCACGACCATCATCCGCCGCCCTGACAGCATGGATTGATGCACCCATCCCTCGGTGCCCTGCCAGTCGCGGATTTTCCGCCAGGCCTCGAACTCGGCGATCACCTCCACCGGAAGGTCCTTGCGGGTATAGGTCCAGTCGATGGGGTAGCGCTGGCCGGGGCCCGTCCTCAAGTTCACCTCGTCCGAACGCAGCGAGGCGAATCGGGGCAGGGGCAGTCCGCTGGTTTCCGCCGCACCGGCCCCAGGCGCCGGAAGGGCGAGTCCCAGGGCGAACAGCACCATGCCAAGGTTCCACCATTTCATCCGCGTGAGCGCCCCAAAATCGTCGTTCGCGTGCGCATTATAGGGTCGGAGAGGTCCGCCCGGTCAAGGCGACCCCCGGGGTTAATCCGTCTCTGGACAAGCCGGTGGCGTCTTGCTAGGCGTGAACCGAGAGTGGGGTCCCGGAGGACAGACGAATGCCGCAAAAGAAGCCCCTCGTCGTCGTGACGCGCAAGCTCCCCGACGCAATCGAAACCCGGATGATGGAGCTGTTCGAGGCCAGGCTCAACCTGGTGGACCGCCCCATGACCAAGTCCGAGCTGATCGAGGCGGTGAAGGAGGCGGACGTCCTCGTGCCCACCATCACCGATCGCATCGATGCGGCCATTCTCTCCCAGGCCGGTCCCGATCTCAAGCTGATCGCGAATTTCGGTACCGGCGTCGATCACATCGACCTGGCCAGCGCCCGCCAGCGCAGCATCATCGTCACCAATACCCCCGGGGTTCTCACCGAGGACACCGCCGACATGACCATGGCGCTGATCCTGGCGGTGCCGCGGCGGCTGGCCGAGGGCGAACGGCTGATGCGCGCCGGCCATTGGCACGGCTGGAGCCCGACCTTCATGCTGGGCCACCGCATCTGGGGCAAGCGGCTCGGCGTCATCGGCATGGGCCGCATCGGCCAGGCGGTGGCCCGCCGGGCCAAGGCCTTCGGCATGTCGATCCATTACCACAGCCGCAAAAGGGTCCATCCCGAGCTGGAAGCCGAGCTGGAAGCGACGTATTGGGAGAGCCTCGACCAGATGCTGGCGCGCATGGACGTCATCACCGTCCATTGCCCCCACACCCCGGCCACCTTCCATCTGCTGTCCGCGCGCCGGCTCAAGCTGATGCCGGCGCACGCCTATCTCATCAACACCGCGCGGGGCGAGATCGTCGACGAGAACGCGCTGACCCGGATGCTGGGGCGCGGCGAACTGGCGGGCGCCGGCCTCGACGTGTTCGAGCACGAGCCGGCGGTCAATCCCAAGCTGCTGGAACTGGACAACGTGGTGCTGCTGCCGCATCTGGGATCGGCCACGCTGGAGGGCCGCATCGACATGGGCGAGAAGGTCATCATCAACATCAAGACCTTCGCCGACGGCCACAGCCCGCCCGACCGCGTTCTCGCCAGCATGTTCTGACCCCCTGGACCGGTTTCCGATCGATCGGAAGCCGGTCAGGTATATCGTGCCCTCGGCCTACGCGCAGGCTCCGCCTGTTTGGCCGCCGCCTCAACGGCGGCTGACCATGCTTTAAAGATGCCGGCGCATGGTCAGGGCATCGGCGCCGTCGTAATAGCCCTTGCGCCGTCCCACCGGGACGAAGCCCGCGCCCCGGTAGAGGGCGAAGGCGGCGGCGTTGCCGTCGGCGACTTCCAGGAACATGCACGCCGCTCCGGCCGCCGCCGCCCTGTCCAGGGCCGCGGCGAGCAACCGCCGGCCGACGCCATGGCGGCGCCAGGAGGGAAGCACGGCGAGGGTGAGGATTTCCGCTTCGCCGGCCGCCGCACGCCAGAGGATGATGCCGGCCGGTTCGCACGGCGCTCCGCCGGCCATGGCGATCAGCCCCGCCGCGCCCGGCATCGCCAGGGAGTCGGCCAAGGATTGCGCGCTCCAGGAATCGGCGAAGCAAATCTCATGGATGGCTGCCAGCACCTCCGCGTGGGCCGGGCCGGCGGGGACCAGGTCGAGACTCATGCGGGACCGGCCGGCGGCAGGGTGACGTCTGCCGGCCGCAGGTAGAGCGGTTCCGGCGGCAGGGCCTGTCCGTCCGCCCACCGCCGCGCGGCCAGCGCGGCCACCACCGCGGCGTCCGGCCAGCCCGGCCGGTCGGCGGCCAGCGCATCCGTCATCAGCGGCAGGACCCGCCCGGCCGCGTCGCCCACCACCAGGGCGGGGCCGGTCACCAGCGCCGCCGCCGCCTCGGGGGCCAGGGACTGGATCGGGCAGAGGGCGGACAGGTCGGGGGCGAACGCCTGGACCCAGACATCCTCGCGCTTGGAGTCCAGCGCCACCAGAACCGTGCGCCCGCCGCGTTCGGCCGGCGGCACCGCCGCCGCCACCGCTTCGGTGGTGGTGATGCCGGCGACGGGCAGGCCGGCGGCCAGCGCCAGGCCGCGCGCGGTGGCGAGGCCGATGCGGATGCCGGTGAAGGCTCCCGGGCCGACGGTGACCGCCAGCAGGTCGAGGTCGGCGAAGGACAGGCCCGAATCCGCCATCACCTCGGCGATCATCGGCACCAGCGCTTCCGATTGGCCCCGCGCCATCGGCCGGTGGCGGCGGGCGAGCACGGCGCCGCCGGCCCAAAGGGCGGCGGAGCAGGCGGAGGTGGCGGAATCGATGGCGAGCAGGCGCATGGGCGTTTTCGGCTTTGGCGTGTCATCCCGAGGGAACGGAGCAATCGGGAGCGCCTTTCGCGCCGGCGCGCCCGAAAGGCCCTTCGCCCGCGTTGGGGATGGCAACAAACGATGCAAGGGCCGCTATACTGCGCCACCACGCTTCCCATGGAAAGGCGCAAGGATGGTTCCGCTGGTGCGCATCGCCCCGCCCGACGTCGATGTCGATATCGCGCTCGCTTATGCCCGCGCCGACAATTTCACGGGCCGGCCGGTCTACCGTGCCGACGCCGGCTGTTTTCTCAACGCGGACGCCGCCCAATTGCTGCGGCGGGCCGTCGATCTGGCGCGACCGCTGGGGTTGCGCTTCAAGGTGCTGGACGCCTTCCGGCCGGCCGAGGCCCAGTGGGTGCTGTGGAACCATACGCCCGATCCCGGCTTTCTTGCCGATCCCCGCCGGGGTTCCCCCCATTCCATGGGGGCGGCGGTGGACCTCACCCTGATCGATCCCCGCGGCCGCGAGCTGGACATGGGCACGCCCTTCGACGCCTTCACGCCGCTGTCCCATCACGGCAACCAGGAAATTTCCGCCGAGGCGCAGCGGAACCGCCACCTGCTGATGGGGATCATGACCACGGCCGGCTGGGATTTTTACCGCAACGAGTGGTGGCACTATCAGCTGTTCGACGCGCGCGCCCGCTACCCCGTCCTCGCCGATGCGGTCCTCGGGCCCGAGGGCATGATGCCCGCGGCCTTTCCGTGATCCGGCCGTCGGCGCGGCCGTATCGAAATCGCCCTCGTCCCCACCTTATTTGACGACCTCCCCCTTGCGGGGGAGACGGCCGGCGCATATATCCATCCCGAACGGCATACATAAACTATGCTTTGGCATAAATTTCCGAAAAAAATAGAACAAATACCGCCAACATTGGATATCCCGCCGTTGTTGCCAATGACGAAGGTTTTGTTGTTATAGTGGCTTCATTCCGTTTTGCCGACAGGGGGCGCCGATGATGACCAGTGCCTATATTTCGGCTATGCCGAGCGAACCGGGCGGTTCCGGCATCGGTTTTCCGATCGGGGTGGATTCCTCGGCCACGGGCTTGCCGTTCATGGGCAATTCCGAGCCGGCGCTTGCCGACGTGATGGCCGACGACGTGATCCGGCGGGTGATGGCCCGCGATGGCGTCCGGGCCGATCAATTGCTGTCCCTGATCGATCAGGTGCGCACCCGGCTGCGCTGATGCCGCCGGCCGGGCAAGGCGCAAGCGCCGGGGCGGGGCTCCGAACTCAGGTTTCGAATTGGTCAATGTCATCGTCCCCCCCCTGTCATCCCGACAGAGCGACAGCGACGAGGGATCCTTCAGCCGCCGGCGGCTGCCGTTCGTGCCTGAACGATCCCTCTCTCCGCTCGGGATGACACCAACACTCGCGGGGGCGTCAAGGATTCAGTCATCCGAGTTCGGAGCCCTGGGCGCCGGGGCAGCGGTTCTCATTATGCATTTTTCGCTGTCATCCCGAGCCGGCGGCGAGGGATCTTTCCGGCACTTTCGCGTGAAGGATCCCTCAGTCGCTCCGCTCCCTCGGGATGACAACATGCCCTGATGCCGCATAATGAGAACCGCTGGCGCCGGGGATTCGCGCTTGACGGCCATTCCGGCCGCGCTTATAACCGCGGCTTCGATTTCGTGACGAACCAGTTATAGCAGGTCCCGATCCATGGCCCACCATCAGTCGGCTAAGAAACGCATCCGTCAGACCGAGCGTCGCACCGCGGTCAACCGCGCGCGCGTTAGCCGTATCCGTTCCTTCATCAAGAAGGTCGAGTCCGCCATCGTGAGCGGCGACGCCGCTGCCGCCAAGTCGGCCCTCCAGGCCGCCGAGCCGGAGATGATGCGCGGCGTCAAGACCGGCATCCTTCACAAGAACACCGCTTCGCGCAAAGTGAGCCGCTTGGCCGCCCGCGTCAAGGCGCTGTCGGCGAACGCCTGACCCTCGCGCATCCAAGGATTTCACAAGGGGCCGCGCCAGCAGCGCGGCCCCTTCGTCGTTTTCGGGTGCCGATGGGGAATGCAAGCGAAAAAATTTTCTCCGTTCGCGTTCCGGTCCGGTTGCGGGTTGGCTAGTCCCTCGGTAGAGTCCAATACCCATCGGCAGGGGGGATAGAACAGAGATGGACGAAGGACGATTTTCGTAAAATTCGTTCCATTTCTTTAGATATCAGGGGGATTCGCACATTTCCGACATGTCGTAATTCGCTCCATGCGGATGTCTTCGTGTGGTTATGGCGATAGATATAATGTCCTGCGGGCCGTTTTTCAGATCCGGTAGTGCGGTTCGTCCGTCAGCCGGTGGCGTTTACTTGGGGTAATCGCGAAATTCTCATGCGGGACCGGAGATGACGAGCGCGGAATGGGATCGGGTGAAAGGGCGGCTTCGCGATGAAGTCGGCGACGCCGCCTATCGCAGCTGGCTCCGGCCGATCACGGTGCGCGACACCGGCGACGGTTCGGTTCGCCTGGCGCTGCCGACGCGCTTCATGCGCGACTGGGTTGCCAGCCATTACGGCGAGCGCATCCGCGCCCTGTGGGGCGCCGAGAACCCCGATGTCCGCACGGTGGAACTGGTGGTCGATGCCGGCGGCGCGGCCCCGGCCCCGGCTCCGGCTCCGCACGGCGCTCCGCCCGTCATGGAACCGCCGGCCAGGCCGGCGCCCCAGGCCGCGTTCGCGCTCTGCGAGGTGGACGAGATCGGGGCGCCGCTCGATCCCCGCTTCACCTTCGCCAACTTCGTGGTGGGCAAGCCCAACGAATTCGCCTATGCCGCCGCCCAGCGCATTGCCGAAGCCGACCGGGTCCCCTTCAATCCCCTGTTCCTCTATTCCGGGGTCGGGCTGGGCAAGACCCATCTGATGCACGCCATCGCCTGGCACATCCGCGAGCACAACCCGTCGCGGCGCGTCCTGTACCTGTCGGCCGAGAAGTTCATGTACCGCTTCATCCGGGCGCTCCGGGACCAGAACACCATGGTCTTCAAGGAGCAGTTCCGCTCGGTGGACGTGCTGATGATCGACGACGTGCAGTTCATCGCCGGCAAGGACGCGACCCAGGAGGAATTCTTCCACACCTTCAATTCGCTGGTGGACCAGGGCCGGCAGATCGTCATTTCCGCCGACAAGTCGCCGTCCGACCTCGAAGGCCTGGAGGAGCGGCTGCGGTCGCGCCTGAATTGCGGCCTCGTGGCCGACATCCATCCCACCACCTACGAACTGCGCCTCGGCATCCTCCAGCAGAAGGCCGAGCAGATGGGCGCCCTGGTGCCGCCCAAGGTGCTGGAATTCCTGGCCCACAAGATTTCGACCAACGTGCGCGAACTGGAAGGGGCGCTGAACCGGGTGGCCGCCCATGCCCAACTGGTGGGCCGGGCCATCACCCTGGAATCCACCCAGGAGGTTCTCCACGATCTGCTGAAGGCATCCGACCGCCGCATTTCCATCGAGGAAATCCAGAAGCGCGTGGCCGAATACTTCAACATCAAGCTGGCGGAAATGTCGTCGGCGCGGCGCTCGCGCCAGGTGGCGCGGCCGCGCCAGGTCGCCATGTACCTGGCCAAGCAGCTCACCAGCCGCTCGCTGCCGGAGATCGGCCGCAAATTCGGCGGGCGCGACCACACCACCGTCATGCACGCGGTGAAGAAGGTCGAGGAACTGCGCGACATCGACCAGAATTTCGCCGAGGACGTCGAATTGCTGCGGCGCATGTTGCAGGGCTGACCCCCGCGTTCCCGTTGGGCGGCCGCGCCGGCCGCGGCGCTCCCGAAGAGCGGGGGCCGAGGGACGGAATGCGCTTTGTCGGCCAGGCACTTGTGGTATACTGCCGGGCCCTGCCGAGGGTGGGGTTGACGTCCTTCAACGGATTGTGCGCAGAACGCCATGAAGCTGACCATCGAGCGCGCAGCGCTGCTCAAGTCCCTGGCCCACGTGCAGAGCGTCGTCGAGCGGCGTAATACCATCCCCATCCTGTCCAACGTCAAGCTGGATGGGCGCGCCGGGACGCTCAGCCTGAACGCTACCGACATGGACCTCGATTTTATCGAGACGGTGCCGGCGGACGTGTCGCGGCCGGGCGCCGCCACCGCTCCCGCCCACACCTTTTACGAAATCGTGCGGAAGCTGCCCGAGGGCAGCCAGGTGGAGATCGACTACAGCGCCGAGGACGGGCAGCTCACCTTGCGCTCGGGGCGCTCGAAATTCTCGCTGGCCTGCCTGCCGGTCGAGGATTTCCCGGTGCTGTCGGGCGGCGATCTGCCCCACAATTTCACGGTCACCGCGGCCGAGCTGAAGACCCTGATCGACCGCACCCGCTTCGCCATCTCCACCGAGGAGACGCGGTACTATCTGAACGGCATCTATCTCCATGGCGCCTCGGGGCCGAACGGCGATGTCCTGCGCGCCGCCGCGACGGACGGGCACCGCCTGGCCCGGGTCGAGGTCACCATGCCCGACGGGGCCGCCGGCATGCCCGGGGTCATCGTTCCCCGCAAGACGGTCAACGAGATCCGCAAGCTGATCGACGAGACCGAGGGCGAGGTCGCCATCGCGCTCTCGGAGACCAAGATCCGGTTCGCCTTCGGCGGCGCGGTGCTGACCTCCAAGCTGATCGACGGCACCTTCCCCGATTACGAGCGGGTGATCCCGGCCGACAACGACAAGCACCTGGAGGTGGACGTCAAGGCCTTCGCCAGCGCCGTCGACCGCGTCTCGGCGATCTCGACGGAAAAGAGCCGGGCGATCAAGCTCAGCGTGGAAAAGGGCGCGGTCACCTTGTCGGCGTCCTCGCCGGAAAGCGGCAGCGCGGTCGAGGAGATCGAGGCCGCCTATGGCGCGGCGCCGCTGGAGATCGGCTTCAATTCCCGCTACCTGCTCGACATCCTCGGGCAGGTCGAGGGCGAAACGGTCCATTTCGCCATGGCCGACGCGGCGTCGCCGACGGTCGTGCGGGATGCCGCCGCGGGCGGCGCCGTCTATGTGCTGATGCCGATGCGGGTGTGACCACGCGGGGGGAGGAATTGCCGACGGGCCAGTCCCCGCGCCTGGCGGTGCGCCGGCTGGTTCTGACCGATTTCCGGTGCTATGCCCGCCTCAGCCTCGACTGCGATCCGCGTCCGGTGGTGCTGACGGGACCCAATGGCGCCGGCAAGACCAACCTCCTCGAGGCCTTGTCCTTCCTCGCTCCCGGCCGGGGGCTGCGGCGGGCCCGGCTGGCCGAGGCGGCGCGGCGGGAAGCGGGCGAAGGAGCGCCCTGGGCGGTCGCGGCGGTGCTCGACGGCCCAAGCGGGCGGATCGAGATCGGCACCGGGCGCGAGGCGGGGGCGGAGCGCCGCGCGGTCCGCATCGACGGCCAGCCGGCGAAGCCGGGGGCGCTGGCGGATGTGGTGTCGGCCCTGTGGCTGACGCCGGCCATGGACCGGCTGTTCATCGAGGGCGCCGGCGGCCGGCGGCGGTTCCTCGACCGGTTGGTGCTGGGGCTGGAGCCGTCCCACGGCGCCCACGCGGCGGCCTACGAGCACGCGATGCGGGAACGCTCGCGGCTGTTGAAGGCGGGGAATGCCGATCCCGGCTGGGTGTCGGCGCTGGAGGATTCCATGGCCCGCCACGGCGTGGCCGTGGCCGCGGCCCGGCGCCGCGCGGTGGCGGTCCTGGACGAGGCCTGCCGCCGGGGTGTCGGCCCGTTTCCGGCGGCGCGTCTGGCGCTGGCCGGCGAGGTCGAGGGGTGGCTGGACCGGATGGGCGAGGACGCGGCCGAGGGCCGTTTGGCGGCGGCCTTGGAGCGGGCACGGGGGCAGGACGCGGTGGCGCAGGCGGCGGCGATCGGGCCGCACCGCAGCGACCTGGAGGTCCGCCACGCGGTCAAGGATTTGCCGGCCGGACAATGTTCGACCGGCGAGCAGAAGGCGGTGCTGGTCAGCATCGTCCTGGCCCAGGCCAGGGTGCGGACCGAGATGCGCGGCGTTGCGCCGCTTCTGCTGCTGGACGAGGTGGCGGCGCATCTGGATTCCGTGCGCCGGGACGCCCTGTTCGACGAACTCTCGGGGCTGGCCGCCCAGAGTTGGATGACCGGGACCGACGAGCACCTGTTCGACGGCTTCCAAGACCGAGCGCAGTTTTTCCGGGTGGCGGACGGCACCGTCGCCCCGGCAACGAAAGAGTAGATCCGCTGATGAGCACTCCCGCGAAAAAGTCCACTCCGGTCTCGGCGACGGAAGCCGCCGCCGAGCAGTACGGCGCCGACTCGATCAAGGTGTTGCGCGGCCTGGACGCCGTGCGCAAGCGGCCGGGCATGTATATCGGCGATACCGACGACGGCTCGGGGCTGCACCACATGGTCTACGAGGTGGTGGACAACGCCATCGACGAGGCTTTGGCCGGCTATGCCGACAATGTCGAGGTGGTGCTGAACGGCGACGGGTCGTGCGCCGTGCGCGACAACGGCCGCGGCGTTCCCACCGACCTCCACAAGGAGGAGGGGGTGTCGGCCGCCGAGGTCATCATGACCCAGCTCCATGCCGGCGGGAAATTCGACCAGAACTCCTACAAGGTGTCGGGCGGCCTGCACGGCGTCGGCGTCAGCGTCGTCAACGCCCTGTCGGAATGGCTGGACCTGCGCATCTGGCGCGGCGGCAAGGAGCACCGCATGCGCTTCCGCATGGGCGAGGCCGAGGCGCCGCTGGCGGTGGTCGGCGACGCGCCCTCCACCCCGCGCGGCCCGCTGACCGGCACCGAGGTGACCTTCCTGCCGTCGTCCACGATCTTCACCAGGACCGAGTTCGACTTCACCACCCTCGAACACCGCCTGCGCGAGCTGGCCTTCCTCAATTCCGGGGTGCGCCTCAAGCTGACCGATCTGCGCCACGGCGAGACCCAGACCGCCGAACTGCATTACGAGGGCGGCATCGAGGCCTTCGTCCACTGGCTCGACCGCTCCAAGACCGCGCTGCATCAGCCGCCGATCGCCGTGAAGGGCGAGAAGGACGGCATGACGGTCGAGGTGGCGATGGAATGGACGGACAGCTACCACGAGAGCCAGCTCTGCTTCACCAACAACATCCCGCAGAAGGACGGCGGCACCCATCTGGCCGGCTTCCGTGCGGCGCTGACCCGCACGGTCAACGCCTATGCCAACGAATCCGGCATCGCCAAGAAGGAAAAGGTGGCGCTGTCGGGCGACGACATGCGCGAGGGCCTGACCTGCGTGCTGTCCGTCAAGGTCCCCGACCCAAAATTCTCGTCCCAGACCAAGGACAAGCTGGTGTCGTCCGAGGTGCGCCCCGTGGTCGAGAACATCGTCGCCGACAAGCTGGCCGAGTGGTTCGAGGAGCATCCCGCCGAGGCGCGCAAGATCGTCTCCAAGGTGGTCGAGGCGGCGGCCGCCCGCGAGGCCGCCCGCAAGGCCCGCGAACTGACCCGGCGCAAGGGCGTGCTGGACGTCGCCACCCTGCCCGGCAAGCTGGCCGATTGCCAGGAGCGCGACCCGGCGCTGTCCGAACTGTTCATCGTCGAGGGCGATTCGGCCGGCGGCTCGGCCAAGCAGGGGCGCAACCGCGCCAACCAGGCGATCCTGCCGTTGCGCGGCAAGATCCTCAACGTCGAACGGGCGCGCTTCGACAAGATGCTGTCCTCGGCGGAGATCGGCACCCTGATCGCCGCGCTCGGCACCAGCATCGGCCGCGAGGACTTCAATCCGGACAAGCTGCGCTACCACAAGATCATCATCATGACCGACGCCGATGTGGACGGCAGCCACATCCGCACGCTGCTTTTGACCTTCTTCTACCGCCAGATGTCCGAGATCATCGAGCGCGGCCACCTCTACATCGCCCAGCCGCCGCTCTACCGCGCCAAGCGCGGCAATTCCGAGGTCTATCTCAAGGACGACCGGGCGCTCGAGGACTACCTGATCGATGCCGGCCTCGCCGATTCGGTGCTGACGCTCGCCGGCGGCGCCCAGGTGGGCGGGGCCGATCTGCGCGCGCTGACCGAGCAGGCCCGCCAGGTCAAGGGGCTGTTGGCGCCGCTGTCGCGCCGCGTGCCGATGGCGGTGGTGGAACAGGCCGCCGTCGCCGGGGCCCTCGGCCCGGCGCTGCTGACCGACGGCGCGCGCGGCCCCGAGATGGCCGCCATCGTCGCCGCCCGCCTCGACGCCCTGGAGGGGGCGCTGGAACGGGGCTGGCGCGGGCTGTGGGTGGAGGGCGACGGCTGGGTGTTCACCCGCACGCTGCGCGGCGTCACCGAGCGGCACGCCGTCGATTCGGCCATCGTGCGCTCGGCCGAGGCGCGGCGCCTCGACGAGATGTCCGCGCGGCTGCGCGAAACCTACGACCGCCCCGGCCGCCTCGCCGCCAAGGAGCGCGACACCGCCATCCCCGGCCCGGTGGCGCTGGTCACCCAGGTGATGGAACAGGGCAAGAAGGGCATCGTCATCCAGCGCTACAAGGGCCTGGGCGAGATGAACCCCAGCCAGTTGTGGGAAACCACGCTCGACCCCGAAGCCCGCTCGCTGCTCCAGGTCAAGGTCTCCCAGGCCGACGACGCCGAACAGGTGTTCTCGACCCTGATGGGCGACGTAGTCGAACCAAGGCGCGAGTTCATCCAGTCCAACGCGCTGAAGGTGGCGAATCTGGACGTGTAGGGGGCTTCATGGAGGCCATCGAGGACGCCGAGGACGTCGTGGCGCTGCGGACCGCCGAGGCCCGCGAGAAGGAGATCGGCAAGGAAGCGGCGCGCGCCGACCACTTGTCCGTCGAGTTGGTCATGCGCCTGATGGCCGGCGAGCACCCGGTGCGGATATGGCGCGAGCAGCGCGGTCTTTCGCCCCAGGCCCTCGCCGACAAAGCCGGTGTGGGGCGCAGCTACCTGGTCGAGATCGAGGGGCGCAAGAAGCCCGGCTCCGTGGCGGCCTATCGCCGATTGGCGAACGCCCTCGGGGTTGCTGTCGATGAGCTGTTGCCGCCCAAGCCCTCATAGGTGGCGGAGCCCATCCGGGTCGAGGCCCTTGAAGCCGGTAAGGAAATCCCTTACCTTGGTCCGACGAAAGGAATTTCCTTTCGCGGAGGAGGGCGGTTTGATCACCAGCAAGCTGACCAGCAAGGCGCAGACGACGATTCCGCAGCCGGTGCGCGCCGCGTTGCGGCTTAAGGAAGGCGACGAGATTGCCTACGCCATCGAGGGCGAGCGGGTGGTGTTGACCCGCGTCGCGCCCGAAACGGTGGAGGATCCCTTCGCCACCTTCGGCGAGTGGAACAGCGAAGCGGATCGGCGGGCCTATGGCGGCCTTTGACGCCTGGGACGTGGTCAAGGTTCCGTTTCCCTACACCGACCGGCCGGTGCGGCAGCGGCGGCCGGCCCTGGTGGTCGCCGCCAATGGCATCCAGGAGGCCCATGGCCTGCTGTGGGTGCTGATGATCACCAGCGCCGAGAACCGCGGCTGGCCGGGCGATGTCGAGGTGTCGGATCTTGCGGCGGCCGGTCTGCCCGCGCCATCCGTCGTGCGCACCGCCAAGATCGCCACCATCGAGGCGCGGGACGCCGAGCGCATCGGCAGCCTGGCGGCGGCCGACAGGGTCGAGGTCGCCCGGCGCCTGTCCACCGAACTGGGCCGCCCAGCCAACTGACCGGCGCCCGCTTACCTTTCCCCGGCGGTTATTTCCTGCACCACCTCGAACCCCTCGAATTGCGGCGGCCCCAGGTACAGGCCGGCCGAGGGGCCGGCGCCGCTGTGGGCGCGGCGGAAGGCGTCCGAGCGGGTCCAGTCCTCGAAATGGGCGCGCGATTCCCAGATCGTGTGCGAGGCGAACAGGGTGTGGTCCTCGGCCGACGGGCCGCGCAGCAGGTGGAAGGCGCGGAAGCCCGGGACCTCGGGGAGGTTGGTCCGGCGCTCCGCCCAGATGCGCTCGAACTCCTCTTCCCGGCCGTGGGCGATACGGAATCGGTTCATGGCGATGAACATGGCGGTCTCCTTCGGCGTCGCCGTACGGTGGTACAGCCCACCGGCACTGTGGGCGGAACGTGCGCCGCATCGCAACAAAAAACCGGGCGGCAAATGGTGGCCTTGCGGTTGGGCGCGTTCGGGCATATGAACGATGATATGGGGTTTCCAAGGGGATGGTGCGCGGATGATTTCCGGCCGCAAGCGTGTGCTGGTGACGGGCGGCGCGGGATTTCTGGGCTCCCACCTGTGCGAGCGTCTGCTTGACCAGGGGTGCGACGTCCTGTGCGTCGACAATTTCTATACCGGGGCCAAGGACAACATCGCCCATCTGATGGGCAACCCCTATTTCGAGCTGATCCGCCACGACGTCACCTTTCCCCTCTATGTCGAGGTGGACGAGATCTACAACCTCGCCTGCCCGGCCTCGCCCATCCATTACCAGCGCGATCCGGTGCAGACGACCAAGACCTCGGTCCACGGCGCCATCAACATGCTGGGCCTGGCCAAGCGGGTGAAGGCGAAGATTCTTCAGGCCTCCACCTCCGAGGTGTACGGCGATCCCGAAATCCATCCCCAGACCGAGGATTATCGCGGCAGCGTCAATCCCATCGGCCCGCGCGCCTGCTACGACGAGGGCAAGCGCTGCGCCGAGACGCTGTTCTTCGACTATTGGCGCCAGCACGGGCTGCGCATCCGCGTGGCGCGCATCTTCAACACCTACGGCCCGCGCATGCATCCCGACGACGGACGGGTGGTGTCCAACTTCATCGTCCAGGCGCTCCACGGCCGGCCCATCACCCTTTACGGCGACGGCCGGCAGACGCGCTCGTTCTGCTATGTGGACGATCTGGTGGACGGGCTGATGCGGCTGATGGCCGCGCCCGACGACGTCACCGGGCCCGTCAACCTCGGCAACCCGGACGAAATGACCATCCGCCAGTTGGCCGAGACCGTGGTGGCCATGGTGGGGTCGAAATCGGACATCGTCACCAGGCCCTTGCCCGCCGACGACCCCCTGCAACGCCGGCCTGATATTACTCTGGCCAGGAGCACGCTGGGGTGGCAACCTCGGACAACGCTGCAAACCGGCCTTGAGAAGACCATTGCATACTTCCGCAGCACCACGGGATAAGCCCCGCGGCAACCCTATCCCGAGGTTGTACGCCGTTGCCTTGAGTCACGCGGCCTCTTACCATCGGCTGCGGTGTTTGCCCCCGTCTGCTGGCCGGGAGTGATGAGTGAGCAAGGATTACGGTGCCATCGGCGAAAACCGCCCGGCCGCTGACGGCACGAAGGACGCGTCCCCCGGCGATCCCGGCGGTTTGACCGCCGAAGCCCAGGCGCATCTCGAGGGGCTCGCCTCGGTCCTGCCCGGCATCGCCTTCCGCCGCGAGATGGCGCCCGACGGGACGATCACCTATTCCCGGTTCAACGAGGCGGTGCGCGACCTGCTGGGCGTCGACCCGGCGGCCATGGCGGCGGATGCCGACGGCTGCCTCGCCGCGGTCCACCGGGCCGATTGCGAGCGCCACATCGAGGCGATCCGGCGCTCCGCCAGCACCCTGGACATGTGCCGGGAGGAGTTCCGGATGGTCACCGCCGCCGGCGAGGTGCGGTGGTTCCGGGGCGCGTCCCGTCCCCGGCGGGGCGGCGGCGGCACGATCGTCTGGGATGGCGTGCTGACCGACATCACCGACGCGCGCCGCGCCGAATTCCGCCTCGACATGCTGATGGAGCACGCGGCCGACGCCATCTTCCTCCTCGACGCGCGGGGCGTCATCGATTCCGCCAACGCCGCCGCCGGGCGGCTGTTCGGGTACGAGCCGGGAGAACTGGCGGGGCGGCCGTTCGGCGTTCTCCTCCCCGAGGATCAGCGCTGGTTGCCTCTGCTGAAGGCCGACGGGGAGGATGGCGGCATCGTCGGCGGCGGCGCGCGCGAACTGGTCGGCTTGCGCAACGACGGCACCACCTTCCCTCTGGAACTGTCGACCGAGGAGGTGCGGCTGGAGGGGCAGCGCCAGTTCGTCGCCATCGGCCGCGACGTCACGCAGCGCCGGCAGACCCAGGCGGCGCTGCGGGAAACCGAGGAGCGTCTGCGCGCCATCGCCGCCAATCTCCCCGGCATGGTATTCCAGCGCGTGCTGCGGGCCAACGGCCGGCTGGAATACACCTTTGTCAGCGAAGGCTGCCGGGATGTGCTGGGAGTCGAGCCCGAAGAGCTGATCGCCGACCCGCAATTGTTCATGCGCGTCCTCTCCCTGGATGAACGCCAGCGCTTCCTGGCCTCCCTCGGACATTCGGCCCGGACCATGGAGCCGCTGGAGGAGGAAATGGCCGTCGCCGGCATCGGCGGCGGCCGCCGCTGGCTGCGGGGGCAGTCGCGCCCGTCGCTCAGGGATTCCGGGGACATCGTCTGGGACGGCATGCTCCTCGACGTCACCGATCGCAAGCTCGCCGAGCAGCGGCTGTCATTCCTGGCCTATTACGATCCGCTGACGCGGCTGCCCAACCGCGCCGCTTTCCTGGAACGCTTCGCGGACGCCCGCGATTCGGCGCGGCGGGGACACAGCCTGCTCGGCATCCTCTCCCTGGGCATCGACCGTTTCGGCGTCATCAACGCCACCATGGGCCATTCGGTGGGCGACCAGGTCCTGCGGGCCGTCGCCGACGTTCTCCAGGCGGGGCTGGGGCGGGGCGACGTCATGGCCCGCACCTCGGGCGACCGCTTCCTGGTCCTCGTCACCGGCATCGCCGCCCGCCGCCATTTGCAGGAGGTGATGGAGCGGTTGCACGAACTGGCCCAGGCCACGGTGACGGTGGCGGGCGAGCAGTTCGACATTTCCGCCAGCGGCGGCGCCGCCATCTATCCCCGCGACGGCGAGGACGCCGAAATCCTTATCCGCAACGCCGATGCCGCCCTTCAGCGGGCGAAGGCGCAGGAGCCGGGATCGCTGAAGATCTTTTCCAAGGAGATGAGCTCGAAGGCGGCCAGGACGCTCAATTTCCAGGCCAAGCTGCGGCGTGCCGTGGACAACGGCGAACTCATCCCCTATTTCCAGCCGCAGGTGGATCTCCGCACCGGGGCGGTGGTGGGGATGGAGGCCCTGGTGCGCTGGAACAGCCCCGACATGGGCATGGTGGCGCCCGGGGAGTTCATTCCCCTCGCCGAGGAATCAAACCTCATCGATGCCATTTGCGACGTCATGCTGCTGGAGAGCTGCCGGCAGAACAAGGAATGGCAGGACCGCGGCCTGCCTCCCATTCCGGTGGCGGTCAACGTCTCCGGCCGGCAGTTCCAGTATCCCCGGCGCCTGATCGGCGCGCTGGAGACGGCGCTCACCAAAACCGGGCTCGCTCCCCGCTACCTGGAGATCGAACTCACCGAGAGTTCGGCCATGCGCGATCCCGACAACGCCATCCAGGTGGTCAAGCGCGTCAACGAAATGGGCATCGCCTGCGCCATCGACGATTTCGGCACCGGCTATTCCTCGCTCAGCGTGTTGAAGCGTTTTCCCATCCAGAAGCTGAAGATCGACCGCAGTTTCGTCATGGACATCACCTCCGACCCCAACGACGCGGCCATCGTCGAGGCCATCATCGCCATGGCGCGGGCGCTGAAGCTGGTGGTGCTGGCCGAGGGCGTCGAGCATCGCTCCCATCTCGAATTCCTGCGCGCGCTCGGCTGCGACCAGATGCAGGGGTATTTCTTCAGCCGGCCGCTTGCCGCCCGCAAGATGGTCGAGCTTCTGGCCGAGGGGCGCGCCCTGCATCTGGGGACGGCCCGTCCCCGCAATCCGGTCGCCTGAGCCGCGGCGATTTCGCTACCGGTGCGCGCTTTCCACGGTCCCGCCGCCGCGATATCCTGCCACCCATGACCGAAAGCGCCCCCGCTCCGTACCGCGTCCTCGCCCGCAAGTACCGGCCCACCGATTTCGCCGGCCTGATCGGGCAGGAGGCGATGGTGCGCACGCTGACCAACGCCATCCAGTCCGGACGGCTGGCGCACGCCTTCGTGCTGACCGGGGTGCGCGGGGTGGGCAAGACCACCACCGCCCGCATCATCGCCCGCGCGCTCAACTGCGTCGGCGCCGACGGCACCGGCGGGCCCACCATCGACCCTTGCGGAATCTGCGAGCATTGCCGGGCCATCGCCGAGGACCGGCATGTGGACATCCTGGAAATGGACGCCGCCAGCCGCACCGGCGTCAACGACATCCGCGAGATCATCGAGGGCGTGCGCTACCGGCCCGCCAGCGCCCGCTTCAAGGTCTACATCATCGACGAGGTCCACATGCTGTCCACGGCGGCGTTCAACGCGCTGCTGAAGACGCTGGAGGAACCGCCCGAGCACGTGAAGTTCATCTTCGCCACCACCGAGATCCGCAAAATCCCGGTGACCGTGCTGTCCCGCTGCCAGCGCTTCGACTTGCGGCGGGTGGACATGGAGGTGCTGGCCGGGCATTTCGCCGCCATCGCCGGGAAGGAGCAGGCCACCATCGAGCCGGGGGCGCTGCGCCTGGTCGCGCGGGCCGCCGACGGCTCGGTGCGCGACGGCCTGTCGCTTCTGGACCAGGCCATCAGCCACGGCGCCGGGCTGGTCACCGAGGCCCAGGTGCGCGACATGCTGGGCCTGGCCGACCGTGCGCGGGTGTTCGACCTGTTCGAGGCGGTGATGAAAGGGGCCATCGCCCCGGCCTTGGACCAGATGGGCGAGCAATACGCGCTGGGCGCCGACCCGGCGGTGGTGTTGCAGGACATGCTGGAGCTGACCCACTGGCTCACCCGCCTCAAGGTCACGCCCGACGCCGCCGATTCCGCCACCGCCTCCGAGACCGAGCGGGTCAAGGGCGCGCAACTGGCCGCCGCCCTGTCCATGGCCCAGTTGAGCCGCGCCTGGCAGATGCTGCTCAAGGGCCTGGCGGAAACGCGCTCGGCATCCAACCCGTTGCAGGCGGCGGAAATGGCGGTGGTACGCCTGGCCTACGCCGCCGACCTTCCCACCCCGGCCGAGGCCGTCGAACAGCTCCGCTCCCAGCCGCCCGCGCCGCGCGGGCTGGGTCCCGGCGCAGGCCTGTCCGGCGGCGGCACCGGAAGCCTGGCGCCGACCGCCGCCCAGCGGGTGGCCGAATCGCCATCGGGCGCGCAGGCGCCCGCTTCAAACGGTCTGGCGGCGACGCCGCCGGGCGCGGGGGGACCTACGGCGGCGCTGAAGCTGGCGCCCGCGCCAGAAGCGATGGCGGCGCCGGCGGCGTTGCCGCCGATGCCCGCCGGGTTCGCCGAGGTGGTGGCCCTGTGCGCCGAGAAGCGCGAGGGCATTCTTGCCACCGCGCTCAAGCGCGACGTCCGTCTGGTCCGGTTCGCGGCCGGCCGCATCGAGTTGCGGCTCGCCGATTCGGGCCGGCACCACGACCTGCCCGCCAAGCTCGCGCGTTTGCTGGACGAATGGACCGGCCGCCGATGGACCGTGGTGGTGAACACCGTCGATCCCGCCCGGCCGACCCTGGCCGAGGAGGAGGCGGCGGCCGAAAACCGCCGACGCGAGGACGCCGCCAACCACCCGCTGGTGCGGGCGGTGCTGGCCGCCTTTCCCGGCGCGGGAATCGAAGCCGTGCGGGACGTGGCCGGCGACGGACCCGATGACGGCGCGGCCGCCTTCACCGACACCGACCTCATGCCCGGAGAAGAGGAACCATGAAGAATCTTGGCAACCTGATGAAGCAGGCCCAGCAGATGCAGGCCAAGATGGGCGAGATGCAGGCCCGTCTGGCCGAGATGGACGTGTCCGGCGCGTCGGCCGGCGGCATGGTGCAGGTCACCATCAACGGCAAGTTCGAGATGAAGAAGGTCAAGATCGACAAGTCGCTGGTCGATCCCGAGGACGTCGAGGTGCTGGAGGATCTGCTGCTCGCCGCCTTCAACGACGCCAAGGCCAAGGTCGAAGCCTCCATGCAGGAGGAGATGTCCAAGCTGACCGGCGGGCTCAACCTGCCCGCCGGGTTCAAGATGCCGTTCTGAGTTTCGCCATGGGTGTTTCCGTCGTCATCCTGAGCGCCAGCGAAGGATCTTTCACGCAAGGCGTGTTCTGCGCCACGGTTCCTATCGGGTGCCGCCGCCGGGTGAAGGATCCCTCCGCTCGCTTGCGCTCGGTCGGGATGACGTCGACAGCGCATTCGCCGTTCTGAGAGGACGATGACCGGACCCGAGATCGACCGCCTCATCCACCTTCTGGCGCGGCTGCCGGGCCTGGGCCCGCGCTCGGCGCGGCGCGCCGCCTTGCGCCTGATCGAGAAGCGCGACACCCTGATGGCGCCCCTGGCGCAGGCCATCGCCGACGCCGCCGACAAGGTCAAGACCTGCGCGATCTGCGGCAATTTCGATTCCGTCGATCCTTGCGCGATCTGCGCCGACCCGGGGCGCGAGGAGGCGGCGATCTGCGTGGTCGAGGACGTGGCCTCGCTGTGGGCCATGGAACGGTCGGGCAGCTTCCGCGGCCGCTATCACGTGCTGGGCGGGCTGCTGTCGGCCCTGGACGGCGTGGGGCCCGAGGAACTGGGCGTCGGCCGGCTGCTGGACCGCGCCCGCGATCCCGGGGTGGGGGAGGTGATCCTCGCCACCCCCGCCACCGTCGAGGGGCAGACCACCGCCCATTACATCGCCGACCGCCTCGCCGATTGCGGCGTCCGCGTGTCCGGGCTGGCCCATGGGGTGCCGGTGGGCGGCGAATTGGACCATCTCGACGACGGCACCATCAGCGCCGCCGTCCGGGCGCGGCGGACGTTCTGAGGGTCAGGCCTTGCGGCCGAACCGGAACAGCGCCAGCGACGCCAGCCAGGCGAGGGCGAACAGGGCGACGATGGCGTAGCCGACAGTGCCCAGCTCGCCATTCACCGTTCCGATCGCCCGCCAGAAGCCCCCGTCCAGGCCGAACCGGCCGGCGAGCAGGCCGAGCGCCTCGACGCCGCCCACCGCCACCGCCACCAGCACCGACACGGCGGTGATGCCGAGATTGTAGGCGAGCTTGCGGGATGGATCGACGCAGGCCCAGCCGTAGGCGCCCAGCATGAGGATGCCGTCGGCGGTGTCCACAAGCGCCATGCCGGCCGAGAACAGGGCGGGGAAGACCAGGATCGTCCACGGCGACAGCCCGCTCGACGCCCCCAGCGCCGCGGTGCCGAGCAGGCCGATCTCGGTCGCCGTGTCGAATCCCAGGCCGAACAGAAGCCCGAGCGGGTACATGTGTCCGCTCCGCCGGACCAGCCGGAACAGACGGGCGAACAGCCGGCCCAGCAGGCCCCCGGCCAGCGGGGCGTCGGCCTCCGCCACCGCGTCGCCGCGCCGCGCCGCGCGCAGGCTGCGCCAGGTGGCAGCCAGGATGGTGGCGTTGGCGGCGGCGATGGCGAACAGGAAGATTACCGACACGCCCGTGCCGATCAGCCCGCCCACCGCCTTGAAGGCGCCGAACCGGCCTTCCAGCGCGCTGGTGGTGGCCGCCACCAGCGCCGAGAGGGCGAACACCACCGTGGAATGGCCGAGGGAGAAGAACAGCCCGACCGAGACCGGGCGCTTTCCCTCCGCCATCAATTTGCGGGTGACGTTGTCGATGGCGGCGATGTGGTCGGCATCGACCGCGTGGCGCAGGCCGAAGCCGTAGGCGAGCATTGCCGGGCCCAGCAACAGCGGGCGGTCGTGGAAGGCGATCAGCGCCCAGGCCCAGGCCAGCAGATTGGCGCCCGCCAGGCCGGCGCCGACACCTATCACCTTGCGCTTGGGGCTGCCGGCGGCGTCATCGAAGATGGCGGACAGCATCGCCGGTAGTCCTCCGCATCGGTGTCGGGCGTACGCCCGGGTCAGCATACTCATTCCGGCGCCGGCCGGCATCCGGAATTGCGCGAACCCCGCCGGGGGATGGCCGGTCGGCCGGGGGTCTGTTAGGATCGCCGCGGTCCAACCGAGTGGAGAGGCTTCGTGGTTCATCCGACCCAATTGCCGGCATGGCATGCGCTGGAGGCGCATGCGCGGGCGATCGAAAACGAGCACATGCGCGATCTGTTCGCCCGCGATCCCGGCCGCTTCCGGGCGTTTTCCCTGACGGTGGGAGACCTTCTTCTCGACTACTCGAAGAACCGCGTCCTGCACCAGACCATGGGCCTGCTGGCCGATCTCGCCCGCGAGGCCGGGGTCGAAGCCTGGCGCGAGCGCATGTTCGCGGGCGCCGAGGTCAATGCCACCGAACACCGCGCCGTTCTTCACGTGGCGCTCCGCAACCGCGCCGACCGCCCCATCCTGGTCGATGGGCGGGACGTGATGCCGGACGTCGAGGCCGTGCTGGCGAAGATGCGGGACTTTTCCGAAAAGGTGCGGTCGGGGGCGTGGACGGGGGCGACCGGCAAGCCGGTCCGCGACGTCGTCAACATCGGCATCGGCGGCTCCGACCTCGGCCCGGCGATGGTCACCGAGGGGCTCAAGCCTTACGCCAAGCCGGGCCTCAACGTCCGCTTCGTCTCCAACGTCGACGGCACTCACATCGCCGAAACGCTCAAGCTCTGCGACCCCGAGACGACGCTGTTCATCGTCGCCTCCAAGACCTTCACCACCCAGGAGACCATCGCCAACGCCACCACCGCGCGGGCCTGGCTGGTGGGGCGCCTCGGCGCGGCGGCGGTGGCGCGGCATTTCGTCGCCCTGTCCACCAACGCGCCGGCGGTGGCGGCCTTCGGCATCGACACCGCCAACATGTTCGAATTCTGGGACTGGGTGGGCGGGCGCTATTCCCTGTGGTCGGCCATCGGGCTGTCCATCGCCGTGGCCATCGGCTTCGAGCGGTTCGAGGAGCTGCTCGACGGCGCCCATGCCATGGACGAACACTTCCGCACCGCGCCGCTGGAGCGCAACATGCCGGTGGTGCTGGGCCTGCTCGGAATCTGGTACAACAATTTCCTCGGCAGCCAGGCCTATGCCGTGCTGCCCTACGACCAGCACCTGCACCGGCTGCCGGCCTATCTCCAGCAATTGGACATGGAATCCAACGGCAAGGGCGTGGCCCGCGACGGCAGCCCGGTGGCCTGGCAGACCGGGCCGATCGTGTTCGGCGAGGCGGGAACCAACGGCCAGCACGCCTTCTATCAGCTCATCCACCAGGGGACCAAGCTGATCCCCTGCGATTTCCTCGCCGCCGCCGAGAGCCACAATCCCATCGGCGGTCACCATACGATGCTGCTGTCCAACGTGCTGGCCCAGGCCGAGGCGCTGATGCGCGGCAAGACCGCCGACGAGGTTCGCGACGAATTGGCCAAGGCCGGCATGGGGCCGGACGAAATCGCCCGCCAGATGCCGCACCGGGTGTTTTCCGGCAACCGCCCGTCCAACACCCTGCTCTACCGCCGTCTCGATCCCCGCACGCTGGGGATGCTGATCGCCCTTTACGAGCACAAGGTGTTCGTCCAGGGGGTGATCTGGGACGTCAACAGCTTCGACCAGTGGGGCGTCGAATTGGGCAAGCAGCTGGCCAAAGCGATTCTGCCGGAATTGAGCGCGCCGGGGCCGGTCGGCACACACGATTCCTCGACCAACGGCCTGATCGCGGCCATCAAGGAGATGCGGGCCGGCTGACGGCTCGTCTCAAGGGCGCGCCATGCCGATCCGCCTTTTGCCCCCCAACCTGGTCAACCAGATCGCCGCCGGCGAAGTGGTCGAACGGCCGGCGTCGGTGGTCAAGGAACTGGTGGAGAACGCCCTCGATGCCGGGGCCGGCCGCGTCGACGTCGTGCTGGTGGAGGGCGGACAGGCGCTGATCGCCGTCGCCGACGACGGAAGCGGCATGGCCCCCGAGGAATTGTCCCTGGCGGTGGAGCGCCACGCCACCTCGAAGCTGGACGGCGACGATCTCGTCCATATCCGCCATTTGGGGTTCCGGGGCGAGGCCTTGCCCTCCATCGGCTCGGTGGCGCGGCTTGCCGTCACGTCGCGGCCCAGGGGCCGGGACGGCGCCTGGAGCCTGAGCGTCGAGGGCGGCGCCAAAAGCGAGCCCGTGCCCGCCGCCCACCCCTTCGGCACCCGCATCGAGGTGCGGGATCTGTTCTACGCCACCCCGGCGCGGCTGAAATTCCTGAAGACTCCGCGGGCCGAGCTGTCGGTGGCCATCGACGTGATCGAGCGGTTGGCCATGGCCCATCCGGCGGTGGCGTTTTCCCTGGCCGACGGCAGCCGTTCGGTGCTCCGCCTTGCGGCGCAGAACGGCGAGGCGGGCGCCGCCCGGCTGGCGCGGCTGGGAGCGGTCATCGGCCGCGATTTCGAAGCCAATGCCCTGCCGCTCGCCGCCGAGCGCGACGGTATCCGGCTGGGCGGCTGGATCGGCCTGCCGACCTTCAACCGCGGCACGGCGGCGGCCCAGTATCTGTTCGTCAACAATCGGCCGGTGCGGGACCGCCTGGTGCTGGGGGCGGTGCGCGCCGGCTATCGGGACGTGCTCGCCCACGACCGCCATCCGGTGGTGGCTCTGTTCCTGGACGTGCCGCCCGACGCTGTGGACGTCAACGTCCACCCCGCCAAGGCGGAGGTGCGTTTCCGCGACGGTGGCCTCGTGCGGGGTCTGATCGTCGGCGCCATCCGCCACGCCCTGGCCGGGGCCGGGCACCGCGCCGCCAGCCCCGGCGCAATCGTCGCGTCCGGGCCATTGGGGCGCGGGTCCGCTCCGGGTCCGTTGGCGTCCGGTACGTCCCGGTACGCGTCACCCTCGGCCCTCGGCCTGGCGGCGCGGGCGCAGGCGCCGTTTCCGGCGCCGGGGCCGGGGCTGTCGGAACCGCTGCCCGGCTTCGACCTGCCGCCCTCCGCTCCCGCCGACGCCGCGCCGCCCGAAGCGGCCGACGCCGATCATCCGCTGGGTGCCGCGCGGGCCCAGCTCCACGAGACCTACATCGTCGCCGAAACCCCGGACGGCGTGGTGATCGTCGATCAGCACGCCGCCCACGAGCGGCTGGTGTACGAGCGGATGAAGGCCGCCCTGGCGGACGGCGGTGTGGCGTCCCAAACCCTGCTGCTGCCCGAGGTCGTGGATCTCGGCGAGGCCGGCGCGGCCAGGGTGGCGGAACGGGCCGGGGAACTGGCGGCCCTTGGGCTTGCCGTCGAGCCGTTCGGTCCCGGCGCGGTGGTGGTGCGTGCCGTGCCGGCCTTGCTGGGCGATTGCGACGCCCAAGGGCTGGTGCGCGATCTCGCCGACGAGTTGGCGGAGTGGGGTACCGCCACCGTCCTTGGGGAACGGCTGGCGTCGGTCTGCGCCACCATGGCCTGCCATGGGTCGGTTCGCGCGGGGCGGCGCCTGTCGATTGCCGAGATGAACGCCCTCTTGCGCCAAATGGAGGCCACGCCGCTGTCGGGGCAGTGCAATCACGGCCGCCCGACGCACGTCCGCCTGGCCCTGGCCGACTTCGAACGGCTGTTCGGGCGCCGCTGATCGTCCCGCCTATGCCGATCGCCCTAGTCCGCCCACCTCGGGCTACCCGTGCGCCCGTCGAATGGACAAGGGGTCCGGACGCTTCCCACGTCTCGGGGGGCGATGGTGGAGGCGGTGATGAGCACCCTCAGGAGCGAGGCGGCGATCGGACGGCGGACCGTCCCGGAGCCCATGCGCCGCCGTCTGGCCGAGATGGAACTGGCGGCGGCGCGGCTTCAGCGGGCCGCCGCCGGGATGGCGCTGCTGGCCGACCTGCCCAGCCTGCGGGACGCGGTATTGGCCGGCGACGCCGATACCGTCGCCGCGGGATTGGAGGCGCTTGCGGTCGCCGCCTTTCGCGTCTGCGAGGGGGCACGCACCGTCGCTCTCGGCGTGGCCCTGCTCGATCACGAGGTCCGCCGTTGTTTCGGTGACGCCGATAAGCCGCTGCTGTCCGACCGGCGCGGTCTTTCAACGTCCTCTTGCGCCACATGACCCAAAAAAGCCATTTTCCTCCCGGTTCGTTTCCCGATATTTTGCGGCGGTTTCTTCCCCGAAAGGATATGGCGGCATGCGCGGTCTGGTGGCGATGGCGGGCGCGGTGAGTACCCTTGGCATGGGCATTTGGCTTGCCGCCCAGCCGGCCGGTGCGGTGCCGCCTTCTGCCGAAGCCGGTGCCGACATCGCCGCGCGCTGGTGCGCCGGCTGCCATGTCGTCGCCCCCTCCGGGGCCGGTACCGACGCCGCGCCCAGCTTCGTGTCGATCGCGCAGCGGCGCACGCCCGATCAGCTCAGGGCCTTTCTCGCCAAACCCCATGCCAAGCCGATGCGGGGGTTCACGCTGTCCGGGCGGGAAATCGACGACGTCGCCGCCTATATCGCCACCCTCGGTCCGCGGCAGCCCCCGCAATAAGCGTCGTCACTGCGACGGGGGGATCTCCACTTTCACCGTGTGGCCGCTTATCCCGGGGAAGCCGGAGAAAATGGCCCGGACGAGGTAAGGCAGGTTGGGATTGATCATGGGGCGCCCGCTCTCGGTGACCGCCTTGCCTTCGAACAGGGTCATGCGCGTCCCGGCCCGCCAAGTAGGGCCGTCGAGGATTTCCAGCGACAGCCATTGCGGCCACGTGGTCGTCACCTCGGTCTGGTAATAGGGGAACGGCTGGTAGATTCCCCCTCCGTACCACGGTCCCCAGCCGGTCCACATCGCCGCCGGACTCTCCCACGCCACCGTTCGTGGGGCACCCACACCCCAGTGGATGAACACCACCGCTTGGGCATCGGCGCTGGCCGGGACCGGCCGCCAGCCGCGCAAGGCCAACTGCTCGGCCACCAGATTGGCGTATTGCTGGAATTCCAGGCTTCCCTTCTGCGCCGGGTCGGGCAGGATCGTGAAGCTGCGGGCTCCGTCCGTCGCGGGAAGTGTGGTGAAGCGGGTGACGTCGGCCGTGAACGGCGTGGGGCCGCAGGCGGCCAGCAGCAGCACCAGGGTGAGGGCGCCAAGGCGGGACATCGCGCGACCGCAACGTGGTTGAACGTCCTCTGTCATTTAGGACGGGAAGGGGCATTGGAAAGGGCGCGCAGGCCGCCCCCCCCTGTACCAATGGGGGTGTCAGGCACCGATTCCCGGCTGCCCCGTCCGGGCACGCTCCCCCTTCTTGCGATAGCGGCCGAGATAGGTTGGCAGGATGGCCTCGGCGGCGGTGGGGGCGATACCCAGATCCGCCAGCCCGGGTTTGCCGCCGCGGACGACGTTGTCGATCCGGAGCAGCCGCACCTGATCGGGCGTCAGCGGCGGTTTGGGCAGGAATTGCAGGAGCGCGGCCTGCATCGCGGCCACCCAGAACGGCATGGGCACGAGCAGGTTGTGCCGGCCCGTGTCGCGCAGGATCAGCTCGAAGATCTCCTTGAGCGAGTAGCGCCGCGGCCCGCCAAGCTCGAAGATGCGGCCGGCGCAGGCGGGATCGTCGATGGCCTTGACGATGGCCGACGCCACGTCGCCCACCCACACCGGCTGGAAGACCGGCCCGCCCGTGCCGAACAGGTCGATGCCAAGCCCGCCGTGCTCCAGGCGCGGATGGAAGGCGCCGTCCGTGTAGACCGGCAGTACCGGCGACAGTGCCGCCAGGCGGGCGAACCGATTGAAGAAATCGTCCTCGGGTCCGAACACCACGCTGGGCCGCAGGATGGTGGCGCCCGGAAAGGCCGCCATCACCGCGTCCTCGCCGGCCGCCTTCGACCGGGCATAGGCGGAGGCCGATGCCCGGTCGGCGCCCAGCGCCGACACGTGGACCAGGCGGTGTACCCCGGCGGCCTTGGCCGCCGCGGCGATGGTCGCCGCGCCGCGATGGTGGATGCGCTCGAAGCTCTGGCGCCCGCGCGCATGGAGGATTCCGACCAGGTTGACGACCGCCTCGGCGCCGTGGACGGCGGCCTGGACCACGGCCTCGTCGGTGATGTCGGCGCGGACCGGCACGATCTGGCCGACATCGCCCATGGGCCGCAGGAACTCGGCGGCGACGGGATCGCGTACCGCCACCCGTATCACCCAGCCCTCGGCCGCAAGGCGGCGCACCAGATGCCGGCCGATGAAGCCCGATCCGCCGAACACCGTTACCAGCCGCCGGTCCATCCCGATCCCTCCCGCGTTCTTCGGCAGAAAAGCTAGACGGTTCCGGCGTCAAGGGCAACCGGCGCCGCATGATCGGCCGGCCGGCGCCGTCATGCGATTGCCGAAAGGCCGCAAAAACGGAAAACGGCGGCCGCAGGGCCGCCGTTCCGTTTGCGGGCCGGAGCGAGAGGGATCAGTGCACGCTCACCGGTTCGAGATCGTGCTGGCGGATCGCCGCGAAGGCGACGTCGCGGGTGGGCGCCAAGCCCATCTGGGTGCCGTCGGCGGCATGGATGGACCACCCTTCGGAATCGTCGACCATCACGCGCTTGACGAAGGCCACGTCGGGCACGCCCCAGGCGGCGAAATCGGTGGTCGACATGTCGCGCATCGCCGGCATCCCGTTCGGACTGCTGTTCATTTTTCCGCCCTCCTTCATTGGCCGCGTCCGCGGGACGGGCTGCGGCTTTCGGCGACCGCGATGGCGTCGGGTGACGCGCCGGCGGCGGCCTTGCCCTGGATGGGGATGGACCGGACCCGCGGTTCGGGCACCTGGCGGACGAGGTCGATGTGGAGCAGACCGTTGTCCAATGCCGCGCCCTTCACCTCGATTCCCTCCGCGAGTACGAAACCGCGCTGGAACTGGCGGGCGGCGATGCCCCGATGCAGGAACACCCGGGTTCCGTCCTCCTCGCCCTGCCGGCCGCGGATGACGAGCTGGTTGTCCTCCAGGCCGACCGACAGGTCGTCCATGGAAAATCCGGCCACGGCCAGGGTTATCCGCAGGCCGTTGTCGCCGATCTGCTCGATGTTGTAAGGGGGATAGCCCTCGGCCGAGGTCTTCGCGACCCGGTCGAGAATGCGCTCGAAATGGTCGAAGCCGAGCAGCAGCGGGCTGTTGAATACGGACAGGCGGGTCATCTTTACGTCGTCCTCCTCGGTCGCGAGCGAGAAACGGACATGGGCCCGGACATCGGCACCCGGTTTCGGGTCTCGCGCCGCGGTTACGGCCGCGCACGCGTCGATCCTTCGTTCACTATTTGGGGGGAAACGCCATTTCGTCAAGATGATGCGGGGCAGGCGCGTTCCGCCCGTCCCCGCCGATCCGTCATGGCCGGGACGGCGCGTCCGTCTGCACCTGCGGACGGGATGCCGCCGCGGGAGCGGTGGCGGCGTCGGCGGTGCCGCTGCCGTTGCCCCATCCGGCCGCGGCACTGCCCGCCTGGCGGGGGGCCACCGTCACCGAGACGGTGGTGCTCAGGCCCAGGAACGACTTCTCGATCTGGACGGTCGCCGCGCGGTCGCTGCGGACGTAACTGAGGACGCTGACGTCCGACGTCACGCTCATCACCGGTTCCCAGCCGAACGCCGGCATCTGGCTCTGGTAGAAGGCCGTCAGCTCCGCCGCGCCCTGCCAGAACCGCATCACCACCCGGCCGGTCCAGTGGTCGCGATCGGACAGGATCAGCGACCTCTGGTTATCCATGGTCGCGTCGGACGGAATGGGAATGTCGGTGACCAACTGGGCGTTGGGAACCTGGGAATCGCTCTGCACGGGGGGAAGGTTGGTCCGATTGCACCCGGCGATCAGCAGGGTCGCGACGGACACGACGGCAATCCGGACGGCAATGCTCCTCATGACGGGGAGCCTACAGACAAAAGAGGTAAGGCACAAGGGCGTGGCCGCCTCGGGCTCTAGGCCATCGGATTGGGGGCGCATCGGATCGAAAGGGAAGGCCGGGGTTTTTGGCGGACCCCCGTTGGCACAGGGAGCGGCGGCGCGGCCGGTTTCCCACTTGTCCCGCAAGGCATCCAGCCACGCGAGGTCGTCCATCATGCCCGAATCCGCGCCCCAGGCGTCCAAGGACGCTTCCGCCGAGGCGACCCGCCGCGATTTCCTGGTCTACGCCACCGTCGCCACGGCCGGGCTGGGCGCGGCCTTGGCCTGCTGGCCGTTCATCGACTTCATGAATCCGTCGGCCGACGTGCTGGCGACATCGACCACCGACGTCGATCTCGCGCCGATGACGGTCGGCCAGCGCATCACCGTCCGGTGGCGCGGCCGGCCGGTGTTCGTGGCGCGGCGCACGCCCAAGGAAATCCAGGAGGCCGAGGACATCAAGGTCGCCGACCTGCGCGATCCCCAGACGGATGCGGAACGGGTGGTGACGCCCGAATGGCTGGTGGTCATCGGCATCTGCACCCATCTCGGCTGCATTCCGCTGGGGCAGAAGCCCACCGATCCGCGCGGCGAATGGGGCGGCTGGTTCTGCCCCTGCCACGGTTCCGTCTACGACACCTCGGCCCGCATCCGCAGAGGGCCGGCGCCGTTGAACCTGTACGTGCCCCATTACCAGTTCGTCGATGTCCACACCTTGCGGATCGGTGCGAAAGGGGGCCCCAAGGCCGCCAGTCGGAGCATGTGAGCGGGAGGGTCAAATCTTCACCTGCGCGCCGAGTTCGATCACGCGGCCCGGAGGCAGGCCCAGGAACTCCGTGGCCGACACCGCTTCGTGGGAGAGAAACACGAACAGCCCTTCCCGCCACGGCGGCAGGTCGGGCTCGTCCGAGGGCACCGGCGTCACCCGGGACAGGAAGAAGGACGTCTCCATCATCGCCGCGTCCCGGGTCAGCAGGCCGCATTCGACCAGCGCTCCGAGGACGTCCGTGCGGTCCATGAAGCCGTAGCGCAGCAGCACCGAGGAGACGCCCTCGCCCCAATCGCGGACGTCGTGGCGGTAGTGTTCGGAGACGTGGGGGCGGTCCTCGGTCTCGACCGTCACGATCAGATTGCGCCGGTGGAGCACATGGTTGTGCTCGATGTTCTGCATCAGCGACCGGGGCGCGACGTCGGGCCGTCCCGACAGGAAGGCGGCCGTTCCCGGCACGCGGCGGATACTGTCGCCGCGCACCCAGGCGACGAAGCGGTCCAGGGGCATGGTCCTGGCGTACAGGCGGTTCATCAGCGCCGAGCGGCCCCGGCGCCACGTCGAGATCATGAAATAAATCCCCGCCGCCAACAGAATCGGGAACCAGCCGCCGGAGCCGATCTTCAGGATGTTCGCTCCGAAGAAGGCGGCGTCGGCCAGCATCAGGGGGGCGAAGACCGCCGCGGCCGCCGGCATCGTCCATCCCCATGTCCGCCGGGCCACATGGTGGGCCAGCACGACGGTGACGGCCATGGTGCCGGTGGCGGCCACCCCGTAGGCGGCGGCCATGTGGGAGGATGTGCGGAAACCCGTGACCAGCCCGACCACCGCCGCCATCAGCAGCCAGTTGACGCGGGGAATGTAGACTTGGCCGGTTTCGGTGGCCGAGGTGTGCAGGACGCGCATGCGCGGCAGGAAGCCCAGTTGGGTGGCTTGCCGGCTGATCGAGAAAGCCCCGGAGATCACCGCTTGGGACGCGATCACCGTGGCGAGCGTGGCCAAGGCCACCATCGGCAGCAGCGCCCACCGGGGTGCGAGCATGAAGAAGGGGTTGATGGCGGCGGGCTGGCGCAACAGCAGCGCCCCCTGACCGAAATAGTTCAAGGCGAGCGCCGGCAGGACCAGCCCGAACCAGGCGATGCGGATGGGCGTGCGGCCGAAATGCCCCATGTCGGCGTAGAGGGCCTCGCAGCCGGTCACCGCCAGCACCACCGCCCCCAGGGCGAGGAAGGCTTGCCAGTGGTGGGTTTGAAAGAACGCCACCGCCGGGAGCGGCGACAGGGCGCGCAGGACGTCGGGCGTGCGGATGATCGAGGCGAGTCCCAGGCCGCCGGCCACCAGGAACCACACCACCATGATCGGGCCGAACCAACGGCCCACCCGTCCCGTGCCGAAATGCTGAACGACGAACAGGGCGGCCAGGATGGCCAGCGACAACGGTATCACCAGCCGGTCGAAAAGCGGGGTGACGACGTGCAGCCCTTCGGCCGCCGACAGGACCGAGATGGCCGGCGTGATGACCCCGTCGCCGTAGAACAGGGCAGCGCCCGCGATGGACAATGCCACCATGGCGTAACGGGGGCGCCTTTCACTGCGCTGCGCCAGCGCCGACAGCGCGAGTACGCCGCCCTCGCCCTTGTTGTCGGCACGCATCACCAGGGTCACGTACTTGAGCGAGACGACGACGATCAGCGACCACACCACCAGCGACAGAACGCCCAGCACGGCGTCCGTCCCGGGGGAGAGTCCCCCGGCCGGCTGGAAGGCGGCGTGGAGGGTGTAAAGGGGGCTGGTGCCAATGTCGCCGTAAACGACGCCGACGGCCGCCAGGGTCAGCCCCGGCAGCCCCCCGCGTTCCGCCGGGGTGGTCCCATCGTTCGCCATGAAGTCCTCGCCGGGCTCCTGGATGACGAACGATCCAGCCCCGGTCAGGGTTTCCTAAGGAGCGGAATGGCGCCTCATTCCCGCTCGACCCGATCCCGTCCGGCGGCTTTGGCGCGGTAGAGCGCCGCGTCGGCGCGGCCCAGCAGAGCGTTGACGTCATCGTCCGCGGAGCCGCGGCTGGCGACGCCGAAGCTGGCCGTCAAGCCCAGCGGCGGGTGCCCGGGCGGGGACAGGCAAAGGCCGGCGAGTCTGGCGCGCAGGCGTTCGGCCACCTCCACGGCTCCTTGCAGGCCGGTTTCGGGGAGCAGGATCGCGAATTCCTCGCCGCCCAGCCGGCCGAACACGTCGTGGTCGCGCAGGGCCAGGCGGCACGCCGCCGCCGCCGCCTTGAGGGCTTCGTCGCCGATGGCATGGCCGCAGGCGTCGTTGATCCGCTTGAAGTGGTCGATGTCGCACATGATGACCGACAGGAGCTTCTCGTGGCGGACGGCGCGGGCGAGCTCGCTTTCCGCCATGGCCAGCAACTGGCGGCGGTTCAGCGCGCCGGTGAGCGGGTCGGTGGTGGCGAGCCGGAGCAGTTCCCGTTCCATCGCCTTCCGTTCGGTGATGTCGGCGATCATCCCGATCACCCCCACGGGTCTTCCCTCCGTGTCGAGATAGGCGCTCTTGCTGACCTGCACTTCGCGCCGTCCGCCATCGGGGGCGGATAGGGATGCCTCGAAGACCGTCGGCGCGCCGTCCCCGGACAGCAGCGTCGCGTCCGTGGCGGCGTCTTCGTCCGGCATGCGTTCGGCCATGCGGGCGGGATCGTCGCCGAACATCTCGCGGAAGGCCCGGTTGGTGGTTTCGAATCGGCCGCGGGCGTCCTTGTACCAGATCGGCGAGGGCATCGTGTCGATGAGGTCCTCGGCGAAGCGCCGCGCCGCGTCGGCGGCCAGTTTGCGCTCCTCCGCCAGCGCGCGCTGCTCGGCAAGCTCGCGGGTGCGCTGCACGACTCGCATTTCCAAGGTTTCCGCCTGCTGGAGCAGAGCCGTAAGGGCCTCGCCGTCGGCTCCGAGGTCTCGGGCCTCGATCATCACCTCCATGCGGTGACGGGACGGCACGCGGCTGAACCTGACCAGGGCGTTGACGGTATCCCCGTCCCGGCGCATCAGCCGCATAGGCACCTCGCGTCCCTCCTGCGTCAGGGCGGCGAGGCCGCCGGGGGCGATGCGGCGGGCCTGGTCGGGATGGAACAGGGCGGCGAGGGGGTGCCCCACCAGGGTGCCGGCGCCCGCGACCCCCAGGATGGCCGCGCCCGCCGCGTTCAGGTAGCGGACGGTTCCGTCGATCACGTGGCAGACGAGGTTCATGGCCCGGTCGGCGAGGATGAAAAACGGCGGCGGCGCATAGTCGACCGCCTGCGCGTCCCCCTCGCCGGGCAAGGCGCGGGACACGATCCGGCCGACGACGACGGTGGCGTCCGGCGCGATTTCCCGCGCGCGGAAGACCTGAAGCTCGACATCCCTGATGGTCTGGTCCATGCCCAAAAGCCGGGTGGCCACCGGCTGGTCCTCGCTCGTCCGGCCCGATAGGAACATGTCGAGGACATGGCCGTATTCGGGAAGGATGAATTCGGCCAGGCGCCGCCCGCGCAACGCTTCGCTGGAGCCCGCCCCCAACAGGCGCACGCCGGCGCCGTTGATGGCCATGATGACGCTGTCGCGGCACAGGCATACCAAGTCCCGCGACACTTCCAGGACCTGCATCAGTCCGCCGTTGAAGCGCGGTCCGCGCCGACGCCGCTCGTGAGCGAAGTCGATGATGTTGTCGTCCGTGCCGCTCATCTCACCCGGCCTCCCCGCGGGTCCCCGCAAGGGATAGGCGTAGCGCGCGCCGAAGGATTGTTCAACCCTTGGATCTTTTGGGCGGCGGCGACGTGCCGGCACGGCATCTGACGGCGGGCGCGCCCCCTTGGGCACCCGCCGGTTTCATGCGATGATTACTGCCCGTCGCCGCCCTGGACCCGAAGCCCGTGCACGATTCCCGCAACGCCCCAGTACCACCGTCCGTGAGAGGCATGGTCGATGTCCGCCCCTTCGATCGTCTGTCGGTGAAGCAGGCGATCGTCACCCTGGCGATCGCGGCGTTGCTCGGCATTCTCGCCAGCGGCTGGGATCTGTTGACGGATTACCGGGCGCAGCACGAGCGCAACCGCGCGAGCGCCGCCGCGAACATGGCGCTGGTGCGGGGAACGGCGGTCGAGGCGGCCTACCAGCTCTCGAACGATTTGGCCGGCGAGGTGGTGCGCGGGCTTGCCAACGAGCCGGCCGTGGCCGAAGTGGTGCTGACCGACAATTTCGGCGGCGTGCTGGGGCGGGCGGCGCGGCCGGGCGCCTCGACGCCGTTTCCTCGGCTGGCCAACGCGCTGTTCGGCGACATCGCCCACGCGCAGCTCGCCCTCGAAACCGTCGGGCCGGATGGCGCATCCTCTTCCGTCGGCACCCTGGCGATGAGCCTGGACCCCGCCGAGCTGCTGAACCGCTTCCTTGCCCGCCTCCTCGCCACCGTGGTCAGCGGCGCGGCGCGGGCCGTGCTTCTGTGCGTGCTGGTGGTGGGGGTCTTCTACCTGCTCATCACCAAACCCCTGCTCAGGATCACCGCCGCCATCGCCACGGTCGATCCGGCCCGGCCCGGAGCCTTCCCCATCGCGGTGCCGAAGCGTCACGATCGGGACGAGCTGGGACTGCTGGCCCGCACCATCAACCGCATGCTCGCAGGGTTCCAGGAGGGGCTGGACGGCCGCGACCAGGCGGAAGGCGCGCTGGCCGCCCTGGCGCGGGATCTGGAAATCCGCGTCAAGCAGCGCACCGCCGAGCTTGCGCGCGAAAAGGAAGGCGTCGAGAGCGCGCTGGCCCAGCTCAACCTCGTCAACGGCGAATTGGAAAAGGCCAACGGGTTCATCAACGACGGCATCCGCTATGCCAGCCGGATACAGACGGCGCTCCTGCCGGACGCCGACGCACTGTCGGGAGTCGTCGGGGAATGCACGGTGGGGTGGCATCCCCTGGGCATCGTCGGCGGCGACTATTACTGGGCGGGCCGGTTCGGCGGCAAGGGCGTGGTGGTGGTGGTCGATTGCACCGGCCATGGGGTTCCCGGCGCTTTCATGACCGCCGTGGTGGCCTCGGCATTGGGGCGCATTCTCCATCACCACGCATATGACGATCCCGCCGAAATCCTGGCGCATCTCAACCGGCTCGTGAAGTCGGCGTTGCGCCAGGACCGCGACGGCGCCGTTTCCAACGACGGCCTGGATGCCGGTATCTGCGTCATCGATCCCGAGACCCGCACCGTCGGCTTCGCCGGCGCCAACCTGCCGCTGCTGGTGCGCTCGGGTGCGGAATTCCGCACGGTGCCGGGCGACCGGATGAGCCTCGGCTATGTGGAAAGCCCGGAGGATTGCCGTTTCACCCTTCACCGGGTCCCCTACGGGGCGGGCGATTCCTTCTACCTGTTCACCGACGGGGTGGCCGATCAGGTCGGCGGACCCCATCGGCGCCTGCTGGGGCGCCGCCGCGTCGAGAGCATATTGGCCGAGGTCGCCGATCATCCGCTCGAAGCCCAGAAGGCCTTCCTGTTCGAGCGGCTGGATGCTTGGCGCAAGGCGGAGCCCCGCCGCGACGACATGACCTTCCTCGCCTTCCGGCCGGGCTAATCCGCCTGTTCGGGCACGGCGACGGGGAAGACGACGGAGAACGCGGTTCCCTTGCCTTCTTCGCTGGCGACCGCCAGGCTGCCGCGAAGGGTTCCGGTGACGAGGTTGTAGGCCACGTGCAGGCCGAGACCGCTGCCTCCCGCGCCGCGCCGGGTGGTGAAGAACGGATCGAAGATCCGGCCTTTGTTCTCCGCGGCGATCCCCTTGCCGTCGTCGCGGTAGACAAGGCGCATGAACCCGCCTTCGGGCGGCGCGACCGTCAAGGCGATGGTGCCCGCGGCGCCGTCGTCGTAGGCGTGGATGAGCGAATTCATGACCAGATTGGTGAGCACTTGGGAGAGGGCTCCGGGGTAGGAATCGATTTCGATTCCCGCCGGGCAATCGACCGTCACCCGGTGTCCCGCCTGCTTCAGATTGGGGCCGAGGCTGGCCAGGGTTTCGCCGATGGCGGTGGCCAGGTCGAATCGGCGCCGTCCGGAGCTGGCCCGGTCCACCGCCACCTGTTTGAAACTGCCGATCAGCGTCGCCGCGCGCTCGCAATTCGCGAGGATCAGGGTGGCGGTGTCGGTGGCGGCGTCCATGTAGCGCTCGAAATCGTCGAGTCCGACGTCGTCGGCTGCGACAAGCGCGCGGATGCGCCCCGTGGCATCGGCGAGGTGCGAGGCGCAGGACAGGGCGATGCCGACGGGTGTGTTGATCTCGTGGGCGATGCCGGCGACCAATGCCCCGAGCGAGGCGAGTTTTTCCGACTGCACCAGGATTTCCTGCGCTTGCCGCAGCCGTGCCAGGGCATCCTCGGCCTCGGCGCCGCGGCGGGCCAGTTCCTGGTTGAGGGCCGCGAGCTGCGCTTGCTGCCGGTCGCTCACCCTCACCAGCCGGCGTTGCTCCCGCACATTGCGGCGGTAGGCGGCCACCAGGGCGGCCACCCGCGCCCCCGTATCCCCGGAGGTGTCCGGGAGGCTGGCGAGCAGGGCCTCGGCGTCGGCGAGGGCGCGCTCTTCGGAGTCGAAAAGATTGAAGCCGGCGGGATCGTGCCCCCCCAAGCCGGCTACCCCGCCGGCTCGACCGTGACCAGATTGAAGGTCACGTGTTCGAGGTCTTCGGAAAAATCCTCGCCGAATTCCCGCATGGTCTCGTCGTCGGGGGCGAAGCGCCAGTTGACCGCCAAATCCACTCCCGCGGCGGCGGCCTTGTCGAGCATCTGGAGCATGTTCATCAGTGCCTTGGCGCTCGAACTGTTGAAATAGATGAGCTCGATGTCGAAACGCAGCGCCCGCTTCGGCCGATCCGCCAGAAAAGCGCTCAACGCGCTGAAGACGGGGCCGAATACGCGCGACGCGTCTTCGGGATAGGACTCGCCCCGAAGCGCGAAGACACCCTCGTCGAAATCGAAAGCGACTTCGGGGGAGCGCTCGGTCGCGGCGATGTGCAGACGTTCCATGGAAACCCTCAAATGGACACTCTGAGGCAGAAAAATGACCGTTCGCCGTCGATGGGATCGAAATCGAATTCGATGGGCTCGCTGGCGCGTCGCGCGATTTCGATCAGCCCGATGGTGGCGCCCAGGCTGTCGTCGTCCGGGGCCTCGCGCAACTGCTCTTTGTAATAGGCCTTGATGGCGTCCCGGTCCATGCCCCGCAGCCGCTCCAGCCGCTGCCGCAACCGCGGCACGTCCTTCTCCCGCATGACGTTGGCGCAAACGATGAAGAATTTCCCGTCCCGGTGGCCGATCGACACCATGCCGGACGAGAGTTCCACGTCCTGGCCCACATTGCCCTGCACCTTGTCGGCGGAGTATCGGATGATGTTCTGGGCCTGCTCGATGAAAACCGAAAACACTTTCTTGATGGTGCCGACGTCGGCGTCCTCGATCGCCATCTTCTGGCGGAGCGCTTCGCCCAGGGAATACAGGATTCCCTCGGACATATATCCCGAAAACGAGAAGACGATGCCCTTCTCGTCGAGAGCGCTTTTAAAAGACCGGTAATACTGGGCGAGCATCAGACTTCTCTCGGAGCGTCCACTCGAATATCGCCATTGGAGGTGCATGGTATCGTCGATCACCCTAGGGGCGCAATCCTTCCTCTCCGACAACGGGACGGCGGGGCGCGCAATGCCCTTGCCATTCCGGCTCCACGGCCACTCATCCCTTCGAGCCGGGTATCGGCGCCGCGCGCAAACGGACGGTGAAGGTGGAGCCGGAGCCCACTCGGCTGGCCACGGCGAGGCTGCCGCCGTGCAGATCGACGATCTGCCGCGCCATATGCAGGCCGATGCCCGATCCCGGCACGCCGGCGGCGTTGCCCGCGCGGTGGAAGCGCTCGAAGACGCGCGGGAGATCGTCTTCGGGGATGCCGATGCCCTGGTCGCGGACGGTGACGCGGATGGCGCCGCCCTCATCCTCGGCGCCGATGTCGACGGGCGACGCATCGCCGGAGTATTTGAGGGCGTTCGAGATCAGGTTGTTGAAAACCAGGGTCAGCAGGCCGGGATCGCCCCAGGCCCCGGGCAGGGCGGCGCATTCGACGCGGATGGTCCGTTCCGGGGCGGCGTTGCGGTGCTGCGCGATGACCCCCTCCAATAGAGGTTTGAGGTCGAAGGCCTGTTCCTGGAGGATGATCTGGCCCGAGTCCAATTGCTCGTCGGCAAGGCAGGTGTCGATAAGGCCGATCAGCCGCTGGACTCCGCCGCGGATGGCGTCCAGGCGGGGCCGCAGGGTCTCGGCCGCGCGCAACAGCAGCATCTGGGCCGCCGAATCGATCACCGCCAGCGGGGTGCGGAATTCGTGGGACATCATCGACAGGAACTGGCGCAACTGCCGTTTGGCCGTGGTCTCGCGGGCCAGCGCCACTTCGGCGGCCTCCTTGGCGCGGGCCAGCGCTTCGGTCCGTTCCGCGACCTTCCGTTCCAGCGAGGCGTTGAGGCCGGCGAGCTCCTCGGCCAGCGTGGAGGCGCGGACGATGTCGTTCCAGGCCCGGACGGCGCCCACCAGCGCGGTGAACAGCTTCTGGGCCGTCAGCTCGGTCTTGTTCTTGTAATCGTTGACGTCGTAGCCGAGCACCACGTCGCGTTCGGGCGCTTCCCCCGGCTGGCCGGTCCGCAGGATGATGCGCAGCCGGCCGTTGCCAAGTTCGTCGCGGATGCGCCGGACCAGCCGCAAGCCGGCATCGGGGGATTCCATCACCACGTCGATCAGCGCCACGGGAATGTCCGGGTGGGTGCGCAGGACGTCGGCCGCCTCCGCCGCGGACCGCGCGCTTACGGGTTCGAACGGCCGGCCCTCGAACGAAAAGTCGCGCAGCAGCAGGCGGGTCATCTGGTGGACCTGCTCGTCGTCGTCGGCGACCAGCACCCGCCAGGGAGCGGCCGGCATCCCCGGGGTGGCCGGGCGCTGCCGCAGCCTCAGCTTCACCTTGTCTCCCATCAGCGTACCGAGACCGGAGCGGTGAAGACATAGCCGGTGCCATGCACGGCCTCGACGGGCAGCTCGGAACCGGTCAGCTCGATCCCCTTGGCACGCAGTCGGCGGACCATGGAATCCACCGAGCGGTCGGCCGGGTCCCAGTTGCTTTTTCCCAGAGCCCGGAAGATGTCGGCGCGCGATACAGGCTCGCCGGGGCGCGACACCAGCAGCGACACCAGAATCCTTTCGTGGGCCGTCAGTTTCAAGGGCGCGCCCGCGGGGGACAGCAGGGTCCAGGCGAGCTGGTCGTAGACCCACGATTTGGCGGTATGGGCTGCGGGGGCCGGCGCGGCTTCGGAGACGCGGCCCTCCAGCCGCCGGGCCAAGGCCCGAACCTGCGCCTCGATCTCGCGAAGCTCCACCGGCTTGATCATGTAGACATCGGCCCCGACCTCCAGGCCCACGACGCGGTCGATGTTCATACCCCGCGCGGTCAGCATGATGATGCCGACGGCCGAGTGTTCGCGCAGCCGGCTGGCAACGGCGAATCCGTTCTCGCCCGGCAGGTTGACGTCCAGGATGATGATATCGACGGAGCGCACCGACAGCGCCTGGTCAAGCGCCCGCGCATCCTCGCAACCGATGGCGCGATGGCCGCAAGCCCCCAGATACTCGACCAAGTCGGCCCGCAGCGAGGATTCGTCCTCGACGACTGCGACGGATACCATCCCCGGATTTCCCTCAGCCTCGAAACGCCCTTGGCCGATTAGGAAGCCCCAGGGACGTGGCCTTCGTCAAATGCTCAGAGTTGGCCGCTCACATTCTGTGCGAACCGCCGGCCCCGCCGACGATCTTTCCGATCAGTCTGACCAGCAGCGCGTCCATGCGGTCCGCCCAGGCGGGATCCTTGTCCATCAGTTCCCGGCAGCGGCGGAAGGCGCGCAGGACCGTGGTGTGGTTGCGGCCCCCGAAGGCGCGGCCAAGCTCGGGCAGCGAGCAATCGGTGAGCAACCGCGCGTAGTACATCGCGGCCATGCGCGGCTTCCAGATGGCGTGCCCGCGCGTGGGGGCCATCATTTCCTCCTGAGAGAGCCCGAAATCGGCGGCGACCGTGGCAAGGACGGTGGCCAAGGCTATGTCGCCCGGGGATCTGCGGCTGGACGGGTGGAAATCGAGTGTGGCAGCCTGCATGACGGAGCATCCATTGGAAATGGCAATAAGCACAGGCGAAGTCTGCAAGGCTTATGCGCGCCATGCTAGCTGCAAGTTGAATCAAATTGTGACGAATTGTGACATTGGCGGCCTTCGTTGCGGCTCCCTCCACGCCTTCTCCGGCGGCGTGCGGGCTCAGGGGGTGTGCGCGCAGGCAAGCCGCGATCGCCGAAACGCGATGCCGGTCGAGGGGTTGACGTCGCCGGGAAATCCTGCGACACGGCGGACGCCATGCGCGTGGATTTGTTCGACTTCGATCTGCCGAGGGACCTGATCGCCGAGCGCCCCGTCCATCCCCGGGATGCGGCGCGGCTGCTGCATGTCCACGGCGACATCCTGGACGATCTCGGAATCCGCGACCTGCCGCGCCTGCTCGGGGCCGGCGACGTCCTGGTGTTCAACGACACCCGTGTCATTCCCGCCCGGCTGGCCGGGCGGCGGGGAGAGGCCGGAGTCGAGGTGACTTTGCACGAGCGGGTCGGCGCGGACCGCTGGAAGGCGTTCGCCCGGCCGGCCAAGAAATTGCGCCTTGGCGATACCGTCGATTTCGGGCCGGCCTTGGCCGCCACGGTGGTGGAAAAGGGCGAGGCGGGCGAAGTGCTGCTCGCCTTCGAGCGTTGCGGCGACGATCTCATGGCCGCCATCGAGGCCGAAGGAAACCTGCCGCTGCCGCCCTACATCCGCCAGGGCAAGGCCGACGAATCCGACCGCACCGATTATCAGACGGTGTTCGCCCGCGAGAAGGGGGCGGTGGCCGCGCCCACCGCCGGACTGCATTTCACGCCCGAGCTGCTGGCGGCCCTGGATGCGGCCGGCGTGCGGCGGGCCATGCTTACCCTGCACGTGGGCGCGGGCACGTTCCTGCCGGTCAAGGCCGAGGATACCCGCGACCACCGCATGCACCGGGAGCGGGGCACCATTACCGTCCAGGCGGCCGAGGCCATCAACGCCGCCCGCGCCGCCGGCGGGCGGGTGGTGGCGGTGGGCACCACCTCCCTGCGGCTCTTGGAAAGCGCCGCCGGTCCCGACGGCACTCTCGCCCCGTTCGATGGCGCCACCGACATCTTCATCACTCCCGGCTACCGGTTCCGGGCGGTGGACGCGCTGATGACCAATTTCCACCTGCCGCGCTCGACCCTGTTCATGCTGGTGTCGGCCTTTTCCGGGCTGGAGCGGATGAAAGGGGCCTATGCCCACGCCATGGCGGCCGGTTACCGTTTCTATTCCTATGGCGATGCCTGCCTGCTCCACCGCGAGGACCTTCCGTGACCGGCTTCCGCTTCGACCTGTTCGCCACCGACGGCGCCGCCCGCCTGGGCCGGGTGCATACGGCCCATGGACCCGTCGACACCCCCGCCTTCATGCCGGTGGGGACCGCCGCCACGGTCAAGGCCATGATGCCGGAATCGGTGGCGGCCACGGGGGCGCAGGTATTGCTTGGCAACACCTATCACCTGATGCTGCGCCCGGGGGCCGAGCGGGTCGCGCGTCTGGGCGGACTGCACGAATTCATGAACTGGCCGGGGCCGATCCTGACGGATTCGGGGGGCTTCCAGGTGATGAGCCTGGCGAAGCTGCGCAAGATCACCGAGCAGGGCGTGACCTTCCAGTCCCATATCGACGGCTCGCGCCACGAGCTGACGCCGGAGCGGTCGATGGACATCCAGCGCCTGCTGGATGCCGACATCACCATGGCCTTCGACGAATGCACGCCCTTTCCGGCCACGCCCGAGCAGGCGGCCCAGTCCATGCGCCTGTCCATGCGCTGGGCGCGGCGCTCGCGCGACGCCTTCGCCGAGCGCGAGGGCTACGCCCTGTTCGGCATCGTCCAGGGGGGGATCTATCCCGACCTCAGGGCGGAATCGGTGGCGGCGCTGGTCGCCACCGGCTTCGACGGTTACGCGGTGGGCGGGCTGGCGGTGGGCGAGGGACAGGAGGCGATGTTCGCCGTCCTCGACGCCACCACGCCGCTTCTGCCCGCCGACCGGCCGCGGTACCTGATGGGTGTGGGGCGCCCGTCCGACATCGTCGGCGCGGTCTTGCGGGGCATCGACATGTTCGATTGCGTGATGCCGACCCGCTCGGGGCGCACCGCCCAGGCCTTCACCCGCCGGGGCACGGTCAACATCCGCAACGCCCGCCATCAGGACGATCCGCGCCCGCTCGACGAAGCCTGCTCTTGCCCGGCCTGCCGAAACTACTCCCGCGCCTATCTCCATCATCTCGTTCGGTCCGAGGAAATTCTCGGGCCGATGCTGCTGACCTGGCACAACATCCAATATTACCAGGACATCATGCGCGGCCTGCGCGCCGCCATCGCCGAGGGACGGACGGCCCGGTTCGCCGAGGCCGCCCTGGCGGCGGAAGCGCTGGGGGATATCGACCCTTTGTAGGATGTCATTCCGAGGGAGCGTAGCGAGTGAGGAATCTTTCAAGCATATCCTGCCCGAAAGACCCCTCGCGTCAGCTCGGGGTGACAGGGCGGGGAGAGAAATGACCACCGGCCTTCTCGTCTACGCGCTGGCGTGGGTTCTGTTCGGCCTCGGCCATTCCGGCCTGGCGTCCGCACCGGTGAAGGCGCGTCTGATCCCTGCGTTCGGGCGCCGGTACCGGATTGCATACAATCTGTTCGCCTTGGGTTCCTTCGGCGCGTTGGCGGCGGTGGGGGTGGCGATGCTCGGTCGCTTCCCGGCCTTTTCCCTGCCGTCGGGCGTGCGCGCGGCGATGCTGGCGGTGAACCTCGCCGGCTGGGCCGTGCTGCTGGGTTCGGCCCGCTACTACGATCTCGGCCGGCTCGCGGGGACCACCCAGTTGCGCGAACGCGAGGCGCCCGAGGACGAATCCCTGCGCCTCGACGGTCCGCACCGCTTTGTTCGCCATCCGCTTTACGCCGGGGGCTACCTGATCCTGTGGGGTGCGGCGATCAATCCGCTGGGCCTGGCGACGGCGGTATTGGGCAGTCTGTACCTGGCCATCGGCACCGCGTTCGAGGAACGCAAGCTGGTGCGCCTTTACGGCGATGCCTATCGCGGCTACCGCCGCCGCGTGCCGGCGCTGATTCCCTGGAAGGGCCGCGCGATCTAACGCTTGGCGACCGTTTGCAGCAGCGCCAGCAGGCCGGTCAGGATCTGCTTGGGAGCCGGCGGGCAGCCGGGGATGTGCAGGTCCACCGGCACCACGTTGTGGACGCCGCTCGCCACGGCGTAGGTGCCGGCGAAGCAGCCGCCGTCGCGGGCGCAATCGCCCAGGGCCACCACCCATTTCGGCGAGGGCGCGGCATCGTAGGTGCGCGTCAGCGCCTCTTCCATGTTGCGGGTTACCGGGCCGGTCACCAGCAGCACGTCGGCATGCCGGGGCGACGCGACGAAGCGGATGCCGAAGCGTTCGAGGTCGTAGACGGGGTTGTTGACGGCGTGCAGCTCCAATTCGCAGCCGTTGCACGATCCGGCGTCGACCGCGCGGATGGACAGCGAGCGGCCCAGCCGCGCCCGCGCTTCGCTCCCCACCGCCTGGGCCAGTTCGGCGACGCCGTCGGGGTCCGGCGGGAGCGTCCCCCTGATGGTGGCGGGACCCCGGACGAGGTTGCGGAACAGGATGTGGGCGATGGGCGGAATCATCGGCGTATGCCCGCGCTGGCGGTGTCATGCCGAGGGAGCGGAGCGACCGAGGGACCTTTCAGGCGCCGCGGCTGAAAGGTTCCTCGCCGCTGGCGCTCGCTCGGAACGACAAACCTTTTTCCTGTCATCCCGAGCGTAGCCGAGGGATTCTTCGGGCGTTCCCGCGTGAAGGATCCCTCGCCGCCGGCTAGTGGTCCGATCCCGGCAACAAGTTCAAAGGCTTGAACCTTTTGCCGGGTGAATCGGCCCACAAAATCAACGAATTGTGCACCGACACATTCGGAATGTCGGTGCGCTCGGGAAGACAACGAACGAATCATCACAGGTCGTGCCCCGAATAGGAACAGTTGAAGGACTTGTTGCACAGCGGGAAGTCGGCGACGATGTTGCCTTCGATGGCCGCTTCCAGCAGCGGCCATTGGAACCACGAGGGGTCGTGGGCGTGGACCTGGGTGACCGTGCCCGCTTCGGACACCCGCACCCATACGATCACCTCGCCGCGGAAACCCTCCACCAGCGCGATCCCTTCCCCCGCGCCCGACGGCAATGCCATGCGGACGGGTCCGTCCGGCAGGCGGGCCAGGATCTGCTCGATCAGCCCCAGGCTGGCGCGCACCTCCTCGATGCGGACTTCGATGCGGGCGTTGACGTCGCCTTCGGCGCGGACCGGCACCATGAAGTCGAGGGTGTAGTAAGGGGCATAGCCCGGGACCCGGCGCGCGTCGTGTCCCCGGCTGGATGCCCGCCCCACGAAGCCGCCGGCCCCGAACCGGTGCGCCAGAGCGCCGTGGACGATGCCGGTGCCGTTGGTGCGGTCCAGCAGGGACGGGGTCTCGTGGTAGAGCGCGGTGGCCTTCTTGAACCCCTTGCCGACGTCCCGCATCACGTGCCGCAGGGCTTCGACGCCCGCCTCGTCGATGTCCACCGCGACGCCGCCGGGAACGATCCGGTCCATGGCGAAGCGGTGGCCGAACAGGGACTCGGTGGCCTTGAGGAGGCGTTCGCGCAGCACGCCCATGTGCGACAGCATGATGGCGAAGGCGGCGTCGTTGCAAATGGCGCCGATGTCGAACAGATGGTTGGCGATGCGCTCGATCTCGGCCATCAGGGCGCGCAGCCAATGGGCGCGGGGCGGCGCCTCGCAGCCGAGCGCCGCCTCGACAGCGCGGGCGAACGCCAGGGAATAGGCCACGGTCGAATCCCCGGAAATGCGGGCGGCGATGCGGGCGGCATCGGCGACCGGCTTGCCCGTCATGGCGGCGACGATGCCCTTGTGGACGTAGCCCAGCCGTTCCTCCAGCCGCACCACCGTCTCTCCTTGGGCGTGGAAGCGGAAATGGCCGGGCTCGATGATGCCGGCGTGGACGGGGCCGACCGGAATCTGGTGCAACTGGTCGCCCTCGGCGGCGAGGAACTTGTAGCGGTAGGGTTCGGCCGCGGCCGGTGCGGGGGATGACGCCAGCGGATGGCGGCTGCCCCAGCGGCCGTGGTCCAGCCACGGACGCTGGTCCTCCAAGCCTTCGGGGGCCAGGCCCCACAGGTCGCGGATGGCGCGTTCCATCCGCACCGCGCCGGGGCGCACTTGGCCGATGGCGAAGAACCGGCGATCGGGGCTGGACCGGCTGGCGATGGCGATGTCGCCGGTCTCCTCGTCGCGAAGGGCGGCGTGAACCTCGTCCGGTTCGCCCCACTCGGCCAGCAGCACCCATTCGGCGGCGTCCATGCGCTCCACTAGCTGGCGCCAGCTCTTGCCGTCGAGCACGAAGCGGGGCCAGGGCCGGGAGGCCGGCACCTCGCGGCCCAGGGACAGGAACTCCAGCAGCGTGATGTTGCCCCACATGGCCTACCCCAGCAATTTGGCGACGGTCTGGAACCAGGACACCAGCACCGGCGGCAGGTAGAGGCCGGCTACCACCACCAGAACCATGTGGGCGGAAAGCGGCGCGTAGGCCATCGCGTTGGCCATGGGCGACGGCCTGCCATGGCCGGCGGCGGCCAGCGGGGTGCCGAACGCCATGCCCTGGACCCGGCTGACCAGCGCCCCGAACGCCAGCAGCAGCCCCAGCGCCAGCGGCAGCGCCAGCAGCGGCTGGCGGGCGAAGGTGGAGCTGACCACCAGGAATTCGCTCATGAACACGCCCATGGGCGGCAGGCCGGCGATGGCCAGCACCGCCAGCAGGAAGGTCCAGCCGAGGAAGGGGTGGCTGACGGTCAGGCCGCGGATGTCGGCGATGCGCTTGGTCCCGGCATTCTGCGAGATGATGCCCACGGCGAAGAAGATCGCCGACTTGGTCAGCGAATGCATGGTCATGTGCATCAGTCCGGCGAAGTTGGCGACGGCTCCGCCCATGCCGAAGGTGAAGGTGATGACGCCCATGTGCTCGATGGACGAATAGGCGAACAGGCGCTTGATGTCGCCGCGCCGGTACAGCATGAACCCGGCGAGGAACAGGCTGGACAGCCCCATCATCACCATCAGCGGCCCCGGCGCCAGGGTGTGCCCGTTGGCGGCGATCAGCATCTTGAAGCGCAGCAGCGCGTAAAGGGCCACGTTCAGCAGCAGGCCCGACAGCACCGCGGAGATCGGCGTCGGGCCCTCGGCGTGGGCGTCGGGAAGCCACGCATGCAGCGGCGCCAGGCCCACCTTGGTGCCGTATCCCACCAGCACGAACACGAAGGCGAGGTTGAGCAGGTCGGGCTGGAAGGCGGCGGCGCGGCCGATCAGCAGGGTCCAGGCCATGGCGTCGGCGCCGTCGCCCATGACCGGCTCGGCGGCGAGGTAGACCAGGATGGTGCCGAACAGCGCCAGACCGATGCCCACCGAGCACAGGATGAAGTACTTCCAGGCCGCCTCGATGGCCTCGCGGGTGCGGTACAGGCTGACCATCAGCACGGTGGTGAGCGTCGCCGCCTCGACGGCCACCCACATCACCCCGGTGTTGTTGGCCGAGAGCGCCAGCAGCATGGTGAACAGGAAGGCCTGGTACATCGAGTGGTAGAAGCGCAGATGCACCGGCCGCAGCCGCCGGGCCGCCGTTTCGCGGGCGATGTAGGCGGCCGAGAAGACGCTGGTGGTGAACCCGACGAAGGCGGTCAGCGCCACCAGGTAGATGTTGAAATCGTCGATGAACAACAGGCGCGTCGGCGCCGGGCGGTGCTGGAACAGCGTCAGGGCGGCCGCCAGCGTGACACCCGACACCACCACGTTGACGATCGCCGCCGCCCGCCAGCGGGGCAGGAGCGCCAGCAGCGCCGCCCCGGCCAGGGGGCTGCCGAGAATCCAGAGCAGGGGATTGGCGGTGTGCGACAGGGCCGCCACGTAGGAGATCATTGGCGGTCCCCGCGGAAGGTTTCGAGGTACTGGACGTCGAGGCTGTCGAACCGCTCGCGGATGCGGAAGAAGAAGATGCCGAACAGGATCATCGCCACCAGCACCGAGAACGCGATCGAAATCTCCACCACCAGCGGCATGCCCTTGGCCGATACCGCGGCGAGGATGAGGCCGTTCTCAAGGGCCATGAACCCCACCACCTGGGTCACGGCGTTGTGGCGGGTGATCATCATCAGCAGGCCGAGCAGGACGACGCTCATGGCGAGCGCCAGGCTCTCGCGGGTGAGCGCGGCGGCCCCGGCGGTCACGGGGAGCACCAGCATGATCGACAGCGCCACCAGGGCGACGCCGACGATCATGGTCCAGCCGATCGAGAGCGCCGTCTCGACGGTGCGGTGGATTCCCAGCCGCTCCACCAGCCAGTGTAGGGCGAATGGCACCAGCAGCGCCTTGAACACCAGGGCGATGCCGGCGGTGGCCCACAGATGGGGGGCGTTCTGCACATGGGCCTGCCAGCCGGCGGCGGCGGCGAGGGCGAGCGCCTGGAAGGCGAAGGTGTTCAGCACCGCCTGGAGCCGGCGCTGGTAGAGCAGCCCGAAGCCGGCCATCAGCACCGTGGCGCCGATCAGGTGGGCGACGTCGTAGGAGAGGTGCGCGAACACCTACACGGCCTCCGAGACATAGTGGAAGATGGTCGCGAGCAGCGCCAGCAGCAGCGCCCCGCCCAGGAAGTCCGCGTAGCGGAACACCCGCATCTTGGCGATGGAGGTCTCGAACAGGGCCAGCACGGTGCCGAGCGCGAAGGTCTTGCCCAGGAAGGCGCCGAGCCCGATGGCGATCTCCGCCAGGTCCGCCCCCGGCCGGGCCATGCCCCAGGGCATGAATAGGCAGCCGATCAGGGCCATGAACAGGGTCAGGCGCACCATTCCCGCAGCCTCGATCATGGCGAGGTGGCGGCCGGAATATTCCAGCACCATGGCCTCGTGGACCATGGTCAGTTCCAGGTGGGTGGCGGGATTGTCGATGGGGATGCGGCCGTTCTCGGCGATGGCCACCATGACCATGGCGGCGAGCGCCAACCCCAGCGAAACCGACAGCCCGATGCCACCCGACAGCACGAAGGCGGCGATATGCGCGGCCGAGGTCGAGCCCGACAGCAGCGACAGCGAGAAGGTCACCATCAGCATGGCCGGCTCGGCCAGGCTGGCGATCAGCATTTCGCGGGACGACCCCAGCCCGCCGAAGGCGGTGCCCACGTCCATTCCGGCCAGCGCGGTCCAGAACCGCGCCAGCCCCAGCAGCGCCACCAGGGCGATCAGGTCGGCGGCGGGGGCGAGCAGCAGGTCGGTGGTGAAGGTCGGCACGATGCAGGCGGCCAGCCACACCGCCGCAAAGGTGACGTAGGGGGCGGCGCGGAAGATCCACGACGCCGAATGGGCGATGACCGCCTCCTTCTGGAGCAGGCGGTACAGGTCGCGGTAGGGCTGGAACGGCGACGGTCCGCACCGCCCGTTCAAGCGCGCCTTGACCAGCCGGACCCAGCCGGTCACCAGCGGCGCCAGGGCCACCACCAGCAGAATGTGCGCGAATTGCAAGAGGATCGCCGTCATTGCTGCCGAATCGCCACCACCAGGAGAAGGAACACCAGCGTGCCGAACATCATCAGCAGGTATCGGCGCACGGTGAGGAATTGCAGATGGTTGACCCGGTCGGCGATGTAATCGACCAGCCGGCCGATGGAGGCGTAAAGGCCCTGCCACACCGGGTCGACCAGCGACACCTCGTGGGTCGCCGGGCCGCAATCGCCGGGCTCGGGCATCTGCACGCGCTCGCGGGCGCGGAAGATGGTGGCGGCGAACACGCGCCGCAGCGGCTGGGCGAAGCTCTGGCCGCTGTATTGCGCGTCCGGAAGGGATTCGCGATGGCCGCAATCCCAGGCATCGGCGCGGCGCAGCGCCCGGGTGCCCAGGCGGTGGACCAGGGCGATGGTGAAGGTGAAGAGCGACAGGCCGACCAGCACCAGGACGGTGCCGGAATACGATCCCCAATCCGAACTGACCGGCGACAGCCACGGCCAGCCCAAGTTGGCCGAGACCGAGAAACGGACGCCCGTCAAAGGCTCGATCACCCCGTCGAGGGCCTTGGTCACCGTCACCGGGATGGCGCCCAGCACCACGCACAGGACGGCGAGGACGGCCATCGCCGCCGTCATCGGCGCCGGCACCTCGCGGGCCGCGGCGGCCTCGGCCGAGCGCGGCCGGCCCAGGAAGGCCACGCCGAAGGCGCGCACGAACCCCGCCGCCGCCAGGGCGGCCGCCAGAGCCAGCAGCGCGCCGACCACCGGCACGCCGAATTTCATCGCCCAGTGCGACAAGGTCGGGCCCTTGAACAGCGCGCGGAAGATCAGCCATTCCGACACGAAGCCGTTGAGCGGCGGCAGCGCCGAAATGGCGGCCGACCCCACCAGCATCACCGCGCCCGTCCAGGGCATGCGGTTGAGCAGCCCGCCCAGGACGCCCAGGGAACGCTGGCCGGTGGCGGTCATCACGGCGCCCGAGCCCAGGAACAGCAGGCTCTTGAACACCGAGTGGTTGATGGCGTGGTAAAGTCCGGCGACCAGGGCCAGGGCCGCCAGCGTGGTCTTGCCGTCGGCCTTGAAGGCGATGGCCAGGCCCAGGCCGATGACGACGACGCCGACGTTCTCGACGGTCGAATAGGCGAGCAGGGTCTTGATGTCGTCCTGGAGAACGGCATAGAGCACGCCGAGCACGGCCGTTATCCCGCCCACCACCATCATCACCGCGCCCCATTCCCAGCCGACGTCGCCGCGCAGGTCCATGAGGATGCGGATCAGGGCGTAAAGGGCGACCTTGGTCATCACCCCCGACATCAGCGCCGAGACGTGGCTGGGCGCGGCGGGATGGGCCAGGGGCAGCCAGGCGTGCAGGGGAACCAGGCCGGCCTTGGAGCCGGCGCCGAGAAGGGCCAGCAGGACGGCCAGGGAGCCCGCCACCGGCCCCAGCGAATGGGCGCGCATGGCGGCGAAGGTGTAGTCGCCGCCCGGGCCGGCCATGACCCCGAAGCAGGTCAGCAGGCTGAAGGTGCCGAACGCCGCCATCGTCAGGTAGACCAGCGCGGCGCGGCGGCTCTCGGCGCGGGTATGGTCCGACAGCACCAGCGCCCACGAGGCCAGCGACATGAATTCCCAGGACACCAGGAAGGTGAAGGCGTCGTCGGCGATCAGCACCGCATTCATGCCGAACAGGAACAGGGGAAAGAACGGGGTGACCCGGCGCGGTTCCGGCAGATGGCCGGCGTAAGCGATGCCGAAACCGCTGGCCGCCGCCGCCGACAGATTGACGATCACCATGAACAGGGCCGCCAGGTTGTCGACGCGCACATGCGCCTGGGTCCACGGCAGGCCGATGGGCAGCACCATGGTGGTGGCCGCATCGGTGGGCTGGCCTAAATGACCCAATCCGCTGGCCAGAAGCGCGAGGCTGGCGACCAGGCAACCGGCATGGACGAGCGCCGGGGTCCGCTTATCGCGGCCGAGAACGGCCCCCAAAAAGGCGAGAACCAGCAATGTCCCCAAGGCCCCGATCAGCATGGGCGCGGGCCGGCGAAGCGAAAACGCAAAGACTCCTCCGTCCCTGAATCCAGGGCCTCATTGGCCGGAACCCGGCCATCGGGATCACGTGTTGCGGATGCCGCCACCCCGGATCTGAGATGGCGTACCTTGGGGGCACCACATGATATCATGGATCGGAAATCGCGCAAGACCGCATCCAGCCAGCGGTTCTCATTATGTGCGCCCGCTGGTTATGTCATCCCGAGGGGGCGGAGCGACCGAGGGATCTTTCACGCGAAAGTGCCGGAAAGATCCCTCGCCGTCGGCTCGGGATGACAGCGAAAAATGCATAATGAGAACCGCTGGCATCCAGCGGCTCTCTTCGCGGGTTTTTTCATCGTCATCCCGAGCGAAGAGAGGGATCTTTCCGGCATCGTCGCGTGTAGGGATCCCTCCGCTCGCTCACGCTCGGTCGGAATGACACCATGAGCCAGCGCGCACGATGAGAACCGCCGTCTATTCCTCGCGGTGTCCTTGGCCCAGGGCGCGGCGCAGCCGGCGCAGGGCCAGGGTGACGGCGCCGAGGATGATGGGCAGGCCGACGATGGCGGCGAGGTCGGGGCTGACCGGCGCGCCGACAGCCTTCAGACCCTTGGCGGCGTAAGAGACCAGGCCCAGCAGGTAGTAGCTGATCGCCACCACTGACAGCCCCTCGACCGTTTCCTGGAGGCGGAGCTGGAGCTTGGCCCGCCGGTTCATGGATTTGAGGAGGTCGCCGTTCTTTTCCTCCAGCGCGATATCGACCCGGGTGCGCAACAGGCCGCTCGTGCGCGAGATGCGGCCGGCCAGCATGCGCTGGCGGTCGGTGGCGGTTTCGCAGGTCTTCATCGCCGGCGCCAGGCGGCGGTCCATGAACTCGGAGACGGTTTGCAGGCCGGTGATGCGCTCCTCGCGCAATTCGGCGATGCGCTGCTGGACGATGGCGTGGTACGCGCGGGCGGCCGAAAGCCGGAAGGCGGTGGTGGCGTCCAGGCGCTCCGCCTCGGCGGCCATGCCGGTCAGCCGGTCGAGGAGGGCGCGGTCGTTCTGGCACACCGCCGGATCGGCAAGCTCGGCGATGATGCCGGCGATGTCCCTTTCGATCCGGGCGACCTCGCCGTTGGACTGGCGGGCCAGAGGAAACGCCAGCAGCGCCATCAGCCGGTAGGTTTCGATCTCCAGCAGCCGCTGGGCCAGGCGGCCGGTCTGGCCGCCGGTCAGGGTGACGTCGCGCACCAGGATGCGTCCGAATCCATCGGCGTGCAGCCGGAAATCCGTCCAGATCTGCGCCGCGCCGCCCGCCATTTCGCTGCCCACCATGGGATTGCCGTCGAACAGGGGGGCGATCGCGTCGGCCGGGCGCTCGGTGCGTTCCACCGCAAGGTGGACGGCGGTGACGACGTCGCCGGGCAAGTGGTGCAGCCAGGCCTGCGGCACAAGCTCCAGCGCCGTGCCGAAGAAGGGATGGTCGAAATCGTCGAAACGGAAGAACGTGTAGGTCGAAAACTCGGCGTGCCTCTCGAACCGCAGGCGGAGCGCGCCCAGATCGCGGCTGAAATAATTCGTTCCCTCGCCCGGCGGCTCGGCGCCGTGCTGACCGAGCAATTGGGCCAGATGGGTGCGCTCGGCCTCGGAATCCCCGCCTTCGCGGTGGATGACCGCCAGGTGCGACATCCGCACCGGCGCCCCCAGCACCTCATAGGGCCGGGCGTGCACTTCGCCGGCAAGCATCCTGCGCAGAGGATGTTCGTTCAAGGGAACCATAGCGGCCCGCCCTGGCATACCCTCGGCCATTGCCTATATCTCCCCTCGAAAGCGAGCCAATCCTCACCGGCTGGTGTACACTGCCCGGCCAACCCTGCCAACCGTTCCGGCCAAGCCGCCGTCCAAGGAGTTCCCATGCCGCACGACGCCCATGCCCGCGAGCTGTTCTTCGTCCGCGCCGGCCTCGATCCCGACGGCGTGCAGGACATCGTCGCCGATTCCCTGGCCGGGGCGGACGACGGCGAACTCTTCCTGGAATACCGGCAGTCCGAAAGCGTGCTGATGGACGACCGCCAGATCAAGAGCGCCAGCTTCGACACGGCCCAAGGGTTCGGGCTGCGGGCGGTGGCGGGCGAAGCGCAAGGGTTCGCCCACGGCTCGGAACTGAGCGAAGAGGCCATCCGCCGCGCCGGCGCGACCGTCAAGGCGGTCCGCAGCCGCCGCGCCGGCACCATGGCGTCCGGCCCGGCCGGCACCAACCGCGTGCTCTATACGGATCTCAACCCCCTGACGCTGGTCGCCTTCGAGGAGAAGGTAAAGCTCCTGGAAGAGATCGACGCCTATGTGCGCGGCCGCGACCCGCGGGTGCGGCAGGTCACGGCGTCCCTGGGCGGGTCCTGGCAGGCCGTCTTCATCATGCGCGCCGACGGCACCCATGCCGCCGACATCCGGCCGCTGGTCCGGCTCAACGTTTCGGTGGTCCTGGGACACGGCGACCGCATGGAGACGGGCAGCCACGGCATCGGTGGCCGCGTCACCTATGACGGGGTGATCGGCACGGCTGACTGGCATCGCTGCGCCGACGAGGCGTTGCGCCAGGCGTCCGTCAATTTGGATTCGGTGCCGGCGCCGGCCGGCGAGATGGCGGTGGTGCTGGGTCCCGGCTGGCCGGGCGTCATGCTCCACGAAGCCGTCGGCCACGGCCTGGAGGGGGATTTCAATCGCAAGGGCACCTCCGCCTTCTCCAACCGCATCGGCCAGCGGGTGGCGGCGCCCGGCGTCACCGTGGTCGACGACGGTTCGCTGCCGGACCGCCGCGGCTCCATCTCCATCGACGACGAGGGGACGCCGTCGCGGCGCACCGTGCTCATCGAGGACGGCATCCTGGTCGGCTACCTCCAGGACCGCCTCAACGCCCGGCTGATGGGCGTGGCGGCCACCGGCAACGGCCGGCGCCAATCCTATGCCCACCCGCCGCTGCCGCGCATGACCAACACCTTCATGCTGGCCGGCGCGCACGAGCCCGAGGAAATCCTGCGCTCGGTCAAGAACGGGCTGTACGCCGTCAATTTCGGCGGCGGCCAGGTGGACATCACCTCGGGCAAGTTCGTCTTCTCCGCCTCGGAGGCGTATCTGATCGAGGACGGCAAGATCGGGCCGGCGGTGAAGGGCGCCACGCTGATCGGGAACGGTCCCGACGCGCTCACCCGCGTGTCCATGATCGGCAACGACCTCACCCTCGATCCCGGCATCGGCACCTGCGGCAAGGACGGCCAGGGCGTGCCCGTCGGCGTCGGCCAGCCGACGCTCCGCCTCGACGGTCTGACCGTGGGCGGGACGGCGGTTTAGATTGAAGGATGGGCGCGCGGCTGCGCGCCCCTTTCATCACGCGCGGGTCTCGACCCGCCACACCTTGGCCGCGATGGGGCCGGTGTCGCCGACCGTTTCCACATAGTGGACGGCGGTGCCGGGGCTCAGGTCTTCCAGCGCGCATTCCATCAGCGCGTTGCGGTGGAAATAGAGTTGCGTTCCGGTGTTGGTGGTGATGAATCCGTGGTCGCGGGTGGGGTTTACGGCCGCCACCTCGCCATGGAAGAAATCCTCGTGGGCTTTGACCTCGCCCTTGACCTGCCGCTTGTATTCGAGCACCCGCCGCTCGGCGGCGTCGAACGCGTCCCGCAAGGTTTTATAGATATCGGGAGTGGCGTATTTTTCCCGGACATGGTGCGGCTCGCGGGTGACCGCCAGCTTGCCGCCGGGGACGCCCAGTTCGATATGGATCGCGAAGATGTTGCCTTTCCGGTGCTGTCGGTGGGGCGCCTCGACGGCAACGCGGCAGCTGGTCAGCCTGGGATACATCCGGTTGAGCCTGTCCACCCGTTCGCGGATGGCGGCCTCCAGCGCCTGTGAGGGCTCGATGTCGTGGAAGCGGATTTCCAGAGGAACGTCCATCGGCGCCTTCCCTCGTTGTCGCGGCGGATCGTGAGGCACTAGCCTGGATTTCTCACATGGGCACCGATTTGACGGAGACAAATTTGGCCACACGGCAGGCAGCCGGCGCAGGCCGATGCGGGCCATCGGCCAAGCCGGGTAACGCACCGTGTGGCCAAATTTGTCCCGCCCCTCTGGGGTCGCGTTTCGACGGAACGGCTGCCGGCGCCACGGCCCTTGCCAAGGCGGCGAGCCTTGCCCGCGGGCCGTGGTTTGGCACTCCGTCTCCCCGAAACGCGATCAAATCGGTACCCATGTGAGAAATCCAGGCTAGAGTTATTGAGCTATGGACGAGGCCGTGAATTGGAAGGGGCCGTAACCAACGGAGCCGGGATGCCGCCAGCGCGAACCATGACCGTGGGCCAGGCTTTCACCGAAGCCATGAAGGCCTACCAGGAGGGCAAATTGGCCGCCGCGCGCCGTTTGGCCCTGCGTCTGGCCGAAACCCATCCCGAATTCGGCGGAGCCCATTATCTTCTCGGCCTTGTGGCGATCGACGAGGGACAGGCCCGCCGCGCCGTCGGGCACCTCGCCCGCGCCGTGGCCATCACTCCCGATCAGCCGGCGCTCCATTTCGCCATGGCCCAGGCCCTGGAGCAGGCCGGCGAGGCCAACGAGGCCATCCTGCACTACCGGCACGCGCTGGCGCGCGATCCCGGCCATGCGCAGGCCCATTCCCGGCTGGGCGCCCTGTTGCTGCGGCTGGGAAAGACCGAGGAGGGGATCGCCCATTGCCGCCACGCCGTGGCGATCGCTCCCCGCCATGCGGAAGCGCAAATGACCCTGGGCGCCGCCTTGCTGGACTCCGGCAAACCCGCCGAGGCGCTGGGGCATCTGCACCAGGCCCTGGAGTTGCGCCCGGACTGGCCGGCCGCTCTCAACAATTTCGGCGTCTGCCTCCACAAGCTCGGCCGCTCGGAACAGGCGGTCACCGTCCTGAGTGCCGTGGTGGACATGAATCCCGATCGCGGGGGGGTCCGCGCCAACCTGGCGGCGGCCTTGAGAGCCGCGGGCCGCCTGGGGGAAGCGCGGGCGGAAGCCGAACGGGCCAGCCGCACCGCGCCCCGCTGCGCCGAGGCCTGGCTGGAACTGGGCCTGGTACGGCAGGCCGAGGGGCATGCCGAAGGCGCGGCCGCCGCGTTCGAGCGCGCGGTGGCGGCCGCGCCCTCCCTGGCGCACGCCTATTGGTGCGCCGCCGAGGCCTATCGCGCGCTGGGGCGCAAGGAAAAGGCCACCCTTTATTACACCGCATGCCTGGAGCGCGATCCCGAGGACCGCCATGGGGCCCGGCTGGGGCTGGCCTTGGTCGGCGCTGCCGAGACCCCCGACAAGGCCCCGGAATCCTATGTGCGGCAGCTTTTCGACGATTATGCCGATACCTTCGACGATGCCCTGGTAAACACGCTGGACTACCGCGGACCCGCGCTGATCGCCGATGCGCTGGCCCGGGGGTTCGCGCCGCTCCGGGGGGGAAAGCTGTCGGGGCTCGACGTGCTGGATGCCGGCTGCGGCACCGGCCTGGCGGCTGCGGTGCTGCGTCCTCTTGCCCGCCGCCTGGAGGGGGCGGACCTGTCGCCGGCCATGGTCGCCAAGGCCGCCGGACGCGGGGTCTACGACGATCTCGCGGTGGGCGAGCTGGTCGAAACCCTCTCGGCCCGGCCCGAACGTTACGACTTGGTGGCGGCGGCGGACGTGCTGGTCTATTTCGGCGACCTGGACCCGGTGATGGGGGCCGCTTGGCTGGCTTTGAAGCCGGGCGGCGCGTTCGTCTTCACCACCGAGGCGCTGGAGGCGCGGGACGGCACCTTCCGCCTGGGCGCCAAGAGCCGCTACGCCCATTCCCCCGGTTATGTGCGGACGGCGGCGCAGCGGGCCGGCTTCACCATGCCCCTGATCGAAAACGCCGCGACCCGGCGGGAAGCGGGGGCCGAGGTGCCGGGCCTGGTGGCGCTGGCGGTCAAGCCCGCGCTATAGGGCGGGCGAGGCGCACAGGTTTCCCGCGCTCAGGCGGTCCGGGCTCGTCTTCGCTTCCTTCTTCAACTCGGCGATCAGGTGGCTGACCTCGTCCACGGTGTGGACGTCGCGGCCCGCGGGCATGTGCATCAGAGCGGCGGACACGGTCATCAGGGGAAAGCGCACGGTGTTGCCCGTGCGATCCTGGCCGACCATGTACCCGAGGCTTCGGGTCTCGTCGTCGTAGAAACTTTCCACGTCCCGGCGGAACGCGGCGATCACCTCGCGGCAGGTCGTCACGACGCCGTCGAACGGCATGCCCCGGAAACCCGCGAAGAAATCGTCGCCGCCGATGTGGCCGGCGAAGCCGGCATCGGGGCGGACCGCCTTGGACAGGAGTTCGGCGAACAGCAGGATGGCCCGGTCCCCCAGGCGGAAACCGTAGCGGTCGTTGAAGGGCTTGAAGTTATCGAAATCGAAATAGGCCAGCACGGTTTCGGCCTCGGTCGCGGTCAGCGCATCGAGAAGATATTCGTGGATGAGGTTATTGCCCGGCAGCCTGGTCAGCGGGTTCTGGTCGCGCGCGGTGGCGAGGTTTTTCTCGTTGATCACGCGCAGGAGCGAGTGGGCGGAGAGAAACCCGACGTATTTCATGTCGTCGAGAATGATGATTCCTTCCGAATCCTCGACCGCCGAATAGGCTTGCAGGATGGTCTCGGCCTTGGTGCTGAGGTCGGCCATCGGGCAGCGCGACACGAAGTCCTTGAGCGTCCGCCCGCAGGCCCGGTTGCTCATCAAGTCCTTGCCGAACGGCGAGTAGGCGTAGTCCTTGAGGGCCTTCTCGCGGATGATGCCGATCGGCGCGCCCGCGTCGTCCACCACGGGGAAGAACGTCAGGTTGGCATTGGCGCGGAAACGGTCGAACACCTTTTCCATGCCGGTGTCGAGGGGAATCGGCGGGACGTACTGGACCTGGTCCCGGATGAGCTTCTGATCCGAGGTCGCCACGCGCCGCTCGCGCTTGGCCAGATCGGCGATGGCGTCGTAGCGGACCATGAGGTCGGAAATCTCGCAGGACGGCTTCTGGATAAGGTACCCCTGGATCAGATCGCAGCCGATGTCCTTGCAGACGAAATATTCCCGCTCGGTCTCCACCCCTTCGGCCAGAACCACCACGCCCAGGAGGTGGGCGATATGGACGATCTGCGTCAGGAACAGTTTTTTCTTGGAATCGCTGGCGATGTCGGAAATGAAGAAGCGGTCGATCTTGAGAACGTCGGGCTCGGCAAAGTACAGAAGTTGCAGGCCCGAGAACCCGGTGCCGAAATCGTCGATGGCGAGGCGGAAGTTGGCGCGCTTGTACTGTTTGAGGACCGCAGTGGCCTCGGCCGGCTGGATGAAGGGGTGCCGTTCGGAGATTTCGAACACCAGCGCGTTCTCGTGGATGCCGTAGCGTTCGAGCATGGTCCGCGTCCGCGCGGCCAGGTCTCCCGCCGGATCGAGACTGCGGGTGTCCATGTTGAGGAACAGCTTCGTCTGCCGGCTGTGCCCCAGGGCGGCGAACTTGGCGATCGCCTTTTCCCGAAGGACGATTTCGATGTCGTGCAGGATGCCAAGGGCGTGGCATGTGTCGAAGAAGTCCTGGATCGATTCGAATCCCGCTTCGACATGATTGCGCAAGAGCGCTTCGTAACCGTAGCTGGCGCCGGTATGGATGTTGACGATCGGCTGGAAGGCGATGTCCAGCTTGGCGACGATGTTGTTCCAATGATCGTCGGAAGGCCGTGCGGATGGCCTTCCGGGCAAAGGAAACGGCCGATGCTCGCGGCCCGGGAAACGGTGGTTCCGCGTTTCCGCCGACACCCGGGACTGGGCGACCGCATGGGGTGACGTGTGCATCGACGACTCCTTGGGGATTCCATACGACGCGAGTGCTCTTGTCCTCCACCTTTAGTCACGGAGTCAACGCGGCCCAGGCAAGTGAAACGGAAATTTAACGATTTGTGTTCCCCGGGGGCGCGCATCCGCCTTCCGGCATCGCCTACGGCGATGTCGCCTTGCCATGGTCCTGCGGGTAGGGTCATCCTGTCGCCGTCTTCCGATGCAAGGAGCAAGGCGATGAAGGACCGTCCCCGTTCGCACGCACAGCGGGGCAAGGCAAAGCGGGCCGCGCCCGCATCGCGCATCGTCGAACTGGAGATCGCGGCGGTCGGCGCCCGCGGCGACGGTGTGGCGAACCTGTCGGGCGAGGCTGTATTCGTGCCCTTCACCGTGGCCGGCGACCGGGTGCTCGCCCGGATCGAAGGCCGTCGGGGCGAGGGCTTGGCGGCCGCGCTGATCGAGGTGCTGGCGCCCGGGCCGGACCGCGTGCCCGCGCTCTGTCCCCATTACGCCCGCTGCGGCGGATGCTCGCTGCAACATCTGGCCGATCAGGCCTATGCGGCCTGGAAGCGCGAGCTGCTGGTGACCCAGTTGGCGCGTCATGGGCTGGGCGCGGCCCCGGTGGAGCCGCTGGTGCGGGTGGCCCCGGGGAGTCGCAGACGCGCCGCCTTCGCCTTCATGCGGCGCCGCAACGACACCCTGCTCGGCTTCCACGCGCGGGCCAGCCATGCCGTGATCGACGTCGAAACCTGCCCGCTGATGGCGCCGGAGCCGATCGGTCTGTTGCCGCCGTTGCGGCGGATGCTGTCGGCCGTGGTGCCCGAGGGGGGCGGGGACGTGGTGGCGACGCTGACCGAGGGCGGCCTCGATGTCCTCGTCGAGGCCGAAGCCCGTCTCGACCTTTTCGACCGCGAACGTCTGGCCGCGTTCGCGGACGAAAACGATCTTGCGCGCCTGTCATGGCGGCGGCCGGGAAGCGGCGTCATCGATCCCGTCGCGCGCCGGCACGCACCCGTGGTCCGTTTCGCCGGGGTCGCCGTCGAGCCGCCGCCGGGCGCCTTCCTGCAACCGACCGGGGCCGGAGAACGGGCCATCGCCGAACGGGTGGCCGACGCCGTCGGCGATGCGCGGACGGTTGCCGACCTTTATTCGGGCTGCGGCAGCTTCACCATGCCGCTGGCGGCGCCGGGCCGCATTGTCCACGCCGTGGAGGGGGAGGACGCGTCGGTCCGGGCCCTGGAAGCGGCCGCCCGCCAGGCCGGGCTGGGCGTGACGGCCGAGGTGCGCGACCTGGCCCGCCGGCCGCTGCTGTCCCATGAGCTCGGGCGTTTCCAGGCGGTGGTGCTGGACCCGCCGCGCGCCGGGGCCGTGGCCCAGGCCGAGCAGCTCGCCTCGGCCGGCCCGCCGGCGGTCGTGGCCGTCTCGTGCAATCCCGCCACCCTCGCCCGCGATCTGCGCATCCTGGTGGATGGCGGCTACCGCCTCGACTCGGTCACGCCCATCGACCAGTTCCCGTGGTCGGCCCACCTGGAAGCGGTGGCGGTGCTGCGCCGCTGACCGTCATTCCCGGTCGCTGACCCCCGCTTCCGCGAAGGTCGCCATGCCGGCATGGCAGGACGCGGCGGCGCGCACCAGGCCGACGGCCAGCGCCGCGCCCGAGCCTTCGCCCAGACGCATGCCGAAATCGAGAAGCGGCTCCTTGCCCAATTTGGCCGCCAGACGCCGATGCCCGGGCTCGGCGGAGACGTGGGCCACCAGGCAGTGGTCGAGGGCGCCCGGCCTGGCCGCGGCCAGCGGGGCGGCCGCCGCGGTGCATACGTAACCGTCCAGCAGCACCGGAATGCGCCGCAACCGCGCCGCCACCAACGCCCCGGCGATGGCCACCAGCTCGCGGCCGCCAAGGCGGCGCAGCACGTCGAGCGGCGGATGGTCGCGGTGCAGCGCCACGCCCGCCGCCACCACCTGGGTCTTGCGCGCCAGCGCCGCGCCCTCGACGCCGGTGCCCCGCCCGGTCCAATCGGCGGCGTCGCCGCCGTGGAGCGCGCAGGCCAGCGCGGCGGCCGGCGTGGTATTGCCGATGCCCATTTCCCCCAGCACCAGCAGATCGGTGTCCGCCGGCACCGCGCCCATGCCGGCCAGGAAGGCCGCCGCGAACGCGCTGGCGTCCAAGGCCGGCGCCGTGGTGAAGTCGGCGGTCGGCCGGTCCAGGTCCAGCGCGATGACGTCCAGCTCGGTGCCGAAGGTGTGGCACAATTGATTGATCGCCGCGCCGCCGCGGCGGAAATTCGCCACCATCTGCACGGTGACTTCGGCGGGGAAGGCGGAAACGCCCTGCGCCGCGACCCCGTGGTTGCCGGCGAAGATTCGCGCCCTGGGCCGTGTCACCATCGGCGGATGGCGGCCCTGCCAGGCGGCCAGCCAAAGGGAGATTTCCTCGAGCCGTCCCAGCGATCCCGCCGGCTTGGTCAGTTGGGGATCGCGCGCGGCCCACGCGTCCCGCGCCGTGACGTCCGGTCCGGGAAGGTCCGCGAGCAGGGCTTCCACGTCGGCAGGACTAGAAATAGAGACATTCAAGGCCAGTCTCCCCAATATATTGCGTTTCGATAGACAGGCGTCCTATAACCTAAAGAAAACGTCCCGTCACCCGCCATGAACGACATGCGACCGTCATTCCCCTTCCATGATCGTCTGGGCCCATGGCTCGACGATTTTCATGTCGCCTCCTCCTTCCTGACCCGGCTGCCTGTGCCGCACCCCGACTATGGCGAAGGCAGGCTGGCGCGCGCCATGGGGGTCTTCCCGATCGTCGGCGCGGCGGTGGGGCTGGTGTCCGGGCTGGCCTTCGTGCTGGGCCACGCGCTGCTGCCGGCTTTGCCCGCCGCTCTGCTGGCGCTGCTGGTCGCGACCGTGTGCACGGGGGCGCTGCACGAGGACGGCTTGGCCGATTTCGCCGACGGGCTGGGCGCGCGCGGGGACCGCGCGCGGCGGCTGGAGGTGATGCGCGACTCGCGGATCGGCACGTTCGGGGTGGTCGCCCTGCTGCTCGGCTTCGGCTTGCGCGCCTCCGCCCTGGCGGCGGCGCCGTCAGGTCTGGCCGGGCTTGGCGCGCTGGCGGCCGCCGGGGCGTTGTCCCGTGCCGCCATTCCCGCCGTCATGCAGGCTCTTCCCGCGGCGCGCAGCGACGGCCTGGGAGCCGCCGCCGGAACGCCCGATGCGGGTATCGCGGCTTTGGCGGCGGTGCTGGCCCTGGTTGTGGCCGTCGCCGGCCTTGGCGTGACCGGCGCGGCGGCGGCGGCGGCCGCCGCCGCATTGGCCGCAGCCGCGGCCGGCTGGGTGGCGCGCCGGGCGCTGGGCGGGTATACGGGCGACGTCCTGGGCGCGGTGGCCCAGGTTGCCGAAGCGGCCGTGCTGCTGGCGGCGGCGGGAGGCTGGTGATGGGCGCGATGACCCGCTGGTGGTGGTTGCGCCATGCCCCCGTGCCGTGCCCTCACGGACGTATCCACGGACGCCTGGATGTCACTTGCGACGTCTCGGACGAGGAGGATTTCCGCTATCTGGCGCGCATCCTGCCGGTCAATGCGGTTCTGATCGAAAGCGGCCTGATCCGCTGCCGCCAGACCGCCGGCGGCCTTGAGGCCGCCGGCCTGCTGTTGCCGCCGCCGCAGATCGAGCCGGATCTCGCCGAGCAGGATTTCGGATCGTGGCAGGGCCGGAGCTGGGTGGAGCTGGAAGCGGCCAAGGATTCGTTCCTGGCCGATTTCTGGCGCGATCCCGCCGGAACCGCCCCTCCCGGCGGGGAGAGTTTCGCCGCGATGGTGGAACGGGTGGGCGAGGCGGTGGCACGCCTGAGCCGCGAGCATGCGGGCCGCGACATCGTCGCCATCGCCCATGCCGGCACCGTCCGCGCGGCGCTGGCGGCGGCGCTGGACCTTCCTGCGGCGCAGGCGCTGCGGTTCTCGGTCCTGCCGTTGTCCCTCACCCGCATCGACGCCACCCACGATGGCTGGCGCGTCGATCGGGTCAACGTGACGGCAGCGTAGGCGGAGTCAGGCGTTCTCGCCGACCAGCCATTCCAGGCGATGCCCCGCGCCGGTCCCGCCTTCGGGCGCGGCGAGCGCCTCGGCCAGCCACGGCAGAAGCTCGGCCAGCGTCGCGTCCAGCGTCCAGGGCGGATTGACCACCGCCAGCCCCGACCCGTTGAGCCGGGACGGATCGTCGTCGGAGCGGACAAGTACCTCGGCGGCCAGGGTCGGCGGCAGGCCGAGCATGGCGAGATCGGCGTGGAGGCGGTCGATCGCCGGCCGCGCCTTGATCGGATACCACACCAGATAAATCCCGGTGGACCAGCGCCGGCACGCCTGGGCAAGCGCCTTGCACAGCCGCGCCGTCTCGTCCCTGACCTCGAACGGAGGGTCGATCAGCGCCAGGCCGCGCCGTTCCGGGGGCGGCAGCAGCCCCTTGAGGGCGGCGTAGCCGTCCATGCGGTGGACGCCGACGCGCCGGTCGCGGGAAAAGCGGCGTTTGAGATCGTCGCCGTCCTCGGGGTGGAGCTCCACCAGGGCGATGCGGTCCTGGGGCCGGGTCAGCGCCTGGGCCAGCGCCGGCGATCCCGGATACCAGCGCAGCTCGCCAGCGGGATTCGCGGCGCGAACCGCATCGAGGTAGGGGGACAGGGCGGCGGGCGGCGACGGTTTGGCGAGGATGCGGCCGATTCCCTCGCGCCATTCGCCGGTCTTTCCGGCGGGAAGGCCGGCAAGATCGTAGAGTCCGGTGCCGGCATGGGTGTCCAGCACGAAGAACGGCGCCGCCTTGCGGGCGAGATGGTCGAGGACGAGCGCGAGGACGGCGTGCTTGACGACGTCGGCGAAATTCCCCGCATGGAAAGCGTGCCTGTAGTTCATGGCCGTGCGTTGAAAAAGGAAGGCAATCCTGTGGAAAATCGATCCAAAGTTCTATGACTTTTTGGTCAAGACACCGAAAGGCGCCAGATTTCGTGCCCTTTGCGCCGAATCGTATTGTTGTGCACAGCCCGAATGGGGTAGCGTCCATACGCATATAGGGGGAAAATCACACGGTCGCGGGGCGTCCCGAAACGGGACAAGCGGCGGCTAGACCCATGCGGTCGTTGGATTGGGGGAGCCCATGGCAGCGGCGGACATAAGACTGACCGGTGTCGAGCGGACGTTCGGCGCCGACGAGATTATCGTCTCCAAGACCGATCCGAAAGGTCGGATCATCTACGCCAACGAAGTCTTCCTGCGCATGGCGGGGTACACCGAGGCCGAAATCCTCGGCAAGCCGCACAGCATCATCCGCCATCCGGAGATGCCGCGCTGCGTCTTCAAGGCTCTTTGGGACACGATCGAAGCCGGCCGGGAGATCTTCGCCTACGTGCTGAACCGCAGCAAGAACGGCGATCATTACTGGGTGTTCGCCCACGTCACGCCGACGTTCGACGCGTCGCGCACCATCGTCAGCTACCATTCCAACCGCCGCGCTCCGCGCCGGGACGCGGTGGACAAGGCCAAGGCCCTCTATGGCGAACTGCTCGCCATCGAGAATCGCCATGCCGACCGCAAAGCCGGCATGGAGGCGAGCACGAAGGCGCTGCTCGACAAGCTTTCCGCCATTGGGGTGCCGTACGATGAGTTCGTCTTCAGTCTCTAAGGCGACGGTCGCCGCCATCGCGGCGGCCGTCCTCGCCGTAATGATCGCGATCGTGGAAGCCGTCGGCGGGGGGGCGTTGCGGACCGCGCTCGCCCTTGCCCTGGTGGCGAGCGCATCCGCCTCGGCGTGGTTCGTCCACACGGCGCGGGCCAACATCCGGCGCACCACCGACGTGCTGACGCAGGCCGCCCAGGGGCGGCTGGACGTCCGGGTGATCGGCATCCGCGAGCAGGGCTTGCTGGGGCGGCTCGACCGCGCCGTCAACCGCCTGCTCGACCTGACCGAGGCCTTCACCAAGGAGGCCGACGCCGCCATGGCCAAGACCTCGGAGGGCCGCTATTTCCGCCATATCCTGCTGGAGGGCCTGGTCGGGGAGTTCGCCGACCACGCCAGCCTGATCAACCAGGCCCTGACCGGGATGGAACAGAGGACCAAGGCGTTCGCCAGCGAGGCGACCGCCGTCGGCAACACCATCAAGCACATGAGCCAGGCGGTCGCGGCCACGGCCACCGAGCTCGAAGCCACCGCCCAGCAGATGAGCGCGATCGCCAGCCAGACCAGTTCGCAATCGACCACGGTGGCGCGCGCGGCGGAAGATGCGTCGGGCCATGTGGGATCGGTCGCCCAGGCGGCCGAGGAGGTGTCGGCGGGCATCCGCGAGGTGGCGCTGCGCATCAAGCGTTCGGCCGAGATGGCCAGCGAGACGGTGCGCGTGGCCGGCCGCACCGACGACGCCATCCACGAGCTTTCCCAGGCGGCCGACCGTATCGGCGAGGTGGTCAACCTGATCACCGAGATCGCCAACCAGACCAATCTGCTGGCGCTGAACGCCACCATCGAGGCGGCACGCGCGGGCGAGGCGGGCAAGGGGTTCGCCGTGGTCGCCAACGAGGTCAAGCACCTCGCCAATCAGACCGCCAAGGCGACCGACGACATCGTCAGCCAGATCGAGGGCATGCGCCAGGCCACCGGCCAGGCCGTCGACGCGGTGCGGACCATCGCCAGCATGATCCGCGACATCAACGAGAATTCGAGCGGCATCGCCGGCACGACGGAGGAGCAGTCCGCCGCGGTCGCCGCCATGTCCCGCGCCATCCGGGAGGTCGCCGCCAGCGTGCAGACGGTCGCCGGCACCATCGGCCAGGTCGCCGAGGTCGCGGGCACCGCGACCGACGCCGCCAACCAGGTCCTCGTCGCGGCGGGCGATCTCGCGCAGCGCACGGTCGGCATGAACGACGACATCGACGCCTTCGTCGTCCGCGTCATCAGCCGGTAATAGCGACCCCTTCCCTATTGAACCCTCCGCCGGCTTGAGGTAATGCTGGCGCCTCCGATGGAGGACAGTGATGATCGGCCGCGTGCCCTTCGCGAACGCCTTTTCCGCCCAGGGCTCTGCCCTGCCGGCGGCGGCGGCCGTCACCACCAAGAAAACCGGCACGACCACCACCTGAGACGCGGGCCGGTTTCGTTTCAATATCACGAAAAGGCCCGCGGATCGGACCCGCGGGCCTTTTCGCATGAGCCGTAGGTCCGGGGAAGCCAAGGGCCGGAGAACGGAGGGAAGCTCTTATGGGTTACAAGGTTGCTGTCATCGGCGCCACCGGCAACGTCGGCCGCGAAATGTTGCAGACGCTGGCCGATCGCGATTTCCCCGTGGACGAGGTGTTCGCCCTGGCGAGCGAACGCTCGGTGGGCCGCGAGGTCTCCTTCGGCGACGACGCCGTGCTCAAGGTCAAGGACCTGGCGGACTTCGACTTCAAGGGCGTGGATATCGCCCTGTCCTCGCCCGGCGCCAAGGTGTCCGCCGTCCACAGTCCCCGCGCCGCCGCCGCCGGCTGCGTGGTGATCGACAACACCTCCCATTTCCGTATGGAGCCGGATGTTCCGCTGGTGGTTCCCGAGGTCAATCCCCAGGCCATCGCCGGCTACAAGAAGCGCGGCATCATCGCCAACCCCAATTGCTCGACCATCCAGATGATGGTGGCGCTGAAGCCCCTGCATACGCTGGGCAAGATCAAGCGGGTGGTGGTGTCGACCTACCAGTCGGTGTCCGGCGCCGGCAAGGACGCCATGGACGAATTGTTCGAGCAGACCCGCGGCATCTACGTCAACGAGCCGGTGCCGCCCAGCAAATTTCCCAAGCCGATCGCCTTCAATGTGATTCCCCAGATCGATTCGTTCATGGACGACGGTTCGACCAAGGAGGAGTGGAAGATGGTGGTCGAGACCCGCAAGATCCTCGACCCGGACATCGCCGTCCACGCCACCTGCGTCCGCGTCCCGGTGTTCATCGGCCATTCGGAGACGGTCAACGTCGAGTTCGAGCGCCCCGTCAGCGTCGAGGCGGCGCGCGAGGCCCTGCGCAAGGCACCGGGCGTGGTGGTGATCGACGAGCACGAGCCCGGCGGCTACGCCACTCCGGCCGAATGCGCGGGTGAGGACGCGGTCTATGTCAGCCGCCTGCGCAAGGACCCCACCATCGCCAACGGCCTCGCGTTCTGGTGTGTGGCCGACAACCTGCGCAAGGGCGCGGCCCTCAACGCAGTGCAGATCGCCGAGGTGCTGGTGCGCGACTATCTGGGCAAGTGAGGCGGTGAAAGCGATTGTCGTCCCGAGCCGAAGGCGAGGGGCCGTCAGGCATCGCGGCTGAAAGGTTCCTCGTCGCTACGCTCGCTCGGAACGACAAACCCTTTTTGTCGTCCCGAGCGTAGCCGAGGGACCTTTCGGCGCAGGATGTTCCCGCGCCCCAACGATCCTTCGCCGGCGCTCAGGATGACACCGAAAACTCCTTTTCCGGCAGGGCCGCCGGGGGCCCGGCGGTGACCATCTGCGGCTCCTCGCCCAACTGCACCGCCTCGATGCGGTCGCCGCGCTTGACCACCTTCTCGGTGGAGATGCGGATCTGGCGGATGTCCTCGACGGCCTGGTCGAAATGCTTCCCCAGCGCCGCGACCCGGTCGTCGAGCCGGCCGATGTCGTCGAGCAGGAGGCGGACCTCCTTCTGGATCAGGCCGGCCTGCTCGCGCATGCGGGCATCCTTGAGCACGGCGCGGACGGTGTTCAGCGTCGCCATCAGGGTGGTCGGCGAGACGATCCACACCTTGGCGCGGAAGGACTTCTCGATCACTTCGGGGAAGCCGGCGTGGAGTTCGGCGTAGACCGCCTCCGAGGGCAGGAACATCAGCGCCGACTCGGCCGTCTCGCCCGGCACGATATACCGCTCGGCGATGTCGCGGACATGCTTGAGAACGGCGGCGGCGAAAGCGCGGCCGGCGGCGGTCCGTTCGGCATCGTCCTTGGCCTCGCGCAACTGGTGCCAGCTTTCCAGCGGGAACTTGGCGTCCACGGCGATGGGGCCGGGCGGGTTCGGCAGCTTCAGCAGGCAATCGACGCGCCGCCCCTCGCCCAGAGGCGCCTGGAACTCGTAGGCGGACGGCGGCAGAACGGTGCGAACCAGGTCGTTCAGTTGCAGTTCGCCGAAGGCGCCGCGCGCCTGCTTGTTGGACAGCACGTCCTGGAGCGACACCACCTGGGCCGACAATTCGGTGATGTTCTTCTGCGCGGCATCGATGACCGCCAGGCGCTCGCGCAGGTCGTGGAGCGTGGTCGACTGGCGGTGGGCGGCCTGCTGCAACCCCTCCTCCATGCGCCGGGCCATGTCGGCGAGCCGTTCCTCCACCGCCTTCGCCAAGGCGCGCTCCTGGGCTTGCAGCCGTTCGGCCAGGGCCGCCTGGGATGCCGATTGGGTTTCGGCCAATTGGGCCAGCCGGCCACCCAGGGCGGCCTGGGCCTGGGCCACGGTTTCCACCGCGCGCGTCAGGCCTTCCTGCCGGCTTTCGGCACGCGCCCCGGCCCCTTGGGCTTTCAGCGCGAACGCCACGGCCGCCGCCAGCGCCGCCAGCGCCGCCAGCCCGAGAACCACCACGGTGGGGTCCAACTCCTATCCCTCCGATGCCACGGAACCGCCGCTTTCATACCATAGGAATGAGAGACGGAGCAGTCTCGGAGAACCCCCCATGGCCCGGCGCCTCGCGCTTATCGCCCTTGCCGCCCTGTTCTGCGCGCCGGCCTTCGGGGCCGGTCCGGCCGAAAAAGTCGTCTCCCCGGGCGATCGCACCGGCCTCTCCCTCACCTTGTACCAGGACGACAACGCGCTGGTGCGGGATCGCCGCGCCGTGAGTCTGGACAGAGGGACCACCACTCTGGTCTGGGAGGGGGTGGCGCGCGGGGCGCGCACCGCCACCGGCATCCTGTCGGGTTCCAATCTCACCGTGCGGACCCAGGGGTTCGACGTCGAGGGCGCCACGGGAGAAAGGCTGCTGGCCGGCGCGGTGGGAAAGGACGTCACCGTGCTGTGGCGCGACGCCGACGGCGGTGAGCGGGCGGAGCAGGCCCGGGTCCTGGCGGCGCGGGGCACGCCGCTGTTTGACGTCGGCGGCAAGGTGGTCGCCGGCCAGCCGGATCGCATCGTCTACGATTCCCTTCCCGCGGGCCTACGGACGATGCCGACATTCACCGGCCAGGTGAGCAGCGAGGCCGCCGGGCGGCGCGACGTGGAGCTGTCCTACATGACCGGCGGCCTGTCGTGGCAGGCGGATTACGTGGGGGAGCTGGCGCCGGCGGGCGACCGGCTGGTGCTGTCCGCGTGGACGACGCTCACCAATGACAGCGGCATGGATTTTCCCAACGCCAGGGTCGCGGTCGTGGCCGGCCGGCCCAACCGCACGTTGGCGATGGAGCCGCGGCGGGGGATGCCGGCGGCCGCGGCTCCGGGAGCCCCGCCGCCGCCCGACCATGACGCGGTGGGGCCCTATCACGAGTTCGTCTTGCCCGAGCCCGTCAGCCTGCTCAACGGCGAACGCACCCAGGCGGTCCTCATTCCTCCGGGCGCGGTGAAGGTCCAGCGGGAACTCGTGTTCGAGCCGTTGCCGTCGTACGCGTGGCGCGGGCGCTTCGGCGAGGCGAAGCAGAACCCCGTCGCCATCCTCAAGCTCGACAACGCCCTCGCCTCGGGGCTGGGCAAACCGCTGCCGGCCGGTGTGCTGCGCATCTACCAGCGGGGGCGCGACGGGGCGCTGACGTTCCTCGGCGAAGACCGTCTCGCGGCGACCCCCGTCCACGGCATCGCCCGCATCGCCGTGGGCCAGGCCTTCGACGTCGCCGCGCGGCGGTCGCAGACCGATTTCCAGCACGTCTCCGCCGACGTGTCGGAATCCGCCTTCGAGGTCCGGCTGACGAACGCCGGCGACAAGGCCGTCCCGGTGACGGTGCGGGAAACCTTCGGGTCCGATTGGCTGGTCCTCGAGGAAAGCCAGCCCCACCATCGCGACGACGCCTTCGGCGCGTCCTGGACCACGACGATACCGGCCAAGGGTGAGACGACGCTGAAATACCGGGTGCGGGTGAAGGGGTAGATGTCATCCCGACAGAGCGCCAGGGATCCTTCAGCCGCTGGCGGCTGCCGGTTGTGCCTGAAAGATCTCTCTCTCCGCTCGGGATGACGCCATCGCTCGCGGTGGCGTCTCAGGATTCCGCAGAGGCCCGGCGGCGGGCGATAGGGCCTTGACTCCCGTCCGGGGGCGCGTATAGTTCCGCCCTCTCGCGCCGGGAACCCCCGTGGCGCGGCCATTCATTCTTTTGCTCAGGTAGCTCGTCATGTTCGCAGTCATCCAGACCGGCGGGAAGCAGTACAAGGTGGCCAAGGACGACGTCATCCGCGTCGAGAAGCTGGCCGGTGAAGCCGGGGAACAGGTGGTCCTCGATCAGGTGCTGATGGTCGGCGACAAGGTCGGCGCCCCCACCGTGGCCGGCGCGACCGTCACCGCGACCGTCGTCGCCCAGGCCCGCGGCCCGAAGATCATCATCTTCAAGAAGCGCCGCCGGCAGAATTCGCGCCGCAAGAACGGCCATCGCCAGGACCTCACCATCCTGCGCATCACCGATATCGCCGCCGGCTGAGCGTCGCTGCGGACAGTGAAGGAGTAAGACCATGGCTCATAAAAAGGCTGGCGGTTCGTCCCGCAACGGGCGCGACTCGGAAGGCCGGCGCCTTGGCGTGAAGAAGTACGGGGGCGAGGTCGTCATCCCCGGCAACATCATCATCCGCCAGCGCGGCACCAAGTTCTATCCCGGCGCCAATGTCGGCATGGGCAAGGACCACACCCTGTTCGCGACCGCCGCGGGCAAGGTGGTGTTCCGCCACAAGGCCGAGGGCCGCACCTTCGTGTGTGTCGACCCGCTTCCGGAGGCGGCCGAGTAAGCCCGTTCTCCGCACGCGTGTTTCGAAGGGGAACGGCAAGCCGTTCCCCTTTTTCTTTTTCGAGGCGGCGATGAAGTTTCTCGACCAGGCGAAGATCTTCGTCAAAAGCGGTGACGGCGGCGCCGGCAGTTGCAGCTTCCGCCGCGAAAAGTTTATCGAGTTCGGTGGGCCCGATGGCGGCGACGGCGGTCGGGGCGGCGACGTCGTGGTCGAGTGCGTGGCCAACCTCAACACCCTGATCGACTACCGTTACCAGCAGCATTTCAGGGCCGACGTGGGCCGCCACGGCCAGGGTCGCAACAAGACCGGCGCCAGGGGCGACGACATCGTCATCCGCGTGCCCGTCGGCACCCAGATCCTCGACGAGGACAAGGAAACGGTGCTGGCCGACCTCACCCTGCCCGGTCAGCGGCTGGTGCTGCTGCGGGGCGGCGACGGCGGGTTCGGCAACGCCCATTACAAGACCTCGACCAATCAGGCGCCCAGGCGTGCCGACGAGGGGTGGCCGGGCCAGGAAATGTGGATCTGGCTGCGCCTCAAGCTGATCGCCGATGCCGGTCTGGTCGGCCTGCCCAACGCCGGCAAGAGCACCTTCCTGGCGGCCGTCACGCGGGCGCGGCCGAAGATCGCCGATTATCCCTTCACCACCCTGCACCCCAATTTGGGCGTCGTTTATCTCGACGGCGAGGAATTCGTGCTGGCCGACATCCCCGGCCTCATCGAGGGCGCCCACGAGGGCGCCGGCATCGGCGACCGCTTCCTCGGCCATGTCGAGCGCTGCCGGGTGCTGCTGCATCTGGTGGACGGCGTCGAGGAGGACGTGGCGGAGGTCTACCGGGTGGTGCGCGGCGAGCTGGCGGCCTATGGCGGGGGGCTTGCGGAAAAGCCCGAGGTGGTCGCCCTCAACAAGTGCGACGCGTTGACGGCCGAGGACATCAAGGCCAAGCTCAAGGCCCTGGAAGACGCGTGCGGGCATGCGGTGCTGCCGCTCTCGGGCGTTTCCGGGATCGGCCTCAAGCCGGTCCTCGGCGCCCTGGCCGAACACATCCGCGCCGCCCGCGCCGCCGATCCGTCGGTGCCGGCGGCCTCGGCCGCCTTCGGCCAGGCCAAGCGCGCCAGCGCCGGCTTCGGCGCCTCGGCCGAGGAGGACGACGACGAGTGGGTGGAGAGCCCCGACGGGTCGTGGAGTCCCGTGGGCGCCCACGACGAGGATATCCACGAGGATGAGGACTGAGGAAGGGAAAGGCCCGTGAATCCGATCGCCGACGCCAAGCGGCTCATCGTCAAGGTGGGCTCGTCGCTGCTGGTGGACGACGTCAGCGGCGAGGTTCATCGGCGCTGGCTGGACTCCCTGTGCGAGGACGTCGCCCGCTGCCGCAAACGCGGCCAGGAGGTGCTGCTGGTGTCCTCGGGGGCGGTGGCGGTGGGCCGCCGCCACCTCGGCCTGACGCCGCCCTTGCTGCTTGAGGAAAAGCAGGCGGCGGCCGCGACGGGGCAGATCCGCCTCGCCCACGCCTATCAGGAGGCGCTGGCCCGCCACGGCATCACCGTCGCCCAGGTGCTGCTGACCTTGGAGGATTCGGAGGACCGTCGCCGCTACCTCAACGCCCGCAGCACGCTCGACACCCTGCTGAAGCTGGGGGCGGTGCCGGTGATCAACGAGAACGACACCGTCGCCACCGCCGAAATCCGTTTCGGCGACAACGACCGTCTGGCCGCGCGGGTGGCGCAGATGGTCGCCGCCGACGCCCTGGTGCTGTTCTCGGACATCGACGGCCTCTACACCGCCGATCCGCGCAAGAATCCCGACGCCGCCTTTCTTCCCGAGGTGCGGGACTTGACCCCGGAGATCGAGGCCATGGCCGGCGATCCCGGCTCCGGTTACGGCTCGGGCGGCATGGTGACCAAGCTGGCGGCGGCGAAGATCTGCCTGTCCGCCGGCTGCCGCATGGCCATCGCCAAAGGCAATTCCCTGCATCCCGTCGGCGCCATCGAGAACGGAGCCCGCTGCACCTGGTTCCTGCCCTCGGCCGAGCCGCGCACCGCCCGCAAGCAGTGGATCTTCGGCTCCATGAAGCCGGCCGGGGCGGTCACCGTCGATGGGGGCGCGGTGACGGCGCTGGCGGCGGGAAAGAGCCTGCTGCCGGCGGGCGTCGTCGCCGTCGACGGCGATTTCGACCAGGGCGATTGCATCCTGATTCGCGCCCCGGGCGGGCGTGTGCTGGGGCGGGGGCTCGCCAATTATTCCGCCGAGGAATCCCGCTGCATCCTCGGCCGCCGGTCGGCGGAGATCGAGGCCGTGCTGGGCTATCGGGGCCGCGACGAGTTGATCCATCGCGACGATCTGGTCATGGAAGGCTGACATGGTTCGCGGCGCCCTCGACCGCTGCCGGCGGTTCCCATTATGCGCCAGCGCTCGCACTGTCATCCCGATCGAGCGTAAGCGAGTGGAGGGATCCGTCACGCGAAAACGCCTGAAAGATCCCTCGGCTGCGCTCGGGATGACAATGAAAAAAACCCACAATGGGAACCGCTGCGGCCACTGCCGGCGGCTCTCATTATGCATTTTTCGCTGTCATCCCGAGCCGATGGCGAGGGATCTTTCCGGCACTTTCGCGTGAAGGATCCCTC
>JAJZVW010000039.1 GCA_021847015.1 Pseudomonadota bacterium | reverse complement strand
CCCTCGGGGGCGGCGGCCGAGCTTTGGGGCTCCGCCGCCGGCGATCCCGCCTCGCCCTGCGCCCATAGGGGGATCGACGCTCCGCCCACCAGGATCGCGACGACCGACGCGACAACGAAATTCGTCCGCTTGCTCATTGTCCTCACCTCGTCAAAGTCTACGGGGACGATTCTGACCGGTTTCGGTATCACGGCTGTGCCGATATCTCCGCTTTACGGTGACATCGGGTAACAGTTGCGTCAATAGACTTCGGCCCGGTGCAGACGGGGATCGGCCAACACCGCCGTCAGGGTATCGGCCAGCAAACCCGCCCATGTCCCGATTCCTTCGGCATCGGCGAGCAGGTCCTGACGGATTTCGAACGACACATGCGGCAGGCCGGCGGAACCGGCATGGGTGTCGAGGGAATAATTGATCTCGCGCCCCGAATAGGGCTGGTTGTCGCCGACCACCATGCCGGAACGGTCCGACAGCCGCTCGATCGCCGGCATGGCCATGCGCGGGTCGCGGTTCCACAGCACGCCCACATGCCAGGGGCGGCGATATCCCCGCATGACCGGCGTGAAGCTGTGGACCGAGACGATGGCCGGCGCGGCTGCATTGCGCCGCAACCGGCCGATGGCCGCGCCGATCTCGCGGTGATAGGGCCAGAACCAGGCCTCGGCCCGCGCGTCCGCTTCGGCGTCGCTCAGGCCTGCGTTTCCGGGCACCGGCACGCCGCACGAGGATACCGGGATCGAGGCGGGATCGCCCGGCTTGCGGTTGCAATCGATGACCAGCCGGGACACGCCCGAAAGCACGGCGGGACAACCCAAGCGCTCGGCCAGGCCCAGCGCCACCGCGGCGGCGCCGATGTCCCAGACGACATGGGCCCATCGGGTCTCGCCGCAAAGGCCGAGATCGGCATACCGGGCGGGAATGGCCGCCGACGCATGGTCGCAGATGACGAGGACCCGCGCGTCCTCGCGCCCCTGCACGCGACGGAAGGGGGGCGGATCGGGTTCGGCGGCGGCGGGCGGCAGCATGGCCGACATATATAGCGCACCCCGGCGGGCGTGGCATCATCCAGGCGCGATCCTCGGAAAAGCCGTCATTTTCGCCATTTGCCCCACCCAGGGCTCCGAACTCGCAGGGCAGTTCGGTGTGCTCGGCTCGTGCCGTATCCCTCGCTGTCATTCCGAGCCGGCGGCGAGGAATCTTCCAGGCACAAAGGCAGCCGCCAGCGGCTGAAGGATCCCTCGCCGCCGGCTCGGGATGACAGCGAAAAATGCATAATGAGAACCGCCCTCCGGCCTTGACCGCGCTTGCGCGGCGCGGGCAGACTGCCGGGATGTTTCCGAAACTCCTCGTCACCTCGGTCATCGTCGCCATCATCTGGTTCGGTTTCCGATACATGCAGCGGCTGGCGGAATTCCGGGCCCACCATCAGCGTGGCAGCCGCCCCCGGCCCTCCCCCGGCGCATCCGGCCATGGGAGCGACGCCGTCGACCTCAGCCAGTGCCCGGTCTGCGGAACATGGCGGACCGTGCGGGCCGGCGGGTGCGGGCGTCCGGACTGCCCCCAGGCCCGCGGCCGCTGACGCGGTTCAGCCGTTCCCCCACCAATAGACCCACACGAACAGGAACAGCCACACCACGTCGACGAAGTGCCAGTACCAGGCGGCGGCTTCGAAGCCGACGTGCTGGCCGGGCGTGAAGTCGCCGCGGCGCGCCCGCAGCAGGCAGACCGTCAGGAAGCAGGCGCCCACGAAAACGTGGAAGCCGTGGAACCCGGTCGCCATGTAGAACACCGACGGGTAGATGCCTTGCGTGAAGCCGAAGGCGGCGTTGCCGTACTCGTAGGCCTGCAACGACAGGAAGCACAGCCCCAACACCACCGCCAGCAGCAGCCCACGCACCAGTCCGTCGCGGTTGCCCTGCCGCAGGGAATGATGGGCCCAGTTCACCGCCAGCCCGGACGACAGCAGGACCAGGGTGTTGAGGAACGGGATGCTCCAGGTATGGAGCGGATGGATGCTGGCCGGCGGCCATTGGGTGATCTGCGGGTTGGTCTTGCTGGCCGAGTTGAAGAAGGCCCAGAAGAAGGCGACGAAGAACATCACCTCGGAGGCGATGAACAGCCCCATCCCCACCCGCAGGCCGCGGCGGACCACGGGCGTGTGCGCCCGCTGGATTTGGGCCTCGCGGATGACGTCGCGCCACCACATGGCCATGGTGAACAGCACCAGCGCGAAGCCCGCCAGCATCACCCACGGCTTCGCGCGGTCGTGAAAGAACGTCACCGCGCCGTAGGCGAGGACGAAGGCGCCGATCGCGCCGGTGGCCGGCCACGGGCTGGGTTCGACGAGGTGATAGGGGTGCGCCGGATGGCCGGCATGCGCTGTGGCGGCGTTCCCGTTGGTCATGATGGTCCCCCGGTTTTCACGGTGGCGGCGGGCGACGGCAAGGCCCGGCGGAAGAAGGTGTAGGACAGGGTGAGCGTACCCACCTCGCCGGTATGGGGATCGGTGGCGATGGCCGGGTCGACGAAGAACACCACCGGCATGTCCACACTCTGGTGGGGCTCCAGCCGCTGCTCGCTGAAGCAGAAGCACTGGATCTTGTCGAAATACTTGCCCGCCTTGTCCGGCGTGATGTTGAACGTCGCGTTCCCCACCACCGGCTCGTCGGATTCGTTGGTGGCCGTGAACACGGCCAAGGCCTGCTCTCCCAGATGGACGCTCATGGAGCGCTGCTTGGGCTCGAAGCGCCAGGGCATGCCGCGCGCCACCGAGGTGTCGAAGCGCACGACGATGGTCCGGGCCGATTGCGCGCCCGGGGCGGCGGCGGCCACCTGGGGCGTGCCGCCGGCGCCGGTGACCCGGCAGAAGGCGCGGTAGAGGGGGACGCTGGCCGAAACCAGCCCCACCATCACGGCGACCACGAACACCGCCAGCAGGACGGTGATCCGCTTGCCTTGCATGGCCCTACTCCGCCGGATTCCGGCCGAAGGTCGGCAGGGTTTCGAAGCTGTGCAGCGGCGGCGGCGAGCTTACCGTCCATTCCAGCGTCGTCGCCCCCATGCCCCAGGGGTTGGCGGCGGCCTTGCGGCCGGCGGCGAAGGTCCGCCACACCACCACCAGGAAGAACAGCGTGCCGGCGTAGGCGATGTAGGCGCCGATCGAGCTGATCAGGTTCCAGGCCGCAAACGCGTTGGGATAATCGGGAATCCGCCGCGGCATTCCCTGCACGCCCAGGAAATGCTGCGGGAAGAAGGTCAGGTTGACGCCGACGAAGGTGATCCAGAAATGGATCTTGCCGAGCGTTTCCGGATACTGCCGCCCGCTCATCTTGCCGATCCAGTAGTAGAAGCCGGCGAAGATGGCGAACACCGCGCCCAGCGACAGCACGTAGTGGAAGTGGGCGATGACGTAATAGGTGTCGTGAAGCGCCACGTCCACCGACGAATTGGCCAGCACCACGCCCGTCACGCCGCCCATGGTGAACAGGAAGACGAAGCCCGTCGCCCACAGCATCGGCGTCTTGAACTCGATGGAGCCGCCCCACATGGTGGCGATCCAACTGAACACCTTGATGCCGGTGGGCACCGCGATGATCATCGTCGCCGCCGTGAAATAGGCCCTGGTGTCCACGTCCAGTCCGGTCGTGAACATGTGGTGCGCCCACACCATGAAGCCGATCACGCCGATCGCCACCATCGCGTAGGCCATGCCGATGTAGCCGAAGATCGGCTTCTTCGCGAAGGTCGCGACCACATGGCTGACGATGCCGAAGGCCGGCAGGATCATAATGTAGACCTCCGGGTGGCCGAAGAACCAGAACAGATGCTGGTACAGCAGCGGATCGCCCCCACCCGCCGGATCGAAGAAGGCGGTGCCGAAATTGCGGTCGGTCAGCAGCATCGTCAGCGCGCCGGCCAGCACCGGGATGGAGAGCAGCAGCAGGAACGCGGTCACCAGGATCGACCACACGAACAGAGGCATGCGGTGGAAGGTCATCCCCGGCGCGCGCATGTTGACGATGGTGGTGATGAAGTTGATCGCCCCCAGAACCGACGAGATGCCCGCCAGATGCAGCGCCAGGACGGCGTAATCGACCGCCGGCCCGGGATGGCCGGCGGTGCTGAGCGGCGGGTAGAGCGTCCAGCCGGTCCCCGGCCCCTCGCCGGTCGTGGCGGCGATCGTCGCCAGTGTGACCGCCGGCACCAGCAGCCAGAAGCTGACGTTGTTCATGCGGGGGAAGGCCATGTCGGGCGCGCCGATCATCAGCGGCACGAACCAGTTGCCGAACCCCCCGATCAGCGCCGGCATGACGGTGAAGAACACCATCATCAGCGCATGCATGGTCACCACCACATTATAGAACTGGTGGTCGCCGCCGATCAGGTCGTTGCCGGGAAACATGAGCTGGGCCCGGATGAAGACCGACAGGGCGCCGCCGATCAGTCCGGCGATGCCGGCGAACACCAGGTACATGGTCCCGATGTCCTTGTGGTTGGTCGAAAACAGCCATCGGCGCCAGCCGTGGGGCGCGTCATGCGTCGAGGCCATACCGTCCATGGGTCACTCTCCCCTTCCGTCAAAGCGGCCGGTCCGTGGCGTGCGGTTCTTATTCCGCCCTTTTCGCTGTCATCCCGAGCCCGGAGGCGTCCCGGTAGGCCAGCTTGCGGGCGACATCCAGCCATGCGTGGAACTGCGCCTTGGGCACGGCGCGCACCATGATCGGCATGAACCCGTGATTGAGCCCGCACAATTGCGAGCATTGCCCGTAATACGTGCCGGGCTGGTCGATCCGCACCCAGGTCTCGTTGACCCGGCCGGGGATGGCGTCCGTCTTGATCCCGAATGCCGGCACCGACCAGGAATGGATGACGTCGTCGGCGGTGACCAGGATGCGCACCGGCACGCCCACCGGCAGAACCACCGCGTTGTCGGTGGCAAGCAGGCGCGGCTGGCCGGGTTTGAGGTCGCCGTCCTGGACGATGTTGGCGTCGAACTTGACGTTCCCCTGGTCGGGGTATTCGTAGCTCCAGTACCATTGGTGCCCGGTGACCTTGAGCGTCATCTGGGCCGCCTGGGCCCGGTCCATGTAGTAGAGCAGCCGGAAGGACGGCACGGCGATCACCAGCAGGATGATGGCGGGGACGGCCGTCCACGCGATCTCCAGCGGGGTATTGTGGGCCCAGGTCGCCGGCACCGGATTGCGCCCGGCGTTGTAGCGCCACGCCACCCACGCCACCAGCACCGTCACCAGGACGACCACCGCGACGATCACGCCGTTGATGAAGATGGCCAGCGAGGTCAGCCGCTGCATGACCGGCGACACGGCGGTCTGGAAGCCCATGGCCCAGGCGGCCGGCTGATCCGCCCGGGCCGCGGCCATGGCGAAAAACGCCCCCGCGGCGGCTGCCGATCCCCAAGCGAACCGTCTCATCCGCTGTCTCCCTGCGGCACAAGAATCCTCTTAGGAGTGGGGGGCGCGCGCCAAGCTTCCAATCTTCCCGCTTGGCGGGGCGGACCCGGCCATACGGCTACCGTCGTTCCGAGCGAGCGTCCGCGACGGGGAACCTTTCACGCGACCGTGCCCGAAAGGCCCCTCGGCTCCGCTCGGGGCGACAGTCCCGGTCTGTCGTTCCGAGCGAGCGTCCGCGAGCGGAGGAACCTTTCACGCGACCGTGCCCGAAAGGCCCCTCGGCTCCGCTCGGGGCGACAGCCTCGATTTGTCGTTCCGACCGAGCGCCAGCGACGAGGAACCTTTCAGGCAGGGTGCGTGAAAGGTCCCTCGGCTGCGCTCGGGACGACAGACCCATGTTGTCGTTCCGAGCGAGCGCCAGCGACGAGGAACCTTTCACGCGACCCTGCCCGAAAGGCCCCTCGGCCGCGCTCGGGACGACAGACCCATGTTGTCGTTCCGAGCGAGCGCCAGCGACGAGGAACCTTTCAACCACCCTGCCCGAAAGACCCCTCGGCTGCGCTCGGGACGACAGACCCATGTTGTCGTTCCGAGCGAGCGCCAGCGACGAGGAACCTTTCACGCGACCGTGCCCGAAAGGTCCCTCGGCTGCGCTCGGCGCGACAGTCCCGGTCTGTCGTTCCGAGCGAGCGCCAGCGACGAGGAACCTTTCAACCACCCTGCCCGAAAGGCCCCTCGGCTCCGCTCGGGACGACAGCCTCGATTTGTCGTTCCGAGCGAGCGCCAGCGACGAGGAACCTTTCAACCACCCTGCCCGAAAGGCCCCTCGGCTCCGATCGGGGCGACAGTCCCGGTCTGTCGTTCCGAGCGAGCGTCCGCGAGCGGAGGAACCTTTCACGCGACCGTGCCCGAAAGGCCCCTCGGCTCCGATCGGGGCGACAGAAATAAAAAAAACCCGCCCCGGTTTCCCGGGGCGGGCCAAGTCGGTATGCGGACGACTTATTTGGACGACAGGAACTCGGCGACGGCGCGGGCGTCGTCGTCGGTCATGTGCGCCGTGTTTTCGTGCATCGTCTCGTTATCCCGCAGCAGGCCGCGGAACTCCAGCATCTGGGTGACGAGGTAGTCCTTGTACTGCCCGGCCAGACGCGGAATGGTGTCGTTGCCCTCGGCGTTCTTGCCGTGGCAGGCCGCGCAGGCGGGGATCTGACGGGCTTCCACACCCTTCTCGAAGATCGCCTTGCCCTTTTCGGCAAGGGCGGTATCCGAGGCCGGGGAGCCATGGACCGGCGTCTGGGCGGCGAAATAGGCCGCCACGTCGCTGATCTGGGCGTCCGTCATCGGACCGGCGATGCCCCACATGTATGCACGGGCGTGGGGGTCGCCGCGGCCGCGGTCCCGGAACAGGTGGAGTTCGTTCTCGATGTAGCCGGCCTTCTGGCCGGCCAGGTTCGGGAACAGGGGCGACGGGCTGACGCCCTTGTCGCCATGGCACTTCGAGCACACGTCGCTGGCCAGTTTGGCCCCGGCCTGGACGTTGCCATCGGCGGCGAAGGCGCCGCCGCTGACGACGAGAGCCAGCGCGAAAGCGGAAGAAAGAAGCGTTGTCTTCACGGCTGTCCTCCTCATCAGAACGCGACCCACATGCCGGCCATCAGGGTGTTGTTGTCCATCGCCGAGCGGATACGACCGCCCTGGTTGAACGTGGAACCGCCCATGACCTCATTATAGATGTTATACTGCAACATCAGCTTGGTGTTCAGCCATGGCAGGTAGTCGAGTTCGAGGGTCTCCCACTGGGTGTCCGGAGAACCGTTGATCGACGACGTAAAGTTGGCAAGCGAATTGCCATAGAGAGCGGCGTCGTTCGACCCCCATTGCTTGGTAAAGGCTACCGAGCCACCGATCTTGCGCTGATACCAGTAGCTGCCGACAGCCTCGAACCAGTTTACATTGTCATGGGTGTTCGTGGCGTTACCTGCCGAAACCCAAGTGCTGTTATTGTCCGAGCTTTCGTGCCAATAGTTGGTCGTGAACTCGGCGACATGGTCACCCTGGATGTACTGGTATTGAGCATCAAGGCCGAGGTCAGTATAGTTGTTCGGCAGGCCTGGCGAGAACGTAGTGTTGCCGTTAGCGTCGGTCCCGTTCTGGTTCAGCTTCATGTACATGCCGCTGGTGCCGAACTGCAAGGAGTTGTTGCTCCAATCCTTTTCGTAGGCGACACGCCAGTACGGCGCATAGTTCTCGATCGCGGGGTTACCATTCACCGCCACCTGACTATCCACGACGCCGCCACGCTGGAAGGCCGTGCTGCGATAGAGCGAGAACTCCGCATAGAGCGAATTGTCATAGAAAGTATAGGCGCCGACACCGGCGGACGTCTGTCCCAGATTCATGATTTGCGGTTCGGCGCCGCCGAACGCGTACTTGGCGCCGGCGTATTGCGCCGGCTTGATGAACGGGAAGCCCCAACCGGCCGCATTGTTTTCCCAAGCGTCCTGGACGCCGGGATTGTTGTTGACGCTGACGCCCCACACCCACTTGTTGTCGCCGGTGTGGTCGGAATAGCGGATGTCGGAATTGTCGATGCCGATCGAGCCGTTCGTCCCGTCATAGGTCAACTGGAGGTAGGCGCCCAGGTGGTCGGAGATGCGCCCCGCATAGAATAGGCTGAGCTGGCGCGGCATCATCACATCGCCGTTTTGAACCTTAGCGGTCGACGGAAGCGATTTGTTGTTTTCGTTGGGGGCCGCGTTCCACCACGTGGTGGTGGCCTGGACCATCGCCGAAATCGGCGGCAGGTCCGCCAGGGACAGCGTACTTCCCTTCTTGTCGTTGATATCCGAGACGCCCTGCTTGGTGGTGAGCGTATAGCCGTTGAGCTTGAACCGGCGCCCGAACGGCGTCAGTTGCGGGAAGACCGTGTGGCACGCCTCGCAGGCGAGGCCGGTCTGGCGCGCGTAGCTGGGCACGGCCTCGGCCGGCTTCGAAGAGACCAGGAGCACCGCCGCGGCGGTCCCCAACATCCCCCCCAGGGTCAGGATTTTCGATAGCATGGGTCCTCGCATTTCCCCCCTCCTTCGGGTATGGCCGCGCTGAGCGCTCCTCAGCACGCCACGGGGTTGTACATCGGCGCCCGTGGACAATTAGAATAAGACAAACAAACGAAAGTCATAGTTCGGGCGCCAAAAGATATGCGAAGGTGGCACGCCAACCTGACAAAAAGCTGATAAACGAAAATTTGGGCTGATTATGACAAGTGGCTGACATGGTGTCTTTATATCAAATCCAATATGCGCGGGGCTGTACTCCACGCGCCATCTGATATAACAATCGTCCAGGCCACGGCGGAGCAACAGCGACGGGCGAATGTTCGGACAGGGTGCGCGTGAAGGGTCCCTCGGCCGCGCTCGGGACGACAGGAAAGGGTCTGTCGTTCCGGCGGAGCGCCAGCGACGGGGAACCTTTCAGGCAGGGTGCGTGAAAGGTCCCTCGGCCGCGCTCGGGACGACAGGAAAGGGTCTGTCGTTCCGGCGGAGCGCCAGCGACGGGGAACCTTTCAGGCAGGGTGCGTGAAAGGTCCCTCGGCTGCGCTCGGGACGACAGGAAAGGGTCTGTCGTTCCGGCGGAGCGTCAGCGACGAGGAACCTTTCAGGCAGGGTGCGTGAAAGGTCCCTCGGCCGCGCTCGGGACGACAGGAAAAGCCTGTCGTTCCGACCGAGCGCAAGCGAGCGGGGGAACCTTCCAGGCAGGGTGCGTGAAAGGTCCCTCGGCTACGCTCGGGACGACAGTCCCGGTTTGTCGTTCCGAGCGAGCGCAAGCGACGAGGAACCTTTCAGGCAACGTGCCGGAAAAAGCCCTCTCTTCGCTCGGGATGACACCGTGGGGGGGGATGGTGATAATTCGAGGGAGCCGCCAATCGCGGGCATTCGTTAAGGGGGAACCGATGAAGACGATGACCAAAGCCGCGCTGATCGCCGCCGTGCTGGCCGTGGCCGGCTGCCAATCTGCGGTGGTGCCGGCAAGCCCGCAGCAGAGCGCCGAATTCAAGACCGGCATCGCCGCGCCCGCGGGGCTGGCGCGCGTCTATGTCTTGCCGACCCGCTCGAAAGGATTGATGACCGAGCTCAATGGCCATGCGAGCGTCGCGCTCTTCCCCGACGGCAGCGACCGGGGCGCGCTGATGGGCGCCACCTCGAAGGATTCGTTCGTGGCCTTCGACATCACGCCCGGCACGTACGACGTCCTCGCCTATGGCGACGACCCGTTCGCCAAGACCACGCACTCGCTGACCTTCGACGCCGGCAAGGTCTATTTCCTGCGTCCGTCCTTCTTCCGCACGGCCGCCGAAATGCCGTCCAACCCGGACGTCGGCTACCGGCCCACCGGCATGGGGTTCGACGACGTCCCCCCCGATGCCGCCCGCGCCGAGATCGGCAGGCTGACCATGGCCGCGCTGACCCCGGAGGGTAAAGCCTTCCTGACGCGCATGGCCCAGGCGCGGACGGCCCCGGCCGCACTCCCGGCGGCGATGCCCGTCGCGCCGCCGCCGGCCCCCGCCGCTCCCGTTCCCCAGGCCGCCGCCCCGGCCGCCCCGCCGGCCCCGGCCGCGGCGCAGACCGCCCCCGCCCCAGCCGACGCCCAGGCGACCTTCGCCACCATCGAACGGAAGCTCAAGGAACTGCGCCGGCTGCGCCAGGAGAACCTGATCACCCAGGACCAATACGACGCCAAGCGCAAGGCGCTGTTGGACGCGTATTGATTTTTCTCATTGTCGTCCCAGGCGAAGCCGAGGGACCTTTCGGGCGCCCTGCGTGAAAGGCCCCTCGGCTCCGCTCGGGGCGACAGGGAAGATTTGTCGTTCCGAGCGAGCGTAAGCGACGAGGAACCTTTCGCGCACCCCGCGTGAAAGGCCCCTCGGCTCCGCTCGGGGCGACAGGGAAGATTTGTCGTTCCGAGCGAGCGTAAGCGACGAGGAACCTTTCGCGCACCCCGCGTGAGAGGCCCCTCGGCTCCGCCCGGGGCGACAGACGATGGATTGACCAACGGAATTGCATCGGTAAGGGTTTCGTGTATATTCCCTCGCTTCCGATCCCTTGCCGGTCCGCGAAGGCGGGTCGGCTATGCCCGGTTTCCATGGTGGAAACAGGGATGAGAAAAGCCGGAAGGGGAATAGAATGCCTTTGTACGAGTGCGTGATTCTCGCGCGCCAGGAAGTCTCGGCCCCGCAGGTCGAGACACTGGCGGACGAGATGGCGAACGTCATCGCCCAGGGCGGCGGCCAGGTCACCAAGAAGGAATATTGGGGACTGCGCAACCTCGCCTACCGCGTCAAGAAGAACCGCAAGGCCCATTACGTCCTGTTCAACGTCGACTCGCCCTCTCCCGCCGTGAAGGAGATGGAGCGCCAGATGAGCCTGAACGAGGACATCCTCCGCTACCTCACCGTCCGCGTCGAGGAACTGGAGGAAGGCCCGTCGGCCATGATGCAGTCCAAGTCCGACCGGGAAGGCCGCGGCGAGCGTGGCGAGCGCCCGCGCCGCGATTTTCGTGACGATCGCGGCGAGCGTCCGCGCCGCAGCGAGGGGGGTGAATGATGACCGATGGCAAGACCATGGGCGGCGCCTCGCGCGGTGCCGGCGGCCCTGCCGGCGCCCCGCGCCGTCCGTTCTTCCGCCGCCGCAAGACCTGCCCGTTCTCCGGCGCCAACGCGCCGAAGATCGACTACAAGGATGTGAAGCTCTTGCAGCGCTACATCTCGGAACGCGGCAAGATCGTGCCCTCGCGCATCACCGCGGTGTCGGCGAAGAAGCAGCGCGCCCTCGCCCAGGCGATCAAGCGCGCCCGCTTCCTGGGACTGCTGCCGTACGTGGTGAAGTGAGGCCGGGACCGGTGTTCCGGTGACCGCGCGGATCGGCCTTCCGCTGGCGTCGGGACTGTTGGCTTCGCTGCTGTTCCTGACGCTGGCGCGCGGCATGGCCAACGGCCCGCTGATCGGTTTCCTGGCCCCTCTGCCGTTGATGATGGCGGGATTGGGGCTGGGGCGGATGGCGGCGCTGTTCGCGGCAGCGATCGGGACCGTCGCGGTGGCCGTGGTGCAGGAACGGGCCTATGGGCTGAGTTTCCTGCTCATGGCCGCATTGCCGGCCCTGGTGGTCGCCAACCGGGCGCTGTCGTGGCGGGTTTCACCGGCCGGCGAAAAGGAATGGTGCCCCGCGGGCCGGGTGTTGAGCTGGCTCACCCTTGCGGGCATCGCCCTGTTCGCGGTCGCGGCCGCCCTCCTGTCCCATCACGCCGACGGCGTGCGGGGATGGGTGGCGGCGGCGATCGGCGATATGCTGGATGCGGTGGGCGATCCGTTGCCCGCCGCGGAACGCGAGACGGCGGCCCACATGCTGACCAAGGTCCTGCCGGCCCTGGTCGTGACCGTATGGGTGGTGATGGCGGCGATCAACGCGGTCCTCGCCCAGGCGATCCTGGTACGGCTCGGCCACGCCCGCCGGCCCAGCCCAGTCTACCGGGACCTGGACCTGCCATGGTGGGCGGCGGCCGTCCTGGCGGCGGCGCTGGTCGCGGCCCTGGCCGGGACGGGAAGCGTCGGCTACGTCGCGGCCAACATGGCGGCGGTGGCCGCCTTGCCGTTCGCCGCCTTGGGCATCGCCACCGCGCACCGCCACCTGGCGAGCCGGCCGGACGGGCACCTGGGGCTGGTGGTTCTGTATGGTGTTCTGGTCCTTGCCTTCGTGTGGGCGCTGATACCCGCGGCGGGGCTTGGCCTGGTAAGGTTTACGCAGACGAGGTTCCGCCGCCGGGCATCCGGCGGCGGCAAGGAGGAATAGATGGAAGTCATCCTGCTCGAACGGATCGAAAAGCTCGGTCAGATGGGCGAGGTGGTCAGGGTCAAGCCCGGCTACGCCCGCAATTTCCTGCTGCCGCAGAAGAAGGCCCTGCGCGCCAGCAAAGACAATTTGGCGTATTTCGAAAAGCAGCGCGTCCAGCTTGAGGCCGCCAATCTGAAGCGCCGCGACGAGGCCCAGGCCGTCGCCGCCAAGATGGAGGGCCTGGCCGTCCTGATCGTGCGTCAGGCGGGCGAAAGCGGCCAGCTCTACGGTTCGGTGTCGGCCCGCGACGTGGCCGACGCGATCAAGGCGGGCGGCTTCACCGTCGAGCGCGGCCAGGTCAACCTCGACAACCCGATCAAAACCCTGGGCACCTATCCGGTGCGCGTGGCCCTGCATCCGGAAGTGCCGGTGACGGTCACCGTCACGGTGGCCCGCTCCCAGGAAGAAGCCGAGCGCGCCGCCGCCGCGGCCCAGCCCCCCGCCGCCCAGGCCGAAGCCGAAGCCGGCGCGGGCGAAGAGGGCGAGGCCGCCGAAGCGGAATAACCGTTCCTGTCGTCCCGAGCGCAGCCGGGGGACCTTTCACGCACCCCGCCTGAAAGGTTCCCCGTCGCTGGCGCTCCGCCGGAACGACAAACTCTTTCCTGTCGTCCCGAGCGCAGCCGAGGGACCTTTCGGGCGCCCTGCGTGAAAGGTTCCTCGTCGCTGGCGCTCCGCCGGAACGACAAGGTATTTTCTGTCGTCCCGAGCGCAGCCGAGGGACCTTTCACGCACCCTGCCCGAAAGGTTCCTCGTCGCTGGCGCTCCGCCGGAACGACAAACTCTTTCCTGTCGTCCCGAGCGCAGCCGAGGGACCTTTCGGGCGCCCTGCGTGAAAGGTTCCTCGTCGCTGACGCTCGCTCGGAACGACAAGGTATTTTCGGTCGTCCCGAGCGCAGCCGAGGGACCTTTCGGGCACCCCGCCTGAAAGGTTCCCCGTCGCTGGCGCTCCGCCGGAACGACAGACTTTTTTCTGTCGTCCCCATTCGGCCTCCGCCGTTTGCACAATCCGTCTAAAGCCAGCGGCGCGCTTGTCGCGCGCGCATCGTCGTCCACCTTCTTCTTGGTCCGGAGAAGGGAAGGATGCCGATGCTCCTGGCTCCTCTGTTCGCGCGTGTGTTTCGCCACGGCGATCTCACCCTGATCGACGCGCTGGGCCGTACCCATCGGTTCGCCGGACCCGAGCTGCCGGGCATCCCCCCGGTGGCCATCCGCCTGCACGACCGGAGCCTCCATTGGCGGCTGCCGCTGTATCCCAGCCTGATGGCGGGCGAAGCCTATATGGACGGCACACTTACCGTCGAACGGGGATCGCTGTTCGATTTCCTCTCGCTGGCCGCCGAAAACATCGCCCGCCACGACCGCCGGAACCCCAGCGCCGTGCCGTTGTGGCGCCTGACGCGGTTGGTGCAGCAATACAACCCGGTGGCGCGGTCACAGCGCAACGCGGCGCACCATTACGACCTCTCCGACGACCTGTACGCCCATTTCCTGGACGGCGACCGCCAATATTCCTGCGCCTATTTCGCCCGCCCCGGAATGTCGCTGGAGGAGGCGCAGGAGGCCAAGAAGCTGCACATCGCCGCCAAGCTGCTGCTCGCCCCCGGACGCAAGGTGCTGGACATCGGCTCGGGCTGGGGGGGGCTGGCGCTCACCCTGGCGCGGCACTTCGGCGTCGAGGTGCTGGGCATCACCTTGTCGCGGGAACAACTGGAATCCGCGCGGCGCAAGGCCGCCGCCGCCGGCCTGGACGACCGCGTGCGCTTCGAGCTGGCGGATTACCGCCAGATCGGCGGCCAGTTCGACCGCATCGTCTCGGTGGGCATGTTCGAGCATGTCGGGGTGAACCATTACCGGCGCTTCTTCGAACGGATACGGGACATGCTGGCGCCCGACGGCGTGGCGCTCGTCCACGCCATCGGCCGGTCCGAAGGCCCCGGCTACACCAACCCATGGATTCGCAAGCACATCTTTCCCGGCGGCTATTCCCCGGCCCTGTCCGAAGTGGTGCCGTCGGTGGAACGGGCTGGCCTGTGGATCACCGACATCGAGATTCTGCGCCTGCACTACGCCGACACCCTGGCCGAATGGCGGCGCCGTTTCCAGGCCAGGCGCGAGGATGTCGCCCGCGCGGCCGGCGAGCGCTTCTGCCGCATGTGGGAATTCTACCTCGCCGGTGCCGAAACGGCCTTCCGCCACGAGGGCCACATGGTCTTCCAGATGCAGCTCGCCAAGGATATCCGCGCCGTTCCCCTGACGCGGGACTACATGGCGGAAGCGGAGCGCATGCTGGCGGCGGCCCACGAGGGGATGGCGGCCGGGTGCGCGGACTGAAGCGATCCCCCTATCCACAGCCCTTCCCCGTCGTCCCGAGCGAAGCCGAGGGACCTTTCACGCACCCTGCCTGAAAGGTTCCTCCGCGCGCGGACGCCCGGTCGAACGACAACAAAAAAGACCCGCCCCCGCGCGCCTGCGATCTGCTAGCATCCATCCATGTCGGCCCTTACCCCTCTCGACGCGCCGGCCGGTTCGGCCGAGGTGATTCCGTTCCGTTCGCCGCCCCACAATCTGGAGGCGGAACAGGCGTTGCTGGGCGCCATCCTGCTGAACAACCGGTCCTACGAGCGGGTATCCGAATTCCTGCGCCCCGACCATTTCGCCGAGCCCGCCCACGGCCGCGTGTACGCCGCCTGCGGAAAGCTGATCGAGCGCGGGCAGATCGCCAACCCGGTCACCCTCAAGACCTATCTGGAGCAGGACGGCGCGCTGGCCGAGATCGGCGGGCCGGGCTACCTCGCCGCGCTCGCCAGCGCGGTGGTGTCGATCATCAACGCCGAGGATTACGGCAAGCTGATCCACGATTTGCATCTGCGCCGGGAACTGATCGCCCTGGGCGGGGACGTGGTCAACGCCGCCTACGAGCCGTCGCTGGAAACCTCGGCCCTCGACCAGATCGGCCAGGCCGAGGCCAAGCTCTACGACCTCGCCACCACCGGCCAGACCGAAGGCGGTTTCGAGGATTTCCGTTCGGTCCTGATCCAGGCCGTCCGCCAGGCCGAGGCCGCCCACAAGCGCCAGGGCAAGCTGTCGGGCGTGCCCACCGGGCTGATCGACCTCGACAAGAAGCTGGGCGGCCTGCATCCGTCCGACCTGATCATCCTGGCCGGCCGCCCCAGCATGGGCAAGACCGCGCTGGCCACCAACATCGCCTTCAACGCCGCCAGGGCCTACCGCGAGGAGGTGGACGCGCTGGGCAACCGCAAGGCCGCCGACGGCGCGGTGGTGGCGTTCTTCTCGCTGGAAATGAGTTCCGAGCAGCTCGCCACCCGCATTCTCGCCGAGCAGGCCGAGATCGCCAGCCACAAGATTCGCCAGGGCGAATTGTCCAACGACGAGTTCGAGCGCCTCGTCACCGCCGCCCAGGAACTCCACCGCCTGCCCCTGTTCATCGACGACACGCCGGCCCTGTCCATCTCGGCGGTGCGCACGCGGGCGCGGCGGCTGAAACGCCAGCACGGGCTGGGCCTGATCGTCCTCGACTACCTGCAATTGCTGCGCGGCTCGGGCGCCACCTCCGAGAACCGGGTGCAGGAAATCTCCGAGATCACCCGCGGCCTCAAGGCGCTGGCCAAGGAGCTCGACGTTCCCGTCATGGCGCTCTCGCAGCTCTCGCGCGCCGTCGAGCAGCGCGAGGACAAGCGGCCGCAACTCGCCGACCTGCGCGAATCGGGCTCGATCGAGCAGGACGCCGATGTCGTCATGTTCGTGTTCCGCGAGCAGTATTACCTGGAGCGCGCGGAACCGGGACGCCGCCCCGAGGAGACCGAGGAGAAGTTCAACGAGCGCCATGCGAAATGGCAGGAACGTTGCGAAGAGGTGTGGAACACCGCCGAAGTGATCGTCGCCAAACAGCGCCACGGCCCGGTCGGCATGGTGCGCCTGTCCTTCCACGGCGAATACACCAAGTTCGGCAACCTGATTACCGACGACCATTACCAGGCGCCGTCGTACTGAGTGGGCTGATCGTGCGACTTTGACCCCATGTCCGTGACCGCCATCCCTCCCCGCGCCAGCGCGGTCCTGACCATCGACGTCGACGCCGTGGCGGCCAACTGGCGGCTGTGCCGCGACCGCGCCCTTCCTGCGCGCTGCGCCGCCGTGGTCAAGGCGGACGCCTATGGGCTGGGGGCCGAGCGCATCGCCCCGGCGCTGGCCGCCGAAGGCTGCCGGGAATTTTTCGTCGCCACCATCGACGAAGGCATCGGGCTTCGCCGCATCCTGCCGGAAAGCGCGATCTTCGTGCTCTGCGGGCCCTTGGCCGGCGCCGAGGGGGATCTGGTCGGCCACCGCCTCGTCCCCGTCCTCAACAGCCTGGAGCAGATCGGCCTGTGGCGGGACGCGGCGGCCCGGCACGGCGCGGCCCTGGCGGCGGCGATCCATGCCGACAGCGGCATGACCCGGCTGGGACTGGAGGCGCGCGAAGTGGGCGCCCTGACTGCGGACCCGGCGCTGCTCGCGGGCATCCGTCCCGTCCTGGCCCTGTCCCACCTGGCTTGCGCCGACGACCGTTCCGCGGCCATGAACGGCGCGCAACGCGACCTCTTCACCCGTCTCGCCGCATCCCTGCCCGAGGGCATGCCGCGCTCGCTGGCGGCATCGTCCGGCATCTTCCTGGGCGCGGCCTACCATCTCGACATGGTGCGCCCGGGCTCCGCCCTCTATGGGATCAATCCCACCCCCGGCCACTCCAATCCCATGCGCCCGGCGGTGCGGCTGGAGGCCAGGATTCTCCAGGTGCGCGACGTTGACACCCCTATGACCGTTGGTTATGGTGCCACCCACCAAATCGCCCGGAAGGGCCGCGTCGCCACCGTGGCGGTGGGCTATGCCGATGGCTGGCTTCGGTCCCTGGGCAATCGCGGCCATGGGGTCATCGAGGGGGTACGGGTACCGGTGGTCGGCCGCATTTCCATGGATTTGACGACCTTCGACGTCAGCGCGCTGCCCGCGGATACGGTACGGCCCGGCGCCATGATCGAGCTGATCGGCCCGTCCCACGACGCCGATGCCGTGGCCGCCGAAGCCGGCACCATCGGCTATGAAATCCTCACCGCGCTTGGGCGCCGCTACGCCCGCGTCCATGTCGGGGGCGCGGCATGATCGACCTGCTGCGCGCCGTCGGCCGGCTGTTCATCGTTTTTCTCAGCCATGTCGGCCGCCTGTCCGTATTCGCCGCCACCGCCCTGTCCCATGCGGTCCGCCCGCCCTTCTATCCGCGCCTCATCCTCCGGGCGACGATCGAGATCGGCTATTATTCCCTGCCGGTGGTGGGGCTGACCGCGATCTTCTCGGGCATGGTCCTGGCCCTGCAAAGCTATACCGGATTCGCCCGTTTCTCGGCCGAGGGCGCAGTGGCCACGGTGGTCGTGCTGTCCATGACCCGCGAACTGGGGCCGGTGCTGGCCGGCCTAATGGTGGCGGGGCGCATCGGCGCGTCCATGGCCGCCGAGATCGGCACCATGCGGGTGACCGAGCAGATCGACGCCCTGCAAACCCTGTCCACGGACCCGTTCAAATACCTGATCGCCCCCCGCCTGCTGGCCGGGCTGCTGATGCTGCCGCTCCTGGTGCTGGTGGCCGACGTCATCGGCGTGTTCGGCGGCTATCTGGTGGCGGTCTACAAGCTCGGCTTCAATCCCGCCACCTATATCAGCCGCACCTGGGAATATCTGGAGGCACTGGACGTCATTTCCGGCCTGACCAAAGCCGCGGTGTTCGGCTTCCTGATTTCGCTGATGGGCTGCTACCACGGCTATCATTCGAAGGGCGGGGCGCAGGGCGTCGGTGCCGCCACCACCAATTCGGTGGTGTCGGCGGCGATCCTCATCCTCATCTTCAACTATGTCATTACCGCGCTGTATTTCGGCAAATGAGCCACATGCCCGCAAACCGACCACCGAAAATCCAACTGACCGACGTCCACAAGGCGTTCGGTCCCAAGGTGGTTCTCGACGGCATCGACCTGACGGTGGGCCGCGGCGAATCGGTCGTGGTGATCGGGGGGTCGGGGACCGGCAAGTCGGTCATGCTTAAATGCGTCCTCGGGCTTCTGACGCCCGAGCGGGGGTCGATCCTGGTGGACGGCAAGGAAGTGGTTGGCATGCGTTCGCGCGAACGCACCCAGGTGATGCAGAAGTTCGGCATGCTGTTCCAGGGCGGCGCGCTGTTCGACTCCCTCAAGGTGTGGGAGAATGTCGCGTTCGGTTTGATCCAGGGCCGCAAGATGCCGCGCGAGCAGGCGCACGAAATCGCCGTGGATAAGCTGTCGCAGGTGGGGCTTGCGCCCTCGGCCGGCGATCTGTGGCCGTCGGAGCTGTCGGGCGGCATGCAGAAGCGCGTGTCCCTGGCCCGCGCCATCGCCACCAACCCTGAAATCATCTTCTTCGACGAGCCGACCACCGGCTTGGATCCGATCATGGCCGACGTCATCAACGACCTGATCGTGAAGTGCGTCAAGGAACTGGGGGCGACGGCCCTGTCGATCACCCACGACATGGCCAGCGCGCGGAAGATCGCCGACCGCATCGCCATGCTCTACAAGGGCAAGCTGATCTGGATCGGTCCCGCCGACGAGATCGACCGGTCCGGCAACCCCTTCGTCGATCAATTCATCCACGGCCGCGCCGAGGGGCCGATCAAGATGGAGCTGCGGGCCTAAGTGGCCAAACCGTCACCCCGCTTCGTCTGCCAGGAATGTGGCGCCGTGACACCGCGCTGGGCGGGAAAATGCGAGGCGTGCGGAGGGTGGAACACCATCGTCGAGGAAGCCCCCCGCGACGAGGTGCCCAAGGGCTTGTCCGGCAAAGCCGGCCGGCGCATCGACTTCGTCGGCCTGGAAGGCCAGGCCGCCCCCCTGCCCCGGCTGATCACCGCCATCGCCGAACTCGACCGCGTGTGCGGCGGCGGGCTGGTGCCCGGTTCCGCCCTGCTGGTGGGGGGCGATCCCGGCATCGGCAAGTCGACCCTGCTGTTGCAGGCGGCGGCCTCCCTGTCCCGGGGCAGCGCCGTCGCCTATATCTCGGGCGAGGAAGCCGTCGATCAGGTCCGCATGCGCGCCCAGCGCCTGGGGCTGGCCAAGGCCGGGGTGCGGCTCGCCTCGGCAACGTCGTTGCGCGACATCATCGCCACCCTGGACGGCGGCGATTCCCCGGGCGTTGTGGTCATCGATTCCATCCAGACCGTCTATGCGGATTCCATCGATTCGGCGCCGGGAACGGTGTCGCAGGTGCGGGCCTGCGCCCACGAGCTGATCCGCCTCGCCAAGCGCCGCGGCTTCGTCCTGTTCCTGGTCGGGCACGTCACCAAGGAGGGCACCATCGCCGGCCCCCGCGTGCTCGAACACATGGTCGATACCGTGCTGTATTTCGAAGGCGACCGGGGACACCATTTCCGCATCCTGCGCGCGGTCAAGAACCGCTTCGGCGCCACCGACGAGATCGGGGTGTTCGAAATGACCGATCGCGGCCTGGCCGAAGTCGCCAACCCCTCGGCCCTGTTCCTGGCCGAGCGGCGGGGCAACGTGGCGGGGTCGTGCGTCTATGCCGGCATGGAGGGGACCCGGCCGATGCTGGTGGAAATCCAGGCGCTGGTCGCGCCCTCCACCCTGTCCAGCCCGCGCCGGGCGGTGGTCGGATGGGATTCCAGCCGGCTGTCCATGGTGCTGGCCGTCCTCGACGCGCGCTGCGGACTTGCTTTGTCGGGAAATGACGTTTATTTGAACGTCGCCGGCGGCTTGCGGATCGCCGAACCGGCCGCCGACCTCGCGGTCGCCGCGGCGCTTGTGTCGTCGGCGAGCGATACTCCCGTTGCCGCGGACATGGTGGTATTCGGAGAGGTCGGCCTGTCGGGCGAGGTCCGCGCGGTCGCCCAGACCGATTCCCGCCTCAAGGAGGCCGCCAAGTTGGGGTTCGCGCAGGCTCTGGTGCCGGCCAGCCTGCGCAAGGGCAGGACGCACCCGGCGGGCAACGGCCTCGCCATTCAGCCCATCGGCCATCTTCAGGATGTGCTGGGGCTTTTCCGGCGCGGGCAGTGACGGGAGCAAGAGACGCGGTCATGTTCACCTTCGTCGATGGCATCGTGGCCGTTGTCCTGCTGGGGTCCGCCGGCATGGCGTTCCTGCGCGGCTTCGTGCAGGAGGTTCTGTCCATCGCCGCGTGGGTGGGCGCGATCGCCGTCGCCCTGTACGGCTTTCCCCACGCCCAGCCCTGGTTCCGCGCCCAGATCGGCGCGGCCTGGGCGGCCGACGGCTTGGCCTTCATGTCCCTGTTCCTGGTGTCGCTGCTGGCCTTCTCGCTGGCCACCAAGGCGGTCTCCAATACCGTGCGGCGCAGCGCGCTCAACAGCGTCGATTCCTCGCTGGGCTTCGTGTTCGGGATCGTCCGCGGCGCCGTCCTGCTGTCCCTCGCCTACATGGTGGCCGTATGGTTCATCGAGCCGGCCGAGCCGCCGCCATGGCTCGCCCAGGCCAAGACGCAGCCCTGGCTGGAGCGTGGCGCCGGACTGATCCGCGCGATGCTGCCCGAAGGTTTCGGGCGTGGCGACAAGAACAAGAGGGAGGCCGGCCCGGCCGCCACCGGCGACCTCGACGAGGACAGCCGGCTGGGCGGAGCCTTGGCCTTGCCGCAGCCGGCGGCGCCGATCCCGGTCGACGGCAAGCCGTCCGGCTACGACAAGGGCGAGCGGCACGAGATGGACCGTTTGTTCCAAACCAACCAATGATGCACCCTGGCGACGAGGGCGGAATGCTCACCACCCATCCTTTCGACGACGACCGTCTCCACGAGGAATGCGGGGTCTTCGGCATTTATGGCCAGCCCGAGGCGAGCGCCCTGGTCGCGCTCGGCCTCCACGCCCTTCAGCACCGCGGCCAGGAGGCGGCGGGCATCGTCGCCTGTGACGGCGAGCATTTCCACAACCATCGCGGCCTCGGCCACGTGGAGGACAATTTCGGCAACGAGGCGGTCATCCGCAAGCTCCGGGGCGACCGGGCGGTGGGCCACGTCCGCTATTCCACCAGCGGCGAGACCCTGCTGCGCAACGTCCAGCCGCTGTTCGCCGAGATGGAGTTCGGCGGCTTCGCCCTCGGCCACAACGGCAACCTCACCAACGCCGTGGCGTTGCGCCGCCAGCTCGTCCGGCGGGGCTGCCTGTTCCAATCCACCACCGACACCGAAGTCATCATCCACCTGATCGCCATCAGCCTGTACTCCACGGTCGAGGACCGGCTGATCGACGCCTTGCGCCAGATCGAAGGCGCGTATTCGCTGGTGGCGCTGACCAAGGACGCGGTCATCGGCGTCCGCGACCCCCTGGGCATCCGGCCGCTGGTGCTGGGCCGGCTGGACGGCGCCTGGTGCCTGGCGTCCGAGACCTGCGCCTTCGACATCATCGGCGCCGAATTCGTGCGCGATGTCGAGCCCGGCGAAATCGTGATTCTGTCGGCCGGCGGCGTCCGCTCGATCAAACCCTTCGCGCCGCAGCCCCGGCGGTTCTGCATCTTCGAGTATATCTACTTCGCGCGCCCCGACACCATTGCCGAAGGCACCAGCGTCTACGAGGTGCGCAAACGGATCGGCGCCGAATTGGCGCGGGAAAGCAACCTCCCGGCCGATGTGGTGGTGCCCGTGCCGGATTCCGGCGTCCCCGCCGCCATCGGCTTCGCCGCCGAAGCCGGCATCCCGTTCGAACTCGGCATCATCCGCAACCACTATGTGGGGCGGACCTTCATCCAGCCCACCGACAGCACCCGCCACACCGGCGTGAAGATGAAGCACAACGCCAATTGCCACGTCCTCGCGGGCAAACGGGTCATCCTGGTGGACGATTCGATCGTACGCGGGACCACCTCCCGCAAGATCGTGGAAATGGTGCGGCAGGCGGGAGCGAAAGAGGTTCACATGCGCATTTCCTCGCCGCCCACCACCCATTCCTGCTATTTCGGCATCGACACGCCGGAGCGCGAGAAACTTCTGGCCGCCCGTTACGACATCGAGGGAATGGCCCGGCTGATCGGCGTGGACTCGCTGGCGTTCATTTCACTGGACGGCCTTTACCGCGCCGTGGGCGAAAAGGGCCGGAACGCCGGCCAACCCCAGTTCTGCGACGCCTGCTTCACCGGCGACTACCCGGTCATCCCCACCGACTTCGCCGATGGGGCCGATACAAGGCAATTGTCCCTTCTGGTCGGAGAAAGCGTATGACGGGCCGGCTTCAGGGGCGGATCGCGCTGGTCACCGGCGCCTCGCGGGGAATCGGCCGCGCCGTCGCCAAGCGCTTCGCCGCCGAAGGCGCCGAGGTCATCTGCCTCGCGCGCACCCAGGGCGCGCTCGAAGAACTGTCCGACGAAATCACCGCCGCAGGCGGCAAGGCGGTCCTGGTGCCTCAGGATCTGTGCGCGTTCGACACGATCGACCACATCGCAGCGGCCATCTACCAGCGCTTCGGCAAGCTCGACGTCCTGGTCGGCAACGCGGGCGAGATCGGCGGCGGCCTCGGGCCCGTCAGCCATTACGAGCCCAAGCACTTCCAGAAGGCGTTCGACGTCAACGTCATCGCCAATTACCGGCTGATCCGCGCTTTCGAGCCGCTGTTGCGCCAGTCGGACGCGGGCCGGGCGATGTTCGTCACCTCGGGGGCCGCCTCGGCCGCCCTGCCCTATTGGGGGGCGTATGCCGCCAGCAAGGCCGCGCTTGAGGTCATGGTGAAGACCTGGGCCGCCGAGGTGGGCCGCATCACCAACCTCAAGATCAATCTGATCGACCCGGGAATCGTGGCGACACGGATGCGCACGCAGGCATTCCCCGGAGAGGATGCCAACACCCTGACCCAACCCGAGGACGTCACCGACGTCTTCGTCGCCCTGGCCGAGCCGGGATGCGTCCGTCATGGCGAGATCATCCCGGCGCAATAAAAGACGATTCCGATTATGGTTTTTGGGTTGTCATCCTGAGCGCGAGCGAAGGATCTTTCAGGCACCATCCCATGAAGGCTCCCTCCATTCGCTTGCGCTCGGTCGGGATGACACCGTGAGCGGGGGCGCATAATGGGAACCGCTGGCGATAAAAAGCGGCCCTTGCGCGGATACATCGGCTAGGATATCCGCTATTGTGCGTTTCTACGGTTCGCCGTGGGAGCCGGCGCCACAGCAAATCGGGCGAGGGATGACGGAGAAGTCCAAAAACGCGGCGTTCGAATCCAAGGTCGTCGACCTGATCGAACTGACCCGGCGCTTGGACGTTCCCCAGATACTGGCCTTGCGCCGGCTGACCATCAACGATGTGGAAAGCCGCCGCTGGGCCACCGACCACGAACTCGGGGTGGTCTTCACCGTCATCCTCACCAAGGCGCTGGAACGCCTTCCGCCCCAGGCCTTGCGCGAGGCGCGCGAACGGGATTTCGAGCCGCTTCTGCCGCCCGGCCAGAACCGCGAGGACGACCGCCGAATCCTTTCGGAGGCGGCCGGCGCCATCGCCGTCCCCGTGATCGATGCCGAAGCCGACCTCACCCAGGCGAGCTTCAAGACGCTGATGGCGCGCAAGAAGGCGCCGCCCGAACGCACCGTTCGCAGGCGAACGGCCGGCAAGGAGCCGGAGCCCCTGTTCGCCGCGCAGATCGACAGCCGGCCGGCATCGAAGGAGGGCGCCGCCGAAGCGGTGTCCGAAACGGTCGAGATGGCCGCCGCCCTTGATTTCGCCAGCCTTTTCGACGAGGTCATACGCGACTGTCTCGCCACCCCCCTGGCGCTGATGCGGCTGGAAAGGCCGGCCGTGGGATATCGGCTGCCGTTCCTGTGCGCGCCCGAGTTCGGCGCCGTTTACGACGACGTCCTGCGCCGCTTCATCCTGCCGCAAATGCGCCAGTCCCGCCATCTCCAGGCCTTGTCGGCCAATTACAATTGGGCCGAGGTGGGCGCGGCCAAGCTGGTCGAGATCATCCATTCGGGCGAAATCAACAACCCCATCCTCTACAACTGGGACGCGCGCTGGCTGGCTCTCCGCCCGGCGAAAGGCGGGACCAAGGCGAAACGGCCGCGCACCGACGAGGAGACGCCCTGGCAATTGTTCCGCGAGGACGCGACCCGCGGCGGATATGAGCCACCCCAGGAGGAGCACCTGCCGATCCTGCGTGACCTCATTCGCTGGGACACCGAAGCCATTACCCAGGCGTGGCGCGACCTCACCCAGCTATCCCGCCAGGAATCGGGGCCGGGCGGCCGCGATGGGGCGCTGCGCGACGGTTTCTCCAAATGGGTGGCCAAGCTTCCGCCTCACGCCGCGGAGCATCTGGCGATCAAGCTGTTCTTCGCGCTTCCCCGGCCCGATCTGTCGCTGCCGCGGCAGGTGTTCGACGCGTTCGGACGGAGCGACGCCGACCGCCGCCGCAACGCGCCCTTCCTCAACGCCTTCATCCAGACTTTGCCGCGATAGGCGGCAGGGGGACACCGCCATGGCCGCCCCGGTCTTCGACCACGTCAACATCGTGACCCGCGACCTTGGCCGTTCGCTGGACTTCTATACCAGGGGTCTGGGCCTGGTCGCGGTGATGGACCGCATGCTGGAAGGGCGTTGGTTCGAACGCCTGGCAGGGGCCGACGGCGCCTGCGCCCGCTGCGTGATCCTCGACGCTCCGGGCGGCGGCTGCCGGATCGAATTGCTGGCCTTCGACGCCGCCGACGGCGAACACTCGTCCGCCGTCGGAGACCCCACGACGTTGGGCTTGCGGCATTTGGCCCTGCGCGTCGCCGATCTCGACGCCCGGCTGGCCACCCTGCGCACCGCCTTCGGCATCGACGCCCAGGTGGTCGAGGTCCCGCGCGACATCGTCAAAAGCGGCAAGCGCATGGCCTACCTCCACGATCCCGACGGGGTCCTCGTCGAACTCTGCGAGTACGGCGAGGGCGGTCCCGTGTTCTGCTAATTTGTTGAATTGCATGGTGGTTTCGAAAATCACCACGTCGGGTGAATTCCGAAGTCGCCATACCAGAGGACGACCCGGCCAGTCAGGGCCACGTTCCGGCCGCTCCCGATTCATGGATTCGCCTCATCGTCCTTGCTTTCATCCGGGGCCCGCGCTTCAAGCCACTGCCACAGACCGATGCTTGGGATGCCGAAGACGACTTCCCGCAGGCGTTTGGTCAGCGACAGCGCAAGCGCCAGGTCCGGCGAGAAGCCAAGCAGGCCGCACACGAGGATGTAGCCTCCTTCCTGAACGCCGAGCGCCGCGGGCACGGCAAAGCTGGCCGTCCTTATCGCCTGTCCCAGACTGTCGATCACCAGGGCGGGTCCTAGCCCGATATCCCGGCCGAAGAAATGAAACGTCATGGCAACCTCGACGCTGCCCGACAGCCAGGCCAGCAGGTGGAAGACGCTTGCCGAGCCCAAGGCGCGGCGACGGCGGTAAATCGCGACGATGCCGTCGTGCAATCCGTTGCCGGCACCCCGCCAGCCAAGCCGGGTGGCGGCAAGCTCGGCCATTCTTGCTCCTCCGAGGCTTTGCGCGGCGATGAAGGCTGCGGTGAGACCCGACACGACGACGATGCCGACCAAGGCCGGTGCCAGGACATCCGTGCCCTTGATTCCGGCAAGAATCCCAACGGCGAGCAGCGTGGAGACGATCTGCGTGACCAATTCCACGCTGGTATCGACGATGGCCCCGGCCATGGCCATCCCGGAGTTTTGGCCGTGCCGGCAAAGCAGGCGGATCGCGAGCACCGGCCCCCCGATCTGCGCCACCGGCAGCAAGCTGTTGATCCCTTCGCGAAGCCACCGCAGAAGGATGAAGGTGCCGAACGATGGCCCTGCGGACAGGCATCGCGACACCGCCTGCCAGGCGGCCGCCGTGAGTCCGATCTGAACGCCATGGAACAGGATCACCAGGGCAATGCCGCCCATGCGCCTCTTCAATAGGCGCAGGACCGGGTCGACGCCGAAGTGCCGCAGCAGCAGCGCGCCCAGGGCGACACCGGCAATCAGGCCAAGGATGGTTCCCATATGGCGCAAGCGCGACGGCCTGATCACGCGGGGCTTCCCCCGGCTGCATCCACCTCGAGCGGGACGCCAAACCTGAGAACATAATCGCGGAAGCGCTCGCGTATCTGTTGCGGGACGATGCCATAGGCCTCGGGCCTGTAATGGTTGCGCCCATACCCGCCCCGCGGCTCGCGCCCCGCCAAACGGCTCATCTTCTTGACCGCCCCCGGTGTCAGGGGAAGCCCGAAATGGCTGTAAATGCGGGCGACGGCGTCGAGTGGGTGGGCGACCACATCCGAATAGCGCAAATGGAGAACCCGCGCGGGCGGAATGAGCTGACGGCGGTCCACCTCGACCATGATCGCGCATCCGCGAGCCCAGTCGTTGACGACCTGATGGCCGATGCGGACCCGGTCGACACGCCGCGTGAAGGGTGTGCGCAGGACTTCGGTCAACCGCGCCGCCGAGGGTATGACCTTCAACGGATCGCGATGAACGAAGACAAACCTGGCGTCGGGATAGACGGCCTGAAGCGCATCCAGCGCGAAGACATGGTCGGGGGATTTCAATACCCAGCGCCCACACCCGCCCTGGCTCTGCAAATGCTGGAGAAATTTCTTATGGAATTGGTAGGCCTGGACATGGCCGTGATCCTCCAGCCATTGCCGGTAGGACGGGATTTCGTAAGTCGCCTCGAAGCGCAAGCTCTGGAACACGTGCGCCGTTATCTCCGTGCATTCCTGCGGAGATTGACCGTGAATTGGATGCAGATTCCGCATCTCGGGGGACAGGATCGAAAAATAGCGAAGCTGGGCCTCGACTCGGCGCAGCCGGGCGTCGCATTCCCCCGGCCGGCGGCCGACGTCGGGATAAGGGTAGATGGTCTGCCAGCATCGGGGGGCGAGGCCGGCGGGATCCTCGGCCATGAGGCGGTGCAGGAACGTCGTGCCGCTGCGGGGCGTTCCGGTGATGAAGATCGGCGCCTCCACCGGCTGCTCCAGGATCTCGGGCGCCAGCGCCTCCTCGGCTCTCAGGCGCAGCAGGTTCTTGAGGAGCCGATGCACATCCCATTTCGTCGCCCACCGGCCGAGCGCCGAAAGCTGGGCCTCTTCCTCACAGGCCCGCAGAAACTGGCCGAGCGGCGCCGCGATGTCGTCAAGCGCCACATGGGTCAGTCCCGTGCTGCGCAAGGCCGCGTCCATCAACGCGCCGGCGTCGGGTTTCCTCACGCCGGTCAGGAGTTCCAGGGCACGAACGCAACCCGAGACCAAGCGTACACGCCCCGTCATGGCATGACCCTCTGTCGTATTGCCCGCTGCTGATTGATCCCGGCTTGGCGCCTAGCCTCGCTCCTCCGCCTACGTCTCCTGCCGTGGTGCTGCCAGACTAACAGCAAGGGAAAATGGTGGGTCCTGGCGGAATGTCACGGGAAACGGAGGCGTAACCCAGCGGGGATCGGCAGATGGCAACCCGTGTCATCATTCCCGCTGCGACTGCACCTGATTGCGCGCCGCAATTGCAAGAAACCTCTCTCTGGCCCACGCCCTAGTGCACCGACACATTCGGAAGGTGCACCGACAGATCGGAA
>JAJZVW010000012.1 GCA_021847015.1 Pseudomonadota bacterium | reverse complement strand
AAGCGTGGTAACTCCACTCTAACCGACTGACCCAATGACCACCTCTTTCGCGTGCGCGCCGCCGGGGGCGGGGCATGCCCCGCCCCCGGCGATCACCGAATTTCCACCAGCAGCGCGGACGTTAACCCGCCGGGACAATCCTGGCGGCCGGGGCTGACAACCGGACGTGACTCCAGCCTTCGCGCCTTTACCTTTCGGTTGGACATGCGCGCGAAGACCCCGGCCAGCGGATGAGCCGCTGGACGGGCGGAAACCGGTCACGTTTGGGCTGTCAGACCCATGAGGGACCGCAGGATTATCACCTTGCGGATGGGCGGGGAATATAACCAAACGCCAGGGACTTACAACGATGGTTTGGGGTGAAGTCAGGCGCTCGCCCCACTCCCGCCGCGTAAGCCCCGTTCAGTGCACCTGTTCGATCTTGTCGCGGGCGGCGCTGGCCAAAAAGGCGGATCGGCTGATACCGCGCCGCTGGGCCTCGCTGTCGATGGCCGCCAACAGGCCGGCATCGAAGGTGACGTTGGCGCGCACCGTGCGCCCCGCATCCAACAGCAATGGGATCAACACCGCCGCCTCGCCGGCCTCGATCTCGCCCGACGCCATGACGGCACCCAGCGGGCGCGGATCGGGGATGGCGAAACCGCCCTTGCGTTTGTATTCCGCGACATCCCGTAGCGCCGCGGTCACGTCGGCGATGGCCTCCTCGGCGGTGGCGCCGGCCCCGACGCAGCCGGCCACGTCGGGAATGCGCACCCCCCAGACATCTCCAGACCCATCAAGGATTCCAACGAAGTAGAGCATGGTGCCTCCTGGTTTGAGCATTGCCCCGCCGGGGGCTCGCTTGGCGACCGTGGGCGGCTAGAGCCAACCGGCCGCCTTGGCGATGGACCGGGCCGTGCCCGGGGTCAGCTCCCGGTGGCGGGGAACCGGGATCATCTCGCCTGGCCGTCCGGGATTGACGAAACGGTCATGCCGTCCACCGCCGATATTGACCCAGCCTTCGCTTTCCAGCCGGGCGATGATCTTGCGGGTGTTGGTCTCGACGGCGGCCATAATGCGCTCCCTGTATGCGCACTATTATACGCACTCGGCACTCCCGGTCAACATTAATGCGCATAATGATACACATCACGGGCTTACCATCGACCGCACCGACGCGGCGATCTCGGTGCCCGTGCGCCATCCCAGTTCCCCGGCAAGGATGCGCGCCAGCGCGGACGCCTGCGCCGCCTCGCCCAGCGGCGCCAACTGAAGGGCATGCTCCGGCTTGATCTTGGCGGCTTCGACGGCGTCCATCACCAACGTCGCCAGGGTCAGCAGCCTCAACGATTTCTGGACGTGACGGGCGGTGCGGGACACCAGCAGTCCGATTTCGGCTGGCAGATAGCCCGCCTCCCTCAGCGCGCCATAGGATCGCGCCCGCTCCATCGCCGGCACGTCGGGATGGCGTAGCCGCGCGATGGTGGCTGCGGTCGCCTGGTCAGGTGTCGGGCGCCCCGGGATCACCGGCACCACATGCCCGGCGACGGCGACCAGCGGCAGCAGCCGGTTGGCCACATCGACCGCCATGGCCCGGTTCACCCGCCTGGCCTCCTGCAACAGCCGCGTCACCTCGCGAATGTCGGGCGCCTCCCCGGCCCTGGCGACATAGCGCCCCGTCTTGCGGATCGCGGGCAGGACGTCGTGGGAAATCCAGCGCTTGAACCGCTCCGCTACCGGCTTGCGACTGCCGAAAATCAATCGATAGAGACCAGGTTCGGAAACCACGGTCATCTCCTGCGCTCCCCCAAGGGTGTCTGTTGAATAGACCCCCTTTTCATCCGGATCGAGACGCCCCAGCGCCTGCGATGTATTCGCGTAGCCAAGCACCCGACACACATCGGCTCCGACGAACCACGGCTCCCCGTCCCGGTCGATCACCCGAACGGCCGCGCCCTCGAACACGAATGGCGACAAGGCGGTCATTGCGCTCCTCCTCCCGGTTGCGGTCGGCAGTGTGCGCGATGACGAAAGGGGTGTCCACATTGCGGACACCGCGTCAGCGGTACAAAATGTACTTGCCTATCCATGGTACATAACGTACCGTTTGTTTTCATCAGCCCACGGTTGGACTGATCCGCCGGACCGCCCGGCGGCGAACTCCCCGCCCAAGCCCCGGCCGCATCCCCCAGCGGCCGGGGCGATCCGGGGATCGCATGGGAGATATCCGATGGCTGCCGTGCCCACACCCGATCCGGCGAACGCCGTTCGCTCCACATATCGCGACCTCGATCTGTCTGCGCTTATCCCCTGCAGGCATGGATACCGGGGCGCGCCGATTTACCTGATCTCCGGCCGCGAATGGGAATTGCAATCGGCGCGCCGGCTGCAATGGGCTGAACATCGCGATGACGGCCGCATCACCTGGCTGGAAATGCATCCCTCCCACACCGATGCGGGGCGCATCCACTGGGGATGGACGCGCCTGCTCGCCGAAGGCGTCTACGCCCGCTGTCATGGCGAGGCGGATAGCCTGGACGCCGCCGCCGCCGCCGTTATCGCCTACGAGCCCGTTCCCGTCGTCATCGCCGGCGTCGACTGGCTGCAACTGGATCAATCCCATTGGATTACCGTCCTTGATGGCGGCGAAGCCACCATCTGCCGCCACCTCGGAGGCCAGGATGCTCCGGATAACTTCGTCTGGGAGAGCGCCATCAAAGGGGGTGACACGCTGATGGCGGTCTTCGGCGGTCGTCCCCTGACCGGGAGATGCGCCACCCTCGAAGAGGCGGCCGCCGCCGTCACGTCGGCCCCGGCGACTTTGGCTTCGGCCGCCGCGGCCTACATCGCGGGGCAGGAGAGCAACATCGTCGAGGCCTTCGACCGTGGCTGGCAACTCGGCCGCGCCGATCTGCGCGGCGCCCTCGCCAGGATTTCGGATGCGCGGAGCGTTACGCAATGACCGCCCCGCTCCCCGCCCCCAGCCTGTCGGCCGCCTTCCCCGGCCACAGCTTCACCCCGCGACAGCGCGACATCCTGGCGCGGATCTGGAACGGCGCCGACCTCCGCGCCTGGCAGGTGCATCACACCTCGCTGCTGTCGCTGATGGCCAAGGGCGTCGTCGATTGCGAGGGCGTCACCTGCCGCCTGTCCCTGGTGCTGCCGGAGCAGCGGGACCAGTTGCGCGCCAGCCTGCTCGCCGACATCGCCCGCCTCGACGCCGAGGTCGAGGACATCCTGGCCGGCGCCGCGCTGTCCGAACGGGCGTGGACGCAGGCCGCGCTCCGGGTCGAGGCCGAGGCACACAACGTCGCCCAGTTGGCCAAGGCCCATGGCGACCGTGCCGCCCGCGACCTGGCCATAGCGCGCAGCGCCCTGGATGCCGCCCGCGCCGATCTTCGCCAGATCACCGCCGCCGACGAACGCCGGGCCCGGCGGCTGGACATCGCCTCGGCGGATTTGCGCGACGCCCGCCGCCGCTTGGCGCGCCTGGACATGGCATCAACCCGCCGGAAGGAAGCCGCCTGATGCTCACCCTGCCCCGCCTGCGCCGCGCCCGTCGCCGCGCCAATTTCGACCGCGCCCTGCGCGCCATGGTCATGTCCGCCTGGACGCTGATCGCCCCGCTGTTCCGCCGGCGCCCGCGCATGACGGTCATTTCCTCGGTGCGCGGCATGACGACGCCCCCGGCAGCCAGAGCGTCCGTCTACCGCGCGCCCCTCAACGCCTTTTCCCTGCTCGACTAGGACCAAACCCATGGGCAAACGCACCCTGACGACCGAGCAAGAGCGCGAGATCTACCAGCGCTCGATTGCTCCAGATCCGGCCACCCATGCGGCACTGGCCGCCGAATACGGCGTCAACGAATCGACCATCAGCCGTGCGGTTTCCCGCCAGCGCATGGCGGCCGAGGAAGGCGCTGAGGGCGCCGTGCCGGAGGACGCCGCCGCCGCGGGGCTGATGGACATTCCGTGGGACCGCATCCACCCCAGCCCGATCAATCCCCGCAAGCATTTCGACCCCGAGCGGCTGGACGAGCTGGCCGAGAACATCGACCAGATGGATGGCGTCAAGCAGAACGTCCTGGTGCGCCCGCGCGCCGATATGGACGGCCATTTCTGGCTGATCGCCGGAGAGCGCCGGTGGCGCGCCGTCGGCCGCCTGGTGGAATGGGGGCGGAAGCCGGAAAGCTTCGCCATGCCGGCCCGCGTCGAATGGGATTGCGACGACCGCCGCCATCTTGAGCTGGCGATGATCGAGAACCTCCAGCGCAACGACATGAACGCCATGGAGGAAGCCGAGGGCTATGCCCGCCTGACCGAACAGGGCATGACCGCGGTGGACATCGCCCGGCGCATCCTGGGCAAGCCCGACAAGATCCGCTACGTGCAACTGCGCCTCAACCTGGTCGACGGCCTGTGCGCCGAGGCCCAGGACGCCCTGCGCGCGGGGAAGATATCGGTCGAGCAGGCCCGCGCGCTGCGCACCGCGCCGGCCTCGAAACAGGCCGCGCACCTGCCGGCCGTTATCACCGGCGCCTGGGGCTACGAGACCACCGACAAGATCCGCCGCACCCTCAAGGGCGGCATGGTGGCGGTGAAGCACTTCCCCCATCTGCGCGCCGGCTATCAGGGCGAGATCGTCACCGACGAGGACAGCGGCGAAGAAATGTTCGCCGACGCCGCCGAGCTGCAGCGCCTGCGCGCGGCCGAGCTGGAAGAGAAAAAGGCCGAACTCGCCCGCCAGTTCCCGTGGGTCGAGGTCAAGGGCGGCAGCGAGCATGGCTATTTCACCGAATCGGATTACCAGCGCGACCCGGGCAACGCTTTGGGCGGTGCGGTGATCCAGATCGACAGCTTCGGCAAGCTGCAAATCCACCGCCACATGGTGCGGCGCCGCGACCTGCAAAAGATCGAGGCCGGCGCCCACGTGACGGTCAAGGCCGGGGTGGCCAAGGTCGCGGCCGATCCCATCACCAAGGGCCATTTCGCCCACGCCAAGCGCCGCAAGAGCGCGGCGTTGCGCGGCGCCGTCGCCCGCGACCCCCTGGCCGCCAAGCGGCTGGTGTGCCTGGCGCTGCTGGGCGGCCACACCGCCGTCGATATCCGGGTGGGCGACCGCCGCCACTATGTGGCCGACGCCGGCAACGAGCTGGCGGTCACCGAAACCATCCAGGATTACGGCCGCGGATGGGGCATCGGCTCGGGTACCGGCTTTTCCATCGACAATGTCGGGCGCGTCCACGCCGGCATCCACACCACCGCCGCCAACACCGAGGCGTTGTTGTGGCGCAAGCTGGCCGAACTCCCCGAAGACGACCTCGACCGGCTGTTCGCCGCCCTGGTGGCGCTGCGGGTGGGATCGTTCAACGGCGGCGGCGATCCCCAGATGGGCGACGACGAGGTGACGGTCGAGATCGCCCGCACCCTGGGAATCGCCGCCGCCGAGGAGGCCCTCGGCCTGGGGCTGGAGCGCGAGGATTTGGATGGACTGCGCAAGCCGGCGCTGCTGGCCGCCGTGCATCTGTCCTGCACCGGTACCCTGATCACCCACGGACGGCCCAACCTGCTGGCGGCCATGACGGCTAAGGACCTTGCGGCCGAACTCGCGGGAATGGCCAACATGCTGTCGGATTCCTTCGTGCTGCCGACCCTGCGCTTCGCCTCCGCCGCCGCCATCAAGACGGTGATGGCCAAGGCGGTCGAACCGGCACAGGTGGACATCGAGGCCGCCATCGCCCAGGAGAAGCTGGCCCGCGTCATCCGCCAGCGCCGCGCCGAGAAGCGGCTGCCGGAGGATGCGTGATGGACTTCCCCCGCGTCGCCCTCAGCATCCGCCAGCCCTGGGCCAACCGCATTCTGGTGGGCGGAAAGGACATCGAGAACCGCACCTGGCGGACATCGTTCCGCGGCCCGGTGCTGATCCACGCCGCCCAGGCCATCGATCCCTTCGCCGGCGAGGACGCCGCGCTGGGCATGCGCCGGGGCGGCATCGTCGGGGTCATGGAGATCGTCGATTGCGTAACGCAATCGGCCAGTCCGTGGTTCGGCGGCCCCTATGGCTTCGTCCTCTGCAATCCCCGGCCGCTGCGCTTCGCGCCCTGCCGGGGAAAGCTGGGATTTTTTACCCCCGCAATCGACTTCACCACTCTGGAGTTTCTGCCATGAAAGACGTTCCCGCACCATTGCCCGCCATTGGCGAAGCCTTCGCCGGCGGTTTTTTCGCCGGCACGTTCCTGCTGGACGGCCGGATCCACGCCCTGATCGTGGCGCCGAAGGCCGAGGGCGAAACCGAAGCCAAGTGGCGAACCGCTGGACCCGACGCGACGGCGCCGCGGTCTTTGCGCGACGGCCTGGCCAACAGCGACGCCGTCAACGACGACGACCATCCGGCCGTCAAGTTCTGCCGGGAACTCCGCATTGGTGGCTTCGACGACTGGTATCTGCCCAGCCGTCACGAGGCGGCGCTGCTGGCCGAAACCCTGATGCCGTCCGCCATTTGCGTCCCCGAGCAGACCGCCGCCCCGGCGTTCCAGGAGGGCGGACCCGAGGCATTCGAACGCCGCGCCTATTGGACCAGCACCGAGTGGGATTCCGGCTACGCCTGGTGCCAGTACTTCCTCAACGGCGGCCAGAGCACCAACGACAAGTTCTGGAGCTTCCGGGTCCGGGCCGTCCGCAAATACCCCCTTTAACCATTAACCTTTTTCCCGGCCGCTTCGGCGGCCGGGTGCGCGAATTTTGCTGAGGAGACTACAATGACCCACATTCCCACCAGCACGCTTCCAGCCATCGGCGAGGCCCTCGCCGGCGGCTTTTTTGCCGGCTCCTATCTTGAAAACGGCGCCCTCATGGCGCTGATCGTTGCGCCCAAGGCCGAAGGTGAGGCCGGGGATCTCGAATGGGGCCCAGACGGCGAAACCGGCGCGCGGTCGCTGATCGACGGTTTGGCCAACAGCAACGCCATCAACGACGATGACCACCCGGCGGCGAAGTTTTGCCGCGACCTTCGCATTGGCGGTTTCGATGATTGGCACCTGCCGGCGCTGGATCAGATGACGGTCATGCGAGCCAATCTGACGCCCGAAGACGACCACGTCCCCACCCAAACGACGGCCGATGCCTTCAAGGAAGGGGGCCCCGAGGCCTTCGCCACGAACGAGGCGTACTGGACCAGCACCGAGTGGTCCTCCGGCTACGCCTGGTACCAGAACTTCGGCTACGGCGGCGGCCAGGACCACGACGACAAGGACTGGAGCTTCCGGGTCCGGGCCGTCCGCAAATGTCCCCTTTGATCATTAATCCTTGCCTATCCGGTTAACGCCCATGACCACAACATGTAGGGTGCTCCCAGTCTCCCGAGTAAAGCTCGGCGTAGGTCGGAGCGGCAGCGTCGCCCGCGATGCCGAGCAGGGAGCGGAAGGAGTTGAAGGGGTAGAAGCGGCGATTGAACCGGAACGTGAACTCGTTGAGGTAGGCTTGCAGGTGTTTGGCGCTGACGCCGTGATGGATGCCGTTCAGCCACGTCTTGAGGTTGGCGAAGACGAGATGGATGATCGGCAGGAACTCCTCCGCCACCTCCGGGTCGCCGCATTCGGCGATGGCGTGGTGGTCGTAGCCCCGCTTGCGCAGGCTGGCATAGGCGCTCCAATCGTCGGTGATGACCAGCGTGCCCGGTGCGACGGCGCTTTCGACAAATCCGGCCAGCGATTCGGCGCTACGGTCTGGCACGACGGCGAGCCGAAGTCGCCCGGCGTAGCGCCCATCCTTCCGCTTATCCTGGGCGGTCCCCGGCCTCCTGTGACGGACCTCGACGGCGGCGGCCACCAGCGTCTTGTGATGGACGCCCCGGCCTTCGCCGCGCGTCCTCCCGCCCACCCAGGTTTCGTCCACCTCGACGTGCTGGTCAGGGACAGCGCCGATCCAGTCGCGGTCTGGCCGCACCATGCCCGCACGGAGCTTGTGGAGGATGCCGAACGCTGTCTCGTAGCGGGACAGGCCGAGTTGCCGCTGGAACTGCACCGCCGACATGCCGGGGGTCTGGCTGGCGACGAGATAGGCGGCCCAGAACCACGTCGAGAGCGGCGTGTGGCTTCGCTCCATCACGGTGCCGACCGTCAGGCCGGTGTTCTTCAGGCAGGCCCGGCAGCGCAGGATGCCGGGCCTGTTGGCGAAGCGAAAAGGCTCGGCCACCACCCCGCAATGGGGGCAGACGAACCCGTCGCTCCAGCGGGCCTTTTCCAGATAGGCGGCGCAGGCCGCATCGTCGGGAAACAGGCGCTGGAACTCGGGGAGCGACTGCGGGAACCGCAAATCGTCGCGCTGGAGGACATCCATGGTCATGGCCGACCTCAGCCGCCAGTCCGGCCCCGTTCATGCACATCGGCTGCCGCAGCCGTGGCGACGGTGGACCCGCGCGGCACCACGCGGAAGCGGTATCCGCGCTTCGTCCCGCGCGCCACCACAAGACCAAGGCAAGCCTGCTGCGCTCCGACGCAGGGCCAGCCGAGCGTCTTCGCCTCGATGTCGTCGCTGGCCACGCCCAACTCGATCTCGGAAGGGGCACCATGCTGAGTGGCTGCATTCTCGATCTGCGCCAGGGCCTCCACAGCCGCCATCTCGATTCGTGCGGCCAGAGCCGCCAACTCGTCCAGCACCTCCTGCGACGCTTGTCTGCGTCCCGATACCCACGACTTCACCGTGTCCACGCGGACACGGAGAACTTCGGCGGCCTCCCTCTGGGAGAGACCGCACACCTGCACCAGCAGATCGAAGAGGGTAACCATGGGTCAGCCGCAGAGGCGCGCTTCGTCGGCGAAGGCGCGCTCCATCTGTTCCCGGTCGATGATCCCGATGCGGTCGGTTCCGTTCAGCGCATCGTGGGCGGCCCACGAGGCATTCGACATCCGGGCCACCAGTTCGGTACAGGACGCATCCAGCGCCACCACCTCGGACGCCCCTTCGGGCTTCCAGGCGCGGATATCGTCGGCCCACGCCGTCCGGTCCTTCTGCCATGCGCGGAAGCTGTCGGCGACGGTCTTCGCGCGGGTCGTGCGCTCGGCTTTGGAGAGACCGCCCCGCTTGGTCAGGAAGGTCGGCATCCGGTGCAGAGGGATGCTCGACACTTGGCGGATGGCGATCAGAGTGCCAGCCGCATCGAAAGCGGCCAGATAGGCACCGCAGCCATGGTAGTCGTTCAGGAGGGGAGTGGGGATCAGGTTCGACATATTCAGGTCTCCGTTACCTCTTGCAGCGGGCCATCCCGCCGCGTCGATGAGTTAACTGTACACCTTTCGTGTACGGATGCAAGCGTTTTCTTTCAGCGCCCGTATCTACCTATAGGGGGTATGGGCGTTAACCGGATAGGCAAGCATTAATCCTTTCCCCGGCCGCTTCGGCGGCCGGGCTCTGGCCTGAGGAGATTTTGCATGGCGCGCGCCACTGATCTGCCGATTTACCGGGCGGCCTATGACCTGTTGCAGCTTTTGGCGAAGCTGACACAGCAGTATCCGCGTGGCTATCGCCAGGGACTGGCGCGCGAGGTCTTCGCCGAAGCCCAGATGGTGGTGGTCGGGATCTTCCGGGCCAATTGCACCAGCGAGAAGGCGTCGGCGATTGAAGGAAACACCACGGGAAGATTTCGTCGAAAGCTGCAATTCCTACCTTGGGCTCTACCGCCATACCGGCACCCGGGCGCAGATCGCCGCCATTGGCCGGGTGGCAGCCCAACGCGGCTTCCGGGTGGAGAGCAATCTCACCAAGATCAAGACAGGGAGGCGCGGCCATGGCTGACCGTCCCGACATCATCAACTTAGGAACCCCGCTCGACCGGCTCTGCAAGGAGCTGCTGGCACGCGCGATGTCACCTCGCAGGTCTTCCGGAACCCGCGCCATGGCTGTCGTTATTCCGATCCCGACGGCCGCGGCCTCCCTGATCGGCAAAGTACTAGAACGGTCGCCGGAAATTGCCGGACGAACTGCCGGAGTCATCTTTGGCAATGCGGTGGTTTGGTTTTTCCTTCTCGGCGTGGTCAAGGTCACCAATCCGGAGCTTCTATGGACGGGGCGCCGTATCCTGGCCGCGATCGGCCGCCTGCTCCTGACCGTAGCAGGGCAATAGGCCTTGAACCGCCCGCTCGCGCACCTCCGCCTCATTTCCGACCCGCGCGATGCCGATGCTCTGATAGGGCTGCGGCGCAGCCTGCGCGTGTCGAAAGTGGCGGAGGTCCTGGACATGGACGAGGCCCAGGTTCGCAAGCTGGTTCATGCCGGCGAACTCGAAGGCCACCGGGCCGGAAAACGCGGCATCAGGGTATACGAAGACTCGGTCGACGAGTATCGCCGGCGCCAACACCTCGGACCGACCCAAGCCAAAGCCACACCTCAGCCTAAACGGCGCCAGGGCCCCTCGGCGGCCTCCCTGGAGGCATTGGCGTCCCTGCGAGATATGGGCGTCTTCGACTGATAGATGTCTTGACGGAGCAATGTGCCCGGATGAAGTCTCTAGCGCCCCTGACCCCAAAACGAGATCCAGAATGGACACCAACCGCATCAACGCCCTGATTGAACTCTACGCCGACGCGCCAGCCATACTCGATCGAACGGAGGCGTTTTAGTGACCGTCCGATTCAACAAGGCCCGCGGAAAGTGGCAATACGACTTCATCCGGAACGGAGTGCGTTACGCCAACAACTGCGTTGACCCGGACGACGGCAGCGAACCGGATAACAAGACCGAGGCCAAGCGCATCGAGAAGAAGATCCAGGTGGCCATCGAGCAGATGGCCAAGGATGGCGACGCCGCCACCAAGCGCCTGACGTCCGAGCGCGCACGGGAGATCGCGACGCAGGCCTATACCGTCACCGAGGCCTTCAGCGCCTACGCTACCCGCAAAAGGGGCGGTAAGAATTGGGAAAATGATCGCATTTATGTGCGCGAGCTGGTGACCTGGTTCGGCCCTCACACCGACGTCCGCGACATCACCGATCAAAGGATCTGGGACTACATCACTTGGGCGCGCCAGCAGCCGGTGCTGGTCTACATAGGAGGGAGTCGCCCAAAGGCAGAGCTGGTGGCCAGGGGCATCGACCCGGCCAGCCTATGGAAGCCGGCGGAGGATGGGCGACTCCGCTCTGATTCGACCATAAACCGCTATCTGGTGGCGCTGCGCGAGACGCTGTCTATCGCTCATGCCGTCCGCGATCGCGAAGGGCGCCCGACCGCACTGCCAGTTCTCCCCAAGGTGCCGGATCTGGCCGAACCGGAAATCATGCCGCGGCCGATCGCCGACGACGTCCTCTGGGAGATGGTCGACGCCGCTCCGGCGCATCTCGCCTGGGGCCTACTGCTCGCACGGCTCATGGGCTTTCGTAAGGGCGAGATGTTCGCCATCAAGTGCAACCAGGTTGACCTGGCCAACGGCGGCATATGGCTTCCGGCCGCTTCGACTAAGGCCAACCGTGACGAATTCGTGCCGGCCGGCGAACAGGCCCTCGAGCTGCTGGAGTATCTGCTGGCCGAGGCTAAGGCGCGGCGCACGGACTATCTAATCACCTACCGCCGGCGCCTACGCTCTATGCCGGGTGAGCCGATCACGTTTACCGAGGCGCGACCGATCGCCAACCCGAAGCGTGCATGGGGCCGTGTCCTGACCGACCTCGGCCTTAAAGGCGTACACCGTTTTCACCACACGAAGGCCAGCTTCGTCTCCGCCGTCGGCGCCACCGCGTCGGCAGCAGTGACCCAGAAGCTCGCGAGACACAAAGACCACCGCACCACTGAGCGTTATCTGCTGGTCAATGACCAGCTCGCCCGCGCTGCCGTGAACGCCGCTGCGATATCCGTGAACCCGCCGAGTCACAGACAAAAATCCACAGACGGATTTTCGAGCGGCCCTAAAAATGAAAACGCCGCCCGTAAGGCAGCGTTTTCATTGAAGAATTTGGTCGGAGCGGCGGGATTCGAACCCACGACCCCCAGTCCCCCAGACTGATGCGCTACCGGGCTGCGCTACGCTCCGACCGATGCGGGGCTCCGGCCGGGGCCGAATCCTCCCGCGAAACGTATGGACCGGCGGGACCGAAAATCACTCCCGCGCGGTGGGGATTTCCGGCGGGCTGCCGGAAGAGGCGCGACTATACTGGCACCCCCCGCGGGACGCAACCCCATTGTTGCGCCTTACGGTCCGCGGTTGTCCAGCAGGAAGCGGAGCTGTTCCAGCTCGTCGGCGATGGCCTCCAGTTCGCGCCGGACGTCCGCGCCGATGCCGCGACCATCGTCGGCAGGGGCTCCGGATTCCGCCGGGGCCGGCGCCGCGGCCGGGACTTGCGCCTCGTCCTCGCCGTGGCGGGCGGACGTGCCGTCCCGCAGGAGCTTCTGCACCCCCTTGATGGTGTAGCCTTCGCTGTAGAGCAGTTGGCGGATGCGGCGCAGGACGGCGACGTCCTCGGGCCGGTAATAGCGCCGCCCGCCGCCCCGCTTCAGCGGTCTGACCTGCGGAAACTTGCTTTCCCAGAACCGCAGAACGTGCTGGGGGACGTCGAGGTCCTCGGCCACTTCGCTGATGGTGCGGAAGGCCGCTTCTGATTTTCCGGTGCGGCGGACCAGGGGAAGTTCGCCGTCGGCGGCCATCACCGGCCCTTGCCGCCAGAGCCGGCGCCGTTAATGCGTTTCCTCAGCAATTGGGAAGGGCGGAACACCAGCACGCGGCGCGGCAGGATCGGCACCTCCTCGCCGGTCTTGGGATTGCGTCCCACCCGCTGGCCCTTCGACCGCACCGAGAAGCTGCCGAACGACGAAATCTTGACCGTTTCGCCCTTGGCGAGGACCGTGGAGATTTCTCCCAGCACGGCCTCCAGCAGATCGGCCGATTCGTTGCGCGACAGCCCGACTTCCTGGTAAACGGCTTCACTCAGTTGCGCGCGCGTGATGGTCTTTTCCGTCATGGCGGCACATCCCCCATCGACTGATCCGATATCGAGCGACGACACTAGACGGTTCCAAGAAACCCGTCAATATCAAAGGGATGGACGATATCCCTGCCGTGCGGGCCCAGCACGGCGCAAGGGATCACATCCGCACCAGGCCAGCGCCCCAGGTGAAGCCGCCGCCCATGGCTTCCAGAAGGACCAGGTCGCCCTTCTTGATGCGGCCGTCGGTGACGGCCTCGGTCAGCGCCAGGGGGACGGACGCCGCCGAAGTGTTGGCGTGGCGGTCCACCGTGACCACCATGCGCTCCATGGGCAGGCCAAGCTTCCTGGCGGTTCCTTCCAGGATGCGGAGGTTGGCCTGGTGGGGCACCACCCAGTCGATATCGCCGGGCTTGAGGCCGTTGGCGGCCAGGGCCTCGTCCACCACCTCGGCGAGGTTAGAGACGGCGTGGCGGAACACCTCGCGCCCGGCCATGCACACATGGCCGACCTTGCCGGTGCTCGAAGGCCCGCCGTCCACGTAGAGCAGATCGTGGTGGCGGCCGTCGGAATGCAGATGGGTGGAGAGCACGCCGCGGTCGCTGGAATCCCCCCGCCCCTCGCCGGCGCGCAGGACCACCGCCCCGGCGCCGTCGCCGAACAGCACGCAGGTGGTGCGGTCGGTCCAATCGACGATCCGGGAAAACGTTTCGGCGCCGATCACCAACGCCGTCCTCACCTGGCCGGCGCGGATGAAGTTGTCGGCCACCGCCAGCGCGTAGACGAAGCCCGAGCACACTGCCTGGACGTCGAAGGCGAACCCGCCGGTCATGCCGATGCGGCTTTGAACCTTGGTGGCGGTGGCGGGAAAGGTATGGTCGGGCGTGGCGGTCGCCAGGACGATGAGATCGACCTCGCTTCCCTCGATTTCCGCCATCTTAAGCGCGTTGAGCGCCGCCGCCGTGGCCAGGTCCGACGTGGTCTCGCCCTCGGCGGCGATATGACGCTCGCGGATGCCGCTGCGCCCGACGATCCACTCGTCCGAGGTGTCCACCGTGCGTGCCAGTTCATCGTTGGTAACCACCCGGGCCGGCAGATAGGACCCGCACCCCACGATCAGCGAACGCAACATCTTCCGTCACCCGTTGCCGGCGGCGCTTTGCGAGGGAGCCGGCGCGGCCGCGTTCAAGCGCTCGAACTCGTGACGGATGCGGTCGTTGTAGCCGTGCGTCACCAGGTCGACCGCGACCCCGATGGCGTTGGCGAAGCCGAAGGCGTCGGTGCCGCCGTGGCTTTTCACGGCGATGCCGTTCAATCCCAGGAACATGGCGCCGTTGTAGCGGCGGGGGTCGGTGCGCACCTTGACCTTGTGCAGGGCCTGGCGGGCGAACACGAAGCCGATCTTGGCCAGGATCGAGTTGCGGAAGGCCTGCTTGATGCAGGTGCTGTACAGCCGCACCGTGCCCTCGGCCGTCTTCAGGGCGATGTTGCCGGTGAAGCCGTCGGTGACCACCACGTCCACGGTGCCGGCGCAGATGTCGTTGCCCTCGACGAAACCGTGGAAGCGGATCGGCAATTGGCTTTCGCGCAGGGTGTTGGCGGCGGTCTTGACCGCGTCGTTGCCCTTCAGCTCCTCGGAGCCGACGTTGAGCAGGCCGATGGTCGGCTGTTCCAGCCCCAGCACGGCGCGGGCGAACACCTCGCCCATGACGGCGAACTGCACCAGGTTGTTGGCGTCGCAATCCACGTTGGCGCCCAGGTCCAGCATCACCGTTTCGCCCCGCTCGGTCGGGAACATGCCGGCGATGGCCGGCCGGTCGATGCCGGGCAAGGTGCGCAGCACGAATTTGGATACCGCCATCAGCGCGCCGGTATTGCCGGCGGACACCACGCCCGCCGCCTCGCCCTTGGCGACGGCATCGACCGCCAGCCACATGCTGGAGCGGCGGCCGGTGCGCAGCACCTGGCTGGGCTTGGCGTCGTTGGACACCGATTCGTCGGTGTGCCGCACGGTGCACACGCCGCTGAGTTCGGGATGGCGCTCCAGCAGCGGTGCCACCCGTCCCTCGTCGCCGAACAACAGGTAGCGGACATGGGGTAAGCGCACATGGGCCAGACGAACGCCCTCGACGACGACGTCGGGGGCATGGTCCCCGCCCATCGCATCGACGGATATCGTGACGGGTGCGCTCACGTCAATCCGCTCGCGGCTTAGGCGTTGGATTCGACCTGAGCCACCACCTCACGGCCGTCGTAATGGCCGCACGAGGCGCAAACGTGATGGGGACGCTTCATCTCGCCGCAATTCGGGCACTCGGCGGCCGAAACCGGCTTCAGGGCGTGATGGGCCCGGCGCATGTCGCGGCGGGACTTGGAAGTCTTCTTCTTAGGGACAGCCATGGCGTTTCTTTCTGCACGGGTGACCGGTCGGGGAAAGCGTGGTTTATTATCGAAAAAGCCCGCGCGGGGCAAGGGGATGCTGCCCCTTGAGGCGTTATTTTTTCCGTAAGCGTTCCAATGCCGCGAACGGGCTGCCTTTTTTCCCCGGTTCGTCCGGGATGTCGGCCGGCGGTTGGAAGACCGCGCCGGCGGCCCTGGGAAACGGATCGAGGGCCAGCGCCAGATGCTCGGCCACCACGTCGCCGATGTCGATGACGCCCCCGACGATGGGGTCGGGCAGGTCCTCGGCCTCGAAATCCAGATCCAGCTCCCCCTCGTCCTCCTCGGCGGCCTGGGGCCCGAAGGTCACGGCGAAGCCGTCCTCGATATGGGCCGGCACCGGCTCCAAGGTGACGACGCAGGATTGAACCACGTCCGCAACGAGCGTCCCGTTCACCCGCACCAGCCCGCCGGCCGCCGGGCGCAGGCGCACCCGCGCGCCGAGCGACTCGACGCGCTCTATGCCGAAGCGCCGCGCCAGGGCGGCGCGCTCGGATTCCACGGCCGATATATCCATCTCCGTTCCCCGCGCCGGAATGTCGCTCACCGTCACCGGGCGGGAAAACTCTGGGCACGGCGGAACGGTCACGCTATCTCCTCCGGCGCGAACGCCACCCGCCCCTCCAGCACGCCGTCGGCCGGCAGGGCTGCCAGGTGGGCGGCCTGCCGGCGCAGGTAGGCGGCCATCCGCGCGGGCATGTCGGCGGATGGGGGCGATTCGCGGTACAGGTTGCGCGCCACGGCCCGCGACAGCGCCGCGTCGTCCTCGCCCATGGCGGCGTCGTAGGCGGCCACGCGGCCGTAAAAGGCTTCGGCCATGCGCTTGACCTTGGCGCCAACCGACATGTCGGTCACGCCCATCTCCCGCAAATTCTGGTCCATATCGGCGAACATCAGGTCGAACACGGCCTGGGACAAGGCCCGCGCCTCGCCCGCTCGCGCCCCTTCCACTTCCCCCAGGCGCCGCATCAGCAGGAAGGCGTGCAGGACGACCATGTCGAAGCGGCCATCGACGGTGTCGGGCACCCCGAAGCGGGTATAGAACACCGGCCGGCGCGCCTGTTCGACCAGGGCGACGTAAAGATCGTGGCTGAGGTTCTCGCGGCGGCGGCGATCAAGAAAACGGCGGAAGGGCATGGGCGATCCGATTGATTCGGCGCGGAGGCCGGAAAGACGCGGCGTCGTTGACAACGCCGCGCCGAGACGTGCATGTTCGGGTCACTTTGGCTACCGAACCCCGTCCCGTCAATGCTTCGGCTGCGCAGCGTATGAAGAACGTTTACCGCTTCTCCCTTCTCGCCGCCGTGGCGGTTTTCACCGCCGCCTGCCAACCGACCATGGATACCCGCGGCACGCTGTTGAAGCCCGGGCAATTGGCCAAGATCGTACCCGGCAAAAGCACCGAGGACGACGTGACGGAGCTGCTGGGCACGCCCGCCACCACCATGACCTACGGCGAGGACGTCTGGCACTACATCTCCTCGCGCGTCAAAACCGAATCGTTCTTCAAGCCCCAGGAAGTGGAACGCACGGTCGTGTCGATCTACTTCGACAAGGAAGGCAAGGTGCGCGAGGTCAAGACGATCGGCCTGGACCAGGGCGAGGACATCACCATGGTCAGCCGCGAGACCCCGAGCGCCGGCAAGGACATGTCGGTCATCGAGCAATTGCTGGGCAATGTCGGCAAATTCAACAAGACCGACAGCAAAGGCCAATAACGCCATATAAAATATGACGAATGCCGTTCCGACCGCCCGGATCTCCTCCGCGGCGCGGCGGCGGCGTTGACGTTTCCCTCGGGTGACGCGCCCGGCCCAAGGAAAAGCCCCGGCCTTTCGGCCGGGGCTTCCATTCTACCCTTTATAGGACGCGGATCAGCCCGCCACCATCGCCAGCAGAAGGATGGCGACGATGTTGATGATCTTGATCATCGGGTTGACCGCGGGACCGGCGGTATCCTTGTAGGGATCGCCGACGGTGTCGCCGGTGACCGCCGCCTTATGGGCGTCGGACCCCTTGCCGCCGTGATGGCCGTCCTCGATGTACTTCTTGGCGTTGTCCCAGGCGCCGCCGCCCGAGGTCATCGAGATGGCCACGAACAAGCCGGTCACGATGGTCCCCAGAAGCATGGCGCCCAGCGCGGTGAAGGCCGACTTGAGATCGGCCGCCAGGGCGACCACCGCGAACAGCACGATCGGCGACAACACCGGCAGCATCGAGGGGATGATCATCTCCTTGATGGCCGCACGGGTAAGCATGTCGACGGCCCGGCCGTAATCGGGCTTGGCCCGGCCTTCCATGATGCCGGGGATTTCCTTGAACTGACGGCGGACTTCCATCACCACCGAACCGGCGGCGCGGCCGACCGCCTGCATCCCCATGGCGCCGAACATGTACGGCAGCAGGCCGCCGATGAACAGGCCGATGACGACGAAGGGATCCTCCAGGCTGAACTGGACGTTGAGCCCCGGGAAGTAGTGCTTGAGGTCGGCGGTGTAGGCCGCGAACAGCACCAGGGCCGCCAGACCGGCCGAGCCGATGGCATAGCCCTTGGTCACCGCCTTGGTGGTGTTGCCGACCGCGTCGAGGGCGTCGGTGGTCTTGCGCACGTCCTTGGGCAGTTCCGCCATTTCGGCGATGCCGCCGGCGTTGTCGGTGACCGGCCCGTAGGCGTCGAGGGCCACGATCATGCCGGCCAGGGCCAGCATCGTCGTCGCCGCCACCGAGATGCCGAACAGGCCGGCGACCTTGAAGGCGACGATGATGGCCACGCAGATCACCAGCACCGGCAGCGCGGTCGCTTCCATGGACACGGCCAGCCCCTGGATGACGTTGGTGCCGTGGCCGGTGGTCGAGGCCTGGGCCACGCTGCGCACCGGCCGGTAGTCGGTGCCGGTGTAGTATTCGGTGATCCACACCATCAGCCCGGTCACCACCAGGCCGATGATCGAGCAGGCGTACAGCGCGCCGCCGCTGACCGAGGTGCCGTCGGCCAACTGGAATTGGGCATCGAAACCGCCGAGCAGGACGACGACGGTGCCGGCGACCAGGATCGCCGACAGGATGCCGGTGACGATCAGGCCCCGATAGAGGGCCCGCATGATCTTGCCCGACGAGTCGAGCTTGACGAAGAAGGTCCCGACCACCGAGGCCAGGATGCAGACCGCGCCGACCACCAGCGGGAAGGTCATCAGCACGTCGCGGGCGGCGTCGGTGAACAGGATCGACGCCAGAAGCATGGTGCCGACCACCGTCACCGCGTAGGTCTCGAACAGGTCGGCGGCCATGCCGGCGCAGTCGCCGACGTTGTCGCCCACGTTATCCGCGATCACGGCGGGGTTGCGCGGATCATCCTCGGGGATGCCCGCCTCGACCTTGCCGACCAGGTCGGCGCCGACGTCGGCCCCCTTGGTGAAGATGCCGCCGCCCAGGCGGGCGAAGATGGAGATCAGCGACGCGCCGAAGGACAGCGCCACCAGCGCCTCGATCAGCTTGCGCGGCTCGACGCCGAAATGCTTCAGCACGAGGTAATAGCCGGCCACGCCGATGAGGCCGAGGCCGACCACCAGCATGCCGGTGATGGCGCCCGACTTGAAGGCCACGTCGAGGGCCTGCTGCATGCCGCCGGACCGCGCCGCCTCGGCGGTGCGGACATTGGCGCGGACCGACACGTTCATGCCGATGTAGCCCGCGGCCCCCGAACACACGGCTCCGAGCAGGAAGCCCACCGCCGGGAACACGCCCAGCCGGAGCAACAGGATGACGAAGATGACCGCGCCCACCATGGCGATGGTGGTGTACTGACGGTTGAGATAGGCGCGGGCGCCTTCCTGCACCGCGCCAGCGATTTCTTGCATTCTCGGCGTCCCCGCGGGCGTCGCCATGACCGCCCTGATGGCGTATGCCCCGTAGAGCAACGCCAATACGCCGCATGAGATGACAAATATGTATGTCATTTGTTCTATCCCCTGAGCAGCTGCTTTATTCGGCCCCCCCTTACGTTCCCGTCCGGCGAGACATGCTGGCAGGCAGGGAGCGACTGAAGTGCGAAGAGGCTGCCAGAGGAATTTCGAATATGCAATAAAATGCTTGTACGGATATCACCTTTGTTTAATATAAGTATAATAAAATATACGGATTTGGCACCCATACCGCTTTCAGGCGAGTGGCCTATTGCAGAGCGGAGTGTTCGATGACGACGGCCTTGATGACCCCGTCGCCCAGAACTTGTCGGGAAACGGCGAAAAGGCGGCGGCGCACGGCGTCCTCGTCGATGTCCATGTCGTCATGGACGGCCAGCGGCATGAAGCCGATGAGATCCTCGAGATAGTCGGCCTGCAACCGCGGCAATTCATCGGCCACCTTCTCCTTCATGCCGGGAGCGACCTCGAGCCGGATGATGAACTGCGCCTGGCAGCGCACTTCGCGGTCTTCGATGACAGGAACGCTCAGAAGCCCGAAATCGACGAAGGCGGGCGGTTGAGGCACGGCCGGCGCCGACGCGGCCGGCGCCTTCGCCAGGGACGGGAAACCCAGTTTGGCAAGGGGATCGATACCCCAATAATACAGGCCCCCGATGGCCGCGCCGGCCATCAGCAGAAACGCCACCATGATGAAGACGAGCCGCACCACGCTACCGTTCCCCCCTCCTCTTCCACTCCCCGGAGGGCGTGGAAGGTTGCGTCAAAAATGGCGCCAGCCTCCCTGCCCCAGCGCCATCACCCGTCCATCCGCGTCGAAGACCGACACGCCCCCGCCCTCGACGATGCGCCCGATCGCGGTCAGCGGCACCCCCGTCGCCTGGGAGCAGCGATGCAGAGCCTGGGTAGCCTCCGGCGCGGCGGTGAACAACAATTCGTAATCATCGCCTCCCGTCAGGACCGAGGCAAGCCGGGACTCGTCCGCCGCCACGACGGCGCGCGCGGCGGGCGACAGGGGAATTTCGGCGGCGGCGACCCTCGCCCCCACGCCCGACGCCCGGCACAGGTGGCCGAGGTCCTGGACCAGCCCGTCCGAAACGTCCATCCCCGACCGCGCCAAGCCCATCAGTTTCGGCCCCAATTCCGTCCGCGGCCGCGGCAGCCGGTAGCGGTCGGCCAGGAACGCCGCCTGATCCGGGGCGAGGAACCCCAGCAGGCCGCGCGCCGCGTCCAAACCGAGCGCCCCGTCGCCGACGGTGCCGCTGACCCAGATCAGGTCGCCGACCCGCGCTCCCGACCGCAGGATCGCCTGGCCGGCCGGAACGCGGCCGAATGCGGTCAGCGATAGGGTCAATGGGCCCGGCGTCGCCACGGTGTCGCCGCCGATCAGGGCAACCCCATACTGCGCCAGATCGCACCCCAAGCCGTCGGCGAAGGCCGTCAGCCAAGCCGGCGCCACCCCGCGAGGAAAGGCCGCGGCCAGCAGCACGGCGAAGGGAACGGCGCCCTTGGCGGCAAGATCGGACAGGTTGACCCGCACCAGTTTGCGGGCGATCAGGTCGGCGGGATCGTCGGGCAGGAAATGCACCCCCGCGACCATCGCATCGACGGTCACCACCGTGTCCACCCCCGGCTCTCCCGGCAGCAGGGCGGCGTCGTCGGTCAGGTTCAGCGCCCCGGGGAAGCCGCGGGCGAGCGGCGCAAACAGGTCGGCGATCAACCGGAATTCGTCGAGGGGATCGCCCATGCCGGCCCGCTCACGCCGGGGGCGCGGCACCGCCCCCGGCGAATTCCTCGGGGCGGAACGTGCGTGCGACGCGATCGAGCACCGCATTGACCAAGCCGGGCTCGCTGCCGGCATAGAACGCGTGGGCCACATCGACGTATTCGGAAATGGCGACCCGCGCCGGGGTCGCCGGGCGGGCCTTCAACTCATAGACCCCCGCCCGCAGCACCGCCCGCAGCACGGCCTCGAGGCGGTCCACCGACCAGTCGCGGCTCAACGCTTTGGCGATCGCCTCGTCGAGGAAAGCCGATTCCGCCGCAGCCCCCTGCACGAGCAGCGCGACCATCTCGGCGTCGGGCTCGGCCATGGGGCCGCGCTCCTCCTCGGCCTGCCGGCCGCGGAACTCGGCCAGGGCCTGCCCGGCGTCGATCCCGCTCATCTCCATGGCGTACAGGACCTGGACGGCGGCCAGCCGGGCGGCGCTGCGGCGGGCGGCGTTGGGATTGAGCGGACGATGCGAGGATGGGCTGGCGGAATGCCGGGATGATTTGCCCATGGATTACAGCTTCAGCTCCCGCTTGAGGTCCATCATGCGCAAACAGGCGCGGGCGGCCAGCCCGCCGATGTTCTTGCGCGCGGGCTCGGACCGGGCGAGCGCCTGGGCCTCGTCGTGGACAGTGAGCACCCCGTTGCCCAAGGCCAGATGGTTGGCCACGGCCAGATCGTTCAAGCCCCGCATGCACTGGGTGCAGATATAGTCGTAGTGGTCGCTTTCGCCGCGGATGGCGCAGCCCAGCGTGACGAAGCCGTCATAGGCGGGGCGGCCCGGCACTCCCCGCCGCTGGGCTTCCAGCACCATTTCCAGCGCCGCCGGAATCTCGTAGATGCCGGGCACGACGATGCGGTCCACCGCCACGCCGGCCGCCTCCAGGGCGGCCGTGGCGCCGGCCAGGAGGCCGTCGGCGATGTGGTCGTAAAAGCGCGCCTCGACGATGAGTACTCTAGCCCGCATTTCTCATACTCCTGCCGATTTGACGGAGGAAAATCCGCCGACGGGGCAGGCGGCGGCCGCAGCCAAGGCTGGACGCCTTGGCAAGGCCGGAAACACACCCTGTCGGCGGATTTTCCCCGCCCCTGCGGGCTCGCGTTTCGGCGGCGGATCGCCGTCGTCGCTGCCCTTGCCAAGGCTGCCAGCCTTGGCTGCGGGCCGCGACTTGGCACTCCGGCGCCCCGAAACGCGATCAAACCGGCAGGAGTATGAGAAATGCGGGCTAGCCATGATCTTCTCCCTTTCAGGCGCCCGGAATCGGCCGCTGCTCGACCACGCGCAGCCCGAAGCCTTCGAGGGCGACGATCGTCTTCTTGGTGTTGGACAGCAGGACCATCTCGTTGATGCCGAGATCGAGCAGAATCTGCGCGCCGACGCCGTAATCCCGCAGCGCCGGAGCCGCGCGCCCGCCGTCGATCTGCGCCCGGACCTGGTCCGACAGGCTGGTCGGCCGCGGCTCGCGGATCAGCACCACCGCGCCGCGCCCGTGGGCGGAGATCATTTCCATGGCGGCATGAAGCTGGCCGGCCTTGCCCGACCCCTGGTCGCCCAGCACGTCGTCGAGGATGTTGACGGCATGCACGCGCACCATCACCGGGCCGTTGCCCGCCACGTCGCCCTTGACCAGAACGATATGCTCGGCATAGGCGACGGTGTTGACATAGACCATCATCCGCCAGTCGCCGCCCCATTTGGAATGGAACGGCGCCTCCACCTCGCGGCGCACCAGCTTGTCGTGGCGCCGGCGGTAGGCGATGAGGTCGGCGATGGTGGCGATCTTGAGGCCGTGGAACTGGGCGAACTTCACCAGGTCCGGCATGCGGGCCATGGTGCCGTCGTCGTTCATGATTTCGCAGATGACCCCGGAGGGGTTGAGCCCGGCCAGGCGCGAGATGTCCACCGCCGCCTCGGTATGCCCGGCGCGCACCAGCACGCCGCCCTCGCGCGCCCGCAAGGGGAAGACGTGGCCGGGGGTGACGATGTCGGCCCGGGTCTTGGCCGGGTCGATGGCCACCTGGACGGTGCGGGCGCGGTCGGCCGCGGAAATGCCGGTGGTGACGCCCTCCTTGGCCTCGATGGAGACGGTGAAGGCGGTCTCCATCCGGGTGCCGTTGTCGGCGCTCATCAGGCGAAGGCCAAGCTCCTCCACGCGCTTGCCGGTCATCGACAGGCAGATCAGGCCGCGTCCGTACTTGGCCATGAAGTTGACGGCGTCGGCGGTGGCGACCTGGGCGGGAATGACGAGGTCGCCCTCGTTCTCACGGTCCTCGTCGTCGACCAGGATGAACATGCGCCCCTGGCGCGCTTCCTCGATGATTTCCTCGATCGAGGACAGATAGTCGCGATATTCCGACACGATCGGCCTATTCCCTTTCCAAGAGGCGGGCAACATAGCGCGCGAGCATGTCGATTTCCATATTCACGACGTCACCCTCCCGCAATCGGCCGAAGGTCGTCGCCGTCTGCGTATGGGGAATGACGTTGATCCCGAATTCCGCCCCATCGGCCTCGTTGACCGTCAGCGATACGCCATCCAGCGCCACCGATCCCTTCGGGGCGACGAATTTGGCGAGCGCCGCCGGAGCCTCGAAGGTGAAGCGGAGCGACTGGTTGTCGGGGCGGATGCGGGCCACCCGGGCGATGCCGTCCACATGGCCGGAAACGATATGGCCGCCCAATTCGTCCCCGACGGCCAGGGCCCGCTCCAGATTGACGGGCGTGCCTTCGCGCCATCCACCCAGGGTGGTCTTCGACAGGGTCTCCCCGGACACCTCGACGGCATACCAGCCGGCGCCCTTGTCCACCACCGTCAGGCACACCCCGTTATGGGCGATGGAGGCCCCCAGCGAAATCGTGTCGAGATCGTAACGGGTGGCGATTTCGATCCGGGTCTCGCGGTTTTCACCGCGTTGAACCCGGCGCACCTCGCCCAGGTCGGTGACGATGCCTGTGAACACGTTGGCCCTCTTAAGGTCTGGAGTAGATTTCCATCATGTCGTCGCCCACGGGCCGCAGGTCCACCCGCGAGAATCGCGGCGTCTGCGACAGGTGGTCGATTCCGAACGGCATGGCGGCCGGCAGCCCGTCGCCGCCCATGAGACGGGGCGCGCGGAACCACACCAGACGGTCCACCCGGTCGGCGCGCAGGAGGGCCGCCGCCAGGTGGGCGCCGCCTTCCGCCAGCACACGCGTGACGCCGCGGCGCGCCAGGACCGTCATCGCCTCGGCGATGTCGATCTGGCGGTCGGGGCCGGGGGCGACGTCCACGATCTGGACGCCGGCATCCTCATAGGCTTCGCGCCGCGCGGGATCGCCGTCCGCGAGCGTGAGCAGCCAGGTGGGAATTTCGGCGGCCGTGGCCACCAGCCGGCTTGTGAGCTGCAACCGCATCCGCCCGTCCACCACCACCCGCACCGGGGAGCGGTCCCCCAGGCCCGGCAGGCGGCAGGTCAGGTCGGGATCGTCGGCGAGCGCGGTGCCGCTGCCGATCAGGATGGCGTCGTGCTCGGCCCGCAACAGGTGGGCGGCGGCGCGGGCGGCCTCGCCGGTGATCCACCGGCTTTCGCCGCTATGGGTGGCGATGCGGCCGTCGAGCGTGGTCCCGAATTTCAGCGTGACCAGGGGCCGCTTGTGACGGACGGAAAGGAAGAATCCGGCGTTGATTTCCGCCGCCTCGTCCGCCAGCACCCCCGAAACCACCGCCACCCCGGCGGCCCGCAGCATGGCCAGCCCCTTGCCCGAGACGCGCGGGTCGGGGTCCTCGATCGCGGCCACCACCCGCGCCACGCCGGCGGCGATCAGCGCCTCGGCGCAAGGCGGCGTCCGGCCGTGATGGGCGCACGGTTCCAGGGTGACGTAGGCGGTCGCGCCGCGCGCCGATTCGCCAGCCACGGCCAGCGCCTCGGTCTCGGCATGAGGGCGGCCGCCGGGTTGGGTCCAGCCGCGGCCGACCACGCGGCCGTCCTTGACCACGACACAGCCCACCGCCGGGTTGGGCCACACATTGCCCAACCCCCGCCGGGCCAGCCCGAGGGCCGCCCGCATGTGGCCAAGGTCGATCTCAGATGTCGCGGCGAACACCCATGTTTCCCAAGAAATCCTCGAAGTCCTTGGCTTCGCGGAAATTGCGGTATACCGAGGCGTAGCGCACGTAGGCGACCTTGTCGAGGTCCATCAGCACATCCATGACGAGTTCCCCGATGTATTTCGACGGGACCTCGTTCTCACCCATGCTTTCCAGGCGGCGATGAATGCCGTTGACGATGCGCTCGATCTGCTCCTCCTCGACCGGCCGCTTGCGCAGCGCGATGGTGACCGAGCGCAGCAGCTTGTCACGGTCGAACGGCACCCGCCCGCCGTCCTTCTTGACCACCACCAGATCGCGGATCTGCACCCGCTCGAAGGTGGTGAAGCGTGAGCCGCAGGCCGGGCAGGACCGTCGGCGGCGGATGGCCGAGTTGTCCTCGGTCGGCCGGGAATCCTTCACCTGGGTGTCATCGTGACCGCAGAAAGGGCAGCGCATACCTAAACCCCCCATTCCGGCGGCCGCCCCACCCCCCGGCGGGACGGCGCCATGTCGTCGATTCGCCCCCGGGCCTACGGATAGATCGGGAAGCGGCGGCACAATTCGGCGACTTCGGCCCGGGCCTTGGCTTCGGCCGCGCCGTTGTCGTCGGGGTTGGCGGCGAGGCCGTCCAGCACATCGCCGATCATCTCGCCCAGCCGGACGAATTCGGGCACGCCCAGACCGCGGGTGGTCGCCGCCGGAGAGCCGATGCGCACCCCCGAGGTGACGGTCGGCTTCTCGGGATCGAACGGGATGCCGTTCTTGTTGCAGGTCATCCCGGCTCGCTCCAGGCTGGCCTCGGCGGCCTTGCCGGTCAGCCCCTTGGGCCTGAGGTCCACCAGCATCAGGTGGCTGTCGGTGCCTCCCGACACGATGGCCAGCCCGCGCCGCACCAGCACCTCGGCCAGCGCCTTAGCGTTCTCAACCACCTGGCGGGCGTAGTCCTTGAACTCGGGGCGCAACGCCTCGCCGAACGCCACCGCCTTGGCGGCGATCACGTGTTCGAGCGGGCCGCCCTGGATGCCGGGGAAGATGGCCGAGTTGACCTTCTTGGCGATGTCGGCGTCGTTGGTCAGGATCATGCCGCCGCGCGGGCCGCGCAGGGTCTTGTGGGTGGTGGTGGTGACCACGTGGGCGTGGGGGATCGGGCTGGGATAGACGCCGCCCGCCACCAGCCCGGCGAAATGGGCCATGTCCACCATGAAATAGGCGCCGATCTCGTCGCAGAGCGCGCGGAAACGGGCGAAGTCGATGACCCGCGGATAGGCCGAGCCGCCGGCGATGACCAGCTTGGGCCGGTGCTGGCGCGCGAGGGTCTCCACCTCGTCGAAGTCGATCAGGGCGTCCTGCCGGCGGACCCCGTACGGCACGGACTTGAACCATTTGCCGGACTGGTTGGGAGCCGCGCCGTGGGTGAGATGGCCGCCCGCCGCCAGCGACATGCCCATGATGGTGTCGCCGGGCTGGAGCAGCGCCATGAACACGCCCTGGTTGGCCTGGGAGCCCGAGCTGGGCTGGACGTTGGCGAACTGGCAGCCGAACAGCCGGCAGGCGCGGTCGATAGCCATCCGCTCGACGACGTCGACGAATTCGCAGCCGCCGTAATAGCGCTTGCCGGGATACCCCTCGGCGTACTTGTTGGTCAGAACCGATCCTTGAGCGTCCAGCACCGCCTGCGAGACGATGTTTTCGGAGGCGATCAGCTCGATGCCGTCCCGCTGCCGATCGAGCTCCTTTTGAATGGCGGCGTGGACATCGGCGTCGCTCTCGGCGAGAGAGGCTCGGAAGAAGGACTGGATGCTCATCGGCGATCTTTCATCGTTCGTTTGGGAATCCGGGGGCGAAGGGGTGCGCTCAACGCTCGCCGTATTCGGCCAGTTTGGCGACGCGCCGGGCATGGCGCCCGCCTTCGAATTCGGTGTCGAGGAAGATCTCGACGCAGTCGCGGGCCACTTCCAGACCGATGGTCCGGCCGCCCAGAACCAGCACGTTGGCGTCGTTGTGCTGCCGCGCCATCCGCGCGCCGAAGGCGTCGTGGACGAGCGCCGCCCGCACGTGGGCGTGGCGGTTGGCGGCGATCGCGATGCCGATCCCGGTGCCGCAGAACAGCACCCCGCGGCGCGCGCGGCCCTCCTTCAAGGCCTGGGCGATGGCCAGGGCGAAGTCCGGATAGTCAACCGAGGCGGAACCATCGGTGCCGAGGTCGAGAACCTCGTAGCCCTTCTTTTCCAACTCGGCGCGAATGATGGTCTTCAGTTCGACCCCGCCATGGTCCGAAGCCAGGGCAATGGTTTCCGAGGTCATGGACAAAGCCTCCCGACGTTCTTGGAGATGTCGTGCGTAGATACCATATGTCGGATCGACTTGCCAATCCGCCACAAATCCGTGGGTTCGCTCCCGCGCAAGGCATTATCTTTAGGGCGGACCACATGATCCGCTCACCATATCGGTGATCCGTTAAGAGAACCAGAGGGGGCACACAGACCATTGGGGTATATCCAATCCCACGAAGGGGGGAGATTTATTGAAATCGGTAGAGTCGCAAAGAACTCATTATTCGGATCTCGAAGATTGGAATTGACAAGAAAAACGAACCATGCGTTGATTGATTCGAAACTCGTCATGAACCGCGGTCGGACGCCCCAATGACTGAAAGCATCGAAAAAACCCCCCGCGACGACATTCTCCGTATGGCGGTGGACGTCGTTGCCGCCTACGTAAGCAAGAACCCGCTGCCCGCCGGCCAGATTCCGGAGGTCATCCACACCGTCTACGCCTCGCTGTCGTCGCTGGAAAACGGCCAGCCGGAAGCGAAGGCGGAAGCGCCGAAGCCGGCCGTGCCGGTCAAGAAGTCGGTTACGCCCGACTACATCGTCTGCCTGGAAGACGGCAAGAAGCTGAAGATGCTGAAGCGGCATCTGCGCACCACCTACAACATGACGCCCGATGAATATCGGACGAAATGGAACCTGCCGCCGGACTATCCGATGGTGGCGCCGAACTATGCGGCACAACGCTCCGATTTCGCCAAGAAGATCGGCCTCGGCCGCAAGACCGAAGCCGAGGAAAAAGCGGGTCGCCGCAAGAGCCGCTGACCCCGTACCGATCCGCCATCGGCGGGAGGTTTGCCATCCCGTGCGAAGCGGGGGATCTTTCACGCGATATAATGCCGGAAAGATCCCTCGCCTGCGGCTCGCCGCGATGGCTGAATAGGCCGCGCCCAGAAACGCCTCAAGCGAACTCCAGTTCCTCGGCAAGCGGCGCGAAGCAGGCGGCGATGTCCGCTTCGGCCACATCCGCGATCGTCGCCGCGCCCCATTTCGGCTGCCTGTCCTTGTCGATGATCCTCGCGCGGATCCCCTCGAAGAGGTCGCCACCGGCGAGAAAGCGGTTGGCCATGCGGAATTCGCGGCGGATCGCATCCTCGAAATCGAGATGCGCGCCCTCCGTCAATTGCCGGAACGTGACGATCAGCGACGTGGGCGAGTTGTCGCCGATCGGCTCCAGGGCGTCCCACGCCCAGTCGTCGCCGTCCGCCACCAGGGCGGAGACGATCTCGCGCAAGGTGGGCTGGCCGAAGCAGTGGTCGATGCTGTCCGCCCGCCCGGCCAAGGCCGAAGGCCCCGGATCGCGGTGGAATTCCGCCAGCACCTGGGCGGCCGCGCCCCAGGGGTCGGCCGACGCCGCCGCCCGGCCGAGCGCCGCCACCAGATCGCCGCGGTCCGCCGACGGCACGTAATGGGTCGCCAGACCCGCCCACAGGCAATCGGCGCCGCCGAGGCGCGTTCCCGTCACACCCAGATACAGCCCCACGCGCCCGGGGCAGCGGGACAGGAAATGGGTCGCCCCCACGTCGGGGAAAAAGCCGATGGCGGTTTCGGGCATGGCGAACACCGTGCGCTCGGTCGCCACCCGGAAGGGACCGTTCACGGATATTCCGGCACCACCCCCCATGACGATGCCGTCCATCAGGGCCACGTAGGGTTTCGGATAGCGGTGGATGCGGCGGTCCAGGGAGTATTCGTCGCGGAACAGGGCGCGGTTGGCTGCGTGGTCGCCGCGGGCACGGGCCTCCCACACGGCGCGGAGGTCGCCGCCCGCCGAAAAGGCCGCGTCGCCGCGCCCTTCCACGACCACCAGGCCGACCGACGCATCCTCCTCCCAGACGGCCAGTCGCCGGCCGATCTCCCGGAACTGCGCGGGCGACAGGGCGTTCAGAACCTGCGGACGGTTCAACAGGACACGGCCCAAGGCGCCGTCACGCTCGAAAATCGTCTCGTCAGACATGGGGACCCCAATCCTTCATCCGTCACCCCGACCGAACCCAAGCGAGCGCGGGGATCGTTTCTGCGAAGTATCTAAAGATTGTCCGCGCGCGACCCGGATGACAACGAAAAAGCGAACAGACAAGCCGCAATCCGTGATCACCCGTAATAATCAGCGGTTCTCATTATGGTTTTTTTCGTTGTCATCCCCAGCGTAGGCGAGGGATCTTTCAGGCAGCTTCGCGTGAAAGATCCCTCCACTCGCTTACGCTCGGCCGGGATGACAACCTGAGCGGGGATGTGTAATGAAAATCGCTGCGTAATATCCGCGGCACTTGACAACCCAGCAGGCGGCAACCCAATTTTTCCGTTCGCCGCGAATCGCGCCAGGGCGCAGTGCTGTGCCTATATTATCGGGCCTTTTTCGCCATCTTGGCCGGCGTCAGTTTCAGGAGCATCCGGTATGACCGTCAAGAGCAGCAATCCCGAGACGATCGTTCTTCATGCCGGCCACCGCCGGGACGAGGCCACCAAGGCCGTCGCCGTGCCGATCTACCAGACCACGTCCTATCTGTTCGACGATACCGACCACGCCAGCAATCTCTTCGCCCTCAGGGAACCGGGAAACATCTACACCCGCATGATGAATCCCACCACCGACGTCCTGGAGCGCCGGCTGGCGGCGCTGGACGGCGGCGCGGCGGCGCTGGCGCTGGCCTCGGGCCAGACCGCCAGTACCTTCGCCATTCTGAACGTAGCGCAGGCCGGAGACAACTTCGTCACCTCGACCGACCTCTACGGCGGCACCTGGAATCTGTTCGCGAACACCCTGAAGCAGTTCGGCATCGAGGCCCGCTTCGTCGATCCCGCCGATCCCCAGGGCTTCGTCCGCGCCACCGACGAGCGCACCCGCGCCTGGTACGCCGAGACTCTGCCCAACCCGAAGCTCCAGGTCTTTCCCGTCCGCGAGGTGGGCGAACTGGCCGAGCGGGCCGGAGTGCCTCTGATCGTGGACAACACCGCCGCGCCGGTGCTCGCCCGGCCCTTGCAGCACGGCGCCCACATCCTGGTGTACTCGGCCACCAAATTCCTCGGCGGCCACGGCACCTCCATCGGCGGCGCCATCGTCGACGGCGGCACCTTCGATTGGGAACGGCACGCCACGCGTTTTCCGCTGCTGACCCAGCCCGATCCCAGCTACCACGGCGCCGTCTGGACCCAGGCGGCCAAACCCCTCGGGCCCGTCGCCTACGTCCTGCGCGCCCGGGTCACCCTGCTGCGCGACATCGGCGCGGCGCTCAGCCCCTTCAACGCCTTCCAGATCATCCAGGGCATGGAAACCCTGGCGTTGCGCATGCGCGTCCACAGCGACAACGCCGCCGCCGTCGCCCTGTTCCTGTCCAAGCAGCCCAAGGTCGAACGGGTCATCTATCCCGGCCTGCAAAGCGGCGAACCCAGGCGCCGCGCCGACGCCTTGCTCAAGCACGGCTATGGCGGCCTGGTCGGATTCGAACTCAAGGGCGGGGCCGACTCGGGGCGGCGTTTCATCGATTCCCTTCAGATGTTCTACCATGTCGCCAATATCGGCGACGCGCGGTCGCTGGCCATCCATCCCGCCAGCACCACGCACTCGCAGCTCTCGGCCGAGGATCAGCTCGCCACTGGCGTAACGCCGGGCTATGTGCGATTGTCGGTCGGCATCGAGCACATCGACGATATCCTCGCCGACCTGACCCAAGCCCTTGACGCCGCGTAGCAAGCGGCGCAAACCGTTCCCGCCGCCGTCAGCCACGGAGTGCAACACAGCCGTGCCCGTCTATCTGCCCAACGCCGCCTTTCCCCGCACCCGCATGCGCCGCAACCGCCGCCACGACTGGACGCGCCGTCTGGTGGCCGAAACCCGCCTCAGCGTCGACGACCTGATCTGGCCGGTGTTCGTCGTCGAGGGCACGGGCGTGCGCCAGCCCATCGTCTCCATGCCCGGCGTCGAGCGCCTGTCCATCGACCTGCTGGTCGAGGCCGCCCGGCGGGCGGCCGACCTCGGCATCCCCGCCATCGCCGTCTTCCCCTCGGTCGATTCCGCGCTGAAAACCCCGGACGCCCGCGAGGCGGTCAACCCCGACAATCTGGTGTGCCGCGCCGTCCGTGCGGTCAAGACCGCCGTTCCCGCCCTCGGCGTGATCTGCGACGTCGCCCTCGATCCCTTCAATTCCGATGGCCACGACGGCCTGGTCATCGACGGCGACGTCGCCAACGACGAAACGGTGGCGGTGTTGACCCGCATGGCCGTGATCCAGGCCGAAGCCGGCTGCGACGTGGTCGCGCCGTCGGACATGATGGACGGCCGCATCGCCGCCCTGCGCGACGGGCTCGACGGCGCCGGCCTGCACCACGTCGCCATCCTGTCCTACGCCGCCAAGTACGCCTCGGCCTTCTATGGCCCGTTCCGCGATGCGGTCGGTTCCAAGGGCGCGCTCAAGGGCGACAAGAAAACCTATCAGATGGACCCGGCCAACACCGAGGAATCCTTGCGCGAAGTGGCACTCGATCTCGCCGAGGGGGCCGACATGGTGATGGTCAAGCCGGGCATGCCCTATCTCGACATCATCCGCCGGGTGAAGGAATCCTTCGGCGTCCCCACCCTCGCCTATCAGGTCTCGGGCGAATACGCGATGCTGAAGGCGGCTGCGGGGAACGGCTGGCTGGACTGGGAACGGGTGATCGTCGAAACCCTGGCCGGGTTCAAGCGCGCCGGCGCCGACGCCGTCTTCACCTACGCCGCCCCCGAGGTCGCCCGGCTGCTCGGCCGGCGCTGACCTACCGGGGACCGCCGCAATAGCACGCCTGGAACGCAGGAGGCGTGACGTTGCCGATGCCGCACCAATAGGCCCGCCAATTGCCGGGCGTGATGGCGCTGCGGGCGACGTCCGACGACGCGTAATAGGTCTGGTAAAGGCGCCGGGTATCGGCATCCCCGGGCAGGCGGCCGGCCAGGGCCGCCATCGCCGCCCCGTCCACGCGGGTGAGTCCATAGGCCTGCGAGAACGTGTATTCCACCCTCCACACCGGGGGCTTCCCGGCATCCAGACCGGGCAGAATCCAGGTGCGGTAGTCGCGGATCGCACCGTCGCCGGGATCGTAGGCGTAGACCTGGAACGCCGGGTTGTTGCCGAAAATCGGGCTGACGCCGGGAACCACCTTGTCCAGCACAGGGGGTGCGCCCGGCAGCAGCCGCCCATCGTCCATGTGGATGTGGCCCGACCATAGCGATTGCAGGGCGGACGCGCCGTCCCGAAGGATTCGCAGAAGCCGCGGCGCGTATTTGGCCTCCAGCATCGGCTGCGGCGGCAGCAGGCAGGCGCCCCGGCGCAGGGTGGCCCAGACGTCGATGCCCACCGGGATGTGCAGCAGAAGCCACACCTTCTCTCCCCTGGCGGCGGCGGAATCCAGCTCGCCCTTCAGCCAGTCCAATTGCCGCCGCCCGGGATCGGCGGTCCCATCCCCGCACGCGCGGTAATGCTCCGACAGAAAGGTGTCGTCGAGGACCACGATCCGCCGCTTGGGCACCGTCGGATGGGCGATGCTGTAATAGCCGCCCTGGCGGAAGGTGGCGGCGAAGGTCTCCGCCTGCGGCCCCACCAGGGGTTTCCACGCCGCCGCGTAAGCCGCCAGGGCCGGTCCGTCCGGCTCGGGCGAATAATCGCCGCAATCGGCGTCGTTGTTGCCGAGAACCGGCAGGATCGGCGCGCCGGGAAAGCGCCGTCCCAGTTCCATGGCCATGAAGGCCGCCGTCTTGCCGAGGAAGGCGGCATAGCGCGTCTCGGTCGGCCGGGCGTCGTAGGCGAAATAGGATTCCCGGAGATGATGGGCGACGAGGTCGCCCAGAAACAGGACGAAATCGGGCTTGGGATCGGCGGCCGCCATGGCGTCCAGCGCCGATTTCACCAGCGGCCACGGCGCATCCCTGCCGTAGGCGCCGAAGTCGGACACGCCGGAACGCTCCAGGATGGCCTCCCAATCCTTGGGCTCGGCCGCCTCCAGGGCGCCAAGCACCGAGGGATCCCGGAGCGGATCGAAATGCGGGTCGGTGAAAGCGATGAACGTGCCCTTGCCGGACAGCCCGTCCGCGCCCGCCGGAGCGGAGAGCAACAGCGGCAGCGCACAGGCCAGCGCGGCGAGGACGTGAGGTTTCATGGCTTCCATCATGCGCCCTCGCTCACGCGGTCATCCCGACCGAGCGCAAGCGAACGGAGGGATCCTTTATGCGGGGTGCCTGAAAGATCCCTCACTTTCGGCTCGCGATGACAGCGAAAAACCCTCACCGCCCCTTCAGCCGCCACTCCGCCCAGAACGGCAGCGACAGCAGCGCCAGCATGGCGCTCCACACCAGCATCTCGCGGTTGGCCACCATGATTCCCAGCAGCAGCGGCAATTGGTCCGAGAGTTTGGGGTGCATGGCGACGAAATCGTCGCCTTGGGCCAGCGCCACCGCTTCCGACAGCGGGGCGATCAACACCGACGCCCACAGCCACAGGGTCATGCCCTTGGCCGGCCCGAACCCGCCGGGAGCGCCGTCCGAGAACAGGCGGCCGACGGCGAAGGCCTTGGCCCAGGGCAGGCGATAAAAGCCCATGCGCAGCAGCGCCCAGGCGGCCACCCCCAGGGCGGGCACCAGGAATTCGATGTTGGGAATGTCGCGGTAGCGGCCCATGACCAGCAGGATCAGAGTGTCGGCCACGGCCGCCGCCGCGTACATCGCCACCAGCCGCTCGGCCCAGCGGCTGGCGACGGGCGTGGCCCCCTCGCGCAGCCCCTCGCCGGCCGCCTTCAGGATCAGCGCCGCCAGGGCGGCATGCAGGCCGACGCGGATACCCGCCCAGATCATCCCCGGAATGTCGTAGGCCAGCCACCAAGCGTTCATCGCCTGCCAAACGACGAGCACGGCGAGCCCCTGGGCCAGGGCGGCGACGGCCAGCGCGCGGAGCGGCGGATGGCGCAGGCCTCGGCGCAGGAACCACAGCGCCCCCGCTGCGCCGAGCAGCGCCGAGGCGGCGGCCTGGACCGGCCAGCCGGGATTTTCCTCGACCGGGCCCGACATGCGGAACTTGACGTGCCGCCGGTCGTCCACCACGCCCCAATTGGCGCCGATGGTGCCTTCCAGCTTGGCCTTCCACGGCTGGTCGAAGGCCTCGACGACGTTGTAGTCGAAGCCGTTCTCCTTGGCGAGCTTGGCCAGGGTGCGCACGAACTTGGCGCCGTTGACCATGTTGGCCGCCGCCGGGCCACGGTCGCGGCCGCGCGTCGGCCAGCCCGATTCGCCGATCAGGATGGGCTTGCCCGGAAAGGCCTGCTGCACCATGCGGTAGACCTTGACCACGTGATCGGCGGCGTCATCGACCGAGACCGGCTCGTCCTCCCAATAAGGCAGGATGTGGATGGTGATGAAATCCACCTCCTTGGCCAGTTCCGGGTGCTTCAACCAGAACGCCCACACGTCGGCGTAGGAAACCGGCTGCTTCACCGCCGCCCTGACCCGGCGGATGTAGCCGATCAGCTGCTCGGGCGTCAGGTCTTTGCGCAGCAGCACCTCGTTGCCGACGATCACCCGCTTGATGGTGTCCGGGTGCTCGTTCGCGGCGGCGATCAGCGCCCGCACCTCCAGGTCGTTGATGGGCGGTTCCCTGCCCAGCCACGCGGAATGGGTGACCTCCAGGCCGTATTTCCCCGCGATCTCGGGCACCAGCCCCAGGCCCTCGCGCGCCGTATAGGTGCGCACGCCCTTGGCGACGCCCGCCAGGCTGGCCAAGTCCCGCTCGATCTCGGCGCGGGTCGGGTAATCGTGGGACAGCGGGCTTTCGCCCCACCGGAACGGCGCGAACGAGACGCTGGCGAAGGGCTCGTCGAAGGACAGCGCGATCGGCACCGGCCGGTTGAACCACCACCAGCCGGCCACACTGGCCGCGGCCGTGGCGGCAACCATCGCCAGGACGGCGAACAGGCGCATGGCGCTCCTCACTCCCGGCCGGGATCGGGCAGGCCGCGCCGATCCTTGACTACGCTCAACAGCGCGCCGAAACGTGTGATCTCCGCCACCGGCCGGCCACGCCAGGTCTGCCAGCAATCCGCCTGGGTGAAGCAGATGATGTAATCGGCATCGGCGAGGCTCTGGGTCTCCACCATCCATCGCGGGAAGAAATAGCTGGCCGACAGCCCGTTGCCGCAGATGTCCACCTTCACCGGCCTGGCCGGCGGCTTGCCCCCGTTTTCGAGCAGGACGGCGTCGGCGAGGCGGTCGGTCGCCTCATGCATGGAGTTGCTCCAGTAATCCAGCTCCCACCCGCTCGCGGCGCCCCGAACCCCGCCGACCAGGGCGTTGTAATAGATATATTCGTCGGGATGCAGGCGGGCGATCAGGGTGCCCTGGATCACGGCCGCCCCCAGCAGCAGGGCGGCGAAGGCCCGGCCGGCCTTGCGCGAACGGCTCTCCGCCCACGCCCACAGGCGTTCCAGCCCCAGCGCGGACAGTACCGCGATGGGCGGGATCACGAACAGGAAATGGCGCAGGCCGTCATAGGCCGTGGGCCGGAAGACGATGAAGAAGGCGATGGGAAACAGGGCGGCCAGCAGCGTCAGCGCCACGACCCTTCCGTCCTCGTCGGGACGCCTCCGGCGCAGCGCCAGCCCGCCCGCCAGCGCGGCGAATCCCACCAGCACCGCCTCCGGAAGGGTGACGGCCAGATACCCCGGCAGGTACAGCGCCGGCAAATTCGTGGCCGGCACCAGCCGGCCGGCGAACATGCTTTCGATGTCGATGTCGTAGCGCGAGAAATGGGACAGCGCCCGCACCGGGTTCAACGGGTCCTGCACCGCCCACGGCCAGAACAGGGCGATGACCGCCCAGGCCAGGGCCAGCGCCCCCAGCATCCTCGGCGTCAGCGCGCCCACCTGCCGGCGCGTCCGATCCCAGCCGGCCATGCGCAGCCGCAGCCCGAAATGCGCCAGCACCGCCAGCCCCAGATAGCCGATGATGAGAAGCGCCCCCACCCGGATGCTGAGGGCCACGCCCAGCGCCACCCCGAACCAGGCCACCGTCCGGGTGCGCGGGCGCGGCAGTTCGATCACCACCCGGGCCAGCGCGTAGAGCGCCCACAGCATGCCGACGGCGAAGGGAACGTCCTTGGGATTGTTGAAGCTGTGGCCGATATAGGCGGGCGTCATCGCCAGCAGGACGGTGGCCAGCATCCCGGCCCGCGGCCCGCCGGCCAAGCGGCCCAGCCGCCACGCCAGGAACAGGCCGCCCACCCCGACCAGCCCGCCCAGCAGATGGCGGGTCTCGTAATACCCGAACGGCGAGACCTTGTTGAGGATGGCGGCGACGAGGTCGAACAGGCCGCCATACCAGAACAGGTCGAGGTAATTGAAGGCGGAGCGGTCGGCAAATCCGCTCAGGTACCAGGACAGCAGCTTCTCACCGTAGATGGCCTGAACTTCCTCGTCATGGGTGATGCCGAAATCGGGGAAGGTCAGCACCACCAGGACGAAGGCGGCGAACAGGATCAGCCGCACCGCGCCGTCCCACACGGTCCAGCGGGCGCCGGCGATGGCCACCGTCAACGGAACATCGGCGGGGATATAGGCGGCCTGCGAGGCCTCGTCGCCCATGGCGGGCGAGGATGGGATGGGAGAGGTCACGCTGTTCTGCTCCTCGCCAAGCGGGCGGCGTTCATTCCATTCCCTTCGTCTGCGCGGCCCCCTTCGGTCTATGCCCTCGGGCGGGGGACGGACCGCCGGCCTGCGGCCGGTACTTCCTTATGCGTAAGGCGCCGCGCCGTCAATGGACGGCATGAGGCCCCACCGGGCGTCATTGCCGCCAAACGCACGTGAAAGGAACGGCCATCCGCGCGGAAGCCCCTGAAAGATGCTGCGTCGGCCTCCGAGGATGACACGAAGACGTGCCGCCCTTTCGCCCGGCACCGTGCCCCCGATTTGTGGCGGCAGTACGGCCGGATTCGCCCTCAGCCGGTCGTGGCGACTTTGTAGAGCTGGAATCGCCGGCCCGGGTACAGCAGGCGCATCCCCGGCGGATCGGGCTCGGCCGCCCGGTCCGAATAGACCACGTAGACGTAGTCGAACTGCGTCCACCACCGTCCCCAGTACGCGTCCCCGGCACTGCCCGGCTTGGCCCGCGCGCGCAGGATTTCCGACAGCGCAGGGGAATCGTCGTCGGTGGCGTTGGACTGGGCGAAGTATTCGGGACGCACCACCAGGACCTGCTTGCCCGGCTCGGTGAAGGCATCGGCGACGAAGCTGGAGCGTTCGACCATCGCCAGGCACGAGGCGTGGGACAGCGGGCGGTTGAAGCCGAGCGAACCCCCGGGATTGTCGGCCTCGACCAGCAGCACCCGGCTGCCCGGGGCGATGGCGTGCAGGGACTGGCGGAAGTCGTGGAGATCGGCGTCGAGGGACCGCCAGGCGGCCTCGACGGTGGCGAAGCGCCCCAAGGCCAGAGCCATCACCGCGCCCAGGAACGCCCGCTGCTGCCAGGGCTTGGGGAATTCCGCCCGAAGAAAGCCGGTCAGCACGAACAGCAGCCCCACCGGCAGGCGCACGTCCGCGCCCCAGGAATCGAACAGGATCGAGGGCATCGCCAGGTACAGGAGCGTCCCGCCCGCAAGGAACACCAGCCCGGCGGGATGGCTGCGCAGCGACCGGCTGGCCAGGGCCCCGCCGAGGACCGTCAGCACCAGCCCCGCCCAAAGGTAGTCCGCCCAGTCCCAGTAGCCGTCGAACAGCCATTGCAGGCCCTCCAGCTTGTTGGGAAAGTCGAAATCCACGTCACCCGCCAGCCCGTCGGTCGGGCTCGCCGCCAACAGCGGCAGCACCGCCAGGAACGGCAGCGCGAAGGCGGCCGCCTCGGCCGCCAGCCGCCGCCACGCCAGGCGGCGGTGCCGCACCAGCCACCAGCCCTCGTGGCACAAGAGGGCGAAGCCGTAGATCCCCAGGGCCGACAGGTGGCACAGGAACAGGACGATGGCGGCCACGGCGGACACCGCGCCCCGCAGCCATGGCGACCGCTCCCGCAAGCCCAGCCACGCCGCCACGGCCCAGAGCGCCAGCGCCACCCCCATCAGATAGTTCACCAGGCCTTGAAGGAAGGCGAAGTTGTACAGCAGCAGGAACCCCGCGAACGGGAAGGGATTGGCGCGGCGGAAGAGCGCGTAGTGGATGGCGAAGGCGCCGCCCGCCAGCAGCGTCAGGATCGCCACCAGGAACAGGCGCCCGGCGGCATACACGTCCATGAACCGCATCAGCGGCGGGACCATGAGGTCCATGGCCAGATTGGGCAGCACCGCCCAGCGGACGGCGTAGAATTTCGCCAGCAGCGGATCGCGCCCGAGATCGGCCAGCGCGTGCATGCGGCCGAGATGGTCCAGGTAATCGGCCAAAGGGGGGGTCTCGACGGTCAGCACCGGCGCCAGGGCCGCCGCCAGGCAGAAGGCGAAGGCCGCCACCGTTCCCATGGGCATGGCGCGGACGCCGCCGACGGCATCCGCCGCGTTCGGGGTCCAGGCCATTGCGCGCTCGTCGGTCTCCACGGGCCTCGGTCTCCATGGGAAAGGCGCGCGTTTGTAGCCCAGACGGGCGCGGTGGAGCAACCACCTCCGCCGCGTGCGTCATCAAAACGTAACTTTACTTAAAGCCTATTGAAGGGACTTCATGTGCGTAATCTGCGTGGGGGGGCAGACGGAAAACAGAGACGTTTCAACGGCAAGGTTATCTATATGCCGCTCCAGCATAATCTCCCCGCGTCGGCGTGATCGCCGCACTTCCACAAATAATGACGCCGGTCAATCCTATGTCGCTCCGCATAGTGCGGTAGCCATAGGCTTGCGCGTGATCAACGGGTACGCACTATGACCGTTATCGGAAACAATTATTTAACGAATCATCCTCGTCGAACCGGATATGATCCTTCATCGGTTCTTCGAGCCAGTGACACGCCATCGGCATACATCTGTCGGGGGAGGTTCACAGCATGAACGCAAGCACCAGCGAAGCCATCGCACTTACCGCCATCGACTTGGTCGGGCGCGGCCCCGCCCGCTCCGTGATACCGAGGCGGTTCCGGCTCCCCCTCTCCTTCCGCATGCCGCGCCTGCCGACGTCGCTGCGGGCGCGTTTCCTGCTGTTCGCGCTGGGAATGGTCGCGCTCGTGGTGATCCAGGGGGCGGTCGGCTGGGCCGTGGCCGAACGCAGCCTGGGCATGAGCCTGGCTGCCGACCGCACCATGGCCACCGCCATGGCGGACCTCAACCTGTTGCGAACCATCAAGAACATGCAGGTCTACGCGCTGGTGACGCAGAACCTGGTTTCGACCGTGTCGGCGGACGATCCGGCCAGCGTGCGGATGGACCTCAAGAGGGTCGCGCACGACTACGCGACCGCGCAAGCGGACCTCGCCAGGATCGTCGCCGAGCGCCACATGACGACCCTGGGCGGCATCAACGATGTCGCCAACCGCGTCGAGGTCGCCAAGAACTCCTTCGCCGAGTTGGAGGCGACGGCCAAGGCGGCGGTCGATGCGGCGGCCAAGTCGGGCGGCACCGTGCCACCCTCGCTCGCCCTCCAAGTCAGCGCGCGGGTGGACGGCCTTTACGAGCATCTCGACCGCATGGCGGAAGGGGTGAACCTGCTCGCCGGCAGGGACCAGAAGGAACTCGGCGGGATAACGGCGGACAACGGCCTGGCGATGCGGCGGCTGGAATGGGCGATGGCGGCCGCGGCGGTCATCGGCATTCTCGCCTGCACCGCCGTCACGCTGTTCGTGCTGCGCGGCATCCTTCGGCCGCTCGTGGCCGTCGCCCAGGCGACCCACAAGCTGGCGGAAGGCGAACTCGACGCCGAAGTCCCCCATTCCCGCGCGGCGGAGATCGCCGAGATCACCGGCGCGCTTCAGGTGTTCCGCGACAACCTGATCGAGACCGGACGCCTGAAGGCCGAACAGGAGGCCCAGAAGGCGCGCGCCGTCCAGGAGAAGAAGCGGGCACTGGACGAGCTTGCCGGTGGGTTCGAGGCGAACATCAAGGGCGTCGTGGACACCGTCTCGTCCGCCGCCACCCAGTTGCGGGCCTCGGCGCAGTCCTTTTCCCGCGTCGCCGAGGAGGCGAACCGCCAAGCCGCAACCGTCGCCGGAGCGTCCGAGCAGGCCGCCGGCAACGTCGAATCCGTGGCCTCGGCCACCGAGGAGCTGTCGGCCTCGATCCGCGACATCGGCGCGCAGGTCACCTTGGCCTCCGAGATTGCCGACCGGGCGGTCGGCCAGGCCGATCAGACCAACCACATCGTCGGCAGCCTTTCCGAGGCCGCCAGCCGGATCGGCACCGTCGTCAGCCTGATCGCCGACATCGCCAACCGCACCAACCTGCTGGCGCTGAACGCCACCATCGAGGCCGCGCGGGCGGGCGAGGCCGGCAAGGGATTCGCCGTGGTGGCGAACGAGGTCAAGCTGCTGGCCAACCAGACGGCCGCAGCGACCGCCGAGATCGGCGACCAGATCGCGTCGGTGCAGCAGGCGACCGGGGAGGCGGTGGCCGCCATCGGCGCGATCGAAAGCACCATCGCCCATATCAGCGAGATTTCCGCCGCCATCGCCTCGGCGGTCGAGCAGCAGGGCGCGGCGACCCGGGAAATCTCGCGCAATGTTCAGCAGGCCGCCGGCGGCACCCAGGAGGTCTCCTCCCACATCGACGGCGTCACGCGCGCGGCCAGGGATGTCGGCGCCCAGGCGGGCGATGTCCTGGGCGCGGCGTCGGACCTGTCGCACCAGGCCGAAACCCTGCGCTCCGAGGTGGAGCGCTTCATCGCCACCGTCCGCGCGGCGTAGGATCACGGAAATACGGGGATTACGGGGACACGTCATAATTACGGGGACACAATACTTAATTCAAGATTTGAATTAAGTATTGTGTCCCCGTAATTATGACGTGTCCCCGTAACTTCCCGCAAACTCAAATCTCCTCCACCTCCGCCACCCCGGCCAGGGAGCGGATCGCGGCCATGAAGGCGGGGCTCAAGGCGATGGTTTCCTTGAGGCCGATTTCGACTTCGCGGCTGCCCAATTGCGAGACGATGGCGATGCGGTTCTTGCCTCGGGCCTCGCGGCCGACCAGCGCCTTGAGATCGGACAGCGGCGAATCGTCGCGGATGTGGATCTTGATGCCCGCGGCGGCGCGGGCGGCTTCCTGGTCGAGCGAGGTGATCTTTTGGCAGGTCAGGCGCAACTGCTCCTCCTCCAGCCGGGCGTCCACCTCGATGAGCAGCGGGCCGCCGGCCTCCAGCAGGTCGCGGGCGGTGGCGAGGACCTCCGAGAAACAGGTCACCTCGTACATGCCTGACGCATCCGACATTTGCAGGAAGGCGTAACGGCTGCCCTTGGCCGAGGTGCGCTCCTGCTTGGCCAGCAGCGAACCGGCGAGGCGCACCCGCCCCTTGCCGCCGGCCTGGAGGTGGCGGGGCAGTTCCGCCACCTTGAGGGCGCCGAGGCGCTTCAGACTCTTGGCGAAGGCGTCGAGCGGATGGGCGGACAGGTAGAATCCCACCGCCTCGAATTCCTGGTTCAGCTTCTCGTGGGGCGACCAATCGGCGGCGTTCTCCAGTTTAAGTGCCGGCGCATTGGTGCCGCCGAACATGCTGATCTGGTTGGATTCGCGCTGCTCCGCCTCGCCTGCGGCGAAGCGCAGCAGGGTCTCGATGTTCTTGAACACCTTGCCGCGGTTCTTCTCCAGGCTGTCGAACGCGCCGGCCTTGACCACGTTCTCCATTTGCCGGCGGTTGATCTGCCGTGTGTCGAGGCGGCGGGCGAAATCCACCAGGTCGCGGAACGGCCCGCCGCGGTCGCGCTCGTCGGCCACCGAGCGCATGGCCCCCTCGCCCACGTTCTTCAGGGCCGCCAGGGCGTAGCGCACCGCGAGCCGGGATTCGCCCTTCTCGGCCGGCACCGTCTCGACGGTGAAATCCGGGCGCGAGCGGTTGATGTCCGGGGGCAGCAGGCGGATCTTCAGGCGGTCGAGTTCCTGGCGGAAGGAATTCAGTTTCTCGGTGTTGCCCATGTCGTAGGTCATGGTGGCGGCCATGAACTCGGCGGCGTGGTTGGCCTTGAGCCAGGCGGTCTGATAGGCCACCAGCGCATAGGCGGCGGCGTGGGACTTGTTGAAGCCGTATTCGGCGAACTTGGCCACCTTGTCGAAGATCATCGACGCCTGCGCCTGATCGACGCCCCTCGCCTTGGCGCCATCGACGAAGATGGCGCGCTGCTGGTCCATCTCCTCCTTGATCTTCTTGCCCATGGCGCGGCGCAGCAGATCGGCGCCGCCCAGGGTGTAGCCGGCCAGCACCTGGGCGATCTGCATCACCTGCTCCTGGTAGACCATGATCCCGAAGGTCTCCTTCAGGATCGGCTCCAGCGAGGGGTGCATGTAATCCGGCTCCTCCTCGCCGTGCTTGCAGGCGATGTAGCGCGGAATCTGGTCCATCGGGCCCGGCCGGTAGAGCGCCACCACCGCGATCAGGTCTTCCAGGCGGTTGGGCTTCATCTTGCGCAAAACGTCGCGCATGCCCGAGGATTCAAGCTGGAACACCCCGGCGGTGTCGCCGCGCGCCAGCATCTCGTAAGTGAGGGGATCGTCCAGCGGCAGGGCCGACAAATCCACCTCGATCCCCTTGGTGCCCAGGATGTGGGCCACCGCGGTCTGCATCACCGTCAGCGTCTTGAGGCCGAGGAAGTCGAATTTGACCAGACCGGCGGCCTCGACCCATTTCATGTTGAACTGGGTCACCGGCATGTCCGAGCGCGGATCGCGGTAGAGCGGCACCAGTTCGTCCAGCGGCCGGTCGCCGATCACCACGCCGGCCGCGTGGGTCGAGGCGTGGCGGTACAGCCCCTCCAGCTTCATGCCGATGTCGAGCAGATGCGCCACCGTCTCGTCGCGGTCGCGCATCTCCTGAAGCGCCGGCTCGCCCTTGACCGCGTCCTCCAGGGTCACCGGCTTGGCCGGGTTGTTGGGGACCATCTTGCACAGGCGGTCCACCTGCCCGTAGGGCATCTGCAACACGCGGCCGACGTCGCGCAGCACCGCGCGGGCCTGGAGCTTGCCGAAAGTGATGATCTGGGCGACCTGGTCGTAGCCGTACTTGCCCTGGACGTAGCGGATCGTCTCCTCGCGGCGGTCCTGGCAGAAATCGATGTCGAAGTCGGGCATCGACACGCGCTCGGGGTTGAGGAAGCGCTCGAACAGCAGCCCCCACCGCAAGGGGTCGAGGTCGGTGATGGTCAGCGCCCACGCCACCGCCGAACCGGCGCCCGAGCCGCGCCCCGGCCCCACCGGGATGCCGTTGGCCTTGGACCACTGGATGAAGTCGGACACGATCAGGAAATAGCCGGGAAAGCCCATCTGCTCGATGATTCCCAACTCGTATTCGACCCGCTCGCGATAGGGCTTGGCGGCGTGGTCGCGCTCGTCGCCGCTCATGCCGGGCCGGTAGACGTGCTTTTCCAGCCGCATCTCCAGGCCATCTTGGCATTTCTTGCGCAGCACTTCGGCCTCGCTGAGGCCGTCCATGCGGTAGGGCGGCAGGATCGGCTTGCGCTTGGTGACCATGAAGGCACAGCGCCTGGCGATCGCCAGGGTGTTGTCGCAGGCCTCGGGCAAATCGGCGAACAGGGCGCGCATTTCCTCGGCCGACTTGAAGTAATGCTCGGGCGTCAGCCGGCGGCGCTCGTCCTGGGCGATATAGGCGCCCTCGGCGATGCAGATCAGAGCGTCGTGGGCCTCGTACATGCCGCGGTCGGCGAAGAACGGCTCGTTGGTGGCGACCAGGGGCAGATCGTGGCGATAGGCCAGCTCCACCAGGGAATCCTCGATGCGGTCCTCGGCCTCCAGCCCGTGGCGCTGAAGCTCCACATAGGTGCGCCCGGCGAAGGCCCGGGCGAGGCGCACCAGCAGGGCATCGGCCTTGTCCTTCTGCCCCTCGGCCAGCAACCGCCCCACCGGCCCGGCCACGCCGCCGGTCAGCAGGATCAGCCCCGCCGAGCGGCTTTCGAGATCACCCGGCGCGACCTGGGGCGTCTCGCCGGCCTCGGTCCCCAGGAACGCCTTGGACACCAGTTTCAGCAGGTTGCGGTACCCGCCCTCGTCCTGGCAGAGCAGGACCACCGGATCCGGCTCGGGCCGCCGGCCGTCCCGCGTCGGCTGGGCGTCGTCGCGGCGGACCGCCAACTGGCAGCCGATGACCGGCTGGATGCCCGCATCGGCGCAGGAGGTGGAGAACTCCAGGGCGCCGAACAGATTGCCGGTGTCGGCGATGCCCACCGCCGGCATCGCCGCCTTTTCGCACAGCTTGACCAGCTGCTTGATCTTGATGGCGCCTTCCGACAGGGAAAAGGCGGAATGGACGCGCAGATGGACGAAATCGGCATAGGCGAGCATGACCCGAGGATGCCCCCTTCGCCATCGGAAGTCCATGGGGCGATCCGTCTCCACCCCATGCCGGGAGTGCGGGGGTCAGGGGGATTACGCGGACATGATTGCGTAATTATCCACCGGGCGCATCGAGTTCGCCATCCTGCGGGGTTCCCGGCATAAGCCGCATGGTCATCCACGCCGCCCCCCTGAGCCACCCCGAGGAGGCGGGCGCCGGGCGTTAAGGCGATGACAGGCCGGTGGCCCGCACTCCCGCGGGACCCAGGTGGTGGGCGACTATCGCACGCGCGCGATCGACCACCCTGTTAAAATCACCGGCAAAATTATTCGCGAGAACCTCACGGAAATCCTTCTCTATCGTCTTGGGCTTGGCAAAAAGAATATTTATCATCGCCAATGGCTTTATGTCCGCATACGCCGGAACGTAGAAGGGCATATTACCCTCGCCGTTGAACAAATATGTTTCATATCCGTGCTCACGCATGAGCGCTCTTATGCGGTGCCACTTTACCTTGTCATGAAATTCAATTATAAAGTAATCAATATCATAGTATGTAAACAAAGTGCGCCCGCCAAGGAGGGCTTCATATTCCCACCCTTCGATATCGATCTTTACTATCTTTATGCGTGTTGTTGTGAGATTTTTGGGAAGAATGTCGTCCAGTGTCGTCACCGATACGCGCAAGGCGTCCCGGGGCAATTCCGTCATCTCGCTTTCCGGAACAAGCCGGCCGTTTGAATCGCCATCGGATGCGGCGATCCAGAGCGCGCCGCCACCGGAATCGCCCACGCCAACGGCCAGAACCGTGCCGTTTATCCCATTTAGTCTCAGATGGTCTGCGGCTCTCTCGGCGTTATGGGGGTTGGCTTCGATAGCCAATATCTTTCCCGTCTTCCCTGCAAGGGAACCTAACAGCGTGGAGAAGAAGCCGATATTGGCTCCGATATCGATCGCGGTGTCCCCGTCGCGCATCACGTTCAGCATGAAGGTGGATGTTTCATGCTCGTAGAAGAACCCATGCTTCAACTCGTTCAGGATGCCCTGCTGCACACCTTCCGACGGGTCCAGGTTCAATACGAACGCTTTCTCCCCGGATAAAACGGAAAAATTGAATTTAACGTTTAACATCGCCCCGCCACCTCCCCAAAACAGGACAAGAAAAGCTGACTACCGCCATACTACCAGCGGGAGGGATGCGCCGGGAGTCCGATCGCTCCTTGCGCTTCTCAGACGAACACCGGGATGGCGGGTGACGCCACATGCCCCCCGTTCCCGCCGCAGGGATGAACCTATCGGCCGCCCTCGAGGCCCCGCTGCAGCGCCACGTAGTCGGTCTTGCCGGTTCCCAGCAGCGGCAGGCGCTCGCGCCCGACGATGGTGCGGGGGATGGCGAGATCGGACAGACCCAGCGCCTTCAGGCCCGCCGCCAGGGTTTCGCGGTCGGCGCCGGGCCGGGTGGTGACCAGGATCAGCCGTTCGCCCCGCCGCTCCTCGGGCACCGCCAGGACGGCGTGCCGGGCGTCCGGCCACAGGCGCGCGACCGCCTCCTCCACCGCCGCCAGGCTGATCATCTCGCCGGCCACCTTGGCGAAGCGCCTGGCCCGCCCGACGATGGTGGCGAAACCGTCGGAATCCACGGCGACGATGTCGCCGGTGTCGTACCAGCCCTCGGGCGGCGGCTGGATTTCGCCTGGGCGGTCGGGCTTGAGGTAGCCCAGCATCACGTTCGGCGCCCGCACCCACAGCCGGCCGCCTTCGGCGATGCCCTCCACCGGCTCCAGGCGCCAGTCGATGCCCGGCAGGAACCGCCCCACGGTGCCGGTCTTGCACTCGATGGCGGTGTTGACCGCCAGCACCGGCGCGGTCTCGGTGGTCCCGTAGCCTTCCAGCAAGCGCAGCCCGAAGCGGTCCATCCACAGTATCCGGGTCTCGTCGCGCACCGTTTCGGCCCCGGCGAAGACGTAGCGCACCGAGCGGAAATCATAGGGATGCGCGCCGCGCGCGTAGCCCATCAGAAAGGTGTCGGTGCCGAACAGGATGGTGGAATCGGTGTCGTAGACCCCCTGGGGCACCAGGCGGTAATGCAGCGGGTTGGGATACAGGAAGCTGCGCACGCCGGCGACCAGCGGCAGCACCAGCCCGCCCATCAGGCCGAAGGCGTGGAACAGCGGCAGCGCGGCGAACACCCGGTCCTCGGCGGTCAAATCCACCTTGGCCGTCATCTGCCGGCAATTGGCCATCAGGTTGCGGTGGGACAGCACCACGCCCTTGGGCGCCCCCTCGGTGCCCGAGGTGAACAGCACCACCGCCGGGTCCCCGGGCCGGACGCCGCCGCGGCGGTGCAGGCGCCGCGCGAACGGCAGCCACGTCAGTCCGCGCAGGCGGCCGCCAAGGCCGATCCCGTCGCGCACATCCTCCAGATAGACGACGCCGACCGCGTCCGACAGGGCGGCCAGCAGCTTTTCCAGCCGCGCGGCGGCGGCGAACCGGCGCGAGGTCACCACGGTGCGGATGCGCGCGCCGGCACAGGCCGACAGCAGGTTGGCCGTCCCGGCGGTGACGTTGAGCATGGCCGGCACCCGCCCGAACATCTGCAACCCCAGCAGCGCCACCGCCGTCGCGGCCGCGTTGGGCAGCAGCAGGCCGACGATCTCGGCCGGCGCGGATCGGGCCGCCAGCGCACGGCCCAGCACCAGGGCGCCGAGAACGACCTTGCGCAGGGACACCGGCCTGCGTTCGATATCCTCGAACACCAGATGCCGGCCGCCGTAGAGGGCGAACGAGTCCAGCACCGCTTCGGGCAAGGTGCGGTCCAGCTCGGCGGTGGCGAACGCCATCGCGCACAGCAGGTCGTACAGGCGGTCGCCCGCCGCCCGGCGCCGGGCCCGGCCTTTGAGTTGCTCGGGAACCTTCAGCGGCCGCGCCGGCCAGATCGTCAGGGTGATGCGGGGAAACGGGCGCCGCCGCACCTTGCCGCCGAGGTAGGAGAAGAACGAGTACCGCGCGCCGTCGATGCGCACCGGCAGGACGTCCGCCCCGGTGCGGTCGGCGATCATGCCCGGCCCGTCATAGACCTTCATCAGGGCGCCGGTGACGGTGATGCGGCCCTCGGGGAAGATCACCACCCGCGCGCCGCGCTCCACCGCGCGCACCAGCGCCTTGACCGCCATGGGGTTGGCGGGATCGACGGGAAACGCCTCGACGATCTTGAGGAACGGCGCCACCCACCACCATTGGGCCACGTCCGTGGCGACGGCGAAGGTGGCGCGGAACGGCAGGAACACCGCCAGAAGCAGCGCGTCGAGCAGGCTGGTGTGGTTGGCGACCACCACCACCCTCGGCCCCAAGCCGGCGGCGTTTTCCAGACCCCGGACCTCGACGCGGAAGGCGAGCAGCAGCAGCCGGCGGAACACCGCCCTCAGGACCGCCTCCGGCAGCAAGCCGCAGATGACGGCGGCCACCGCGCCGTTGGCCAGGGCGAGCAGCGCGAAGACGCCCACCAGCGACACGCCCGCCGCCAGCAGGATGGCGGTGACGATGGCGCCGGCCGCCATGAACAGGGCGTTCAGCACGTTGTTGGCGGCGATTGTGCGCGCCCGCCGGCTCTCGTCCGAACGGGCCTGGATGATGGCGTAGAGCGGCACCGCGTAGATGCCCCCCGCCACCGACACCAGCAGCAGGTCCAGGACCACCCGCCAGCCCTGCCAGCGCGACAGGAAGGCGCCGATGCCGGCGAGGTCCGGCCCCGGCACCGCGGCCGCGCGGGCGCCAAGCGCGAAATCCAGGGAAAACACGGCGATGGCGATAGCGGCGGCGGGAACGTAGCGCGCCGATATCTCGCCTTGCATCAGACGGCCGCAGACCAGCGACCCCAGGCCCACGCCCACCGAAAAGAGCGTCAGGAACAGCGTCACCACATGGTTGTCGGCGTTCAGCACGATCTTGGCCACGGCGGCGAACTGGCTGAGGAAGATCGCCCCCACCAGCCAGAACCAGGACAGCCCGAGGATGGCCAGGAACACGTCGCGGCGCTCGGCGGATTGGCGCACGATCGCCGCCGTCTCGGCGATTATGTTGGGACCGACCCTCAGCCCAGGGGCGGCGACAGGGGCCGGCGGCACCCAGCGGCTGGTGGCGTAGCCCAAGGCGGCCAGCCCCACCAGCCAGCCCGACACGATGCCGGGGCCGCCGGGCAGCATCACCAGCAGGCCCCCGGCGATGGTGCCGAGCAGGATGGCGACGAAGGTTCCGGCCTCGATCAGGGCGTTGCCGGTGACCAGATCGTCGGCCTCCAGATGATCGGGCAGGATTGCGTATTTCAGCGGGCCGAAGAAGGTCGCCTGGGCGCCCAACAGGAACAGCACGGCGAGCAGGTACCAGGCGTGGCCGGCCAGGAAGCCCGCCGCCGCCAGCACGGCGACGACGATCTCCCCCACCTTGGCGAGGCGGATCAGCCCGGCCTTGTCGTAGCGGTCGGCCAATTGGCCGGCGGTGGCCGAGAACAGAAAGAACGGCAGGATGAACGCGGCGGTGGCCAGGGTCCCCAGCACCTCGGGCGACACCCCCCCCGCGCCGCCCAGCCGGTAGACCACCAGCACGATCATGGCGTTCTTGAACAGGTTGTCGTTGGCGGCGCCGAGGAACTGGGTGGCGAACAGTGGACCCAGCCTGCGGCTCGCCAGCAGGGCCAAGGGCCTGTGGATGGTCATCGCCCCCTCTCCTCGTTCCGACAGCCGCCTTGCCCGTTATCGGGCCCCGTCCCGTTGCGCCGGACCCGGCGCGGCACTTTATCATGCCGATCAAACCCACTACCATCCGCCGGCCGATCGCGTCATGCGTTCCCCCCGCTGTCATCCCGAGCGCAAGCGAGGGGCCTTTCAGGCACCACGTGCGAAAGCCCTCTCCACTCGCTTCGCTCGGTCGGGATGACACCCGAAGGACACAATTGGAGCGTCCGGCTGAAGAACAGACGAGGACCAGAGGCCCGATGAGCGGTTTCATCCGCGTGCGCGGCGCGCGCGAGCACAATCTCAAGAACATCGACGTGGACATCCCCCGCGACAAGCTGGTGGTCATCACCGGCCTGTCGGGCTCGGGCAAGTCGTCCCTGGCCTTCGACACCATCTACGCCGAGGGCCAGCGCCGCTACGTGGAATCCCTGTCGGCCTACGCGCGGCAGTTCCTGGAGCTGATGCAGAAGCCCGACGTGGAAAGCATCGAGGGGCTGTCGCCGGCCATCTCCATCGAGCAGAAGACCACCTCGAAAAACCCGCGATCCACCGTCGGCACCGTCACCGAGATCTACGACTACATGCGCCTGTTGTGGGCTCGGGTGGGCGTGCCCCATTCCCCCGCCACCGGCCTGCCCATCGAAAGCCAGACCGTCAGCCAGATGGTGGACCGCATCGAGCAGATGCCCGAAGGCACCCGGCTCTACCTGCTGGCCCCCTATGTGCGCGGCCGCAAGGGCGAGTACCGCAAGGAGCTTCTGGACCTCCAGAAAAAGGGCTTCCAGCGCGTCAAGGTGGACGGCCAGCTCTACGAGATCGACGCGGTCCCGCCGCTGGACAAGAAGCGCAAGCACGACATCGAGGTGGTGGTGGACCGCCTCGTGGTGCGTCCCGGCCTCGGCAACCGGCTGGCGGATTCGCTGGAGACGGCGCTCGCCCTGTCCGACGGCCTGTGCGTCGCCGAGAACGCCGATTCGGCGGAACGCACCGTGTTCTCGTCGAAATTCGCCTGCCCGGTGTCGGGCTTCACCATCGAGGAGATCGAGCCCAGGCTGTTCTCGTTCAACAATCCCTTCGGCGCCTGTCCCTCCTGCGACGGGCTGGGGGTGCGCCTGTACTTCGACCCGGCGCTGGTGGTGCCGGACCACGATTTGTCGCTGCGCGACGGCGCGGTGGCGCCATGGGCCAATTCGACGTCGCAATACTACTTGCAAACCCTGGGGGGGCTGGCCCGCCACGTCGGCGCCGATATCCACACCCCCTGGCGCCGCCTGCCGGCCAAGCTGCGCGAGGCCATCCTTCACGGCAGCGGCGCCGAGCCGGTGGAGATCCATTACGAAGACGGCCTTCGCGGCTACACTACCCACAAGCCGTTCGAGGGCGTCATCCCCAACATGGAACGCCGCTTTCGGGAAACCGATTCCTCGTGGGTGCGCGAGGACCTGTCCCGGTTCCAGGCGGCGGCGGCGTGCGAGACCTGCAAGGGTGCCCGCCTCAAGCCCGAGGCGCTGGCGGTCAAGATCCGCGCCCTCGACATTTCCCGGGTGACCGAATTCTCCATCACCCACGCGCGGGACTGGTTCGGCGAGCTGGACCGGCACCTGCGCCCCAAGGACCGCGAGATCGCCCGGCGAATCCTGCGCGAGATCAACGACCGCCTGGGGTTCCTGGTGGACGTCGGCCTGGACTACCTGACGCTGGCGCGCGCGTCGGGAAGCCTGTCGGGCGGCGAAAGCCAGCGCATCCGGCTGGCCAGCCAGATCGGCAGCGGCCTGACCGGGGTGCTCTACGTCCTCGACGAACCCTCCATCGGCCTGCACCAGCGCGACAACGACCGTCTGCTGGCGACGCTGAAGCGGCTGCGGGACGTGGGCAACAGCGTGGTGGTGGTCGAGCACGACGAGGACGCCATCCGCACCGCCGACTATCTGATCGACATGGGGCCGGGGGCCGGCATCCACGGCGGCGAGGTGGTGGCCGAGGGCACCCCGGACGAGGTGATGCGCAACCCCGCCAGCCTCACCGGCAAGTACCTGACCGGCGCCCAGCGCATCCCCCTGCCCGCCTCGCGGCGGCCGGGCAACGGCAACACGCTGTCCATCGTGGGGGCCACCGGCAACAACCTCAAGACCGTCGGGGTGGACATTCCGCTCGGCACCCTCACCTGCGTCACCGGCGTATCGGGCGGCGGCAAATCGACGCTGGTGATCGAAACCCTGTACAAGGCGCTGGCGCGGCGGCTGATGGGCGCGCGCGAGCAGCCGGCGCCGTTCGAGAGGATCGACGGCATCGAGAATCTGGACAAGATCATCGACATCGACCAGTCGCCCATCGGCCGCACGCCGCGCTCCAACCCGGCCACCTACACGGGCGCGTTCACGCCCATCCGCGACTGGTTCACCGAACTGCCCGAGGCCAAGACGCGCGGCTACAAGGCCGGGCGCTTCAGCTTCAACGTCAAGGGCGGGCGCTGCGAGGCCTGCCAGGGCGACGGGGTCATCAAGATCGAGATGCACTTCCTGCCCGACGTCTATGTCCAGTGCGACGTCTGCAAGGGCAAGCGCTACAATCGCGAGACCCTGGAAATCACCTTCAAGGGCAAGTCGATAGCCGACGTTCTTGATATGACGGTCGAGGAAGCGGCCGAGTTCTTCAAGGCGGTGCCGGCGATCCGCGACCGCATGCTGACGCTGCGCCGGGTCGGGCTGGACTACATCCATCTCGGCCAGCAGGCCACCACGCTGTCGGGCGGCGAGGCGCAGCGGGTCAAACTGGCCAAGGAATTGGCTCGCCGCGCCACCGGCCGCACCCTCTACATCCTCGACGAGCCCACCACCGGGCTGCATTTCGAGGACGTGCGCAAACTCCTCGAAGTGCTCCACACCCTGGTGGAGGCCGGCAACACGGTACTGGTGATCGAACACAACCTGGAGGTCATCAAGACCGCCGACTGGATCATCGACCTCGGCCCCGAAGGCGGCGACGGCGGCGGCCGCATCGTCGCCGCCGGCACCCCCGAGGACGTCGCCGCCTGCGCCGAAAGCTACACGGGGCGATACCTGGCCCCCTATCTGGGACGGAAGCTCAGGCGGCGCGCGCGAGTCTGATCCCCGGCGCCGATGGCGGCGAAGCGTCCGTCCGCGCCCGTCCACACATCGCCAGCCGGCCCAATTACGCAAGAATATTAGGAAAATCCTATACAAAAGTGCGGATGGACTGCCCTTATGCGTCGGTATAAAATCGATTATACTGATAGAACCAGGGGGTGAGACGGTCCATGCTGCGTTCGCAGCGTCCCATGACGACGATGGCCGCCGCCGGGAGCCGTGACGGCTCCTTGGGCGATGGAGGTCGGATTGAACGCTGACACCTCGCCTCTTGCCCCTCTCAAGGCCAAAGGCTCCCGGATCGAACGCATCCGCCTCGAATCCGCCGAGCAGGAGCGGCTGATCCGCTTCCAGCAATCCATCCTCGAATCGGTGGCCCTGGGGCGCGCGCACGAGGAGGTCACCCGCCAGCTCTGCGACCTCGCCGAACGGATGGTGCCGAATTCCGCCGCCGTGGTGATGCTGCTGGACGGGCATGGGGTGCTGAACGTCCACGCCGCGCCGTCGATCCCCGCCGAAGGGGTGGCCTGCCTCAACGGCTTACGCCCGGGTGCGGGCGCCGGCTCGTGCGGGAACGCGGTCTACCGCCGCAAGCCGGTCTATGTCCGCGACACGCTGACGGCCCCCGAATGGCAGGATCTTCGGCGTTTCGCGATCGACTTCAACCTGAAGGCGTGCTGGTCCACCCCCATCCGGTCGGGGAATCGAATCGTCGGCACCTTCGCCCTGTCGAGCTTCGAGCACAGGCTGCCCTCGCCGTTCCAGCAGCGCCTGCTCGACATCGGCGCGTCCGTTCTCGCCATCCTGCTGGAACGCCAGAGGCAGGCCCAGACCCTGCGCGCGAGCGAAAGCCGGTTCCACGACATGGTGGAAACGGTCTCGGACTGGATCTGGGAGGTCGATGCCGAGTGGCGCTACACCTACGTCAGCCCGCGGGTCAGCACGCTGCTGGGCTACGCGCCCCAGGACGTGCTGGGCAAGACGCCGTTCGACCTGATGCGCCCGGCCGAGGCGCCGCGGCTGCGCGATTTCTACCGCGCGAAGGCGGCGGCGAAGACGCCGCTCATGGAGGAGACGGCGCGGATCCACCGCGAAGGCTTCACCGTGCTGCTGGACGTGAGCGGCGTTCCCATCCTTGACGCCGACGAGCGGATCGTCGGCTTCCGCGGCATCGCCCGCGACGTCACCGCGCGCCGCCGCATGGAGGCGGAAATCGAGGAGAGCGAAACGCGCTACCGCGCGCTCTTCGACGGGTCGCCCGAAGGCATCATGGTCGTGGTCGGCGGTACGGTGCGCCTGGTGAACCCGTCCGCCGCGTCCCTGTTCGGGACGACCACGGTCGAGCAATTGACGGGCACCGCCGTCCTGGACCGCATCCATCCCGACGACCGTGACACGGTCGCGCAGCGCATGCGCGAGGTCACCGACAGGCGGATCGCCGCCGCTCCCCTCGAACTGGTCCTGCTCGCCACCGACGGTACTCCTTTCGACGCCGAGGTCTGGGCTCATCCGGCCGTCCTCGGCGGCGAAGCCGCGGTCATGGCGGTCATCCGCGACATCACCCGGCGCAAGGCCATGCACGCCGAATTGCGGCGCCACCGGGATTTCAACAACGCCATCTTCAATTCGGTGAGCAGCCTGGTGGCGGTCATCGACCGCCAGGGCGCGATCGTCCGCCTCAACCGGGCGGCCGAGGAATTCACCGGCTATCGGACCGACGAGGCGCGGGAGCCGTTCTTCTGGAAGAACTTCCTGCCGCCCGAACAATCCGCGCGGGTGAACGCGGTGTTCCGCAACGCCGTCAAGGGGACCATCGCCCGGCGCTACGAGAACGAATGGGTCCGCCGCGACGGCACCCGGCGGGTGTTCGACTGGACCAACGACATCGTGTGCGACGCCGACGGCCGCATGGAATACCTGGTGACCATCGGCACCGACATCACCGAACGGCGCCAGGCCGAGCAAGCCGTGCGGGAGAGCGAGGAGCGCTACCGGGCGCTGTTCACCCATTCCAAGGTGGCCATGCTGCTGATCGACCCGTCGGACGGCGCCATCGTCGACGCCAACGACGCGGCCGGCCGGTATTACGGCTATTCCGTCGACCGGCTGAAATCCCTGGCCATCGGCGACATCAACATCATGACCGGCGCCGAGCTGGCCGTGGAGATGGCCGAGGCCTCGCGGGAGCACCGATCCCACTTCTTCTTCCGCCACCGGCTGGCCAACAGCGAGGTGCGGGACGTGGAGGTGCATTCCGGTCCGCTCGAACTGGGCGGACGCACCCTTCTCTTCTCCATCATCCACGACATCTCGGAGCGCCGCCATGCGGAAGAGGCCCTGCGTCTGGCGGCCAACGTCTTCGCCCACACCCAGGAAGGCATCCTCGTCACCGACACCGCCGGCACCATCCTCGACGTCAACCCCGCCTTCACCCGGCTGACCGGCTACGAGCGCGACGAGATCGTGGGACGCAGTCCCCGCATGCTCCAATCGGGGCGCCAGGGTGCTGAGTTCTACCGAGCCATGTGGGAATCGCTACGGACCACCGGGCACTGGAACGGCGAGGTGTGGAACCGCCGCAAGAGCGGCGAAATCTACCCCCAGTGGCTCGACATTTCCGCGGTCCGCGACCAGCGTGGGCGGCCCACCCATTTCGTCGCGGTCTTCCACGACATCAGCCTGTTGAAGAGACAGGAAGAAGCGCTGGCCCACATCGCCCATCACGATGCCCTCACCGGCCTGCCCAACCGCATGCTGCTGGCCGACCGCATGCGCCAGGCCATCGCCGACGCCCGGCGCGGCGGCTGGCTGGTGGCCGTGGCCTATATGGACCTGGACGGCTTCAAGCCCGTCAACGACCTCCACGGACACGCGGCCGGCGACGCCCTGCTGGTGGAAATCGGCGGACGCATCGGCCGCTGCCTGAGGGGCGGAGACACGGTGGCCCGCCTGGGCGGCGACGAGTTCGTGGTCCTGTTGCCCGGACTGCGCGGGAGCGCGGAATACGAAGCCGTCCTGCGGCGAATCGCGGCCGCCATCGCCGAACCGTTCACGCCGCCGGGCACCACGGCCGCCGTCACCGTGACGGCCAGCATCGGCGTCAGCGTCTATCCCGACGACGATACCGATCCCGACATCCTTCTCCGCTACGCCGACCAGGCCATGTACCGGGCCAAGCAGGCCGGGAAAGGGCAGATCATCTCCGGCCGCGCGCCGGGGTGACCATCCCCGCCGCCGTCCCCACCTCACGCCATTCGCCCGGGGCCAGCCCCGCCAGCGTCCAATCCCCCACCGCCCAGCGGATCAGCCGCAGGGTCGGGAACCCCACGGCCGCCGTCATGCGCCGTACCTGCCGGTTTCGCCCTTCCTTCAGGGTCAGCTCGATCCACGCGGTGGGGATGGCGGCGCGATAGCGGATGGGCGGATCGCGGGGCCACAGACCCGGCGGTTCGGGGATGGCCCGCGCGCCCGCCGGCAAGGTCGGTCCGTCGTTGAGGACCACGCCCCGGCGGAGGCGTTCCAGCGCCGCCTCGTCGGGAATGCCTTCCACCTGGACCCAATAGGTCTTGGGCCGTTTGAACCGCGGGCTGGATATCCGCGCGATCAGGCCGCCGTCGTCGGAAAGCACCAGCAGCCCTTCGGAATCCCGGTCGAGACGGCCGGCCGGATACACCCCCGGCACCGGCACGAAGTCCCGGAGCGTCGCCCGCCCGGCCTCGCGGTCGGAGAACTGCGACAGCACGTCGTAGGGCTTGTTGAACAGGATAAGGCGGGTCAACGGATCGCGCTCAGGCGTCGTTCCGGTCCTCGGCCCGCACCGGCCTGGCCGCCAGCAGACGCCCCACCATCAGCTTGGCCGCGAAGGCCAGGCCGACCACGACGACACCGGACAGGATCGCCACCATCTCGATGTCCATGGATGCACCCTCCGTGTTGGACATCCCCATATACCATCCCCGGCCCATCGGTGCGACAGCGGCGGCGCCTTTTCCGCTTACATCGCCGGGCCCGCCCCGCTATGGTCCCGGTTCGACACAACGGAGGATGTCATGCCCGAACAAGTCCGCGCCTCTCATATCCTGCTGATGTACAGAGGGTCGATGCGCTCCAGCGCCACCCGCACCAAGGACGAGGCAGCGACCGTGATCGCCGGCCTGCGCGACGAGATCGCGGCGGGCGCCGATTTCGCCGACCTCGCCCGCAAGCATTCGGATTGCCCCTCGGGGCGCGAGGGCGGCGACCTGGGGTTCTTCCCCAAGGGCGCGATGGTGCGCGAATTCGAAGTGGCCGCCTTCGCCCTCGAGACGGGCGAGGTCAGCGCGGTCGTCGAGACCGACTTCGGGTATCACCTGATCCAGCGGACGGCCTGACGAGCGCCCTCTTTGTCGTTTCGAGAGGGGGAAGGCGGCCGGGGAATCGGGGCTCCGAACGCAGATTTCGAACCCGTTGTTTTCGTCCTCGGCCCACCTGTCATCCCGACAAAGCGACAGCCAGCGGTTCTCATTATGCGGCATCAGGGAATGTTGTCATCCCGAGGGAGCGGAGCGACTGGGGGATCTTTCACGCGAAAGTGCCGGAAAGATCCCTCGCCGTCGGCTCGGGATGACAGCGAAAAATGCATAATGAGAACCGCTGAGCGACAGCGACGAGGGATGACATCCTCACTCAGGATGGTAGTAAGAACGCTGTCCCCCAAGTTCGGAGCCTCGCGCCCCGGCCCTACTTCGACGGATAGACGCGCAGCCGATCCACCGGCTTGCCTTCGACGAAATGGGATTGGACGATTTCGTCGATGTCCTCGGCCCTGGTCGGCTGGTACCACACGCCTTCGGGATAGACCACCATCGCCGGGCCGAACGAGCAGAAGCCCAGGCACGAGGATTGGGCGACGCTGACGCCCTCGCCCCAGAGATTGCGCTCGTTCATCACCGCGACCAGGCGCTCGAACAATTTCTGCCCGCCGCCGCGGCTGGTGCAGCAGCCACGGGGATGACCCTCGGGGCGGCTCTGCGAGCAGACGAAAGCATGGTACTTGTGGGACATGGGGCTCCTCCCTTGGGGGCGATGACTTCCGGCCCAGGGAAATAGCCCGAAAGGCAACGAAAATCCAGCCGTCAGCGCATCGCTTCCGTCCGCTGCCCCAATTCCTCCGCCGAGCACAGGTCGTAGCGGGTCATGGCGGAATCCACGGTGCGGCCGGTCAGCGCGCGCCAGCGTTCCAACGCCTGCGCGCGGCTGTAGGGGCCGTAGGATTCCAGGTGCCGGCCGGGAGCGATCCTCTGGAACGTGGTGTCCGCATATTCCCCGCCGACCACGTACCACTGGCCCGGGCACACGTCCTCTTCGCAGCGGATGAAGTAGCGGACCATGGCGTTGTCCGCAGTCTTGCCGGTCAGCGCCCGCCAGCATTCATGGGCCTCGCGCTCGTCGAAGGGGCCGAAGCGCTCCTCGCTCTGGCCGGAGGCGATGCGGGCGAAGGACGTGTCCTCGTACTCGCCCCCGACAACGAAATAGGTCTTCGCGGCCATGCCTCACCTCGGACAACTACCGGGAAAAACCCGCCGCCCCCAACGGCTGTTCCCGGCAGGAATTGCCTACAGGCTCCCCCCTCGGCCGCGGAATCGCAAGGGATTTCCGTGGCACGATCCCTGCATCGGTCCCGCCGTCACCACCGCGAGGCTCCCCATGAGCACCATCAACGGCATACCGTCCCAAATCCTGCTCTACCGCACCGACAGCAGCGACGGCCATTCGACCCGGCCCCACGGCCGCGCCACGCAATCGGCCTTCGCCGATTACGCCTTCGGTCCCATCGATACCCATGGCAACCAGAGCAAGCAGGAAAACAAGCCCGTGACCGGCCTGTCCCTGGCCCAGTACCAGACCGGCGCCCCGTCGTGGGTGACCCAGGTCCAGGCAGCCTCCGGCGTCAAAGGCTGACCGCAGCGGGGAAATACGGGGAAATACGGGGACAGGAAATACGGGGACACAATACTTAATTCAATTTGAATTAAGTATTGTGTCCCCGTATTTCCTTTTGTCCCCGTATTTCCTTTCAAAGGCTGACCGCAGCGAGGGCGCGTACCGAGAACCGCCGTTCGCGCTGGACAGGCGCCGGCCCTGGCCTTAAGTCAGGGGGCATGACCCATCCCGTCCATGTCATCGGTGGGGGCCTGGCTGGCAGCGAAGCGGCCTGGCAACTCGCCAGCGCCGGCGTTTCCGTCGTCCTCCACGAAATGCGCCCGCACCGAACCACGCCCGCCCACGGCACCTCGGGCCTGGCCGAACTGGTGTGCTCCAATAGCCTGCGCTCGGACGACGCCGAGTACAACGCGGTCGGCCTGCTGCACGAGGAGATGCGCCGCACCGGATCGCTGATCCTGGGTTCGGCCGACGCCCACCGGGTGCCGGCCGGGGGCGCGCTGGCGGTGGACCGCGAGGGCTTCTCGCAGGCGGTGCAGACGGCGCTGGAGCGGCATCCCAACGTCACCCTCGTCCGCGAGGAGATCGCCGTCCTGCCGCCCGCCGACTGGGATTCGGTGATCGTCGCCACCGGCCCCCTGACCTCGCCGCCTTTGGCCGAGGCGATCCGCGCCGTCACCGGCGAGGACAGCCTGTCCTTCTTCGACGCCATCGCCCCCATCGTCCACAAGGACAGCATCGACTTCGGCACGGCTTGGTTCCAGTCGCGCTACGACAAGGGCACGGGCTCGGACTACATCAATTGCCCGCTGACGCGGGACGAATACCACGCCTTCATCGACGCCCTGCTGGCCGCCGAAACGGCGCCTTTCCACGATTGGGAAAAGGACACCCCCTATTTCGAGGGCTGCCTGCCCATCGAGGTGATGGCCGAACGCGGGCGGGAGACGCTCGCCTTCGGGCCGATGAAGCCGGTGGGCCTGACCAACCCCCATGGGCCGAAGCCCCATGCGGTGATCCAACTCCGCCAGGACAACGCGCTCGGCACCCTCTACAACATGGTCGGCTTCCAGACCAAGCTGCGCCACGGCGAGCAGGTTCGCGTGTTCCGCACCATCCCCGGCCTGGAGAACGCCGAGTTCGCCCGCCTGGGCGGCATTCACCGCAACACCTTTGTCAATGGACCCAAGGTGTTGGACAGCGTCCTTCGCCTGAAGTCACAGCCGCGCCTGCGGCTGGCCGGACAGATCACCGGCTGCGAGGGGTACGTGGAATCGGCCGCCATCGGCCTCTTGGCCGGGCGTTTCGCCGCCGCCGAACGGCTGGGGCGCGACCTCCCGGCGCCGCCCCTGACCACCGCGCTGGGCGCCCTTCTGGGCCACGTCACCGGCCTCGCCGAGGCCGAGACCTACCAGCCCATGAACGTCAATTTCGGCCTGTTCCCGCCGCCGCCCGAACGGGACGAAAACGGCCGGCGCGTCAAAGGCCGCGAGCGCAAGAAACTTTATAGCCAGCGCGCCCTGCGCGACCTGCCCGCCTGGCTGGCGGCGTGCGCAGAGGCGTTGGGGTAGCGCTCTCCCTGTCGTTCCGAACGCAAGCGAGGACGAACCTTTCACGCAGGGTGCCCGAAAGGTCCCTCGACTGCGCTCGGGACGACAAGCGTGTATCCCAGATTAAAAGAAAACATCTTGCGGTGCAGCCCCGGCAGCCTGTCGGGTATCACTCCCCGGCCAGCACCTTGATGATTGGGCAGGTCGCGCCGCCGTCCCCCGCATCGCATTGCCGCACCAGTCCGGCCAGCGCCTGTCGCATGGCGGCAAGGTCCGCCATCTTCCGTTCGATCAGCGTCAGCTTGCGGGCCGCCAATGCCCGGGTCTCCGTGCAGGCGCACGCCTCATCCAGCGTCAGCAGCCCGCCGACCTCGGCCAGCGTGAAGCCAAGCGCCTGCGCCCGTTTGATGAAGCGCACACGCTTGGCCTGTTCCGCCGGATAGCGGCGATGGCTCCCCAGCGGTTTGGCGGGTTCGTCCAGCAATCCGCGCCGCTGGTAATACCGGATCGTCTCGATGTTCACCCCGGCGGCTTCCGCCAGCTTGCCGATGGTCAGTTCCGCCGCCATCGTTTTCCCCCTTGATTCCGTACTTAGGTACGGGATTTAGGGTAGCACTTGGGCAATCGGGATCAAGGAGACATCTGTGGCGCAACCCGCGGGAAATGGTTCGCTGATCGCGGGCGTACTGGCCGCCATCGGCGCGTCGGTGTGCTGCGTCGGTCCGCTTGTGCTGCTGGTGCTTGGCGTCGGCGGCACGTGGGTCGGGAGTTTGACGGCGATGGAGCCGTACCGGCCCATCTTCATCGGCCTGACGCTGCTGTTCCTTGGGCTGGCCTTCCGCAAGCTCCACCTCGTGCCGGGGATCTGCGCACCGGGCACGCCGTGCGCCGGTCCGCGCACGATCAAGCGGCGGCGGATCACGTTCTGGATCGTCGCCACCCTGTCGCTCGGCCTGCTGGCCGTGCCGTGGCTCGCCCCGCTGTTCTACTGAAAGGAGCGTCCCATGCGCAAACTGCTCATCGCCGCACTCGCCGCGTTGCCCGTCGCGGCGCTGGCCGCCGCCCCGAAAACCGTCACGCTCGACGTGCAGAACATGACGTGCCCGCTGTGTCCAATCACGGTCAGGAAGTCGCTTGAAAAGATGCCCGGCGTGAGCACCGCCACTGTCGATTTCGACACCAAAACGGCCACCGTCACCTATGATCCCGACAAGGTCCGGCCCGAAGCGCTGACCAAGGCGACCGCGAACGCCGGCTATCCTTCCACCCTACAGAAGTGATGCCACAATGAGCGCCATCGTTCTTGAATCCGTGCTGACCTGCCCGCATTGCGGTTTCGCCAAGCGGGAAACCATGCCCACGGACGCCTGCCAGTTCTTCTACGAATGCGGCAACTGCAAGACGATGCTGCGCCCAAATCCGGGCGATTGCTGCGTGTTTTGCTCGTTCGGTTCGGTAACGTGCCCGCCGATCCAGCAGCAGCGCGGGTGCTGCGGCTCGGGGTGACGAGACGCAGGACTATTTCCGCTCGATCAGTTCGATGCGGTAGCCGTCGGGGTCCTCGGCGAAGGCGATCACCGTGGTGCCGTGCTTCATGGGGCCCGGCGGGCGCGGGATCGTGACGCCGTCGCGGGCCAGCGCGTCGCAGGCGGCGTAAATGTCGGGCACGCCCAGCGCGATGTGGCCGAAGCCGGTGCCGAGGTCGTAGCCCTTGGTGTCCCAGTTGTGGGTGAGTTCGAGCACGGTATGCCCGGCCTCGTCCCCGTAGCCAACGAAGGCCAGGGTGAAGCGGCCCTCGGGATAGTCCTGCCGCCGCAGGAGCGTCATCCCCAGAAGGCGGGTGTAGAAGTCGATCGAGCGATCCAGGTCGCCGACCCGGATCATGGTGTGCAGCATCCGCCAGCCGGTGCTCATGCCTTGGCCTCCTTGTCGTGAATGACCGCGAGCACGGCCTCGGCCGCCCGCGCGCTGGGGCTCGGCCCCCCATAGCCCAGGCGGCGCATGGCCTCGCCCGCCCGTTCGATCTGCCGGGCGCGCGCGCCCGCATCCGCCAGCAGCGCGCCCACGGCCTCCGCCAGCCGCTCCTCCGTGCAATCCGTCTGCAGGAACTCGGGCATCACCGGCGCATCCATCACCATGTTCACCAGGGTCGCGTATTTCACCTTCAGCCCGAGAAAGCGGGTGGCGACGAAGGCGGACAGGGGCGACACCCGATAGGCGATCACCGACGGCAGTCGCGCCAACGCCAGTTCCAGCGCCACCGTCCCCGATGCCGCCAGGGCCGCCGTGCCGGCGGCGAAGGCGTCGTACTTCTCGGCGCGGTTCTCCACCACCCGGGCCGGCACCGCCCAATGGGCGACCGCCGCCTTGACCTCGGCGGCCACGGTCTCCACCGTCGGCACCACCACCGTCAAGCCGGGTTGACGCTCGGCCAATCGCCGCACGGCGCCAGCGAAGACCGGCAGCAGGCGCGAGGTTTCGGAATGCCGGCTGCCCGGCAGAACCACCAGCACCGGCGCGTCCGGCGCGATGCCGTGCCGCGCGCGGAAGGCGGCGCCGTCGCCCGTCTCCGCCCCGCTCTCGACCACCGGATGGCCGACATGGACCGAGGGCAGACCGTCCTTGACGAACCACTGGGGCTCGAACGGCAGCAGCGTCAGCAGCCGGTCCAGAACCGCCGCCAGTTTCCGGGTGCGGTCGGGTTTCCACGCCCACACCATGGGCGCAACGTAATGGATGCGGGGAATGTCGGGGCAGCGGGCCTTCAGCCGCTTCTGCACCCGCCCGGTGAAGCCCCACGAATCGATGGTGACCACGGCGTCGGGGCGCAGGCGTTCGATGTCGGCCACGGTCTCGCCGACGCGGCGCAGGATGCGCGGGATGCGGGGCAGCACCTCGACCAGGCCCATCACCGACAATTCCGCCATGGGAAACAGGCTTTGCAAGCCCTCGGCGCGCATGGCCTCGCCGCCGATGCCGGCGAAGGTCGCGGTCCCGCGGGTGGCCGCCTTCAGACCGGCCATCAGGCGCCCGCCGAGAAGGTCGCCCGACGGCTCGCCGGCAATGACGTAGATCCGAGGTGCCATGCCGCCCTCCCGCGGTTCAGGACGGACCGGCGCCCGCGCCGATGCCGGTGATGAACAGCCCCAGGCGATCCGCCTCCTCCGCCAGGCGGTCGCGGCCGAGGATAAGGCTTCCGCCCGCCTCGACGGCGATGCCCCGCAGGCCGGCGGCGGCGGCCTCGCACAGCGTGGTCAGGCCGATGGCGGGCAGGTCGATGCGGCGGTCCTGGCCCGGCTTCCTGACCTTGACCAGCACCCCGCCCGCACCCTCGCGCCTCAAATCGGCGCAACGCCGGATCAGCCTGTCGGTGCCCTCGGCGGCCTCGACACCCAGGACGATGCCCTGCTGCACGACTACCGCCTGGCCCACATCCAGCGCGCCCAGGCCACGGGCCACCTCCAGGCCGCGGGCGATGTCGGCCCGCGCCTGGGCATCGGGCGACAGGCGCCCGAGATCGCCTGCGGGCGCCAGGCAATCGGCCAGCACCTCATGGGCGCCGACGACCCGGAACCCCTCGCTTTCCAGCTCGCGCACCACGGCGCGCAACAGCCCGTCGTCGCCCAGCGCCTTGAGGCCGACCTTGGCGAAAAACCCGGCCGTGCGCAGATCGGGGGCCAGCTCCCTGAGGCTCGGCCGCCGCACCGGGCCGATCATGGTCACCTCTTCGACGCCGGCCTGGTGCAGGCGCCTGAAGCCGGTTCCGGTCTCCCCCAGCCGTATCCAGTCCGCCGGCGCGTCGCCGATCACCTGCGGATCGGCATGGCCGACCAGGGCCAGCACATGGAAATCCCGACCCTCGGCCCGGCAGGCGGCGATCACCAGCCCCGGAAACTCCCCCCCGCCGGCGATGATGCCGAGCTTGGGAGCGGCGGACGCGGAGTTGGATTCGGTCATTCCATCCTTTGCCTTCCTGTCATCCCGAGCGCAGCCGAGGGATCTTTCCGGCACCGGCGGCGTTTCCGCCAATGGGCGCCGTTCCCGAAAGATCCCTCCACTCGCTCCGCCCCGTCGGGATGACACCGACGCTTAAGGTTTCAGCTCAGGTCGCATCGCTGCCGAACGACGGCGTGCAGAGCTGACGGCTGGTTTCCGCGCGGATGAAGGCGACGATTTCCGCCACCACCGTATTGGCGCTGAACTGGGCCTCGACGTCGGCCACCCGCTCCTGGAGCGTCCCTTCGGGCGCGAACAGCATGCGGTAGGCGTTGCGCAAGCTGTGGATGTCTTCGCGCGAGAAGCCGCGCCGCTTGAGCCCGACGATGTTGAGGCCGTTGAGATGGGCGCGGTTGCCGATCACCATGCCGAAGGGGATGACGTCGGCCTCGACCCCGGACATGCCGCCGATCATGGCGTGCCGGCCGATGCGCACGAACTGGTGAACCGCCGACAGGCCGCCCAGGAACGCGAACTCGCCGACCGTGACGTGCCCGGCCAGGGTGGCGTTGTTGGCCATGATGACGTTGTCGGCGACGATGCAGTCGTGGGCGACATGGGCGCTGGCCATGAACAGGCAATTGTCGCCGACCCTGGTCACCATGCCCCCGCCCTCGGTCCCCGGCTGGATGGTGACGTATTCGCGGATCTGGTTGTTGCGCCCGATCTCCAGCGTCGATGGCTCGCCCCGGTACTTGAGGTCCTGGGGCCGGTGCCCGATGGAGGCGAACGGAAAGATGCGCGTGCCGTCGCCGACGGTCGTGCGCCCGGTGACGACCACGTGGGACAGCAGTTCGACGCCGTCGCCCAGGGTGACGTCGCCGTCGACGACGCAGAAGGGGCCGATGCTGACCGTATCGGCGATCCTGGCCTTGGGATCGACCAGGGCGGTGGGATGGATGACGGCCATCAGCTATCCATGATCATGGCGGCATAGGTCGCTTCGGCCATCAGGACGCCGTCCACCTTGGCCTCGGCCCGGAAACGCCACACATTGCCGCGCGAACGCTCCTTGTGGACGTGGACGTGGAGCTGGTCGCCCGGCCCCACCGGCTTGCGGAAACGGGCGTTGTCCACGCTCATGAAATAGACCAGCTTCCCTTCGGCCGAGGGGCCCAGGGTCTCGACCACCAGCACCGCCGCGGTCTGCGCCATGGATTCGATGATCAGCACGCCCGGCATGATCGGCCTTTGCGGGAAGTGTCCCTGGAAGAACGGTTCGTTGATGCTGACGTTCTTGATGCCGATGGCGCTTCGGTCAGGCACCACCTCGATGACCCGGTCCACCATCAGAAAGGGATAGCGGTGCGGGATCATCTCGACGATGCGGTTGATATCGATCGTCCGCGACGGCTGGCCGTCGCCCAGAGCGGTTTCCATCGGTCCCCTCTTCGTAGCCACTCGGGGCCCGTCAGGCGGCCCCGTTACCCTAACGTTCACTCCGGCGGCAGCCGCCCTTTCCGCCGCCCCAACTTGCCCAACAGCGCGGATTGGCGCAGCCATTCGGCCATGGGCACCGCCGGGGCGCCGCCGACCGTCTCGCCGGCCGCGATATCGCGCATGACGCCGCTTTGCGCGGCGATGCGGGCGCCGCTGCCGATCCGCAGATGGCCGGTGATGCCGGCCTGTCCCCCGGCGGCGACGAAATCGCCGATGCGGGTCGATCCCGAAATGCCGACCTGAGCGACGATCACGCACCCCCGTCCAAGTTGAACGTTGTGCCCAATCTGCACCAGATTATCAATCATGCAGCCATCGCCGATGACGGTATCGGGTCCGGCACCGCGATCGATGGTGGTGTTGGCGCCGATCTCCACCCCGTTGCCGATGACGACGCGGCCGAGTTGGGGCACCTTCAGGTGCCCCTCGGGCCCCATGGCGAAGCCGAAACCGTCCTGGCCGATACGGGCGCCGGGATAGATGACCACCCGATTGCCGAGAATGGCGTGGGACAGCGTGGCGTTGGCGCCCAGGACGCACTCGTCGCCGATCGCCACGCCGTCGCCGACCACCACATTGGCGCCGATCCGGCAGCGCCGCCCGATTTCGGCGCGCGCGCCGATCACCGCGCCCGGCTCGATACGGCAGCCCTCGGCGATCCGGGCGGTGGGGTCCACCCATGCGGTCGGCGCCACCCAAGGCTCGGGAGGCGTCACCGGATAGAAGGCCTGGGCGATGTGGGCATAGGCCCGGTAGGGATCGGGCGACAGCAGCAGCAGCATGCCCGCCGGCGCGCGGGGCGCCATGTCGGGGTGAACCACGCAGGCGCCCGCCTTGGAGGCGATGAAATCCGCCATATACTTGCGATTGTCGAGAAAGCCGATGTCGCTCGCCCCCGCGGCGTCGAGCGCCGCCACGTCCGAGAAGACCGCCCCGGCATCCGCGCCGGGCGCCATCTCGGCGCCGGAAAGCTCGGCCAGCCGGCCGAGCGTGAATGGTCCGGCCAGGGAAAAGAACCGGGGGTCAGCCATGACTCAGTTCTTCCTTTCCTTCGGTGCGGCTTGCGCGCCTGCCGCGCCGGAATACGGCGCCGCCGCCGGGTCGGGATCGGCGGCCGCGGAATCCGCCTTGATCACCGGAACCGGAAACGTGACCGACGGGTACTTCCGGTTCATGCGTTCGATCACCGCCTTGGTCATATCCATCCGGGGATCGTGCAGGACGACCTGCTGAATGGGAAGGACGAGATTGGCGCCCACTTCGTTGGCCACCTCGGCGGTCACGTCCGCGAAAGCCTGGCCCAGCTCCCCCATGGCTTCGCGATAGGATTTTTCGACGGCGAGGTTGGCGCTCTGATAACGCTGATTGAACTCGTACACCCTCTGGTCGAACGCGCGCGCTTTCTTCTGCCAGATTTCCTGCTTCATGACCGGCTTCTGCTTGGCCAAGTCGTTGCCGTCTTCGGTAAGCGATTTGCGTATGGTCTCGAACTCGGTCTGATATTTTTGGCGATACTTGTCGTGCTCGACGCGAATGGCCTGTCCGGCTTTCGATTGCTGCATCGCGGCCTGCGGGTCCACGACGATGATCACGGACTGGGGGAGCGGCGCGTTCGACGGCGCCGTCTCCGCCGCGTCCGCAACGGGCGCACCGCACAGCGACAGCAGCAGCAGGACCGCACCGACGCCCGCGCCGAGGCGCACGGCCCGCTTGCCCCCCATGTCAGAACCTCGTGCCCATGTTGAAATGAAGGATCTCAATCTTGTCGAACGGCTGCCGGATGATCGGATAGGCGACGTCGATGGCGATCGGTCCCATCGGCGATTTCCAACTGATGCCGGTGCCGATCGAGACGCGCGGCGCCAGGGATTGATCGACCAGGCCCTGCGAGGAATCGGGCGTCGGGCCGATCGCGCCGAAATCGCTGAACAGCCGGCCGCCGACGCCGTATTCCTCGGGCAGGCCGAGCGGGAACTGCAATTGGGCCGTGCCGTAATACTGCCAGATGCCGCCGATGGCGTCCTGGGTGGCGTCGTCGCGCGGAGCCACGCCCATGTCGTAGAAGCCGCGCAGGGTGTCGCCGCCCAGGAAGTAGCGTTCGGTGATGCGCACGGGATCGCCGTTCAGGCTGTAGATGTAGCCGCCGTTGGCGCTGAGCATCAGCACCACCTGCTCGGCCACCGGGAAATACTGGTTGCCGCCCAGATTGTTGCGCACGAAGTACTCGTTGCCGCCCAGACCGGCATATTCGTTGGACATATGCACCACGTAGCCTTCGGTCGGGTCCACCTTGCTGTCGCGGCGGTCGTAGGCCATGTCGTGCTCGACCGATGACAGGATGGCAATGCCTTCCTGGTCCACGATATAGAGGGAGGAACCGGGCAGGACGCCGTCGACCTTGTCCTCCTTGAGGGTGTACTTCCAGCCCTGGCTCAGGTTGTCGGACAGCTGATAGCCGAGCCGCAGCGCGCCGCCGTTGGTCTCGTAATTGTATCCCGCCTCGTATTGCAGGTCGCGCTTGGTGGAGAACAGGTCGACGCCGCCCACCAGCCGGCGGTCGAACAGATAGGGCTGGGTGTAGGACAGGCTGAGATCCTGCTCCAGGGTACCGAACGCCACCGTCGCCCGCACGTTCTGGGCGGTGCCGAGCAGGTTGCGCTCCTGCATGGACACCTGCGCCAGCGGGCCGACCACGCTCGACCAGCCGACGCCGAAGCTGAGGTCGCCGGTGGACTTCTCCGTCACGTCCACCTTGACGGTGGTGCGGTCGGGGGCGGATTCGGACGGCACGTTGGTGACGTTGGCCTTCTCGAAGAAGTCGAGGTCCCGGATGCGCTGCTGGGACAGGCGGATCTTGGCGGTGTTGAAGGCGTCGCCCTCCACCAGCGCCATTTCGCGGCGGATGACCTTGTCGAGGGTGCGGGAGTTGCCGGTGATGTCGATGCGATCGACGTAGACCCGGGGTCCCTCCTTGATGTTGTAGACGATATCGACCGTGCGCTTCTCGGGGTTGCGCTTCACCTCGGGCCGCACGTCCACGAAGGCGAAGCCCCGGCTGCCGGCGGCGTCGGTCAGGTTCTGGACGATCTTCTCGACCTGGTCGCCGTTGTACCAGTCACCCGGCTTGCTGACGAGCAGGGGACGCAACTCGTCGACCTTGAGGTCCTTGAGCTGGGCCTTGATGTCGGACGTGCCGAACTTGTAGCGCTTGCCTTCGTCGATGGTGAAGGTGATGAAGAACCCTTCCCGGTCCGGCGTCAGCTCGGCCACCGCAGAAGTGACGCGGAAATCGGCGAAACCGTGCTTCAGGTAAAAGCGGCGCAGCAATTCCCGGTCATAGGTGAGGCGGTCGGGGTCGTAGGTGTCGTCCGAGCTGAGGAACCGGTACCAGCGTTCCTCCTTGGTCCGGATCGTCTCGCGCAGCTTGCCCTCGTCGTAGAAGTGGTTGCCGACGAAATTGATGCGCTTGACGTAGGCCGGCGGCCCCTCGTTGATCTCGAACACCAGATCGACGCGGTTCTGTTCCAACTGGATGATCTTGGGATCGACCGTGGCGGCGAAGCGGCCCTGGCGGCGGTAGAGGTCGAGGATGCGTTTGACGTCCGCCAGCACCTTGGTGCGCGAATACACCGTGCGCGGGCGCAGCTGGACCTCGGATTTCAGCTGGTCTTCCTTGATCCGCTTGTTGCCCTCGAACGCCAGGCGGTTGATGATCGGGTTTTCCACCACGCGGACCACCAGCGTGTCCCCCTCCTGGCGGATGGTGACGTCCGCGAACAGGCCGGTGTTGTAGAGGGTCTTGAGCGAGCGGTCGACCCGCTCCGAATCGTAGGGGTCGCCCTCGGCGATCGCCATGTAGGACTTGACCGTCTCGATCTCGATGCGCTGGGTGCCCTGAACGATGATCTGGCGGATGCGTGGGGCCTGCTGCGCCATAGCGGGCAGAGCGGCGGAGGCGATGATCCCCGCCACCAGAGCAGTCCTCCCCACAAAGCCCATCAAGACCCCCCTGAGTCCGACGCGATCAGCCGGCCAACGTCACGAAAACAGACGTTTGACCATGGCCCACACCGGCAATGAAACGATGTCGTTGCGGGTGGCAAAGACCATCAAGGCCAATACCAGAAACAAGCCGATTCGGAAACCATATTCTTGTGCCCGTTCCCCTAAAGGGCGGCCAAGGAGCGCCTCAATGGCGTAAAAAAGAATGTGTCCCCCATCCAGAACGGGAATCGGGAAAAGGTTGATGAGACCAAGATTAAGCGAGAGCAGGATCGTATAGAAGATTACGCTTGGCAGCCCAAGTTGTGCCGCCTCCCCTGCCCCTTTGGCGATGCGGATCGGACCGCCCAGCTCATCCGAGCCGCGAGTGCCGCTTATCATCTGTCCGATGCCGACGAAGGTGGAGGTCACCATTTCCTCGGTCTGGCGCAGGGATTCCAGCAGGGCCCCGCCCGGGGAATAGCGCACGATCCTGGTGCTGGCGGGATCGGCCACCACGCCCAGAACCGGGACCTTCTCCATATCGCCGAACATGCCCTTGCGCTCGATCACGCGCGGCTCGGCGGTGACCGTCAGGTGGCGGTCGCCGCGCTCGATCCCCAGCGCCAGCTTCTCCCCGATATCGAGGCGCACGATGCGCTGGATGTCCTGGAAACGGTCGATGGGACGCCCGTCGATGTCGGTGATGCGGTCGCCCGCCCGCAAGCCGGCCGCTTCCGCCGCGCTGCCCGGCTGCACCTGCCCCACCACCGGCTGGGTGACGGGCTGGCCGAGGATCGTGAACATCGCCGCCAGCCCGATGATGGCGAAGACGAAATTGGCCAGCGGCCCGGCCGCCACGATGGCCGCGCGCTGCCCGAGCCGCTTGTGGCGGAACGACTGGGCCTTTTCCGCCTCGCTCAACGGCCGGTCCTCGGCGGCGGTCGAGCTTTCGTCGGCGTCGCCGAACATCCGCACATAGCCTCCCAGCGGCAGCGCGCTTACGCGCCAGCGCGTGCCGGAGGAATCGGTGCGCCCGAAAATCTCGGGGCCGAAGCCGATCGAGAACACCTCGATCTTCACCCCGTTCCACCGGGCCACCAGGTAATGACCCAGTTCATGGACGAACACCACCACCGTGAGAATGATGAGGAAGACGACGACGTAGTTCCAGAAACCCGTCAGCAGGTCCATGTTTTCCCGTTCTTTTTCCTACTGCCCCGTCACATCCCCATGCCCGCGATGACGGAACTGGCCCGGGCGCGGGCGCCCTGGTCCTCGGCCAGCACGTCGTCGATGGAATCCAGGGACCTGTTCGCCATCGCCTCCAAGGTCCGTTCGACCACCGTGGCGATGTCGAGGAAGCGGATGCGGCGGTCGAGAAAGGCCTGCACCGCCACCTCGTTGGCGGCGTTCAGGACTGTAGGCGCCGATCCGCCCGTTTGCAAGGCGAGCCGGGCCAGGCGCAAGGCTGGAAAGCGCACCGGATCGGGCGCCTCGAACGTCAGCTGGGCGATGGCGGCCAGGTCGAGCTTGGGGGCCGGCGCGGGAATGCGCTTGGGCCAGCCCAGGGCGTAGGCGATGGGGGTGCGCATGTCGGGCGAGCCCATCTGCGCCAGCACCGAGCCGTCCACATAGGCCACCGCCGAATGGATGACCGATTGGGGATGGACGACGATGTCGATCTTCGGCTCGGGCAGGCCGAACAGGTGGTAGGCCTCGATCAGTTCGAGGCCCTTGTTCATCATCGTCGCCGAATCCACCGAGATCTTCGCCCCCATCGACCAGTTGGGATGGGCGACCGCCTGCTCCGGGGTCATCGCCGCCATGTCCTCCAGCGGCGTCCGCCGGAACGGGCCGCCCGAGGCGGTCAGGATGATCTTCTCGATCCTGTCCTTCTGGTCGAAATCGTAGACCTGGAAGATGGCCGAATGCTCGGAATCCACCGGCAGCAGGGTCGCCCCGTGGCGGGCCACCTCGGCCATCATCAACTGGCCGGCGCAGACCAGGCATTCCTTGTTGGCCAGGGCCACGGTGGCCCCGCGCCGCGCGGCGGCGATGGTGGGCGCCAGGCCGGCGGCGCCGACGATGGCGGCCATGACCCAGTCGGCCGGCAGCCCGGCGGCGGCGACCACAGCGTCCGGCCCGCCGGCGGTCTCGATGCCGCTGCCGTCCAGCAGCGTCTTCAGCGCCGGCAGGGAATTAGCGTCGGCCACCACGGCCATGCGCGCTCCCAGCCGCCGCGCCTGATCGGCCAGCAAGCCGGCGTTGGTGTTGGCGACCAGGGCTTCGACCCGGTAGCGGTCCGGCCGGGCTTCGATCAGCTCGACCGTGTTGCGGCCGATGGAACCGGTCGATCCCAGGATGGTTACACCTCGCCGGCCATCCGCGTGCTTGCCGCCGCTCATCGTATTCCCCTTGTCGTCATAGCCATTTGAAAACCGTTTCGCCCGATGCCAGCGTGGCCAGCGCCACCGCGCCGCCCGCCGCCAACAGGCCGTCCACGCGGTCGAGCACGCCTCCGTGCCCGGGAATGATGGCGCCGGTATCCTTCACTCCCCACCGCCGCTTCACCCAACTTTCCAGAAAATCGCCGCCCTGGGCGATGATTGCCAGCAGCACGCTGGCGGCCGCCAGGGCCGCCGGATCGCCGACCCGCGCGCGCAGAGCCACCGCCATCCCGACCAGCCCGGCACACAGCATTCCGCCAAACAGGCCGGCCCAGGTCTTCTTCGGGCTGATGCGCGGTGCCAGCAGCGGGCCGCCAATGAGGCGGCCGAACGCATAGGCGCCGATATCGGTGGCCCACACCAGCAGCAGCAGCCAAACCATCACCAGCCGGCCCGATTCGCCCGCCTCCCGCAGCCAGACCAGCGCCACCGCCGGCAGGCCCACGTAAACGGCGCCGGCCCCGGCCCAGACCCGGACACGCCCTCCCAGCGCCACCGACGCCAGCGCGGCGCCGGCCACCAGCGCCACCCCGGCAAGCGGCAGCGCCACGGACGCCAGGCAGGCCAGCGGCACCACAACCGCCGTCACCCGCCCCGCCCCGCCGAACCGCCCGGCGGCCACCATCCGGTGCCATTCCCAGGCCATGACTGCGGTGGCGAGCGCGACCAGGGCGGCGAAGGAATAGCCGCCCCGCCACACCGCCGCCAGGGCGAAAGGCGCCAGAACCAGGGCCGACAGGGCGCGGGGCAGCAACACCGGCGGAACTCAGCCCGCGGCGGCGGCGCCGTAGCGCCGCTCGCGGCGGTGGAAATCGCGCACGGCCGCCTCCAGTTCGTCGCGCCCGAAATCGGGCCACGGCACGTCAAGGAAGACAAGTTCGGCGTAAGCGGATTGCCACAGCAGGAAATTGGAGATTCGTTTCTCCCCCGACGTGCGGATGACCAGATCGGGGTCGGGCATGTCCGCCGTGAACAGCCGCTGGGCCACGGCGGCCTCGTCGATGTCGTCGGGGAAAAGGCGGCCGGCGGCCACATCCCTGGCCAGCGCGCGGGCGGCCCGCACCAGCTCCTGCCGGCCGCCGTAGGACAGGGCGAGCGTGAGCGTCAGCGCCCGATTGTTCCCGGTCTTCACCTCGCCCTCCTCGATCAGGGCGACGATGTCACGCCCCAGGCGGGAGCGGTCGCCGATCACCCGCAGGCGGACGCCGTTGCGGTCGAGGTTGGCGATTTCGTTGCGCAGGTAGAGGCGCAGCAGCGCCATCAGGTCGGTCACCTCGGAGGCGGGGCGCTTCCAGTTCTCGGACGAGAACGCGTACAGCGTGAGGTAGGAGATTCCCATGTCCCGCGCGCATTCCACCGTCCGCCGCACCGCCTCGGCGCCCCGCTTGTGACCCGCGGCGCGGGGAAGCCCGTGCGTCTTCGCCCAGCGGCCGTTGCCGTCCATGATGATGGCGACGTGCAGCGGCGGCGGCGAGGACTCGGCGTGAGAGGCGGCGGACTCCATCGGCATCAGACCTGCATGATCTCCTTTTCCTTATGGGCCAGCAGATCGTCGAGCTTCTTGATCGTGTCGTCGGTGAGGCTCTGGACCTCTTTTTCGTGCTTGTGGATCTCGTCCTCGGAGATGTGGCCGTCCTTGGCCAGTTTTTTAAGGCCGTCCATGCCGTCGCGGCGAACGTTGCGCACGGACACCCGCGCCTGTTCGGCATATTTGCCGGCGACCTTCTGCAATTCCTTGCGGCGCTCCTCGTTCAGGGCGGGGATCGGCACCCGCACCAACTGGCCGTCCACGGAGGGATTGAGGCCGAGCCCCGACTCGCGGATAGCCTTCTCGACCGCCTTGATCAATCCTTTGTCCCACACCTGCACCGTCAGCATGCGGGGTTCGGGTACGCCGATGGTGCCGCACTGGCTGATCGGCATGGCGCTGCCGTAGGCCTCGACCACCACCGGCTCCAACAGGCTGGTGGACGCGCGGCCCGAACGCAGGCCGGAAAACTCCTTCTTCAGGACCTCGACGGCGGAATCCATCCGGCGGTGCAGATCGCTCCTGAGGTCGCTCCAATTGGTCGGTGCAGCCACGGCGTCAATTCCCTTCCCTTATGATGGTGAACCGCCCCCGGCCGCGGACGACCTCGGCGAACGCGCCATCCTGATGCAGATTGAAGACGAGGATCGGAACGCGGTTCTCGCGGCACAGCGCGATGGCCGCCGCATCCATGACCTTGAGGTCGCGCGCCAGCACGTCGTGAAAGCTGAGCGCGTCGTAGCGCTCGGCGTCCTTGACCTTCTTCGGATCGGCGGAATAGACGCCGTCGACCTGGGTGGCCTTGAGCAGCGCGTCGCACCCCATCTCGGCGGCGCGCAGCGCGGCGGCGGTATCGGTGGTGAAGAACGGGTTGCCGGTGCCGGCGGCGAAGATCACCACGCGGCCCTTCTCCAGATGCCGGATCGCCCGGCGCCGGATGAAGGATTCGCAGACGGTCGGCATGGTGATGGCCGATTGCACCCGGCTTTCGATCCCCACCCTCTCGATCGCGTTCTGCAAGGACAGGGCGTTGATGACGGTGGCAAGCATCCCCATGTTGTCGGCCGCCGCGCGTTCCATGCCGCCCGCCGCCCCGGACACGCCGCGGAAGATGTTGCCGCCGCCGACCACGCAGCACACCTCGACGCCCAGGTCGCGGACGGCTTTCACCTCCGCGGCGATGCGGTCGACGGTCACCGGGTCCAGGCCGTAATCCCGGGACCCCATCAGACCTTCGCCGGAAATCTTCAAAAGGACCCGGCGGTATTTGGCGTCGCTGGCCATGCTGCCCTCGGTGGAGAATTCGGACGAAGGGTTGACCGTGCCGGTCAAACGCGCGCGATCATACACCATTCCGCCTACCTGTCGCGTCCCTCCCCGCGGACGCGGCTCCCGCTATTCCCGACGCCATCCCGACGGAGCGGAAGGATCGAGGGATCTCTTGCCCGGAGGTGCCGGAAAGATCCCCCGCCCCGGTTCAAGATGACGGCGAAAACGAAAACCGCCGCCCGTGGGAAAAGCGCGTCAGCGCCCCAACTGCGCCGCCACTTCCGCGGCGAAATCCTTCTCCTCCTTCTCGACCCCCTCGCCCAGGGCGAAGCGGACGAAGCCGGCGAGCTTGACGGGAGCGCCGAGCTGCTTGGCGGTGTTCTCGACCACCTTGGAAATCTTGGTCTCCTGGTCGATGACGAAAACCTGCTCGGTCAGGCAGACCTCTTCGTAATACTTGCGCACGCGGCCTTCGACCATCTTCTCGACGACGTTGGCCGGCTTGCCCGACGCCGCCGCCTGTTCGGTCAGCACCGCGCGTTCCCGGTCCAAAGCGGCCGGATCGACCGAGGTGGTGTCGAGGAACAGCGGGTTCGCCGCGGCGACGTGCATGGCGATCTGCTTGCCCAGTTCGGCCAGCTTGGCCTGGTCGGCGGTGGATTCCAGCGCCACCAGCACGCCGATCTTGCCCAGGCCGGGGGCGGTGGCCGAGTGGACGTAGGTGGAGACCACGCCCGCCGACACCGACAGGCCGGCGGCGCGGCGCAGGTTCATGTTCTCGCCGATGGTGGCGATCAGGCCGGTGAGTTGCTCCTCGACCGTCTTCCCGGCGCCCGGATAGGGGGCCTTCTTCAGCGCCTCGACGTCCGAGCCGGCATCCAGGGCGACCTTGGCCACGGTGGTGACGAAATCCTGGAACTTGTCGTTGCGGGCGACGAAATCGGTCTCGGCGTTGATTTCGACGACGACGCCCTTGGTGCCGGCGGCGGCGATGCCGACCAGACCCTCGGCGGCCACGCGGCCGGCCTTCTTGGCGGCGGCGGCCAGACCCTTCTTACGCAGCCAGTCGACGGCGGCCTCAAGGTCGCCGGCGGTCTCGGCCAGCGCCTTCTTGCAGTCCATCATGCCGGCGCCAGTCTTCTCGCGCAGCTCCTTGACAAGCGAGGCGGTGATTTCGGCCATGGCACTTTCCTCTTCGTGGAATCTTCAGTCGTAAAACAATGGGGGTCGGCGCTTGGGCGTAAGCGAATGGCGGCGACGGAATGTCGCCGCCATTCGCGCAAGACGATCCCGCCTCAGACGGTCGCCGGGGCACCTTCATCCGGATCGGCGGCCTCCTCCAAGACCTCGACCGGCGCCTCGGCGGCAGCGCCGACGTCCCCGCCCGAGCGGGTGATTTCGGCCTGAATGCCGTCGAGCACGGCGCCCCCCAACAGATCGCAATAGGTCTGGATGGCGCGGATGGCGTCGTCGTTGCCCGGAACCGGAAAGGCGACGCCGGCCGGATCGCTGTTGGAATCGAGGATCGCCACCACCGGGATGTTGAGCTTGTTGGCTTCCTGAACCGCCAGGGCTTCCTTGTTGGTGTCGATGATGAACAGGATGTCCGGCAGGCCACCCATCTCCTTGATGCCGCCGAGCGCGCGTTCCAGCTTGTCGCGCTCGCGCTGGAGGTTGAGCTGCTCCTTCTTGGTCAGGCCGCCGACGGCGCCCGAGGCAAGCTGCTCGTCCAGGGTGCGCAGCCGCTTGATCGACTGGGAGATGGTCTTCCAGTTGGTCAGCATGCCGCCCAGCCAGCGGTGGTTGACGTAATACTGGCCGCAGCGCCGCGCGGATTCGGCGACGATGTCGGACGCGGCGCGCTTGGTGCCCACGAACAGCACGCGGCCGCCGCCGGCGACGACGTCGCGCACGGCCTGCATGGCGCGGTGCAGCATCGGCACCGATTGCTGGAGGTCGATGATGTGGATCCCGTTGCGCACCCCGAACAGGTAGGGCGACATCTTCGGGTTCCAGCGGCGGGTATTGTGGCCGAAATGGACGCCAGCTTCGACGAGCTGACGCATGGTGAACGTCGGCAAGGACATGGAGATTTCCTTCGCTTCTCCGGTTGAACCTCCGCGGGCGTCGTCGGGATATCCCGACACCGGAGCGACGGTCGCGCCATGCCGGCGCGCCGCCGCGGACCCGCGTGCGGATTGATGCGCCGGGTAAATAACCCCTCGTGCCCGTTTTGGCAAGTGGGGATGCCGAAGCCCCAGGGCTCCGAACTCAGACGACCGAATCCTTAATGTGCCCCTGAACGATGGTGTCATCCCGAGCGGAGCGAGGGATCTTTCGGGCACGAACGGCGGCCGCCAGCGGCTGAAGGATCCCTCGTCGCTGTCGCTCTGTCGGGATGACAGGGGGGGAGTGGACGATGACATTCTAGACCTCCGACGCCACCGCCTCCCGCCAGGCGGCGCGGAGGTCGGCCTTGACGGCGGCCACCACGTCGCGGTCGAGGCGGCCGCCGAACACCATGCCGTCCAGCATGTGGGCGATGTCCTCGGACGCCAGCGGTTCCCGGTAGGGACGCCGCTGGGCCAGCGCCTGGAAGACATCGGCGACGGCGATGATGCGGGCCTCCAGCGGCAATTGGCCGCCCTCGTAGTGGAAGGGATAGCCGTGGCCGGAGATCGCCTCGTGGTGGAACGACGCCCAGCGGGCGATCGGGCCTGGCCCGAACACATGGCGCAGGATTTCCCAGGTGTCGAAGGCGTGGCGCGCCATCATCCGCCGTTCGTCGGCGGAAAGCGGGCCCGGCTTTTCCAGGATTTCGTCGGGAACCCGCAGCTTGCCGAGGTCGTGCAACTGGCCCGCGATCTCCAGAAGATCGAGCTTCGCCGCCGGCAGCTCGAAACGGCTTCCCAGATAGCGGGCCAGCCGGGCCACGCCCACGCTGTGCCGCTCGGTGAATGGACTCTTGGCGTCGATGATGCGCCCGAACATCGCCGCCAGCCCCTTGATGCCGCCGAGGTCGAGCGTCACGCGCTCGCCCCCCGCGCTCAGCTCGCCGACATAGTCGCGCAGACTGGGCTCGTCCTGGGCGAACCAGAACGCCTCGTGCTCGGCCAGCTCGCGGAAGGCCGCGAACGGTTCCGGCGCGAAATGGGTGTGGGCGTAGCGGGCGAGGACGTCGATCACCGGCCGCCCCGGGACGATTCCCCGGAAATGGACGGCATCGGCGCGATCGGCGAGGAAGATGAGGTTGGCCGGCAGCGCCACCTCCGCCGCGACCCCGCGGCGCCGCAAATCCTGCCAGTGGCTGTGGTGCTCCAGGATCATCGGCGCCAGCGGGGCCAGGGCCGGGACCGCCGACAGGTACGCGTGCCCCCGCTCGCAATGGGCGTGGGCGTCCGACCAGTCGATCTCGTTGACCAGCGCGCGGTGCTCGCGGGTCGAGGAAACGCCGCAATCGTGGAGCAGCGCGCCCCGCAGAATCCAGCGGCGGTCCGCCTCGCCCCATTTCAGCTCGCGGGCGACGCCCGCCGCCATGAGCGCGACGCGGTGCCCGTGCCCGACCTCGTCGACGCCCACCAGATCGAGGGCGTCCGCCAGGGCGATGACGGCCCGGTCCAGGTCGATTTCGATGGGGGCGGTCCCGATCTCGTCCGATGGCGACATGACCCGATCCTCCTGTCCCTGACATAATACACCCGGGGACGAGGATCGTCGCCGCCGCACACGGCGTAGCGGACGCGGGCGCCCCTTACGCCCCGGCCAGCCGCCCCTCCTCCAGGCGCACGACGCGGTCCATGCGCCGGGCCAGGTCGGGATTGTGGGTGGCGATCAGGGCCGCCACGCCCGAGGTGCGGACCAGACGCAGAAGCTCGTCGAAAACCGTCTCCGAGGTATGGGGATCGAGGTTGCCGGTGGGCTCGTCCGCCAGCAGCACCTTGGGATCGTTGGCGAGGGCGCGGGCGATGGCCACCCGCTGCTGCTCGCCTCCCGACAATTGCCCCGGCCGGTGCTGGGCGCGCTGGGCCAGCCCCATGACGTCGAGCAGCCGCATCGCCCGGTCGCGGGCCTTCCCCCGCGCCACGCCCGCGATCATCTGCGGCAGGACGACGTTCTCGACCGCGGAAAATTCCGGCAGCAGATGGTGGTACTGATAGACGAAACCGAGAAAGGTCCGCCGCAATCCGGTCCGCCTATCGTCCGAAAGCTTGCCGCACGGCTCGCCCGCCAGCCAGACTTCGCCCTCGTCGGGGCGTTCCAGCAGGCCGGCGATGTGCAGCAGGGTGGATTTCCCCGCCCCCGAAGGCCCGACCAGGGCGACGATCTCGCCGGGGCGGATGGCGAGGTCGGCGCCCTTCAGCACCTCCAGGACGGCCTTGCCCTGGGAGAAGCTGCGGGACACCCCTTCCAGCCGGAGGCCGCCCGCGCGGGCAGGCTCACTCATAGCGCAAGGCCTCCACCGGATCGAGATTGGCCGCCCGCCACGACGGGTAGATGGTCGCGGCGAAGGACAGGACCAGCGACATGCCCACCACGGCGACCACCTCGCCGGTGTCGATGCGCGCCGGGATCTGGGTGAGGAAATAGATCTCGGCGGCGAACAGGTCGCGGCCGATGATGCCCTGGATGAATTGGCGGATCTGCTCGATATGGCTGGCGAACCACACGCCCAGCAGCAACCCGAACAGCGTGCCGGCGACGCCGACGCTGGCGCCCGACAGGAAGAATATCCGCATGATCATCCCCCGCGTCGCCCCCATGGTGCGCAGGATGGCGATGTCGCGCCCCTTGTCCTTCACCAGCATGATCAGGCTGGAGATGATGTTGAAGGCGGCGACGATGATGATCAGCGTGAGGATCAGGAACATGACGTTCCGTTCCACCTGGATGGCGTTGAAGAAGCTGGCGTTGGCCTGCTGCCAGTCGTAGATGCGGGCCCCTGCCCCGGCCAGCTTGTAGATGTCGTAGCGGATGTCGGGAACCCGGTCGGGATCGGCGACGAACACCTCGATCATGGTGACCTGGCCGGGAAGCTGGAAATAGGCCTGGGCCGCCGACAGGGGCATGAAGACGAAGCTGGAATCGTACTCGTACATGCCGGCTTCGAAGGTGGCGACGACCTTGAACGCGCGCATCCTGGGCACCGTGCCGAAGGCGGTGACGTTGCCCTTGGGCGAAATCAGGGTGACTTTGTCCCCCACCCCAACCCCCAGCTTCTCCGCCAGGCGCCGGCCGAGGATGACGGAATCGTTGCCGTGGAACTCGGCGGCATTGCCGATCAGGTTCTTGGTGATGATGGGCCGGTCCAGCAGGTCGGCGGGCCGCACGCCGCGCACCACCGCGCCCGCGGCGGCCACCGGCGAGGTCGCCATGACCTGGCCTTCGATGGTGGGGATGGCCAGCGTGACGCCCGCAACCTTGCGGATGGACCCGGCCAAAGGATCGAAATCGGTCATGGCGATTCCGGCGCCGTAGACGCCGATATGGCCGTTGATGCCCAGGATGCGCGACAGCAATTCCTGGCGGAAACCGTTCATCACCGCCATCACCACGATCAGCGTGGCCACCCCCAGCCCGATGCCGAGCAGGGAAAAGCCGGCGATGACCGAGATGAAGCCCTCCTTGCGCCGGGCACGCAGGTAGCGGAACGCCACCATCCGTTCGAAGGCGTCGAACACCATGCTCACATTCCTTTCCCGGCCCTCAGCCGCACAGGCGCGCCAAGGCCGATTCGACGGAAAGCTCCTGCTTCTCGCCCGTGTGCCGGCTCTTCAGCTCGACCACCCCGGCGGCCAGGCCCTTGGGCCCCGCCACCAATTGCCAGGGCAGCCCGATCAGGTCCATGTCGGCGAACTTGACGCCGGCCCGCTCGTCGCGGTCGTCGTAAAGGATTTCGACGCCGGCCGCCGACAGCCTGCGATAGATGTCCTCGCACACCGTGTCGCAGGCGGAATCGCCGACCTTGAGGTTGATGAGCCCCACCTTGAACGGCGCCACGCTCTCCGGCCATTTGATGCCCCGGTCGTCGTGGAAGGCCTCGACGATGGCGCCCACCAGACGCGACACGCCGATGCCGTAGGACCCCATCTCGACCACCAGCGGATTGCCGTCGGGGCCGGCCACCACGGCGTTCATGGCCTTGGAATACTTGGTGCCGAAATAGAAGATATGGCCGACCTCGATTCCGCGCGCCACCTTCAGGCGCTCGGGCGGGGGGACGTTGGGGGCGTTGGGGTCGTGCTTCTCGTCGGTGACCGCGTACAGCCGCGACAGCGCGTCCAGGTCGATCTCGCCCTTGGCCGCCAGCTCGTCGTAGGCGATGTCGTAGAACACCCCGCTTTCGCCCGTCTCGGCGAGGATGTGGAACTCGTGGGACAGGTTGCCGCCGATGGCCCCCGGATCCGCCTGCATGGGAATGGCGGTCAAGCCCATGCGCTTGAAGGTCTTAAGATAGGCGTTGAACATCACCTCGTAAGACCGCTTTGCGCCTTCATAATCGACGTCGAAGGAGTAGCTATCCTTCATCAGGAACTCGCGCCCGCGCATGACTCCGAAGCGGGGCCGCACCTCGTCACGGAACTTCCACTGGATATGGTAGAGGATCTTGGGCAGTTCCCGGTAGCTCTTGACGTTGTCCCGGAACAGCTGGGTGATCAGCTCCTCGTTGGTGGGGCCGTACAGCATTTCGCGGTCATGGCGGTCGGTGATGCGCAGCATCTCCTTGCCGTAGGCGTCATAGCGGCCGCTTTCGCGCCAGATGTCGGCCGACTGGATCGTCGGCATCAGCACTTCCTGGGCGCCTGCCGCGTCCTGCTCCTCGCGCACGATCTGCTGGATCTTGCGCAGCACCTTCCAGCCCAACGGCAGCCATGAATAGATGCCCGCCGCCGACTGCCGGACCATGCCCGCGCGCAGCATCAGGCGATGGGAGGCGATCTGGGCCTCGGCCGGGGTCTCTTTGAGCGTCGGCATGAAAAAGACGGAAAGGCGCATGGGATTTTCCTTGGGAATTCTCGGCAGGCATGGACTGGGACACGGACACGGACGCCAGCGTTCCACGGCGGAGTGGGGACTTTAGGCAAAGCCCGTCCCGAAGACAATGCGTTCGGAGGCATGCCATGCCGGGCAAGCGAAGCGGCCGCGGCGGTGGCGTCCGGGGCGCCGCACCACCGCCCGCCCGCCCGCCACCAACCCATTATAATCACAGCAAATTTTTGGAAATTAATACGCACACTGCCGCTTCCCGAACGCCTTTTCGGACGATATTCTACCCAAGGAGGTGGGGGGGAACGACCGCCCATCGGGGGATGGCGGATTGGTGAAACTGTGTCCAAGGGACGGAGGGTTGCGTGGTGAAAACCGGAATAAAAGCACGGTTGGTCGTCAGTTTCGTCGGCCTCGCGGCCGTGGTGGCCGGAGTCCTGGTTCCGGCAATGCTGCACGAGATGTCCGCCACCATCGACCGCGCCGAGCGGCGCGAACTGCGCGGCTTCAATGACGCCTTCGCCGCCGCCCTCACCACCGCCACCAACAGCGCCGCCGGCATGGCGTGGCTGGTGGCCGGCATCCCCGAGGTGCAGCAGGCGTTCGCCGCCGGCGACCGCGACCGTCTCGCCGCCCTGTTCGTCCCCGGATTCGCGACGCTGAGGGCCAAGGCCGAAGTCGACCAGTTCCAGTTCCACCTGCCGCCCGCCACCTCGTTCCTGCGCGTACACATGCCGAGGAAGTTCGGCGACGACCTGTCGTCGTTCCGCCGTACCGTCGTCGACGCCAACCGCAAGCACGAGCCGGAACTCGGCCTTGAGGGCGGCGTCGCCGGGCTGGGGGTGCGCGCGGTGCTGCCGGTCGACAACGGAGCCGCGCCGGTGGGCACGGTCGAAATCGGCCTGTCCTTCGGCAACCCGTTCATCGAGGCCTTCAAGACGCACTTCGGCGTGGACGTCGCCATTCACGTCAAGGACGCCAAGGCCGGCACCTTCAAGACCCTCGCCGCCACCGCCGGCGGCCTGCTTGCCGAGCCGGAATTCGAGCGGGCGCTGGCGGGTGGCGTCGTGGTGCGCAGCGGCGAGTTGGGCGGCCAGCCGGTGGCGGCGCTGGCGGCGGCGGTGCCCGACTATTCGGGCAAGCCGGTCGCCGTGGTCGAGATCGTAATGGACGCCGGCGAATACGCCGCCCAGTATGCCTCGGCCCGCAACACCGCGCTGGTCATCGTGCTCGCCGTCCTGGCGGCGGCGCTGGCCGCCGCATGGCTGCTGGCCCAGGGCATCGCGGCGCCGCTGGTGGGCATCACCGGGGTTATGCGCGCCCTGGCCGGCGGCGATCTGGCGGTGGCGGTGCCTTCGACCGGGCGCACCGACGAGGTGGGCGAAATGGCCCGCGCGGTCGAGGTGTTCAAGCACCACGCCGAGGAGAACGGCGAGCTTCACGCCCAACAGGAGCGCATGCGCGCCGAGGCCGAGCAATGCCGCCGCGACACCATGATCAAGGTGGCCGACGACCTTGAACGGTCGGTGGGCAGCGTCGCCGCCGCGATGGGGTCCGCCTCGTCGGAGATGGTGGTGGTCGCCGGCGAGATGAAACGGCTGGTCGGACAGGCGGAGCAGCGCGCCGCCGCGGTGGCCGCCGCCGCCGAGCAGGCCTCGGCCAATGTCGCCACCGTCGCCGCCGCCACCGAGGAACTGAGTTCGTCCATCAGCGAGATCGGAAACCAGACCGCCGAAGGCACCCGCATCGCCGGCGAGGCGGTGGAGGTGGCCAGCCAGGCCGACCACCGCATCGCCGAACTGGCCGGCGCGGTGCGCAAGATCGGCGAGGTGGTCGAGTTCATCACCGACATCGCCGCGCAGACCAACCTTCTGGCCCTGAACGCCACCATCGAGGCGGCCAGGGCCGGCGATACCGGCAAGGGCTTCGCCGTGGTCGCCGGCGAGGTAAAGGGCCTGGCCGGACAGACCGCCAAGGCCACCGATGAGATCACCACCCTGATCGCCGGGGTGACCGCGGCCACGAACGGCGTCGGCGACGCCATCGCCTCCATCGGCCGAGTGGTCGAACGGATGAACGCGGTGTCCGCCACCATCGCGGCGGCGGTCGAGGAACAGGGCGCCGCCACCGGCGAGATCGCCCGCAACGTCCAGCAGGCGGCCCTCGGCACCCACGAAGTCTCCAACAATATTGCCGGGGTCAACGCGGCGGTGGGCGAAACCGGCCGCGCCGCCGACAACACGCTGGCGGCCGGCAACAAGCTGTCGGAGCAGGCGGAGACCCTGCGCGCCGACCTTCACGCCGCCGCGAGCGGCATCCGGGCGGCGTGAGGCCCCGCCCGCGCCTCGCCGGCTACCGCACGCCGCGCTTGCGGCACGCGTCGGCGATGGCCTGGGCGGCGGGGGGCGTCACCGGTTGCCCGTCGAGGCGCACGTCGCCGGTGACAGTGTCCACCGTCACGGTGCCAATCGGCATCTCGGTAAGGGCGAATTGCCGCGCCGCCGCCGAGTTCGACGTTCCTTGCGGATTGAACGGATTGATGACCAAAGGAAACTGGATGGTGCGGGGCAGTTGCCACCCCTGCCCATCCTGGCCGCTGTCCAGGTCGGCCGGCGCAACCGGATTGCCGTGAACGTCTACCCCCGGCTGGTAGGCCACGCCCGGCGCGGGAACGTGACGCACGAGCGCCTGGCAATCGCTCGTGCTGATGGTTACCTGACGGGATGTTCCGGCGTCCTGGGCCAGAGCGGGTGTGGCCAGGCAAGCCAGGGCCAGCAGGGCCATGGGGCGAAGCATGACGTCCTCCCGGGTTTCGTTGTGCGCGTCGCGTGGCCGTCCCCGGCGCAAGCGAGGGATCGTTCGGGCGGCCCAGTCGGCAGGAGCCGGCAAGGTCTCCGGCGGCAGCCCACCGTCAGCCTGCCGCAATGCCGCCATCGGCGCAAGGCTTGCCAAGGATTATTGATCTTTGCGCAATTTTATGGAAAATTTTTGGTGACGAGTGGAACGAACTTCCATACAGTTCGACCACTGGCTTCAAGAAAGCCACTCGGCCGAAAACGGCTCGAGTTTAGGGAGGTAAGCGCCGACGGCCGGTCAGTGGCCGTAAGAGCGGGGAGATCCAGGAAAATGGCAAGATCGCGCATCGATCTTGCCATTCTTGTTTTTGGACCGCCTCGGCGTCCCCCTCGCGCAATTACCCGTCGCGCAATCACCCGCCGTTTGCCCCGGGCGGGCCGGCCATCCAGGCCGGCCGGCGTTCGGCCACCTGCCGGAAGACGGGGCAGGTCTCCCGGTGCGCTCCCGGCAGGTAGCCGATGCTCATCAGGAACTCGGCCACCACTTCCCCGCCCATGAATACGAAAGTCCGCCGGAACAGCGCCACCCATTCGTCCTTGGACAGCGGGTGATGGGCGGCGATCCAGCCGGCGAAAGAACCGAAACCGGCACGCACGGCGCGGAGCCGGCGCGCGTTCTCGATCACCGCCTCGATCTTGCGGCGGTTGCGGATGATGCGCCCGTCGGCAAGCAGCCGGGCGACGTCGCCCTCGCCATAGGCGGCCACGGCATCGGGCCGGAAGCCGTCGAACGCCGCCACCAGCCCGTCGCGCTTCTTCAGCACGATCAGCCAGGACAATCCGGCCTGGAAGATCTCCAGGCACAGGCGTTCGAACAGAACCCTGTCGTCGGCCACCGGGAACCCGTACTCCTCGTCGTGATAGGGCCCGTGGACGGGATGGCCCGGCGCCGCGTCGCAATACCAGTTCATCGTCTCTGCTCTTCGCCTCAAGCGCCGGCGCGCGCCTCCGCGCGCTTGGCTGTCCTCGCTTCCCCTCCGATGCCGGCGGCGTTGCCGCCTCCCCGGTCACCGGGTCACCGCTGTTCCAGTTCCACGAGCGTACCGCAAAAATCCTTCGGGTGGAGGAACAGCACCGGCTTGCCGTGCGCGCCGATCTTCGGCTCGCCGTCCCCCAGGACCCGCGCGCCCTGGGCGCGAAGGCGGTCGCGGGCGGCGAGGATGTCGTCCACCTCGTAACACAGGTGATGAATCCCACCCGACGGATTCTTTTCCAGGAACGCGGCGATCGGCGAGGATTCCCCCAACGGATGGAGAAGCTCGATCTTGGTGTTGGGCAGGGTGACGAATGCCACCGTCACCCCGTGGGCCGGCTGCGCCACCGGTTCGGACACCGTGGCGCCCAGCGTCTCGCGGTAAAGCCTGGCCGCCGCGGCCAAGTCCGGCACGGCGATGGCGACATGGTTCAGCGGTCCAATCATCGGCCCCCCTTTGGTTGGGTGGGATAATCCTCATACCATGGGACGGGGGCCGGAAACCAATGCGCCCTTGGGCGTATCTGGGGCTTGCGCGGCGATTCCCAAACCTCTAGGACTTTGCCCTGCGGCAGGCCGGCAGGAAACGGTCTGTCCAGGCGCATGGAGACCATTCTGCACGAGGAGCCCTCCCGGAGCGCGGCGCCGCCGCCGCGCCCCGAGCACAGCGACGCCATCGGCACCCAAATGAGCCGGCGGGCGAAGCTTGTCAGCAGCGTTGCCCTTTTCTCGCTCCTGGGCATGGCGCTCGCATTCCTATGGCTGATGAGCTCGCTGCCGCGCATCGAGGGGCGCCTGCCGGTCAAGGGCCTGGAATTGCCGGCGACAGTGGCCCGGGACGCCCACGGCATCCCGCGCATCACCGCGCGGTCGATCCGCGACGCCTATTTCGTCCTGGGCTGGGTGCATGCCCAGGACCGTATGTGGCAGATGGAGCTGCAACGGCGCATCGCCGCCGGGCGGCTGGCCGAAATCGTCGGCGAAAAAGGACTTCCCAACGACCGCTTCATGCGGACCCTGGGGCTTTACCGTCTGGCGGAAGCGGGCGTCGCCAAACTCGACAAGCAAACCGGCGACGCCCTGCAAGCCTACGCGGACGGCGTCAACGCCTGGATCGATGCCAACCGCAACCGCCTGCCGCTGGAATTCATGCTGCTGGGCTTCCGCCCCGAGCCCTGGCGGCCGGCCGACACCCTGGCCTGGGGGCGGCTGATGGCGATCCAGCTGGTGGGCAACTGGCAGGACGACGTCCTGCGCGGGAAGCTGGCCGGGGAATTGAGCGCCGAGCAGCTCGGCGACCTATTTCCAGGCTATGCCGCCGATCAGCCGGTGACCCTGTCGGCCGGAACCGCGGCGGGATTGCTGGCCGCCCTGCCGCCCACGGCGGAGCCCTACCTCGCCTCCAACGTGTGGGTCGTGGATGGACGGCACACCGCCTCGGGCAAGCCGCTGCTGGCGAACGACCCCCATCTTCCCTTCCGCGCGCCCATCCTGTGGTATCTGGTGTCCATCGAGGCGCCGGGCCTGACGGTCTCGGGCGCGACCGTGCCCGGAGTGCCGTTCCACCTGGCCGGACACAACCGCCGCATCGCCTGGGGCGTCACCACCACCCACGCGGACACCGTCGACCTCTTCGTCGAAAAGGTTTCGCCGGATGGCGCCGGCTACCTCACCCCCGCGGGCCGGAGCCCCTTCGTCACCCGGCGGGAGGTCATCAAGGTCAAAGGGGGCGCCGACGTCGTCATGACCGTGCGCCAGACCCGCCACGGGCCGGTGATCTCCGACCTCGCGGCGCAGGGCCTGGCGGGACCGGGCGAAGTGGTGGCGCTGCGCTCGACCGCGCTGGAGACGGACGACCTCACCGCCCAGGCCATGATGCACCTTCAGCGGGCGGTGAACTGGCGGAGTTTCCTCGACGCCCTGAAAACCTTCGACAGCCCGGTCCAGAACTTCGCGTTCGCCGACACCGCGGGCGACATCGGCTTCGTCACCGCCGGACGGGTGCCCCTGCGCACGAGCGGCGACGGCGCGACGCCCGCGCGCGGCTGGACCGGCGAAGGGGACTGGCAAGGCTGGATACCGTTCGACCGCCTGCCGATGACTTACGCCCCCGACAGCGGCGTCATCGTCAATTCCAACAACCGCGTCACGCCCGCCGGCTACCCCTACACCATCACGGCGGAATGGCCCGACGGCTACCGCGCCAAGCGGATCGGCCAGATGCTGGCCGGACGGACGGCGCTGACGCCGGCCGACATGGCGGCGATGCAGCTCGACACCCTGTCGCTGGCGGCGCTGGACATCAAGCCGCTGCTTGCCGATGTCCATCCGTCGTCGCCGCTCGCCCGCCAGGCCGCCGCCATGATCGCCGCCTGGGACGGCCATATGGACCGGAACCGGCCCGAGCCGCTGATCTTCAACGCATGGATGCGCCAGGCGTGGGCGGACGTCCTCTCCAGGCCGCTGGGAAACGATTTCCGCGCCTTCGGCCCGCTGCGCCCGGCGGTGCTGATGGCCATCCTCACCCGGCACCACCATTGGTGCGAAAACGCCGCGCCGTCCCGTCCATCCTGCGACGACCTGCTCGCCGGCAGCCTGGAGACGGCGGTCGCGGGCCTGGCCGACCGCCACGGAACCGACCCCCGCGCGTGGAAGTGGGGCGACGAGCACCATGCGGTGTTCGGCCATCCCGTGCTGGACCACGTTCCGCTGTTGTCGCGGCTGGCGCACCTGGAAATCCCCACCGACGGCGACGACTTCACCGTGAACCGGGGAACCTTCGCCGGCGAGGGCTTCGATCACGTCCACGGCGCGGGATTGCGGGCCGTCTACGATCTGTCCAGCCCGATGGACAGCCGGTTCATCATCGCCACCGGCCAATCGGGCAACATCCTGTCCCGCCATTACAGCGATCTTCTGAAGCGTTGGCGGGCCAACCGGGCGATCGCCATCGATTCCGCCCCGGGCGAAACCGCCATCCTAGAACTGGAACCGGAATACTGAGGCGGACGGGCGGGGATTGCGCCCCCCGCGATCCCCGTCAGCCCGCCCCGCACCCCGGCGGCGGCAGGTCCATGTAGCCGCCGCGGAAATAGAGCAGCGGCGACCCGACCTCGTGATGCTTGATCCGGGTCGGCCGGCCGATGAAGATGATGTGGTCGCCGCCGTCCCGGGCCTCCACCAGTTCGCATTCGAGGTTGGCGAGGCAGCCGGTCAGCATCGGCACGCCGGAATCCCAGGTCTCGTACCGGACCCCTTGCCACTTGTCGATGGCCCGGCTGGCGAAGCGGTTCGACATGTCCCGCTGGTTTTCCGACAGCACGTTGACTCCGAAATGGCCGAACTGCCGGAACGCATCGAGGCTGGCAGTGCGCGATCCCAGGCAGAACAGGACCAGCGGCGGCTCCAGCGACAGCGAGCAGAACGCGCTGACCGTCACGCCGGCGGGCGCGCGCGTCTCGGGATGAAGAGTGGTAACGACCGTAACGCCGCTAGCGAAACAGCTGAGAGCCTTACGAAAAGCGCGTTGATCGAAGGACATGGACAACTCGAGTCGAGGGCCAATCAGGAACCGTGCTGAAAGATTACTGAGGTTCGGCCGCCAAGGTCAAATGCGCCTTGCGGAAATTTCCGAGGTTCCCCTGCCTTTCGACGAATTTTTCCGTCCGCAAGGCAGTTGACTCGCGACAATGGCCGCGAATTATAGGATGCTCCGTGCGACATTCGTCGAGCGGTGTCCCTGGGTGCCACCGAGCGGGGGAAGTGGATGTTCGGAATCATCGGCATCGTCATCACGGCCATTTCCGTGATCGGCGGCTATGCGTTCAACGGCGGCCACCTCGTGGTGCTGTTCCAGCCGTTCGAATGGCTGATCATCGTGGGCGCGGCGGTCGGTTCCCTTCTGCTGGGCAACCCCAAGGGCATCATCCTCGGCATCACGCACAACCTGCCTCTGGTCTTCAAGGGCCCCCACCACAACCAGGCCAGCTTCATCGAATTGCTGTCGATGCTTTATGCGGTGTTCAAGCTGGCCAAGACCAAGGGCGACCTCGCCCTGGAAAGCCATGTGGAAAAGCCCGACGAAAGCCCCCTGTTCGCCAAGTTCCCCAACTTCAACGCCGACCACCACACCCGCACCTTCCTGTGCGACTACCTCAGGCTGCTGACGCTGGGGACCTCCAACGCCCACGAGCTGGAAGCCATCATCGACGGCGAGATCGAGGCCCATCACAAGCAGTATCACGAGATGTCCCACGCGGTGGTGCTGATGGCCGACGCCATGCCGGCGCTGGGCATCGTCGCCGCCGTGCTCGGCGTCATCCACACCATGGGCTCGATCACCGAGCCGCCCGAGGTGCTGGGCCACCTGATCGGCGCCGCGCTGGTGGGCACCTTCACCGGCGTGCTGCTGTCCTACGCCATCTTCGCGCCCATCGGCCGCAACCTCCAGCTCTGCTTCGACACCGACGGCTATTACTTCATGGCCATCAAGGCCGGGCTGCTGGCCCATATGCAGGGCTACGCCCCCCAGGTGTCGATCGAGTTCGCCCGCAAGATCCTGCCCGACGAATTGCGCCCGACCTTCCAGGAACTGGAGGAAACCATCAACAACCTGCCGCCCGACTGACGCGGAAGACTCCGACCCATGGCCGACCAGCAGATCATCATCAAGCGGGTCAAGAAGGTCGCCGGCGGCCACCACGGCGGCGCCTGGAAGGTGGCCTACGCCGACTTCGTGACCGCGATGATGGCGTTCTTCCTTCTGCTGTGGCTGCTGAACGCGGTCACCGAGGAGCAACTGACCGGCATCTCCAACTACTTCGCCCCCACCATGGCGTCCAAGAGCGAGTCGGGCGCCGGCGGCATCCTGGGCGGACAGGTGATCGGCGAAGGGGCCGAGCAATCCAATACGTCGTCCCCCAGTCTGGTGCAGCACCTGCCGCCCACGTCCATCGGCCCGGGCGGAGAGGATTTGACCGCCCCCGCGACCGAACCGCTGGACGGCCTGGGGGAGAAGGAATTCAAGGAGAAAATGGCCGAGCGCGAACAGCAGCGGTTCGACAAGGCCACCGAGATGCTGCAGAAGGCGGTCAGCGGCATCCCCGAACTGAAGCCGTTCCAGGGGTCGATGCTGGTGGACAACACGCCCGAGGGCTTGCGCATCCAGCTTACCGACCAGGAGGGGCTGGCCATGTTCCCGTCGGGCAGTTCGGCCATGTACGGCCATACCCGCGCGCTGCTGACGCTGGTGGCGCGGATCGTCAACCAGATGCCCAACCAGATTTCGATTTCGGGTTACACCGACGCGGTGCCCTTCCGCGACCCGTCGGGCTACACCAACTGGGAATTGTCGTCCGACCGCGCCCTGGCCAGCCGGCGGGTCCTGGTTGGCGCCGGCGTGGCCGAAAGCCGCATCGACCGGGTGGTCGGCAAGGCCGACACCGACCCCCTGGTCAAGGACGACCCCGATTCGCCCCGCAACCGCCGCATCAGCATCATCCTGTTGCGGGACGCCGACCTGAAGCCTCCGCCGGTCCTGCCGCCGCCGGCGGCGCCGCCCGGGACCGCGAGGTAGGCGTGCGGTCCCCTCGCCCGCTCTGTCGGCCCAATTTCCGCCACGGAGTACGGCGATGACCGAACCCATCCCCATCCACCGCGAGCCGGACTGGGCGGATCGCCGGAACCATCCGGGCTATTATTCCGGCATCCTCGCCAAGCGCATGATCGCCTACGCCATCGACGCCCTGGCGATCATGGCGATCGTCGGCACCGCATGGGCCTTCCTTCTCGTGCTGGGCCTGTTCACGCTGGGGCTGGCCTGGCACCTGCTGCTGCTGCCGGGTCTGGCGGTGCCGTTGCTCTACCACTCCCTGCTGATCGCCGGGCCGCGCTCGGCGACCATCGGAATGAGGGTCATGGGAATCCGGGTCATGAGCATAGCCCCCCTGGCTGCGTTCGCGCAGGGACGGCCGAGGCCCGCCCAGGCCGTCATCCAAACGGTGGCCTTTTACGGCTCGGTGGCACTGACCGGGTCCCTGATCCTGCTGGTGGCGCTCTTCAACGAACGGCGGCGCACCCTGCACGATTGGCTGGCGGAAACGGTCACGGTCAACGATATTCGACCCTAGCCCGGATCGGCGGAACGGTTCTTATCCCTCGACGGGGACCGTGGTGCGATCGGCCTCCGACCACCATATCAAGGAACGATGTCGGTAGGCCGGACTTTCCGAAGTTGGAACGCAATGGATCATATTCCCCTTAAGCGGCCCCATTTCTTTTTCACCACCGCCCCGTTGCCATGCCCCTATATCCCCGGGCGGCTCGAACGCAAGATCGTCACGGAACTCAACGGCCCGGATGCCGAGGTTCTTCACGAAGCCCTGTCCCGCGCGGGCTTCCGGCGCAGCCATTCCATCGCCTATACCCCCGCCTGCCCCGGCTGCAACGCCTGCATCCCGGTGCGGATCGTCGTCGGAAGCTTTCTGCCCGACCGGACCATGCGGCGCATCCGCCGGGCCAACGCCGACCTCACCGCCCAACGCGTCCCCGCCCGCGCCACCGCCGAGCATTACCGTCTGTTCTCGCGCTATCAGGAATGCCGCCACAAAGGCGGCGACATGGCCCTGATGGGCTTCTACGACTACCGTTCCATGGTCGAGGACAGCCCCATCGAGACCTTCGTGATCGAGTTCCGGCGCCGCGACGGCGCGCTGATGGCCGCCTGCCTCGCCGACCGCATGTCGGACGGGCTGTCGGCGGTCTACAGCTTCTACGAGCCCGACCTGCCCCAGCGGTCACTCGGAACCTACGTGGTCCTATGGCTGGTGGAAGAGGCCCTGCGGTCGGGGCTGCCCTATGTCTATCTGGGCTATTGGATCGCCGAAAGCCGCAAGATGTCCTACAAGTCGCGCTTCCGGCCCCTGGAGGCGTTCGGCCCCAACGGCTGGCGCGTTCTCGACCTGCCGCCCGGCGGCGAACCGGCGCCCGAACCCGAAGCCCCCCCCGCCAAAGGCTGACGCATGCGGAAGGCGCTGGCGGATTTCCTCTCCAGCGCCGGCACCGGCGGGCATCCGCTGGCGCGGCGCATCGCCCTGGTTCTCATCCTCAAGGCCGTAATCCTGGCGGCGGTGTGGCTCGCGCTGTTCTCCGACGCGCGCCCGGTCACGCCCGAGAGCATGGCTGCGGCGCTGTCGCCGCCGGGCATGGCGCGCTGACCTCCTCACGCACGGTGCATGAAAGGCCCCTCGGCTGCGCTCGGAGCGACAGGGAATAGCCTGCCGTTCCGACCGCCGGCGCATCACCCGAAGCGGTTGCTGCGGGGGAAGCCGGTCGGCGGCAAGCGGCCGGCGGAGGCGCGCTTGCCCAGCCAGGGCGTGAGATCGCGCTCGGTGCGTTCGCGTTCGCCCGACTTCCACGACAGGCCGTCGGCCAGGGTGAACACCGTGATGTCGGCGGCGCCGCCGTCCCGGTACTTTTGCAGCATCACCCCGCGCCCGCGAGCCATCACCGGGATTTCTTCGGTCTTGAACACCAGGAGCTTGCGGTTGTCGCCGATGATGCCCACCGCATCGCCCTCGGCCGGCACGCAGAACGCGGCGCGCTCGCCCGTGTCCAGGGTCAGGACCATGCGTCCGGCGCGGGTCTGGGCCAGCACCTCGTTCTCCTCGACCAGGAAGCCGCGGCCGGAATTGGACGCCACCAGCAGCCGCCGTCCCGGCCTGTGCACCAGCATCGCCGCCACGTCGGCGTCGTTGGCGAGGTCCACGATCAGGCGCAGCGGCTCCCCGTGGCCGCGCCCGCGCGGAATGCGGTCGCCGCCCAGGGTGTAGACGCGGCCGTCGCTGGCGAACACCAGGATCTTGTCGGTGGTCTCCGCCTTGAGGGCGAGATGCAGCCCGTCGCCGTCCTTGAACTTGACGTCCTCGGGATTGTCGCCGTGGCCGCGCACCGCCCGTATCCATCCCTTCCGGGACAGGATCACCGTGATCGGCTCGCGCTCGATGAAGGCCTCGATCGGCACCACCACCGCCGAGGGGCCCTCGCCCAGCTCGGTGCGCCGCCGGCCGAGCGCGCCGGTCCCGCCGAACTGGCGGCCGATCCCGGCGATCTGGCCGGCGATGGTGGTCCAGCGCCTTCCCTCGTCGGCCAGCAGTGCCGCCAAATCCGCCCTCTCGGTGCTAAGGGCGCCGTGCTCCTTGCGGATTTCCATCTCCTCAAGCCGGCGCAGCGAGCGCAGCCGCATGTTGAGGATGGCTTCCGTCTGCACCTCGGTAAGGTCGAAGCGCCGCATCAGCGCCGGCTTGGGCTCGTCCTCCTCGCGGATGATGCGGATCACCTCGTCGAGGTCGAGATAGGCCTTGAGATAGCCTTCCAGCACCTCCAGACGCTTGTCGATCTTCTCGCGGCGATGACGGGAGCGGCGCTCCAGCACCTCCATGCGGTGGTCCAGGAAGGCGCGCAGAACCTCCTTCAGGGTCATCACGCGCGGGACGGCGTCCCGGTCCAGCACGTTCATGTTGAGGGGCACGCGCACTTCCAGGTCGGTCTGGCGGAACAGCTGCTCCATCAGGTGGCCGGCCTCGACCGTGCGGTTCCGGGGCTCCAGCACCACCCGCACGTCCTCGGCCGATTCGTCGCGGATGTCGGCCAGCAGCGGCAGCTTGCGGTCGTTCAGAAGTTCGGCGATCTTCTCGATCAGCCTGGACTTCTGGACCTGATAGGGAATTTCCGTGACGACGATCTGGTAGAGGCCGTGGGAAAGCTTCTCCACGCCCCACTTGGCCCGCAGACGGAATGATCCTCGCCCGGAACGATACGCCTCCGCAATGGCCTCGCGGGATTCCACGAGGACTCCGCCGGTGGGGAAGTCCGGGCCGGGGAGATGGGCGATCAGCGCATCGACGTCGCACTCCGGATCGCGGATAAGGTGGCCCAACGCCGCGCAGATTTCGCCCACATTGTGGGGCGGGATGCTGGTCGCCATGCCCACCGCGATGCCGGCCGCGCCATTGGCCAGCAGGTTGGGGAAGGCCGCCGGCATCACCACCGGCTCCTCCTCGGTGCCGTCGTAGGTGGGGCGGAAATCGGCGGCGTCCTCGTCGAGGCCGTCCATCAGCGCCGCGGCCACCGCCGTCAGCTTGGCCTCGGTGTAGCGCATCGCCGCGGCGTTGTCGCCGTCGATGTTGCCGAAATTGCCCTGCCCCTCCACCAGCGGATAGCGCACGGCGAAATCCTGGGCCAGCCGCACCAGGGCGTCGTACACCGCCACGTCGCCGTGGGGGTGATACTTGCCGATGACGTCGCCCACCACGCGGGCGCATTTCTTGAAGCCGCCCTCGGGGTCGAGACGGAGTTGCCGCATGGCGTAGAGCAGCCGGCGGTGGACCGGCTTGAGGCCGTCCCGCACATCGGGCAGCGAGCGCGACACGATGGTGGACATGGCATAGGCGAGGTAACGCTCGCCCAACGCCTCGGTCAGCTTGGTCTCGCGAATCTCGCCCGCGGCGGCCGGCTCGGTCATGACGGGGGTGGGAACTCCATTGGTTGTTCGCTGTCGTCCCGAACCCGAGGCGAGGGACGACGGCCGCCAATATATAGTACGTTAAGAACGCAAACGGTCAACCAGTCGCGAACGCGCGGCCGGCATCGGCAGGGCGTTCGGCCCCAGGACGTGGCGTTCGAGGAAGAAGCCCGTCAAGACCAGCCCCTGAGCGATCTCGCCCGCATCCCCCTCCCCGCCCGTGACCAGGAATCGCGGCAGCGCCAGCAGCTTGTCGCGCCACGGTTCCCCCGCCGAGGCCGATACCGCCCGGCCGCTCCTGGGGCTGACGAAGGCGAGGCCGTCGTTGGCGCCGGTGGCTGCGCACGAGCCGAGATCGAGGCCGTAGCCGAGGTCGCGCAGCAGCGCCAGCTCCCAATGCACGTACACGGTCGGCCAGGACTCGCTCTCCAGCGCGTCGAGAAGGGCCGCCAAGGCGAGGAAGGCGGGGCCATGGGGCTGGCGCTCGGGCAGCGTGGCCTCGCACAGGGCGCAGGCCGAGGAGACGGCCGCCAGACGGGCGGGATCGTCCATGGCGCGGGCGGCGACGGCGTCCACCAGTTCGCAGGTCATCGTGCCCAACTGCTCGGCCAGCCGTGCCCGCCACCGCACGCGCACCCGGTTTCCGGGCAGCAGCGCGCCGCGATGCGCCTTGCCGAAGCCGCCATGCACCAGCCCGGCATGGCGGCCGTGCCCGGCGGACAGCACGTGGACGACGGCGCCGCTCTCGCCATGGCGCCTGGCCGACAGGACGATGGCGTCGTCGGTCCATTCCATGGCTAGGACATACCCCGGAGCAACACGCCGGTCCCCGCCGCGGCGAGCGCGAGAGCGAAAACCATGGCCACCTTCACCCACGATGCCGCCGACGGCGGAGGCTCCACGAACGACGTCCTCCAGGCGCCCCGGCGCACGCGGTGAATCAGCACCCCGCCGACCAGACCGGCTCCCGACCAGACCAGAAGCAGCCCCAGCGTAGCCGTGGTCATGCCCTCCATTTCCCGTTATTTATCCGCGGACTGTGCCGAGGAGACAGGAATCGATCATCGGCGGCCATCCGCGACAGCTATTGTCGTTATGCACCCTCGCCCATGGTGTCATCCCGACCGAGCGTAAGCGAGCGGAGGGACCCTTCATCCGACAGTGCCCGAAAGATCCCTCGCTTGCGCTCGAGATGACACCAGGGTTCCGACCTCAGATAACCGAATCCTTAATGTGCCCCTGAATGATGGTGTCATCCCGAGCGGAGCGAGGGATCTTTCGGGCACAAACGGCAGCCGCCAACGGCTGAAGGATCCCTCGTCGCTGTCGCTCCGCCGGGATGACAGGGACGTAACGATACCATTAAGCGAATCGAAACCTGAGGTCGAAGCCCTGGGGACGACACCCGGTGCGCCAACAGTCCGGGCATCCCTCGGGCGGCGCCTCACGCCTCGTAATCCAGCCCGATCTCGTTGTAGAAGCCACGCTTCTCGGTCCAGTCCTCCTTGACCTTGACGTGAAGGAAAAGATGGACGGGGCGTTCCAGCAGGGCTTCCAGTTCGGCGCGGGCGGCGGCGCCGATGGCTTTGATCTGGTGGCCGCCCTTGCCGACCACGATTCCCTTCTGGCTTTCGCGTTGGACGTAGATGACCTGGTCGATGCGCGCGGAGCCGTCCGCGCGCTCCTCCCATCGTTCGGTTTCGATGGCCACGGCGTAGGGAAGCTCGTCATGAAGCTGGAGGAAAGCCTTCTCGCGGGTGATTTCCGCCGCCAGCAGGCGCTGCGGCAGGTCCGAAACCTGGTCTTCGGGGAACAACCACGGGCCGGCGGGCAGATGGCCGGCGAAATGGGCCGTCAGATCGGCCAGTCCGTCCCCGCTCAACGCCGAGACCATGAAGACGTCGGTGAAGATGCCCTCCGCGTCGGCTTGGGCGGTCAGGGCCAGCAGCCGGTCCTTGCGCACCAGATCCACCTTGTTGAGGACCAGCACCGCCTTGCGGCCGGCGTCCTTCAGGCGGGCGGCGATCTGCCGGCTGTCGTCGTCCCAGCCCCGCTTGGCATCGACGATCAGGCAGACGATGTCGGCGTCGGCGGCGCCGTCCCATGCGGCGGCGACCATGGCCCGTTCCAGCCGCTTGCGCGGGCTGAAGATGCCGGGGGTATCGACCAGGACGATCTGGGCCTCGCCGGCCATGGCGATGCCCAGCACGCGAAAGCGGGTGGTCTGCACCTTGGGCGAGACGATGGACACTTTGGTGCCCACCAGCCCGTTGACCAGGGTCGATTTGCCCGCGTTGGGGGCGCCGACGATGGCGACGTAGCCGCAGCGGGTAACGGCGTCGTGCGCCTGGGTCATCGAATCACTTTCTCCAGCAGCAGGGCGGCCGCCATCTGTTCCGCCGCCCGTTTCGAATTGCCGGTGCCGGTCGCGGCCTCGGCCCCGGCGACGACGACCGACACGTGGAACACGGGATCGTGGGGCGGCCCCTCCATCCCCAGCGTGGTGTAGACCGGCAAAGGCTTGCCCAATCCCTGGGCCCATTCCTGCAAGGCGGTCTTGGAATCCTTGGGGGGCGCCGCCGCCTCCGCCATCAGCGGCGCCCATTGGGCGCGAATGAAGGCGGCCGCCACCTCGAAACCGGCATCCGCGTAGAGGGCCCCGATCACCGCTTCGCAGGCGTCGGCGAGCAGGCCGGGATTGGTGCGCCCGCCCCCCTCCTCCTCGCTGCGCGACAGGACGATCAGGGCGCCCAGGCCGATGCGGCCGGCCACCCGCGCCAGGGCCTCGCGCCGCACCAGCGCGGCGTGGCGCCGGGCCAGTGCCCCCTCCGGTTCGTGGGGAAAGGCGCGGAACAGCATGTCCGCCACGGCCAGCCCCAACACCCGGTCCCCCAGGAACTCCAGCCTCTCGTAGGGGGTGGATTTGCGGGGGGCGCGGCCATGGACGATCGAGGGATGGGTCAGCGCCTGGGCCAGCAGGTCGGGCTGCGAAAACGTGTGCCCCAACCGCGTCTCCAGGTCGCCGAACGGCGGCGCCATGGCCTCACTCGATTCGTTCGAACAGGCGGCCATAGCGGATCGCCTCCGGCCACTTCCAGACTTGCCACCAGAACGCGGAACCGTCGGTGGAGAAGAACAGGAGTTCGGCGCGTCCCACCAGATTCTCGGCCGGCACATAGCCGACCTCGTCGAGGTAGCGCGAGTCCTGGGAGTTGTCCCGGTTGTCGCCCATCATGAAATAATGGTCGGGCGGCACCACGTATTCCGGTGTGTTGTCCGCCGGGCCGTTGTCGCCGTAATACTCGACGATACGGTGCTTGCGGCCATTGGGAAGCGTCTCGATGTATTGCGGCGAGCGAACGATGTTGCCGTCGCGGTCGCGCTCGATGAAATCCTCGATACGCTGACGCTCCACGGGCTTGCCGTTGATGTTGAGGATGCCGCCGATCATCTGGATGTGATCGCCCGGCAGGCCGATCACGCGCTTGATGTAATCGACCGTGGGATCGGTCGGTTTCTTGAACACGACGACATCGCCGCGATCGGGCATTTTTCCGAAAATACGGCCGCCGGACGGACCAATACCGAAGGGCACGGAATAGCGGGAATAGCCATAGGCGTACTTGGCCACGAAAAGATAATCGCCCACCAGCAGCGTCGGAATCATCGAACCCGAGGGAATATTGAAGGGTTCGAATGCGACCGTGCGAACGAATCCTGCGATCAGAACGGCGTAAACCACCGTCTTGACCGTCTCCAAGATCCCGCCTGATTTGCCTCTGTCCATGAATACTGCCGCCGTGATGTGTACTTTCGGTTGTCGATTCGGTTACCGAGCGTGATCAAGCCAGCCCCCGCCGTCCCTGTCAAGCGCGGAGGGACCCGTCCAGCGGTTCCCGTTATGCATTTTTCGCCGTCATCCCGAGCCGCCGGCTATGCCGCCCAACGTGTCGGATCGGGCGCCTGCGCGCCCGTCATCCGGGCACGGCCGAGATCACCACTATGGCTTCCGCCAGGGGATACTCATCCGTCATGGTCAGATCGATCCGCGCCCGCATGCCGTGGGGGACCAGACCGGCCAGGACGTCGGCCGCGCCGCCCGTCAGCTCCAGCGTCGGCCGTCCCGAGACGAGGTTGACCACGCCGATGTCGCGGTGAAAAACTCCGTGACGGAAGCCCGTCCCCAGGGCCTTGGCGCAGGCCTCCTTGGCGGCGAACCGCTTGGCGTAGGTGCCCGCGCGCAAGGCCGGCGCCCGCCGCTCGGCCTTTTGCCGTTCGGTCTCGGTGAAGACGCGGGCGACGAAGCGTTCGCCGAACCGCGCCAGCGCCTTCTCGATGCGGCGGATGTCGCAGAGATCGTTGCCGATCCCGAGGATCATCGCCCGCCTTCCCGGCGCGCCCTGTCCATGCGGATGCGCATGCCGCGGATGGAATCCTCGAAGCCGATGAAGATGGCCTCGCCCACCAGGAAATGGCCGATATTGAGTTCGACGATGGTGGGAATGGCAGCGACCGGAGCCACGGTGTCATAGGTCAGGCCGTGGCCGGCGTGGCATTCCAGCCCCAGCGCCTCGGCATGGGCGGCGGCGGCGACGATACGGGCGAACTCGCGGTCGCGCGCCTCGCCCTCGGCGTCGCAATAGGCCCCCGTGTGCAGTTCCACCACCGGCGCTCCGACCGCCTTGGCCGCATCGAGCTGCCGGGGATCGGGCTCGACGAACAGGGACACGCGCACCCCGGCCTCGGCCAGGCGCCCGATGATGGGCCGCAGATGGTCAGGGTGGCCGGCGACGTCGAGCCCCCCTTCGGTGGTCCGCTCCTCGCGCCGCTCGGGCACGATGCAGGCGGCATGCGGCCGATGGCGCAGCGCCACCGCCAGCATCTCGCCCGTAGCCGCCATCTCCAGATTGAGGGGCAGGCGAATCTCGTCCATCAGACGCTCGATGTCGCGGTCCGAGATATGGCGCCGGTCCTCGCGGAGATGCGCGGTGATCCCGTCCGCGCCGGCGACCGCCGCCACATGGGCGGCCCGCACCGGGTCGGGATGGCTGCCGCCGCGCGCGTTGCGGATGGTGGCGACGTGGTCGATGTTCACCCCAAGGCGAAGAGGACGGGTCATGGCAACGGCTCCTGGTCGTCTAACTGGGCCTCGCTTGCGATGTCATCCAGCGGTTCTCATTATGCATTTTTCGCTGTCATCCCGAGCCTCAGGCGAGGGATCTTTCGGGCATTTTCGCGTGAAAGATCCCTTGGTCGCTCCGCTCCCTCGGGATGACAACATGCCCTGATGCCGCATAAAGAGAACCGCTGGATGTCATCCCCAGGGCTGTTCAGTGCTGGGCTCATGTCGTATTCCTCGTTGTCATTCCGAGCCGAAGGCGAGGAATCTTTCAGGCACGTCACGTGAAAGATCCCTCGGTCGCTCCGCTCGGTCGGGATGACACGTAATAAAGCGCATGGTGAAGACCATTCCCGGCTAATTCCGCGCGCGCTCGACCGAATTGATCGACGGCGTGGCGCGCAGCGCGGCGATGATGTTGGTGAGGTGCTTCACGTCCCGCACCTCGATGTCGATGATCAGTTCGAAGAACTCGACGGTGCGGTTGGTGATCTTGAGGTTGGTGATGTTGCCCATGTTCTTGGCGATGACCGTGGTCACCGAGCCCAGGGTGCCGGGCTCGTTGGCGACCACCACGTCGATCCGCCCCATGTGGGCCTGACCGTCGGATTCGCCCCACGAGAGGTCCAGCCAGCGCTCCGGCGTATCGGCGTATTGCTCCAGGTTCTCGCAGTCGATGGTGTGGATCGTCACGCCCTTGCCGGTGGTGACGATGCCGACGATGCGGTCGCCGGGCAAAGGATGGCAGCAGCCGGCGAAATGCAGCGCCATGCCGGGGATCAGCCCCTTGATCGGCACCGCGTTGGAGCGGTCCTTCCTCTCGGCCGCCCCCCTGCCCTTGCGCCCCATGGGGACGACGTTGTCGGCGCGCTGCTGGCGGGTCTTCAGTTCGGGGAAGACCGTGGACACCACCTCGCGCGCCGTCAGCGTCCCCTCGCCCACCATGGCCACGAGATCGTCGGCGGACGCGGCCTTGAAGATCTTGAGCACGCCCTCCAGGGCCTTCTCGGCGAAGTCGTAGCCTTCGGCGCGGAAGGCGCGCACCAGGATGGCGCGGCCGAGATCGACGTATTGCGCCCGCTGCTGGGTGCGGACGAAGCGGCGGATGCGGGCGCGCGCCTTGCCGGTGACGACGAAGCGCTCCCAGGTGGGATTGGGCGTCTGCGCCTTGGAGGTGACGATCTCCACCTGGTCGCCGTTCTCCAGCCGGGTCCTAAGCGGCATGATCCGGCCGTTGACCTTGGCGCCGACGCAGGTGTCGCCCACCACGGAATGGACCGCATAAGCGAAATCCACGGGCGTGGCGCCGCGCGGCAGGGAGATCAGGTCGCCCTTGGGGGTGAAGCAGAACACCTGGTCCTGGAACATCTCCAGTTTGGTGTGCTCCAGGAACTCCTCCGGGTTGGAGGCGTGCTCCAGGATGTCGAGCAGCTCCCGCAGCCAGCGGTACTGCCTTCCGTCGGTGAATTGGCCGCTGTCGCCGGATTTGTACTTCCAGTGGGCCGCCACGCCCAGTTCCGCCACCTCGTGCATCTCCCGCGTGCGGATCTGCACTTCGATGCGGTGCCGCTCGGGGCCGAACACGCCGGTGTGCAGGCTGCGGTAGCCGTTGGGCTTGGGGGTGGAGATGTAGTCCTTGAAGCGGTTGGGGACCATCGGATACTTGGAATGGATGGTGCCCAGCGCCCGGTAGCAATCCTCGACGCCGTCCACCACCACCCGGAACGCCATGATGTCGGAGAGCTGCTCGAACCCGACGTTCTTCTTCTGCATCTTGAGCCAGATGCTGTAGGGGGTCTTCTCCCGGCCCGAGACCGATGCCTCCAATCCCGCATCCGCCAGGGTCTTGCGCAATTCCTCCAGGATGCGGCCGATCAGGTCGCCGCCGTGCTCGCGCAGGAATTTCAGCCGGGCGATCAGCGACGCCCGCGCCTCGGGATGGAGTTCGGCGAACGCGAGGTCCTCCAGCTCCATCTTGATTTCCTGCATGCCGATGCGCTCGGCCAGCGGCGCGTAGATCTCCATCGTCTCCAGCGCGATGCGCCGGCGCTTGTCGGGATTCTGGATGTAATGGAGCGTGCGCATGTTGTGCACGCGGTCGGCCAGCTTGACGAGCAGGACGCGGATGTCCTCGCTCATGGCCAGGACCAGCTTGCGCAGGTTCTCGGCCTGCTTGGCGTGATCGGATTGCAGTTCGATGCGGTTGAGCTTGGTGACGCCGTCCACCAGCCGGGCGATCTCCGCCCCGAACAGGCGTTCGATGTCGGCCAGGGTGGCCGGCGTATCCTCGATGGTGTCGTGCAGCAGCGCGGTGATGATCGAGGCGCAGTCGAGGCGGTACTTGGTGAGGAAGCCGGCGACCTCGATCGGATGGGAGAAATAGGGGTCGCCGGAGGCCCGCTTCTGCGACCCGTGCATCTTCATGGCGAAGACGTAGGCGCGGTTGATGGCGTCCTCATCCGCCAAAGGGTCGTAAGCCTTGACCCTTTCGACCAGTTCGAACTGCCGCATCATGCGCATTCGTTCCTCCCGCGGCGGCACGGCCGGGAGGCGGGAAATGGGGCGGCCGGGCCGCGTGGCGCGTTCGCCATGGGCCGCCCCGTCGTGGTCAACCCTCGCCTTCGATATTCGGGAAGTCGCCGCCCTCGACGTCGAAATCGACCCCCTCTTCGCTCACCGACAGGCCGTCCTCGGCCGCTTCCTCCTCGGTGGCGATGGCCTCGAAGCCGAGATCGCGTTCGGGCATGAACGCCTCCATCTCGTCCTCCTCGGGCTCGTCGACCTCCACATGCTTTTGCAGCCCCTGCACCAGGGCGTTCTGCAAGGCTTCGAGCGGGACGGTGCTTTCGGCGATCTCGCGCAGCGCCACGACCGGATTCTTGTCGTTGTCGCGATCGACGGTGAGGCGGCCGCCCGACGAGATGTCGCGGGCGCGCTGAGCCGCCGTCAGCACCAGCTCGAAACGATTGGGGACCCTGAGGATGCAGTCTTCGACGGTGACGCGCGCCATTGATAATCCTTTATCGGCAACCGGATTGGGGAAGAGATGGATTATATATTAACCCCCGGCGGCGAAAGCAAGCGCACTGCGGCGGAACCAGCGGTTCTCATTATGCGGCATCAGGGCATGTTGTCATCCCGAGGGAGCGGAGCGACTGAGGGATCTTTCACGCGAAAGTGCCGGAAAGATCCCTC